>NZ_AUKG01000001.1:0-619960 GCF_000424625.1 Conexibacter woesei Iso977N
CTGACGGGCTACGCGGGCTGCCACAGCTCGATCCGGTTGCCCTCCGGATCGGTGACCCAGCCGAAGCGGCCGACGCCGTCCATGTCCTGGACGTCGTCGGCCACGTCGGCGCCCGCGGCGCGGAGCTGGGTGAGCATCGCGTCGAGGTCGCGGACGCGGAAGTTCAACATGATCTTCTGCTCGCGGGAGGCGAAGTAGTCGCTGTCGGCCGGGAACGTCGCGATGACCGTCGGCCCCAGCTCCTGCTCCCACATGCCATGCTCGCCGCCGTCGAGCCCGAGCGCGTCGCGGTACCAAGCGCTCAACGCGTCCGGATCCTGCGCGCGGAGGAAGAGGCCGCCGATGCCGAGCACGTGTTCCATGCGCGGCATCCTGGCAGACGCCGCGCCCGCTCTACCCCTTCTTCTTGACGTAGACCGCGATCGCCTGGAACGACGACATGCCGACGGTCTGGCCCTCGAAGACCCTCAGGTCGGGCTGGTCCTCGACGTCGAGCCTGGCGGGCATGTGGACCCTCACGGTCTCCCTGCCGTCGACCGCCGTCGAGCCGGACGTCGCGAGCGACCTGTAGGACGCCCACGCGAGCAGCTCGGTGCCCTTGGTCGTCGGGCCGGACAACGTCGCGAAGGCCTCCGCGCCGCAGATCGAGTACCCCGCCTTGGCCTTCCAGCTGAAGTACGGGAACCGGCCCTGGTTGACCGTGAACGTCACGTACCTGTGGGTGCTCGGCGTCGTGGTCTGCTGGCCGCTCAGCAGCGACACCGGGTACCACCCCACGTCGGACCTCGCGCACCCGTGCCACTTGTAGGTGTTGCTCTGCCCCGGCAGGTAGTGGCCGGCGCCGGCCGCCGGCCCGAGGCTCCTGTCGGTCTCGGGGTTCTTGGCGGCGAGCGACGTGGCCGGGGCCGCCCCGACGGCGGCGAGGACGACCACGGAGGCGAGGATGCGCGGGAGCATCGCGCGACCCTATGGCAGCGCGGTCACCCCCGCACCAACCCCGATACGCAGACCCGCGTACGCCGCCGCCCGCCCGCCCGATCAGGTCAGCGTTCACGCGAGGTGTGCAGGCTTCCTGCGCGAGCGCAGTACCGTGACATCCCGATGACCCGCCGCACGAAGATCGTCGCCACCATCGGGCCCGCGTCCGCCAACCCCGAGACGCTCGTCCGGATGATCGAGGCGGGCATGGACGTGGCGCGCCTGAACTTCTCGCACGGCTCGCACGAGCAGCATGCCGAGACCGCGCAGCTCGTCCGCGACGCCGCCGGCCGCGCCGGGCGCCCGGTCGCGCTGCTGCAGGACCTGCCGGGCCCCAAGCTCCGGATCGGCCCGCTCGTCGAAGGCACCGTCGAGCTGAAGGTCGGCGACAAGGTCGTCTTCGAGTGCGGGATCGACGACGGCCGCGCCGGCGACGCGCGCCGGATGACGATCTCCTGGGAGGGCCTGGCCCGCGCGATCGACCCCGGCGAGGTGCTGTACCTCGCCGACGGCTCGGTCCGCCTCCGCGCGACGACCGTGCGCGAGCAGGACAACGAGGTCGAGGCCGAGGTCGAGGTCGGCGGCACCGTCGCCTCGCGCCAGGGCCTCAACATCCCCGGCCCCGCGGACGAGCTGCCCAGCGTTCCGGAAGAGGACCTCGCCCACCTGCAGGCCGGCATCGCGATCGGCGTCGACATGGTGGCCTTGAGCTTCGTCCGCCGCCCCGAGGACGTGCTGTTCGTCCGCGAGCACACGCGCGTCCCGCTGATCGCGAAGATCGAGAAGCCCCAGGCGGTCGACAACGCGGAGGAGATCGTGCGCGTCGCCGACTGCATCATGGTCGCGCGCGGCGACCTCGGGATCGAGCTGCCGATCGAAGAGGTCCCGATCGTCCAGAAGAACCTGATCGCGCTCGCGGGCGCGCACGCGCGCCCGGTGATCACCGCGACGCAGATGCTCGACTCGATGGTCACGTCGTCGCGCCCGACGCGCGCGGAGGTCGCCGACGTCGCCAACGCGATCCTCGACGGGACCGACGCCATCATGTTGAGCCAGGAGTCGGCGGTCGGCGCCCACCCGGTCGGCGCGATCGCGATGATGAACGCGATCGCCGTCCACACCGAGCGCCATGCGCCCTACCAGCGCTGGCTGGAGACGCGCGTCCAGCGCGACACGCGCGACCCCGCCTACACCGTCGCCCACGCGGCGTGCCGCGCGGCGAGCGAGCTGGGCCTCGACGCGCTGGTCATCCCGACGCTGTCCGGTCGCTCCGCCCGCCTGATCTCGGCCCACCGGCCGAACGTCCCGATCTACGCGCTGTCGCCGGGGCGCGAGACCGTCCGGCGCTGCATGCTGATGTGGGGCGTGCGCGCCGCGTCGATGAAGCGCGCCGAGATCACCGAGGAGCTCATCCACGACGCATGCCAGCGCGTGGTCGAGCTGGGCTGGTGCCGCCCCGGGATGCGCGTCGGCGTCACGGCCGGCCTGCCGTCGGGGCGGCCGGGGACGACGTCGATGTTCCAGATCCAGACGCTCTAGCGAGCCGCGCGGCCCGGAGGTCGCGGCGCGCGAAGACCGCGCCGCCGACCGCCATCACCACCAGGATGACGTAGGCCGCGATCGCGTCGGGCGAGCCGAGGTCGTCGAGCGACCCGCCGAGCGCGGTGTAGGCGAACGCGCGCGGGGCGCAACCGAGAGCGGTTGCCGCCGCGAAGGTCCGGAGCGGGACCGGCGACAGCCCGGCCGCGTAGTTGACCAGCGAGTACGGGACGCCCGGGACGATCCGGGCGTACAACACGCTCAGGAACCCCCGGCGCCCGACGAACGCGCGCAGCGCGGCGAGCCGCCGGCCCTGCAGCGTCTCGACCGCGTCGTGGGCGACGAAGCGGGCGATCAGGAACGCCAGCGTCGCGCCGAGCGTGGCGGACGCGATGCTGACCGGCGTCCCGAGCCAGGTCCCGAACAGCAAACCCGACGCGCCCGCCAGCAGCGGGCCCGGGAACAGCGCGGTGGTCAGGGAGGCGGAGACCACGATGAACACCAGCGGCCCGAGCACGCCGTAGCCGTCCATCCAGTCGCGCACGCGCGAGGACGACAACTTGCCGGTCGACGCCACCAGCGCGAACGCGCCGACGACCAACGCCATCAGGAACAGGACGCGCGCGGCCGCGCGCAGCGCCTCACCGCGCGGCGAGGAACTCGGCCTCCTGGCGCCCGAGCTCCGTGACGGGCTCGTC
The DNA here is from genome assembly GCF_000424625.1 of Conexibacter woesei Iso977N. Classification (GTDB taxonomy): domain Bacteria; phylum Actinomycetota; class Thermoleophilia; order Solirubrobacterales; family Solirubrobacteraceae; genus Baekduia; species Baekduia woesei_A. The sequence continues at coordinate 3,216 of NZ_AUKG01000001.1, forward strand.
GCCGTAGACCCACTCGCGCGCGATCCGGTTCCAGTTCGCGCTCGCGCGCAGCTGCGAGATCACCGCGAGCGTCAGCATCTCCAGCCGGCGGCCGAAGAGGTGCTCGGGCGGCAGCGTCTCGTGGCGCATCTTGCCCCACCAGCGCGAGCGCGGGTCGCTCATCTGGATCATCACGTCGGTCGCGATGTCCGGGGTCAGCGTCATCTCGGCGTCGAGCGTGTACCAACCGGTCAGATCGTGGAACTGATCGAGGATCGAATCCGGGTCGTAGTACTTCGGCTCGCCCAGCCAGCCGCCCTCGTGCAGGTGCTCGATCAGCTCCTCGCCGCGGCCCTCGATCCCGAGCCGCTGGGTCTGCAGCTCGTACTCGGCGACCTCGTCGGAGATGCGCTTGAACAGCCCGAAGTCCAGGAACGCCATCTTGCCGTCGTCCATCAGCAGGCAGTTGCCGGGGTGCGGGTCGCCGGAGAACTGGTGGTGGCGGTACATCGAGCCGAAGTAGAACCGGAAGATGATCTCGCCGAGGCGGTCGCGCTCGGGCTCCGGACAGGACTTGAACTCGTCGAACCTCCGACCGGTGACGAACTCGGAGACGATCACGCGCTCGTGGCTGAGCGACGTGTACACGTCGGGGATCACGACGAACGGGTGGCCCTTGTAGATCCGCGCGAGCGTGCGCTGGTTCTGGGCCTCCAGCTCGTAGTCGAGCTCCTCCTCGATGCGCCCGCGGATCTCGGCGCCGAGCTCCTGCGGGTCCAGGCCGGGCGCGACGGACTTCATCAGCCGCAGGATGATCCCGAGGTTCTGCAGGTCGGACCGGACCGCGCGGGCGACGCCCGGGTACTGGACCTTGACCGCGACGTCCTTGCCCTCGTAGCGCGCGCGGTAGACCTGGCCGATCGAGGCAGCGGCGATCGGGGCGGGGTCGAAGGACTCGAAGACGTCGTCGAGGCGCTCGCCGTACTCCTCCTCCAGGACCTTCTTCATGTCCTTGAACGAGACCTTCGGCGCGGCGTCGCGCAGCTTGGCCAGCTCGGCCTGGAACTCCTCGCGGAACTCCTCCGGGACGAGGCCGACGTCCAGGAACGACATGACCTGGCCGAGCTTCATCGCCGCGCCCTTCATGGTCCCGAGCGCGGCGACGATCTGCTTGGCGGTCTCGATCTGGCGCCGCGCCATCGCGTCGTTGGCGGCCTGCTCGTCGCGGGTCAGGTTGACCACGCGGGTGCCGGCCTGCTTGGCGCCCTGCGTCGCGGCGAGGCGGCCGACCTTCGCGGCGCGCGCCCACCGCGAGGTCGGGATGCGATCGTCGCGGGCCACGGGCTAGTGGTCCTGTCCGGACGGGGCCACGGGCTACCGCTCGATCCTGGAGCCGGGGACGATGTCGTCGCGCCCGTCGGGCCAGCGGACCCAGGCCTTGTGACCGCCGTCGTAGTCGTCGCCGAGGAGGATCAGGGTGGCGGGCTCGCCGAGGGCCTTGACCTGCTCGTCGCCCTCGGGGTCCAGGCCGCGCCAGAGGCGGATGAACTTGTTGTTCTCGAACTCCTCGGCCACCGTCGTGGAGTCGGTGTGGCCGGGCTGGATGACCGTCTCGGGCGGCAGCGCCATCAGCGTGTCCATCACGGAGGACTTGAGGTCGGCGTAGGAGGTCGAGCCGGGCGCGCGCACGCCGCCGACCGAGTTCTTGAACAACGTGTCGCCGGTGAAGACGTTGCCGTCGACGAGGAGGCCGAGCATGCCTGCGGTATGCCCCGGGATGTGGATGGTCTGCACGTCGAGTCCGCCCGCGCGGACCGTCTCGCCCGCGTCCATGGTCCCGGTGGCGGTGTCGACGAGGTCCTTCTCGAGCGGGTGGATCAGCACCTGCGCGTCGGGCCAGCGCTCCAGGATCTTCGGGACCTCGGAGACGTGGTCGAAGTGGTGGTGGGTCAGGAGGACGTGCGTCGGGGTGAGATCCAGCTCCTCAGCCTTGGCGAACAGCGGGTCCATCGGGCCGCCGGCGTCCACGAAGAAGGCCTCGCCGCCCGGCTCGGCCGCGACCAGGAACGTGTTGGACAGGAAGTCCGGGTGCATCGAGCGCTCGAGGATCATGGCTGTAGGTTGACAGGGTCATGCCCGAGCTCATCCACACCTGTTACCGGATCGGCGACATCGACCGGTCCGTGGCGTTCTACACGGCCCTCGGCTTCGAGGAGCGTCGCCGCTTCGAGCTGCCCGACAAGGCGATCAACGTCTTCATGGGCCTCCCCGGCGACGGCGACCGCCTGGAGCTGACCTGGAACCCCGGCGTCGAGTCCTACGACCTCGGCACCGGCTACAACCACATCGCCGTGACCGTCCCCACGCTCGACGACACGCTCGGCGAGCTGTCCAGGTCCGGCATCGAGCCCCAGAAGCCGCCCTACAAGGTCGGCTCGTCGCTGATCTGCTTCGTCGTGGACCCGGACGGATACCGCGTCGAGCTGATCGAAGCGGGCTAGGCGCCGACGCCGGCGGCGGAGGCGACGACGATCGCCAGGACCGTCAGGGCGAGGATGAAGACGGCGATCGCTTCTTCGGTCCAGGTCATCAGAGGCCGACCGTACGGGGGCGAACGTGGCGATGCAAGAGCCGATTGGCGGGGATGCGTGGCATGCTTCGCGCCGTGTTGGACGGGGCGCACAAGAGCGCGTTGCGCGCGATCGCAGCGGGGAACGCCAGCGAGGAGCATGCGGCGGCGGTCCGCAACCTCGCGACCGCCGGGCTGGTGCAGCCCGTCGATGGCGCCTGGACGCTGACGCAGTCCGGTCACGCGGTCCTGGACCTGGAGGGCGCGGGCGGCGGGGCCGGAGGTGGCGGTGTCGCGAGCGGCGGCGCGGCGGTCGACGACCTCAAGGCCAAGATCCGCGACTGGTTCATGAACTAGCGCCGGCTAGCGCAGGACGAAGCCGGTCCCGAGGGGGTCGCGTGGGTCGAGCGTGAAGTGGTGCTCGCCCGTCTTGTAGGCGTTGCCGCGGACCTCGGTGAGGAGACCTTCGGGGGTCTCGCCGAGGAGGGCGGCCTGGAAGATCGTGCCGATGATGGAGGTGTTGGTCCACGCGTCGGTCGCGCCGTCGGCGGCGCGCAGCGCGGTCCGGGCGGACGTGGCGCTGCCGCAGGGGGAGCGGTCGACCTCGCCGTCGGCGAAGACCGTGACGTTGCGCTCGCCGTCGCCGTCGTTCTCATACAACACGGTTCCGTAGAGGCCGTCGAGGCGGTCGTCGGTCGGATGGCGGACCGCCTCGCTGTCGGCCAGCGCCGCCTTGACCGCGCGGCCGGCGTCGATCAGTGCCGGGAGGTCGTCCGGGATCACCCTCAGGCCGAACCGCTCGGCGGGGACGAACGCGTACAGCGCCCCGCCCCATGCCAGGTCGACCTCGACGTTGCCCGCCCGCACAGCCCGCCCGACGACTCGCGCCGGGACGTTGCCGAAGGCGACCCCTTCGTCGTCGACCCGCGCCACGACCCGCCCGGAGGGGACGTCGATGACGACCTCCGGGCCCTTGGCGCGCCCGGACTCCACGGCCCAGCGGCCGAGGGCGATGGTGCCGTGACCGCAGGCGGTGGAGTAGCCGTCCTTGTGCCAGAAGAGGACGCCGAAGGCGGCGCCGTCGTCGTCGGGCTCGACGAGGAAGCAGCCGTACATGTCGGCGTGGCCGCGAGGTTCGTGGCACAACAGCTTCCGGACGGCGTCGATCTCGGCGCTCGCCGCCGCCGCTTCGCGCCGCTCGCGCACCGTCGCGCCCGGGATCGGCGGGACGCCGTCGAGCACGATCCGGAACGGCTCGCCGGCCGTGTGGTAGTCGACGGTGCGGATGTCCATCCGCAACTCCTACACCATGTCGAGGACCGCGCCCAGGCCGTGCGGTACGCCCGGTTCGCTCATCGGCAGGATCAGGACGCCCAGGCCCGCGTCGGCGGCACCGCCGTCGGCCTCGGGGTGATCGCCGACCATCAGCGTCTGCTCGGGCTCGACGCCGAGCGCGTCGCAGGCCATGTGGAACACGTCGGGGTCCGGCTTGACCACGCCGATCTCGTAGGACAGCACGACCGCGTCCAAGAACGACAACAGCCCCAGGCCCTCCAGCACCGGCCGCAGGTCGAAGCCGACGTTCGACACCGCCGCCGTCGCCACGCCGCGCGCCTTCAACGCCTGCAACGTCGGCAGCGCGTCCGGGTAGGCGCTCCACCCGTCCGGCGACAGGATCCGCTCGTACAGCGCGGCCGCGAGCGGCGCCTCGGCGACCGTCGCGAGCAGTCCCTCGTAGGCCGCGCGGTGCAGCTCGGGCGAGGCGTCGCGGTTGTTGTAGGTCTCGGCGAGGGCCGGAGGCACCACGCCGGGATAGGGCCCGCCCGGCCGGCCCACGCGCTCGAGCTCCGTGGCGAGCGACGACGGGTCGCCGACCGACGCACCGGCCGTCAACGCGGCGGCGCGCACCCACGCCTCGCGCTCCTCCGGGACCGCGAGCGTTCCCGCGACGTCGAACAGCACCGCCTCGTACACGCCGCGCAGGTTGCCACGCGAAGCGCAACGATGATCGCCCGCCTGGCCCGGCGGGCGAACCAAGTTCGGACCGCGCGACCGAGGGCGCGGGGCCGCCGGACGGCGACCATCATGGTGTGCTCGCCTTCCGCCCCCGAACCAGGACCGCCGCCGCGCCGACCGGTGTGGCGCCCTACGCGGTCGCGGTTCGTGAGGAGGTCATGGTCGTCGAGCCCACGCGCTGGGGTCTGGTCGACGACCTCGAAGCGCTCGTGCTCCCGCCGAGCCTGCGGCGCTGCGTGACCACACGCTCCGACGGTGCGGCGCTCGTCGTCCGGACCGGCTTCCAGCCGACCGCCGACGCCGCGGTCGCCGAGCTCGCCGCGCTGCGCGGCCGCCTCACGGCGGCGGTCGGGCGCGACGGCCTGCGCGTCGCCGCGGCCGGGGCCCACCCCGAGCACCACGTCACGTTCGGCCTCCAGGTCGACGTCGCGATCGCCGACGCCCACCGCGCCGAGCTCGCCCACGAGCGCCTCCGCGCACACCTCCCGCTGCTGCTCGCGCTCGCCGCCAACGCGCCGTTCCGCGACGGCGCCGAGACCGGGCGGGCGACCGTCCGGACCCAGGACCCCGAGCAAGACCTACAACTCGCGCCGGACCGCCTGACCGTCACGGTCTGCGACGCCCAGACGCGCGTGGCCGACGCGGGCGCGCTCGCCGCGCTCGTCCAGAGCCTCACGCGCATGGAGGCGACGCGCCGCCGCGGCCACCGCCACGAAGCCGCAGCCACAACCGCAGCCGCGCTCGACCGCGACCGCGCCGCCCGCGCAGGCCTCGACCCCCAGGCCCAGGACCGCCTCACGCGCCTGCTCGCCGAGTGCGCGCCGCACGCGAACGCGCTGCGCGCCCAGCGCCGGCTCGAAGCGACCCGCGAGCTCGCCGCCCACTCCGGCGCCCACCGCCAGCGCGTCAGCGCGCGCCTGCGGCCCGGCGAGCCGAACGGCGGCCGCCGCCTGCGCGCGCTCACCGCTGCGCTGAGCGCGGCCTACAGCGCCTAGGTCGCCGCGGGCGCAGCAGCGGCCGCAGCCGCGCCCGGCGCGTTGGCCGGCAACTGCTCGGCCAGCACCGCGCGGTGCGTCGGCGCCGCCTTCTCCCACGCCGCGCGACCCTCCGGCGTGATGTGCGCGTAGATCCCGCGGCGGTCGTTGGCGCACATCGCGCGCTGGACCAGCCCTGCGGTCTCCAACCGCCCGATCAGCCGGGACAGCGCGGACTGCGACAGGCAGACCGCCTCGGCCAGATCCTGCATGCGCCGTCCGTCGCCACCCTCGGTGGTCGCCAGGCGCTCCAGGACCTCGAACTCGCTCAGGCCGATGCCGTGCTCACGCTCCAGCGCCTTGTCGAGTGCGCCGGAGACCTTGGCGTGGCAGACGGCCACCCCGCGCCACTGCTCTACGAGCGAAGCGGAGTCAGCATCCGTTGACATGCGCACGATTATACCAAGACCCGAACAACATTTGCGTTCACATCCTTTGCACAAGCATTCGTTGCACGTGCATGTATATTGTCCCACATGGCCCCTCTCCCCTCCGCCACCCGGCACGTCACAGAGACCAACTGGAACGCCCGCACCTGGGCCGCCCTGATGCTCCTCTGCGGCGTGCTCTTCCTCGACGGGCTCGACGTCTCGATGGTCGGCGTCGCGCTCCCGTCGATCCGCGCCGACCTCGGCCTGACCACCGCCCAGCTGCAGTGGGTCGTCTCCGGCTACGTGCTCGGCTACGGCGGCCTGCTGCTGCTCGGCGGCCGCGCCGCCGACCTCCTCGGCCGCCGCCGCGTCCTGATCGCGGGCATGACGGTCTTCACGCTCGCGTCCGCCGTCGGCGGGCTCGTCTCCGACCCCAACCTGCTGATCGCCACGCGCTTCCTGAAGGGCGCATCGGCCGCGTTCACCGCGCCCGCCGGCCTCAGCTACATCACGACCACGTTCGCCGAGGGCCCCGTCCGCAACAAGGCGCTCTCGGTCTACACCGCGTTCGGCGCGTCCGGCTTCAGCTCCGGGCTGATCCTCGGCGGCCTGCTCACCGAGGCCGGCTGGCGCTTCACGTTCCTGCTCCCCGTCCCGTTCGCGCTGTTCATCCTCGCCGCCGCGCCGCGGCTGCTGCAGAAGGACGCGCCGTCCGAGGGCCCGCGCCCGGGCTTCGACATCCCCGGCGCGGTCACGCTGACCACCGGCATGCTGCTGTTCGTCCGGACCGTCGTCCGCGCGCCGGACGTCGGCTGGACCTCGGCGACCACGCTGATCTCCTTCGTGCTCGCCATCGCCCTGCTCACCGCGTTCATCGCGATCGAGCGGCGCACCAAGCACCCGCTCGTGCGCCTCGGCATCCTCAGGCAGGGCCACATCGTGCGGGCCAACCTCGGCGCGATGGCGACGGCCGGCTCGTACTTCGGCTTCCAGTTCGTCGGGACCCTGTACTTCCAGTCGGTCCTCGGCTGGAGCGCGCTGGAGACCGCGCTGGCGTTCCTGCCCGCCGGCCTGCTCGTCGCGTTCGGCTCGACCCGCGTCGGCCCGCTCGTCAACCGGTTCGGCACCGCGCCGCTGATGGCGATCGCGTTCATCAGCTTCGCTGCCGGCTACGCGCTGTTCCTGCGCGTGGACCTCGACCCCACGTACATCACGATGATCCTGCCGACGATGATCCTGATCGGGATCGGCTTCGCGCTCGGCTTCCCCAGCTTCAACATGCAGGGGACGACCGGCGTCGCCGACCACGAGCAGGGGCTCGCGTCCGGCCTGATCAACACGTCGTTCCAGGTCGGCGGCGCGATCACGCTCGCGATCGTCTCCGCCGTCATCGGCGACGTCGAGCCCGGCAGCGGCTCGCAGTTCCTGCACGACTCGCACACGGCTGTCGGAGTGGTGACCGGCGTCGCCGCCCTCGGACTGGTCAGCGCCCTCAGCGGCCTGGCCCTGCGCCGGCGCCCTGCGCTGGCGGTCGATCGCGCCGGCGCCTGAAGTGCCTGAGTAGCCCCTCCCTCCCCAACCCCCAGAGTGCCCCGGGCCGGTTCGTCAGGACCGGCCCGGGTACTCTCCGGGCCGATGGCCGCCGAACGCCGCATCGCCGTCTGCGACCTGGGGTCCAACTCGTTCCGCCTCGTCGTGTTCACCGCCGCCGACGGCTGGTGGCGCCGGACCGACGAGATCCACGAGCCCGTCCGGATCGGCGCCGGGCTCGCGGAGACAGGCAAGCTCTCCGAGGACGGGATCGCCCGCGGCCTCGCCACCGCCGAGGTCTTCGCGCACTTCTGCGAGGCGGTCGGGATCGACGACATCGACGCAGTCGCGACCTCCGCGATCCGCGACGCGACCAACGCGGAGGACTTCCTGACCCGCGCCGCGCTCCCGGTCCGGGTGCTGTCCAAGGAGGAGGAGGCCCGCATGGGCTACCTCGCCGCGGTCAACTCCACCACCTTGTCCGACGGCGCCGTCCTCGACCTCGGCGGCGGCTCGATGCAGCTCGTCCACGTCAAGTCGCGGATCGCCGCCGAGCTGGGCTCGTGGCCGCTGGGCGCGGTCCGGATGACCGAGCGCTTCGGCCTCGGCGACGGCGTGGCGTCCAAGAGGCAGTTGAAGGCCTTGCGCGAGCACGTCGCGCGTGAGCTGGAGGCCAGCGACTGGATCGCCCGCTCCGGCGACCGGCTGGTCGGGATCGGCGGGACCGTCCGCAACCTGGCGGCCGCCGTGCAGCGCGCCGAGGGCGTCCCGGAGTTCGGCGTCCAGGGCTACGTCGTCGAGCACGACGCGCTGAGCGACCTGGTCCAGCGGCTCGCCGCCGTCGAGCCCGACGAGCGCGCGAAGGTGCCGGGCATCAAGTACTCGCGCGCCGACCTGATCCTCGCCGGCGCCGCGGTGGTCGAGGCGGTCCTGGACCTCGGCGGCTTCCCGGCGATCGAGGCGACCGAGGCCGGCCTGCGCGAGGGCGTGTTCTTCGACAACTACCTCGAGGGCGACCCGCCGCTGTTCGACGACGTCCGGCGGTCGAGCGTCCTGAACCTCGCGCTGCAGTACCACATGGACCAGGCCCACACCGAGCACGTGGCGCGCCTGGCGATCGGCCTGTTCGACGACACCGCAGCCGCCGGGCTGCACCCGGGCGACGCGCGCGAGCGCGAGCTGCTGTGGAGCGCGTGCGTCCTGCACGACATCGGGATGAGCGTCGACTACGACGACCATCACAAGCACTCCAAGTACTTGGTGTTGAACTCCGGGCTGCCCGGCTTCACCCAGCGCGAGGTCGCGATCATCGGCCAGGCCGTGCGCTTCCACCGCAAGGGGATGCCGAACGCCGGCGGCTTCGAGAAGCTCCTGCGCAAGGGCGACGACGCGATCCTGGATCGCTGCGCATTGTTCCTGCGGTTGGCCGAGGACCTGGAGCGCTCGCGCGACCAGCTCGTCAGGGAGGTCGGCGTGCACGTCAACGGCGGCGACGAGGTCCACCTGGCGCTGCACGCGGCCGGCGACGTCCGGGTCGCGCGCTGGGCCGCGGGGCGCGAGGTCGAGCTGTTCCGGCGCGCGCTCGGGCGCGGGCTGACGCTCGACGCCGCCTAGGCGACGTCGGCGCTCAGCAGCGTCGAACGCTCAGGCTCTGCGAGCGCGTCCTCGGGCCGTGCGGGCCGCCCGTAGAGGTAGCCCTGCACCATCGGGCAGCCCATCTCGCGCAGCAGCTCGTCCTGGCCGGCGGTCTCGACGCCCTCGGCGATCACGGTCAGGCCCATGCGGCGCGCGAGCGTCAGGACCGCCTCGACGACCGCGCGGTCCTGGGTGGAGTCGACGAGGTCGGCGACGAACGAGCGGTCGACCTTGACGACGTCGACCGGCAGCGCCTTGAGGTGCGTGAGCGACGAGTAGCCGAGGCCGAAGTCGTCGAGCGCGACCCGCACGCCGAGGATGCGCAGGGCCTCGAGCGCGCGGCGGGCGACCTCCGGCCGCCTCAGCACCGCGGTCTCGGTGACCTCGAGGCAGATCGACCCGGGCGGGACGCCGGTCTCGCGCAGCGCGCGCTCGACGACCGCGACGAAGTCGGCCTGGCCGAGCTGGCGCGCAGACACGTTGACCGAGACCCAGAGGTCGCGGCCCTGCGCGCGCCACTGCGCGAGCTGGCGGCAGGACTCCTCCAGGACCCAGGCGCCGATCGGGACGATCAGGCCGTCGTCCTCGGCGATCCTCAGGAACGCGCCGGGCGCGAGCTCGCCGCGGTCCGGATGGTCCCAGCGCAGGAGCGCTTCGCAACCGACGACTTCTGAGGATCCCTCAGCGCCCATCGAGACGAGCGGCTGGAAGACGACGCGCAGCTCGCCGCGCTGGAGCGCGCCGCGGAGCTGGGCGGCGAGCTCGAGGCGGCGGCGGACCTCCTCGGCCAGCGCGGCGTCGAAGACCTCGGCGCGGCCGAGGCCCTGGGTCTTCGCGCGGCGCAGCGCGACGTCGGCGTCGCGGATCAGGTCCTCGGCGTCGACGCCCGGTTCGCGGGCGACGGCGACGCCGACGCTGCCGGTCACGGTGATCAGGCCGCCGCGCGTCGGGACGGGGCGGCTGAACGCGCCGTGGACGCGCTCGATGACGGCCTCGATGCCGTGGGCGCCGCCGTCCGCGAGGCCCTCGGCGACCACCAGGAAGCGGTCGCCGCCGAAGCGGCCGACGGTGTCGGCGGCGCGCAGGCGCTCGCTCAGGCGGTCGGCGATCGCGCGCAGGACGAGGTCGCCCGCGACGTGGCCGTGCGTGTCGTTGATGGTGGTGAGGTCGTCGACGTCGACCAGGAGCGCGACGGCGGCGCCGGCGCTGCGGCCGAGGCGCGCGATCGCGGCGCCGAGGCGGTCGACGGTCAGCGCGCGGTTGGCGACGCCGGTGAGCGCGTCGTGGAGCGAGTGGCGCTCGAGCTCCTTGCGCGTCGTGATGTCCTTGGCGACCGCGGTCCACTCGGTGCCGTCCCAGCGAGAGGACCACAGCAGCCAGCGCCAGACGCCGTCGCGGGTGCGCAGGCGGTTCTCGTAGCGCGTGGTGCACGGGTCCGGGCCGGTGGCGCGCGCGATCTCCTGGCAGGTGCGCTCGACATCCTCCGGATGGACGAAGTTCAGGAACGGCTCGGCCATCAGCTCGTCGCGGGACCAGCCGAGGACGGCTTCCCACTCCGGGTTCAGACACGTGAAGTAGCCGCGGCGATCCGCGATGGCGAGCAGGTCTGGGGAGCCTTCGAAGAAGCGCTCCACGTCCCCCTTGGACGACCCCATGCTCCGTGGGTCGGCCCGATTAGCTGAGAACTTGAGCGTTCCTGTGCCGGATCATTCGTCCGGCTGGCCGTAACGGCCCGGCCCGACGGTGATCTGGCGCTCGGCGGCGACAGCCTCGACGACATCGGCTTCCTCGGCTTCGCGCTCGAGGTCCTCGTCGTGCTGGCCGTCGCAGAGCACGCGGAAGTTGCCGGTCACGCCGCTGTCGGCGTGGATCGTGATGCCCGGCAGGATCTCCTCGCCCTCGTCGAAGCCGAGGCGCTCCAGGTCGAAGTGCGCCAGCCCGATCCCGTACGCGTTGTGCGTGGGGTTCTCGCGATCGTGGGCGTTGATCGCGATCTGGAAGGCCTTGAGGTTCTTGGCGATCTTCGACGTGTCGGACATGCGCTGGGGCTAGAGGCTACCGATGTCGGTGACGAGCCTCGCGACGGTGGGCGTGTCGATCCCATGACGCTCCGCGGCGCGCAGCACGGCGCCGCCGATGGCGTCCAGCTCGTTGTCGCTCCGCCCCGCACCGACATCCGCGCGCAGCGACGACGACGCCGCGTCCGGGAGCGCATCCTGCTCGGCGATCACGGCGTCCGGATCGACGTCGGCGCCCTCGGCCCTGGCGACCTGCGCAACTTCCCGTGCAACCGCGGCGGCGGTCTCGCGCACCTCACCGAGCGGCCGGTCCGCGGCGGTCGTAGCAAGCGCGATCCCGGCCAACCGCGACAACTTGGTCCACAGCACATCCGCCTCGCTGCCACCGACCCTGTTCTCGATGCCGGCCTGCGTGAGCACATCGGTCAGCGCGGGCGCTCCGGGCTCGGCCACCGTGACCGTCAGGAACGGCGCCCGATGCACGATCACCGTCCGCCCCTCACGGTGCGCCTGCACCCGCACACTGCCGGCGACCACATTCGCGAACCGCCGCCGCAGCACATCCATGTGATCAACCCCATTAAGAAGAGGCACAACCACCTCCGGCTCCCCCGCGATCCGCTCCAGAGCAGCGGCCAACTGCGGCGCCTTCACCGCAACGACGAGCGCACCCGGCGGCGTCTCCATCGCGGTGACCGCCGGCACCATCTCGACGTGATCGCCAAACGACGGCGACCGCACCTCGATCCCGCGCTCCCCGATCGCCTCGACCGACGCCTCCGTCGTCACGATCGCCGTCTGCACACCGGCCCGCTGCAGCTCCGCACCGATGAGCGCGCCAACCGCGCCGGACCCCAGGATGGCAATGGACGACATGCCGCCATCGTGGCATGATGCCGCCGTCTTGGCGCCTCCCCGCTATCTCGAAGGCGGCACCCGCCGACGTCCACGCCGCTTCCACCGGTTCCGCGAGTGGCTGGCATGGACCGTGGGGTCGGTGCTCGCCTGGGCGGTCATCGCCGGCCAGACGAACGACAGCGCGCTCGGCAACGACCTCTACTGGGGCGCGTGGGCCGTTGTGATCGTCTGGAGCGCCCACCGGAGGCGGCGCACCAAGGCCGGCAGCTAGGTCTGGTCCTCGTCCTGCAGCCAGCGGGTGGTCTTGGGGGATTCCCAGGACTCCATCGTGTCGAGCAGGGTGATGGGGTTGGGGTCGGAGATGAGGAACTTGCGGTGGTCGACCGAGATGAAGGACTCGGTCGTCATGTGGTCGAGGAGCGCCACCAAGGGCTGGTAGAAGCCGTCGACGTCGAGCAGGGCGATCGGCTTGCGGTGCAGGCCGAGCTGCGACCACGACAACATCTCGATGACCTCCTCGAGCGTGCCGATGCCGCCGGGCAGCACCAGGAACGCGTCGGAGAGGTCGGCCATCAGCATCTTGCGCTCGTGCATGGTGTCGACGACGCGCAGGTCGGTGACGCGCTTGTGGGCGACCTCGCGGTCGTCGAGGAACTTCGGGATCACGCCGATGACCTCGCCGCCCGCCTCGAGCGCCGTGTCGGCCAGGACGCCCATGAGGCCGTTCGAGCCGCCGCCGTAGACGACGCCGGACCCGCGCCCGACGAGCTCCGTGATCGCCGCACGCGACGCCTCGGCGTACTCCGGCCGCGCGCCGTCGGTCGAGCCCGCGTAGACGGCGACGCGCGCGAAGCGGCTCATGCGTCCACCAGCACGCCGGGGTTCAGCACGCCGCCGGGGTCGACCGCGGACTTGACCGCTCTCAACGCGGCCGCGAACAGGTCCGGGCGCTGCGCGTCGTACCACTCGCGGTGGTCGCGGCCGACCGCATGGTGATGCGTGATCGTCCCGCCGGCCTCGATGATCGCGTCGCCCGCTGCGCGCTTCATGACCTCCCACTGTGCCAGCTCGTCGCCGCGCCGCGCCGGCGCCAGGACCGTGAAGTACGGCGCCGGGCCGTCCGGGTAGACGTGCGTCATCCGGCACGTCACGCGGCAGGGCTCGCCGAGCGCCTCGCGGACCGCGCCGGTGACGGACGCGTGGAACGCCGGCCAGCGGTCCCAGGTGATCGCGGTCTCGAACGTGTCGGAGAGGACACCGAGCTGCAGGAGCGCGTCGCGGAGGTAGGGCATCGCGATGAACGCCTCGCGCCATGCCCCGACCGCGCCGGAGCCGGAGCCGCTCGGCTGGTCCCACTCGCCCCCATGCTTCCGGCAGATCGCGAGCCCCGCGGCGAGCTGCGCGTCCACCTCGGCCGCCGTCGACTCGAAGCCCAGCACCAGCACCGCGTGCGTGCCGTCGCCCGCGCCCGTCTGCTGCGCCTCCAGCGCATCGACCAGCCGGCAGTTCGCCGGGTTCAGCCCGGACTGCGCCAGCTCCCGCACCGCGGCGCTCCCACCGTTCATGAAGTCCTTGAAGCGCACCGCGCGCGCGGCCCGGAACTGCGGCCGCGGCTGCACGCGCACCCACGCCTCGGTGATCACGCCGAGGATGCCCTCCGACCCCAACAACATGCGGTCGGGCGACGGCCCGGCGCCGGAGCCCGGCAGCCGCCGCGACTCCCACGCGCCGCTCGGCGTGATCGCCCGGACCGACTCCACGAGGTCGTCGACATGAGTCCAGACCGTCGCGAAGTGCCCGCCCGCGCGCGTCGCGATCCAGCCGCCGAGCGTCGACAGCTCGAACGACTGCGGGAAGAAGCGCATCGTCAGCCCGTGCTCACCGAGCTGGCGCTCCAGCGACGGCCCCGCGACGCCGCCCTGGATCCGCGCCGCGCGCGACACGTCATCCACCTCGAGAACACGGTCCATCCGCGACAGGTCGAGCGACACCACGCCCAGCCGGTCGCTCGGGACCCGCGGCTCGACGCCGCCGACCACGCTCGTCCCGCCGCCGAACGGCACGACCGCCACGTCCTCGCGCGCCGCCCACTCCAGCGTCGCCTCGATCGCGTCCTCGTCGCGCGCGAACACCACGGCGTCCGGCGCGTGGTCGATCCGGCCCCGGAACGCCCGGACCGTGTCCGGGAACGAGCGCCCGTAGGCGTGCTCGACGCGATCGCGCGGATCCGTCGACCACCCCTCGATCCCGTCCGGACGCGGGAAGCGCGGCTCCGGCAGGACCACCGAACCAAGTGCTACAGGTTGCTCGACGTCGCCGCTGAGCGGGAAGCCGAGCACGTCGCGGACCAGCGGCGCCAGCGCGACCGGGTCGATCTTGCCGTCCTCGAACCCCCAACCCCACCACGCCCGCTGCCGGTGACCGCTCATCGCCCGACCCTAGAGCCACCGGCGGCGCGGCGCCGGCGGCCCATCGTCGCGCCCGCCGGCTCGCGCAGCCGCGCGACCTTCTTGCGCGGGCGCTCACTCAGCGCGTCCTCGCTCCCGAGCAGCACCGTCGCCTGCGTGGACAGGACGCCGCCGTTGCCGTGGGCCAACACGATGTCCTTGCCTTCCTCCCGGACCTCGCGCACCGCCTCGACCAGCAGCGCCAGCCCGTTCATCCCCGCGTGGTTGTAGGACAACCCGCCGCCCGACGTGTTCATCCGGAAGTCCCCGCCCGGCGCCACGCGGCCGCCCTCCACGAACGCGCCGCCGTCGCCCTTCGCGCAGAACCCCAAGTCCTCCAAGAACAGGATCGGCGTGATCGTGAACGCGTCGTAGATCTGCGCGCTCTCGACGTCGGCCGGCCGCAGGCCCGCCTCGGCGAACGCCCGCGCGCCCGACTCCACCGCCGCGGTCCGCGTCAGGTCCGGCATCGCCGAGACGTGCCGGTGCGTCATCGCCTCCGCCGCGCCGAGCAGGAACACCGGCGGCCGGCGCAGCGCGCGAGCCCGCGCCGCGCTCACCACCACCAACGCGCCGCCGCCATCGGTCACCAGGCAGCAGTCGCGCACGCCGAACGGATCGCACACGCGCGGCGAGGCAAGGACATCATCAACGCTGAGGTCGTCCGTCGACCACGCCGGCGCGCCGCGCCGCTGCGCCCACTGCCGCGCCGCGACCGCGACCCACGCCAGCTGCTCCGGCGTCGTCCCGAACTCATGCATGTGCCGCGATGCCGCCAGCGCGTAGGCGGCCACAGGCAACGGCGGCGCGTACGGCGCCTCCCACGGGTCGCGCTCCTGCACCGACGCGGTCCCGCGCCCGACCGAGCGCTGCGTCGACCCGTAGGCGATCACGGCGACCTCGCACTGCCCGGCGCCGATCGCCGCCCGCGCGTGGTTGAGGTGCGCCATCGGCGACGCGCCGCCGATCATGGTGGAGTCGGTGAAGCGCGGCCGGACGCCCAGGTCCTCGGCGAGCGTCGTCGCCGCCCACGGGATCTGCGTGGCCGAGGCGAACACGCCGTCGACCTCCTCGATCGCGATCCCCGCGTCGGCCAGCGCGGCGCGCGCCGCCTCGGCCATCACGTCGGCGGCCGAGAGCCCCGGCAGCGCGACGCCCATCTGCGCCTCGGCGGCACCGACGATCGCCACGCCGGTCACGACGCGACCACCACCTCGAAGACGGGCAGCGGCGCAGCGTCGGCCTCGTCCGGGCTCGGCTCCTCCCACGCCACCCGCACGCGCGCACCCACGACGACGTCCTCCGGGGCGACACCGCGAACGCGCGACATCATCCGGAACCCCTCGTCCAGGTCCACCAGAACCAAGTTGTAGGCCTCGCCTCCGCGCGGCCGTGCAACGGTCGTTGCGTAGACGACGCCCAACCCCGCCGAGACCCGCCATTCCTCCAGCCCCACCCGGGGCCGGAACGTCGCGCGACCGGCGCGATCCACCTGGTACGCCAGCTCCCGCCGGCGGCAGAACTCCGTATACACGTCCGCGGGCGAGCGCTCCAAGACGCCGGGAGCGTACCCTGCGGATTGGATGACGCAAGCGCAGGCACCCGCGCTGCTCGCTCGCGGCCCTTGGGCCGGCGAGCAGGTCAACGCGGTCTGGCTGGACGAGGCCTTCGAACCCGACGCCGGGAAGGTCGAAGCCGCCGACGCCGCGATCGCCTCGCTGCGCGACCGCGGCTCGCCCGCCCACGACGGGATCGGCGCCCGCCTCGTCGAGTACGAAGCCACCCCCGAGGGCGCGTTGCACATCAAGTTGCAGCGCCTCCGCTGGGCCCTGCGCCTGGTCGAGGGCGACGCCTCCGAGACGATCTCCGCCCTCTGCGTGACCCGCGACGCCGACGGCCGCTGGCTCGCGGGCCGACGAGCCGCGTGGGTCGCCTCCTGGGCCGGGCGCTGGGCGCTCGGCGCCGGCGGCGCGGTCGACGAGGGCGAGTCACCCTTCACGACGCTCACCCGTGAGCTTCAAGAGGAGTGGTCGGTCGCCGCCGAGCGCGTCCAGGGCGAGGCGCTCGTGCGCCTGCCGCACAACATGATCATGTTCATCGGGCAGGCCTGGCTCCCGCCGGGTGCCGAGGTGGTCCCGGATCACGAGCACGACGCGTACGCGTGGTGGCCGGCCGAGATCGACGACTGGCCGCCCGAGGCCGACGAACCGCTGCGCGCCGTCGCGCGCCTCCTGCAGTAAGTGACCAAGGCAACCCGCCTCACCCCGTCGTTCGAGGTGCTCAAGCGCCTGTCGTTCGCGCACTCGACCGTCTACCTGATCCTGCTCACCGTCTGGATCATCCCCGGCCTCCACACGCTCGAGTTCGTGTTCGGCCTTGCGCACGGTGTCGGGTGGATCTGCATGTGCGTGTTGTGCATCGAGGCACTTCGGGCACGTGTGATCCCACTGCAACTTGCGGTCGCCGTAGCCGTAATAGGTGCTGTCGGACCGTTCGTCGGTTCCTACGAGTTCATCCGCGAATCACGCCGCAGAGACCTAACCGTCGCTAACAGCAATCAGCGCTAGAGTCAAGAAAAGAGACATGGCCGTCGAAGCCGCAGCTATCGAGGTCACCCTCCCCGCGATGGGGGAGTCGGTGACGGAAGGCACCATCCTGGAGTGGCACAAGCAGGAGGGTGACACCATCGAGGCAGACGAGACGCTCGTCGAGGTCTCGACCGACAAGGTCGACGCGGAGGTGCCCGCTCCCATCAGCGGCACCATCGTGAAGATCCACTTCGCCGAGGGCGACACCGTGCAGGTGGGCGCCGTCCTCGCGGAGATCGCGGCGGGTGACGGCAGTGCGGGATCCGCGTCTCCCAACGGCAACGGGAGTGGTGCGCCCGCAGCGGCGCCCGCCGACGACACGCCCGGCGAGATCGTCGACATCGTCACGCCCGCGGGCGGCGAGTCGGTGACCGAGGGCACCATCTTGGAGTGGGCGGTCAAGGTCGGCGACGTCGTCGGCGACGGCGACACGGTCGTGGAGATCTCGACCGACAAGGTCGACATGGAGCTCCCGTCCCCGGCGGCGGGCACGATCACCGAGCTGCTCGCCGAGGAGGGCGCGACCGTCACGGTCGGCCAGGTCATCGCGCGGCTGCAGCTCGGCTCCGGCAACGGCGCGAGCGCGCCCGCCGCGGCTCCCGCCTCCGGCAACGGCGCGGCTGCCGCAACGCCTACACCTTCCGGGACGGTCCCCGCCGACACCAAGGTCACCCCCGTCGCCGCGCGCGTCGCGGCCGACCAGGGCGTCGACCTCGGCCAGGTCACCGGCACCGGCCCGCAGGGCCGCATCACCAAGGACGACGTCCTGTCGTTCGATCCGGCCTCGGTCGTCGGCAAGAAGACCGTCCTCAAGGGCGGCGCCGCGATGCTCGCCCGCTACATGGACGAGTCGCGCGAGATCCCGACCGCGACCTCGTTCCGGACGATCACCGTCACCGCGATGGACGCCCGGCGCAAGCAGCTCAAGGACGCCGGCCAGAAGGTCTCCTTCACGCACCTGATCGCGTACGCGATCTCGCTGGCCGCCCAGCAGGACATGCCGGTGATGGCGCACCACTTCGACACGATCGACGGCAGGCCGACGCGCATCGACGACGAGGCCGTCAACCTCGGCATCGCCGTCGACGTCCAGAAGAAGGACGGCTCGCGCACGCTGATGGTCCCGGTCATCCGGGACGCGGGCCGCCTGTCGTTCGCCGGCTTCAAGGCCGCCTTCGACGAGCTGATCGCCAAGGCGCGCGAGAACAAGCTGGGTGCCGACGACCTCGTCGGCGCCAACGTCCAGCTGACGAACCCCGGCGGCATCGGCACGATCGCGTCCGTCCCGCGCCTGATGAAGGGCAACGGCACGATCATCGCGACCGGCTCGATCGCCTACCCGGTGGGCCTCGGGAACATCGGCGACATGATCGGCGCCGAGAAGGTCATGACCATGACCTCGACCTACGACCACCGCGTCATCCAGGGCGCGGAGTCCGGCCGGTTCCTGCAGGTCGTCGAGGCCTACCTCCAGGGCGAGAACGGCTTCTACGACGGCGTCTTCGCCTCGCTGGGCGCGCAGCTCGGCCCGGCGCCGACGCCGCCCGCGCCGGCTGCCGCCGCTGCCGCCGCGCGCGAGGCCCGCGCCGGCGACCGCCGCGCGCCGGTCATCGACGAGGAGCTGTTGCAGGCCGTCCAGGCGGCGACGTCGCTGCTGAAGGCGCACCGCACGCACGGCCACCTCGCCGCCAAGCTCGACCCGCTGGGCACCGAGCCCGAGGGCGATCCGGCGCTCGACCCGGACACCGTCGGCCTGACGCCGCAGCTGATGGCCCAGATCCCGGCGCGGATCCTGCGGATGCACGTCCCGGGCGCGACGCTCGCCGACGCGCTGCCGCACCTGCGCGAGACCTACTGCGGGACGATCGCCTACGAGATCGAGCACATCGCCTCCCACCGCCAGCGCACCTGGCTGCGCGAGAAGATCGAGGGCGGCGAGTTCCGCAAGCCGCTGACGACCGAGGAGCAGAAGGCGCTGTTGACGCGCCTGATCGAGGTCGACGCGTTCGAGCGCTTCATGCACAAGGCCTACCTCGGCCAGAAGCAGTTCTCGATCGAGGGCCTCGACATGACGGTCCCGATGATCGACGAGGCGATCCAGCTCGCGGCCGCGCACGGCGCGCGTGAGGTCGTCGTCGGCATGGCGCACCGCGGCCGGCTGAACGTGTTGGCCCATAACCTGGGTCGCCCGTACGAGACGATCTTCGCCGAGTTCGAGGGCGCCTCCACGCTGGAGGCCGTCACGACGATCCCGCAGGGCGGGACCGGCGACGTCAAGTACCACCACGGCGCCCAGGGCAGCTACCAGCTGCCCAACGGCGAGAGCGTGTTGGTGAACTTGGAGAGCAACCCCTCGCACTTGGAGTTCGTCGCCCCGGTCGTCGTCGGCGCCGCGCGCGCCGCGCAGACCACGCGCCAGGGCCCGCACGCCCACCGCGACACGGACGCGGCGATGCCGATCGTCCTGCACGGCGACGCGGCGTTCCCGGGCCAGGGCGTCGTCGCGGAGGCGCTGAACATGCAGGCGCTCGACGGCTACAAGGTCGGCGGCACGCTGCACCTCGTCACCAACAACCAGGTCGGCTTCACCACCGACCCGGAGGACGCGCGCTCCACGCGCTGGGCGTCGGACCTCGCCAAGGGCTACGACGTCCCGATCATCCACGTCAACGCCGACGACGTGCAGGCCTGCGTCCACGCGGTCCGGCTCGCGTTCGCCTACCGCGAGGAGTTCGGCCACGACGTCGTCATCGACCTGATCGGCTACCGCCGCTTCGGCCACAACGAGGCCGACGAGCCCGCGTACACGCAGCCCGAGATGTACGCCAAGATCAAGGGCCACAAGCGCGCGTCCGAGATCTGGGCGGAGCGCATGGTCAAGGACAACGTCGTGAGCAACGACGAGGTCGAGGCCGGCCGCCAGGAGGTCTGGGACCGCCTGAGCGCGCTGCACGCCGACCTGAAGGCCAAGATCAAGGCGGCCGAGGCGTCGGGCGGCGTGACCGCGCAGACCGGCGAGTACCAGCTCGACCGCTCGCCGTCGCCGGACGTGCCGACGGCCGTGTCGAGGGATCGCCTGGAGTCCCTGAACGAGGAGCTCCTGACGACGCCCGACGGCTTCACCGTCCACCCCAAGCTCGTCAAGCAGCTCGACACGCGCCGCGCGGCGATCGGCCCGGACGGCGGGATCACGTGGGCCCACGCGGAGCAGCTGGCGTACGCGTCGCTGCTGACCGAGGGCACGCCGATCCGCCTGACCGGCCAGGACGTCGAGCGCGGCACGTTCTCGCAGCGCCACCTCGTCCTGCACGACGCGAAGACCGGGCAGACGTTCTGCCCGATCCAGTCGCTGCCGGGCGCGCTCGCACCGCTGGAGCTGCACAACTCCCCGCTGAGCGAGATCGCCTGCCTCGGCTTCGAGTACGGCTACTCCGCCGAGGCGCCCGAGACGCTGGTGCTCTGGGAGGCGCAGTTCGGCGACTTCGCCAACGGCGCGCAGGTCATCATCGACCAGTTCATCGTGTCCGGCCTGGCCAAGTGGGGCCAGACGTCGCGGCTGACGCTGCTGCTCCCGCACGGCTACGAGGGCTCGGGCCCGGAGCACTCCTCCGCCCGCATCGAGCGCTTCCTGCAGCTGGCGGCCGAGGGCAACATCCGCGTCGCCAACCTCACGACGCCGGCGCAGTACTTCCACCTGCTGCGCCGCCAGGCCCGGATCACCAAGCAGCGCCCGCTGGTGATCTTCACGCCGAAGTCGCTGCTGCGCCTGCCGCAGGCCACGAACCGGATCGAGCACCTCGCCGAGTCGCGGTTCTTCCCGGTCCTCGGCGAGCCGCGCGTCCCGATCGAGAAGGTCACGCGCCTGGTGCTGTGCACCGGCAAGATCTACTACGACCTGGTCTCGCACCCCAACCGCAAGGACAACGAGAGCGTGGCCGTCGGCCGCATCGAGTTGCTCTACCCCTTCCCGGAGGGGCAGGTCCTGGAGCTCATCAACACCTACCCGAACCTCAGGGAGGTCGTGTGGGTGCAGGAGGAGCCGCGCAACATGGGCGCCCGCGCCCACATGTCGCCGCGCCTGCTGCAGGTGCTGCCGGACCACATCGCGTTCGGGTACATCGGGCGCCCGGAGCGCGCGAGCCCGGGCGAGGGCTACCCGGCCGCGCACACCGCCGAGCAGAACCGCATCCTGCGGACCGCGCTCGACGTGCAGACGCCGGTGAGCATGTACCCCATCAAGACGCCGGGTGAGCGCTGAACGCTCGCCCAGAGGGCGAGGTTCAGTCGCGCGAACTCGCTAGCGCTCCTTCGCGCATGCGAACGTTTTCTGTCGCCGAGCGGCGCGCCCGGATCGGGGCGCGCCACCGGCTGGCGGGCGGTGCCCTGGCCGCGTCGGCCGAGGAGGTCGCGAGCAGTCTCGTCGCGATCCACTCGACCGACGCGGCCAGCGTCGTTCTGGCCCTGTGGGCGCGGCTGGCGGACCGGGCGGCCGCGGCTTCGGCGGTGGAGGACGCGCTCTACGAGGAGCGCACGCTGCTGCGGCTGATGGGGATGCGGCGGACGATGTTCGTCGTGGACCGCTCGGTGGCGCCGCTGGTGCAGGCCGCATGCGGCTCGGTGGTCGAGGCGCGCGAGCGGGCCAAGGCCGTGAGGATGCTGGCCGACGTGGGCGTCGGCGGCAGGAGGCCGGAGGCGTGGCTGGCGCGGGCCGAGACGGCGGCGCTGGCGGTGCTGCACGACCGCGGCGAGTGCACGGCGACCGAGCTGGCCGACGCCGACCCGCTGCTGGCGACCGAGGTCAGCACCGGTCAGGGCAAGTGGAGCGCGACGCAGAAGATCGCGTCGCGCGTGCTGTTGTTGTTGGCCTTGCGCGGGGAGGCGATCCGGGCGCGGCCACGTGGCGGCTGGACGTCCACGCAGTTCCGCTGGGCGGCGTTCGACACGTGGGTCGGCGGGCCGCTGGAGGAGGTCCCGGTGGACGACGCGCGCGCCGCGCTGGCGCGGCGCTGGCTGCACACCTTCGGGCCCGCGCAGCCGAGCGACCTGCAGTGGTGGACCGGCTGGTCGGCCGGGCAGACCAAGAGGGCGCTGGCCGGCGACGACATCGTCGCCGTGGAGCTTCAGGAGCCCGACGACACGACGGTCGCCGGCATCCACCTCGCCGCCGACCTCGAACACGTCGAGGCGGCCGGCGATCCCTGGATCGCCCTCCTGCCCGCGCTCGACTCAACCCCTATGGGTTGGAAGCACCGCGCCTTCTACCTCGGCGCCCACGCCGACCACCTCTTCGACACCAACGGCAACGTGTCGCCGACGATCTGGGCCGACGGCGCGATCATCGGCGGCTGGACCCGCCGGCCGGACGGCACCGTCGCGACCAAGGTCCTGGAGCCGCAGAGCAAGGCCATCACCTCGCTCATCGCCGCCGAGGCCAAGGCGCTCGCACCCCGCCTCGGCGACGCGACGCTGGCGCCCCGCGCCCGCGGCTACTCGCCGCTGGAGCGCGGGTTGTTGAACGCGTAGCCGCCGTCGGCGTTCATCGGCAGGTCGATGGTGCCGACGACCGCGTCGGCGTTCAGCGGGCCGTAGATGTGGGGGAAGTCGTCGCCGACGTCGGTCGCCTGCTCCCACTTGAGCTCGGAGGTGAGGGCGTCGGTCTCGACCTCGAGGAGCAGGAGGTCGCCGGAGCCCTCGAAGATGCGGTTGGCCGTGGACTCCACCTGCTCGTAGGTCGAGCAGTGGATGAAGCCCTCCTCCTCGAGGGAGGGCGTCGTCAGCTCGCCGGCGTCCGCGGCGGCTTCCCAGGCGTCTTCGGTCGTGATGTGGAGGATCTTCATCCCTCTTGTCCTAGCGCATCGAGGACGGCAGCGGCGGCCGGGGCGACATCGGGCTCCAACCGCGACAACAACCCGCGCCACCCGGGCTGCAGCGCGATCGCCTCCCGGACCTGGGCCAGGCCGCGCTCGCGATCGCCGTGGTCGAACTCGGCGAGCCCGGCCCAGAACAGCAGCTCGTGGTTGCCGGGCGCCAGCGCGGCGGCCGCCCGGTAGGCGTCGCCCGCCTCGGCGTGGCGGCCCTCGCCGGTCAGGTCGTCGCCGCGCGTCGCCAGCGCGTAGGCGTCGTGCAGCGTCAGCAGCCGCTCCAGCTCGTCGAGCGGCTCCGGGTGGTCCTCCACGCGCAGGTCGACCGTCTTCTGCCACGGCTCGCCGCTCGCGGGAACGACGACCAGCGCGCTCGACTGCTTGCCGCGCGCGTCGCCGCCCGCGCCCTCGGCGGCCCGCAGCGCCGCGAGCAGGCGGCGCGCCAACGGCGTCCCGGGCGACGTCGCCGCGTACGCCGCCGCCATCGCCGGCCACACCTCCTCCGAGGCCATCATGTTGGCCTGGACGCTGAAGTCCTCCCCGACGACGTGCCCCGCGTGGGCGATGCAGCCGTCGCCGGTGTGCGCCACCGGCGGCCCGGACGGCGCGATCACCGCGACCTGCCGGAACCGCGCCGCGCCGTCGGCGGCCAGCAGCGCGGGCAGCGCGTCGGCCGCCGAGGCACCCTCGCGCAGGGCCGAGAGCAGCCGCGACCCGTACGCCGGCTCGGCGACCGACTGCGTGCAGACCGCGCCGACGCCCGGCGCCGCCCACGTCACGATCGACCCCACGCTGAACCAGTGCGACTGCACCGCGCACCCCAGCTCGCCGGTCTCCGGATCGCGCGCCACGACCGAGTACGTTCCTCTGCGGACCATGCCACCAGCATCCCACCAGGAGATCCTCGATCGCATCGCGGCGATCCCCGAGGGCTTCGTCCGGACCTACGGCGACCTCAGCCCCGGCGCGCCGCGCCTGACCGGCACGATCCTGCGCACGACCACGCGCGACGTCCCCTGGTGGCGCGTCGTCCGCGCCGACGGCTCGCTGGCCAAGGGCGACCGCCAGCGCCGGCTGCTCTGGGACGAGGGCGTGCCGTTCACGCGCAGCGGGAAGGTCGACCTCGACGTCGCGCGCATTCTCCACGACGTGTGAACATGTAGGCGATGGCCCCCTCCCCCAACAACCCCAACATCTACGAGCCGCTCTACGACGAGCCGCGCGAGGAGCTCGACGGCTTCACCGCCCACCGCGCGCGCATCGGCCACCAGCTCGGCACCGAGCGCGTCGGCCTGAGCATGTGGCTCCTGCCCGCGGGCCAGACCGCCTACCCCTTCCACTTCCACCTCGCCGAGGAGGAGGTGCTGATCCTGCTCGAGGGCGACCTCGCGCTGCGCACCCCCGCGGGCTGGCAGCGCGTCCGCCGCGGCGACGTCCTGCGCTTCCCGACCGGCCCCGAGGGCGCCCACCAGCTCCACAACGACGGCGCCGTCCCCGCGCAGTTCCTCGCGGTCTCCACGCACGGCCAGCCGGACGTCGTGATCTACCCCGACGAGGGCAAGCTCAACGCCGCCGAGCGCCGCCCCGGCGGCGACGGCATGAAGGTGTACTTCAAGATGGACGACGCCGTGCCCTACTGGGACGGCATCCAGCGACCGGAGGTCGGCGATGTGGGCCCAGCGTGAGCTGACGCTCGGCGAGAGGCCGCGCGGCTTCCACCTCGTCACGCGTGAAGTCGTCGCACAACTCCCGGAGCTCCAAGAGCTACAGGTTGGTCTGCTGCACCTCCACATCCTCCACACCTCGGCGGGCCTGACGCTGAACGAGAACGCCTCGCCCGACGTGCGCCGCGACTTCGAGACGTGGGCCAACGCCTACGTGCCCGAGGACTTCGCCTGGACCCACACCGACGAGGGCGCCGACGACATGCCCGCGCACATCAAGTCATCGTTGATGGGCGCGTCGCTCTCGCTGCCGATCGCCCGCGGCCGCCTCGCGCTCGGGACCTGGCAGGGCATCTACCTGTGCGAGGCCCGCGACCGCGGCGGCGCCCGCCGGCTCATCGCGACCATGCACGGCGAGTGAGCGACCGCGACCCGGCGGCGGCCGTCGGCCCCTACGCCACGCTCGTCGAGGCGCACGGCCTCTCGGCCGCGCACCGCCTCGTCCTCGGTGCGGTCACGCCCGGCGCGCGCGTGCTCGACGTCGGCTGCGCGACCGGCTACCTGGCGCGCGAGCTATGGCAGCGCGGCGCCGCGTCGGTCGACGGCGTCGAGTTCGACCCCGTCGCCGCACAGCAGGCCCGCGCGCACTGCCGCGAGGTCGTCAGCGGCGACCTCGAGGCGACGCTCACCCGTGAGGCCGTCGCAGCGCTCGCCCAGCCCGACACCATCATCTGCGCCGATGTGCTGGAACATCTCCGCGACCCGTGGGACACGCTGACCTGGCTGCGGACGCTGCTCCCGGTCGACGGCAGCGGCAAGGCCATCATCTCGATCCCGAACATCGCGCACTGGACCGCCCGCCGCGCGCTGCTGCGCGGGCACTTCGACTACGCCGACCACGGCCTCTTCGACCGCACACACCTACGCTTCTTCACTCGCGACAGCGTGCGGGAACTGGCGCGCCGTGCAGGGTTCGCCGTCCAGGCGGAACTTCCGGCCGGCGCCCCGCTCCCGCTGGAGTCACGGGTCCCTGCACTGCGACGGGTGCGCGACCCGTGCGTACGCCGGTGTCCCGAGCTGTTCGCGTTGCAGTTCGTGTTGGTGCTGGTGCCGGATCAGCGGCCATAACGGGTCCGTCTCCATTCCTTGATGTCGTCGGGCAGCGGCCGCGTGCCCAGCGGCCCCGCCCCCAGCAGCTCCGGCTCGATGCGCGTCCGGACCAGCTCGCCGCCGACCGCGTCGACGCGCACCGCGGCGGTCCCGGGCCGGGCGGACACGACGCGCTTCAGGTCGGTCCCCTCGAAGACGAGCCCCACACCATCGTCGGCCGCCCACCCGCCCGGCAGCGCGCCGGTCCGGACCGCCTCCAGCCACACCGGCAGCCGCTCGGGCTCGCCGTCGGCGTGCACGCTCAGCGACCCCGGCAGGAAGCCGAGCCCCGGGTTGACGTCCGGCGGGCCGAACGACTTCGTCACGCCGCCCTCGAACCAGCACATCGCGCCCGCGCTCAGGCCGGCCAGGACGATCCCGGACTCCCACGCCTCGCGCAGCACGATGTCGAGCCCGTGCGCGACCCAGATCGCCAGCAGGTTGCGCAGCGAGCCGCCGCCGACGTAGATGACGTCGTGGGCGAGCACGATCTCGCGCAGCGTCCGGGCGTCGCCGTGGCGGCGGAAGAGGCTGAGCACCGTGGCCAGCGCGGCGCGGCGGCCGTAGGTGGCGTGGAACGCGGCGATCTGCTCGTTCGGGTCCCCGGACGCGGTCGGCAGGAACAGGATCCGCGGCTCGCGCCGGCCGCACAGCTCCAGGACCAGCTCGTCGAGCGCGGGATCGCCCGGCGGCGACGTGAAGCCGCCGCCGCCCATGGCGAGGATCGTTGGCGTGGGTCCTCGACCCGCGCTGCTCACGCGACCGCCAGCGCGGCACGTTCGGCGCCGAGGTACTGGACCGCCAGCGGGTGCTCGCCGTCGACCGACACGCGGTACGCCCGCGCCTTGGCGCGCGACGACACGACGCGCAGCAGCTCGCGGCCCTCGAAGTGCAGCGCGGCGCCGTCCTCGGCGGCATAGCCCTCGCGCATCCGGCCGTCGGCGATCATGTCGCGGAACGCGACCGCGCGGTCGGCCTCGCCGTCGTAGTGCACGCAGTTGGAATGCGGCAGGAGGCCGAGGCCCCGGACCGGCTCCGGAGGCCCGTGGAACGCGGTGATCGCCTCGCTGAACCAGCACAACGAGCCCGCGCTGAGCCCGCACAGCATGACGCCGCGGCGCCAGGCGCGCTTCAAGATGGTGTCCAACCCGTGGGCGCGCCAGGCCCCGAGCAGCGACAGGACGCTGCCGCCGCCGACGTAGATCAGGTCCTGTTGGAGGAGGTGCGCCTCGAGGTCGCCCTCGACGGCGCCCGCGCCCTTGTCGCGCCGGAACAGCGAGACGTGGCTGGTCTCCGCCACGGCCGCGAAGCGGCGGTAGAAGCGCACGACGTAGTGGTCGGCGTCGCCGGACGCGGTGGGGATGAAGCAGACCTTCGGCCGCTCCACCCCGGTCGCCCCCAGCACGTAGTCGTCGAGCAGCGGGTTCCCGGACTCCATCGAGAACCCTCCGCCGCCGAACGCGACGATCTGCGGTGGCCGCATGGACATGGCGCCATGGTGCCCGTGTGGGCACCTGGACCGCTCGTACGGGCGGTCGGAACCTCGCTCGACCGGCGGTCCTGGCCCCTTGCCCCGCTACTTCCCCTGCCAGACCGGGTCGCGCTTCTCCTTGAACGCCGACGCGCCCTCCTTGGCGTCGGCCGAGGTCATCACGGGGCCGGCGATCTCGCCCTGCTTGGCCCACTGCTCGGCGGCGGACCAGTCGAACTGCCGCTGCACGATCTCCTTCGAAGCGGCGAGCGCGAGCGGGCCGTTGCGGACGATGGCGGCCGCCAGCGCGAGCGCCTCGTCCACCGCGCTGCCGGGCGCGGCGAGGCGGTTGACGACGCCGAGCGCGTGGAAGCGCTCGGCCGGCCACGGGTCGCCGGTCAGCGCCAGCTCCATCACCGCGTGGTAGGGCATCCGCTTGGGCAGGTGCAGCAGCGCGCCGCCCGCGGCGACCAGCGAGCGCTTGGCCTCCGGGATCCCGAGCTTGGCGCCCTCGGCCGCGACGATCAGGTCGCACGCGAGCGCGACCTCGAAGCCGCCGGCGACCGCGAAGCCCTCGATCGCCGCGATCAGCGGCTTGCGCGCGCTGCGCTGGGCGATGCCCGCGAAGCCGCGGTCGCCGAACCACGGCGACTCACCCCTGACGAACGCGCCGAGGTCCATCCCGGCGCAGAAGAAGCCGCCCGCGCCGGTCAGGATGCCGAGTTGCAGGTCCTGCTCGGCGTCGAGGGTGTCGAGCGCCTCGGCGATCCCCTGCGCGACCGCGCCGTTGACCGCGTTGCGGACCTCGGGCCGGTTGATGGTGATGACCAGGACGCCGTCGCGGCGCTCGGTCAGGACGGCGGGCTCGGCTGCGTCGGACATGGCGCGGACCCTACCCGCGCCATGCCCGTCGCGTGCCGGAGCGGTGCGGCTACCGGACGGCCTGCGGGCCGACGTGATCCGGCGCCGCCTTGGCCTTCAGCTGGCGGCGCGCCGCCGTGTTGTCGGTCAGGTCGGCCGCGCGCTGGGCGAGCGTCACGACCGCGTTGGCGGCGTCGTCGGAGAACTCGTCGAACGCCTGCAGGTTCAGGTTCTGCAGGTTGTCGCAGGCCTGGTGGTAGCAGGCGTCGAACGGCGCGCCGGCGGTCCCGCCGTACTTCTGGGCCTGCTCGGCCGTCTTGATCTCCTCGGCGCCCGAGAACGTGCCGCCGGCCGGGATGCCGGCGTCGATGAACGGGCCGTAGTCGGAACGGCCGTCGAACGCGGTCGACTCGTGGGCGAGGCCCTTCTGATCCCAGTACGAGCTCAGGATCTGCTCGATGACGTCGGAGCCGACGGGGCCCGGGCCGGTGTCCGGGTTGTCGCTGCCGTCGCCGTCGTAGATCAGGCGCGCGTAGTTGGGCGAGGCCACCATGTCGAAGTTCAGGTTGGCCATGATGTCGTCCTTCTGGTCCTGCGTGAGGCTGTCAACGTAGTGCGTCGAGCCGAGCAGGCCGGACTCCTCGGCGCCCCAGAAGGCGAAGCGGATCGTGTTCCTGGGCTTCTTGAGGATCTTGGGCAGCTGGAGGGCGATCTCCAGGTCCTGCGCGGTGCCGGAGCCGTCGTCGTTGATGCCCGGGCCCTCGGTGACGCTGTCGAGGTGCGAGCCGACGACGGTCGTCCTGGCGCTGTCGCCCTTCTTGGTGTCGGCGAGCACGTTGTAGGTCTCGCGCGTCTCGTTGACCGTGGTGGTCACGACGTGGGCGGTGGTCCCGGCCGCGGCCTGGTTGGCAAGGTCATTGCCAACGGCGAACGAGGTGAACAGCACCGGGACGTCCTTGGGCCCGCCGAGCGTTCCGCCCTGCGAGTCGGTCCGCCCCTCCTGGCCCTCGTTGAAGATGATCACGGCGGACGCGCCGGCGGCGACCGCGTTGTCGACCTTGTCGCCGAACGCGCACGTACCGCGCTGGACCAGCGCGACGGCACCCGCCGGGAAGCCGGCGAAGTCCGCGGCCTCGCAGCCGGAGGTCGAGCTGGGCTCGTCCGCGGGCGGGAGCGTGAGGTCGACCGCGACCAGCGGCGCGGTCACGTCGCCGGAGCCGGAGTACTGCATGATGTTGAAGTCGTTGCCCGGGCCCTCGGTGTAGGTCCTGCTGTCGGTGGACAGCGTGGAGGGCGAGGACTCCTCGAAGTACGGGAAGTCGAACGGCTGGACGGTCACGTCGTAGCCGGCGCCCTGGAGCTGCCCGACGACGTAGTCGCGGGACTTGTTGAAGCCTGCGGTGCCGGACGCGCGGGTGCCGCCGTTGCGCTCGGCGATATTGGCCAGCGCGCGCTCGTGGCGCAGCATGCCCTGGACGGTGACGGCCCTCTGCAGCTGGGCGCTGTAGTCGGGCTGAGGCTTGGGCCTCTTGGCCGGCGCCGCGGTTGCGGCAGGGGCCAGCGCGCACGCGCAGACGAGCGCGGCGAGGATGATGCGGGACACGGGTTGGACCTCCCAAATCGGCCCGGCACGTGTGACGCGCCGGGAGTGTGGACGTCCGATGCCCGTGCGACCGCTCCTGAAACCTCAGCGGGTCAGCGGCATGGCTCACCGCGCAACGCCGGGCACCCGGGCAGCGCGGTCGGGACGGCGAGCCCCGGGACGACCGGGAGCGTCAGCGTCGCGCCGTCCAGCGTGATCCTCGCGGTCCCCTTCTTCGGGACCGTGTCCCCGAAGGCCCAGACCGGCTGGTCGCCGCGCGGCGGGCCGACGGTCACGCGGATGCGCGAGCCCGCGCGGTACGCGTGGCCCTGGTAGTACATGGGGATCGTGATGTTGGTGGCCTTGCCCGTGGGCAGCGGCGCGGCGTCCTTCTCGCGCAGCGACAGGACGGGCGCGAGCGGGGTCGACTTCTTCGCGTCCAGCTTGCGGTCCGACGCGCGCAGCCAGCCGGACTGCACGAACGTCTCCCTCCCGTCCGGGCGCAGCTCGGAGACCGTGACCTGCAGGTCGACGTCCGGGACGCTCGACTTGATGGTGGCCTTGAAGAAGCCGGCGCCGAGCGCGGTCTCGCTCGCGCTCAGCGGCTCGGTGGCCCAGGAGGCGACGGCGCCCGTCGGCGGCTGGGTCCACCTGTAGTTGGGGGTGTTGGTCCAGAGGCCGTTGGTGCCGCCGGCCGTGCTCCCGCTGAAGTCGTTGGCCGGGCGGCTGGTCCTCGACCACGTGAACGTCTGGGCGCCGCCGAGCTGCCACGCGTAGGCGCGGGTGCCGGGGGCCGGGAAGCGCGCGAAGTCGTGCTCGTAGGCGGGGCCGGGGGTGTTCGGCTTGGCCGGGTCGCCCGCGCCGTTGTCGAACAGGACGCGCACGGGCGGAGTCGAGTTGTAGGCGTTGAGCGCGTCGTCGTAGCTGGCCTTGCCCTGGACCGGGTCGGCCGGGAGCGTGAGGCCGGCGACGCCCATCGCGGTCTGGAAGACGACCGGCGCGGAGCCCTTGACCAGCGGCGACAGGTTCGGCGCGCGGTGGGCGACGTAGAGCTCCAGGAAGTCGTACCAGCGGTTGAACGTCGAGGGGTCCAGCGAGTCGATGTGCAGGCCGTTGGTGAAGGTGAAGTACTTGGTCCTGGTGCCGGTGAAGTGATCGGCCAGCGCCGGGCAGTGGCCGCCGGTCTGCTCGTCGGTGAACTGGCAGGCCATGAACGTCGGGGCCTGGATCCTGTTCACGAACGTGATCGGGCTGAGCGGGTCGGCGACGCTCGCGACGTAGTGCGCGTTCTGCGCCGTCTTCTCGAGGAGGTCGATCGCCTCGGGGTGGAGGTCCTGGTTGTCCTTGCAGATCCTGTCGCCGCCCTTGATGCGCTTGAGCGCCCAGGCCTGGCCGCCGGTGGCGGAGGCGGGCTTGGCGTCGTGGACGCGGTCCTTCGCCCAGGACAGCGCGAAGCCGGTGTTGAGGATGCCGCCGGGGTAGAGCGTCGTCTGGGTGTTGTCGATGACGCTCAGCGGCGTGATCGCCGAAAGCGACGGCGGGCGGGTGGCGGCGGTGAAGAGCTGACTGATGCCGCCGTAGGAGATGCCCATCATGCCGGGCCTGTGGTGCATGACCCAGGGCTGGCGGGCGACGGTCTCGACGGCGTCGTAGCCGTCGAGGCCCTGGAGCGGCTCGAAGTAGTCGAAGGCGCCGCCCGAGCAGCCGGTGCCGCGCATGTTGACGTCGACGACCGCGTAGCCGAGGAGGTTGGCGACCTGCGCGATCGACGACTCGCCGCCCGCGGGGTCGGCGTAGCCGTAGCCGGAGTACTCGACGAGCGTCGGGTAGGGCGCCGTGACGCCCGCCGGGAGGTGGACGTCGATGGCCAGCTGCGTCCCGTCGCGGGTCGTGAGGTAGCCGTAGCCGGACTTGGGGAGCCTCTGGTTGTAGATCTTGGTCGAGGGCGGCGTGCCGGCATCGCTCAGCACGCGCACGGGCTTGCTGTTCGCGACGCGGTAGCCGGAGCCGGGGGTGACGTCGCGGAACACCGCGCCGCCGAGCGACCCGGCCTTCTGGCGTGCCACCCTCTTCCCGGACCTGGTCAGGACGAGCGTCTGGCCCTTCCTGGCGCCAGTCACCTGGACCTGCTCAGCGCTGCCGCGGACGACGAGCGTCGCAGCCGACGCCGTCCCCACTCCGCACAGCATCAACCCCGCGGCTACCGCCGCGACCACCCCGAGAGACCGACCCATCGGCCGACCCTACTCCCGTCAGGGTGGTTCAGGTCAAACGAACAGCGTCAGATCGGGCTCGCGCTCGCCGCGCAGGACCGCGAGATCGACCTCGACGCAGCGCAGCCCGCGCGATTCCGCGAGGGTCCGGGCCTGCGGCTTGATCTGCTGCGCGGCCAGGACGCCCGTGATCTCCGCCATCGCCGGATCTTCCCGAAGGCGCTCCAGGTACCGCGTCAACTGCTCGACCGCGTCGATCGTCGCCACGCGCTTGATCTCGACGGCGACCCAGCCATCTTCGGCATCGCGGCACATCAGGTCGACCGGCCCGATGTCCGTCGCCCACTCCCGCTTGACGAGCCGGAACCC
Organism: Conexibacter woesei Iso977N; assembly: GCF_000424625.1. Taxonomy (GTDB): domain Bacteria; phylum Actinomycetota; class Thermoleophilia; order Solirubrobacterales; family Solirubrobacteraceae; genus Baekduia; species Baekduia woesei_A. Next base: position 35,431 of record NZ_AUKG01000001.1, read on the forward strand.
CTCGCCACACCAATGCGGCTGCTCGGCCAGCAGCTCCTGCAGATGCCGCTCGACCCCATCCTTCTCGAGCGCAGCAGCCTCACCCATGTCGTGCGTGACATCGCTGACGACCTCGCTGATCGCGATGTCCAACCGATCCTCGGTCGCCCCCGCCCGCTTGCGCACGACCATATGCGTCACCGGATCCTCACCCTCGAACTCGACGACCGTCGGCGGCGTCATCCAGTTCTGCGGCTTGTAGCCGCCGGTGTCGGCATGCACCATCACCGACCCATCCGACTTCACCATGATCAACCGCAGCGCCTCCGGCAGGAGGGCGTCGAGGCGGCCGGAGTAGCGGACTTCACAGCGGGCAACGATGAGACGCATCGCCACCGAACGGTACGCATCCCGCCGGGCGGAAGCGATCACGTCGTCGGCATCCAGCGGGACTCGTCAGCGTGTGAACGCTGCGACGAGATCGATCGCCGCGGCCGTCGGCGGGCCGCCGGGGAGCGAGGACGCGGGCAGCCTGTGCTTCGCCAGCGCCGAGGTGACGTAGGCCGCGCCGCCCTGGGCCTGGTCGGCCGTGAGCGCGCCCGAGACCCTTTGCGCCTTGAGCAGCGTCGCGAGCTTCGCACCGGCGGCGCGCTCGGCCTTCGCCGCCCCGCGGAGCTCCGTCACGAGCGCGCTTGCGTGTCGCTCCTGCGCCTTCAGTGCCGACGTGCGCCGGGCCTTCGCCGCCCCGCTCTCGCGGAAGACGGTGACCTGCAGCGCCTCGGCGCGCGCCGTCGCCGCGCGGCTCGCCGCGATGTAGCGGAGCTCCGCGGCGCGGAGCGCGGCGCAGAACCCCGCCGGCCCCGCGGGCTCGCGCGCGCAGTCCGGGAGCGTGACCTTCGTGCGCACCGGCCGCGGCTGCGCGAGCGTGCCGAAGTCCTTCCGCGGCGGGTCGTTGACGATCCGCGCGTCGGCCTCGAGCCGGCTGAGCAGCGTCACGCACTCGAAGCCCGACCCGGCGAGGATCACGTCGCCTGCGACCGCCGCGGCGGCCGCCGACTCCGCCGGGACGGCGACGCCCCACACGACCGCCGTCGTCCCGAGCACGACCTGCCCGCACGCCGCCTCCGCCCGGAACAGCGTGGTCAGGAAGTCGCTCTTCGCGAACACCTTCTGGCGCTCGATCGCCGGGATGTGCCTCCCGGCCGGCGTCCTGTGCGTCGCCCTGCCGCCTGCGTTCACGCGCACCTCGGAGGTGATCGCGATCTGCGTCGCGCGCGTGCCGCCGCCGGTCTCGCACGCGACGGTCTCCCTCGCCCGCGGCCCGCCGACGTCGAACGCCCTGCTCGCGTCCGCGTCGCCGCTGAGCGACGGCGAGAAGGCGTCGGCGAACGACGGGTCCTGGGTGACGGGCGGCACGGCCGGGCACACGCTCGAGGACCCACAGTGCTCCGTGTTGCAGAACAGCACCGAGCCGAAGTACTGGCAGCTCGGGCCGCCGGTGACGGTCACGTCGCTGCCCGACATCTGCGGCAGGTTCAGGTTGACGCCGAGCGTCCCGTCGCCGTGGCGCGTCACCGCGACGTTGTGCGTCGCGCTCCCGGGCGCCTGCGTGATCGTGCAGTGCGCCGGGGGATAGCCGCCGCCCTCGTCGTCGTCGATCGTCCCCTGCGCGGCGAGCTTCACGTGCAGGTCGCTCGCCTCGCCGGGGCCGGCGGTCGAACCGGAGACGTCCTCCACCCAGGACAGCGTCTCGCTCCGTCGCGCCGAGGACCCGGCGGACGGCCCGGAGCCGTCGAACGTGTCGTGCCACGCGTAGCTGCCGGTGTAGTGGATCTGGAACGCGCTGGTCGCCGCGGAGGCCGGCGCGACCAGCGCCAGCGAGAGCAGCACGCTGAGCACGACTGCGCGGCGCATCGTGCCGCCGACCATACACCCCTCGTCCACCCGTCCCACGACGCGATCTCGTCCAGATGGTCAAGCATTCGCAGTTCTGCGGTCTGCGAGCAGACCTAGGTTGCGCATCCCGCGCACGGATCTCCGGGGAGTGCCGGGGGAGGCTGGCTTGGCGGACAACTGACAGCGTCCGCCTCCGTTTGATCGGCGGCACGCACGGTCCGACTCGCGGCACCAGGCGACGTTCATGACCTCGACGATGACGAGGTGTCCGAGCCCGTGAAGCTCATGGCGGCAAGATCGTCCTCGACGACGTCGAATTGGGACTCGGTTCGATCGCGCGAACCGGTGATCGCCTACTCGGTGTCATGAGAACGTGGATCGTCGTGCTCGACCGTGCGAATGCGTGCTTCTGCCGCATCGAGGGCCGTTGCGAGCGTCATGACGGCCGAAGCCAGTTCGTTGACCGCAGCCTGCCAGCTGACGTGACGCGAAACGTCGTAAAGAGTCCGGCGCGCAGCGTCTTCGTGCGATGTCGGCATCACCTCATCGTATTCGAGACGAGCGCCCCCGTTGCTTCAGCGCTAACGAACACAGAGCACTTGCCTGCCGCCGGGATCGGGCGCGATCCCAACGGTGAGCGGCACTGATCGGCTGAGCCGCGGTCGCCGAGGCGGCCGCTCGATCCACCCTCAGCGTGGTTCCCGTAGCACGGTGCCGACAACGACGTGGGTTGCGACTGGGCGCGGGATGAAGGACAGCCGCTGCGTCAATCCACGTGGTTCAAGCACCAGGTGGCCAACCCCTATCACTTGATCATCACGTTCATGGTCGTTCAGCAACGTCGACGGTCTGCGAGCCGCGCTCTCGGTCGCCGGGCTGCTCGGCTCGCCGGCCACCGAACCGCTTGGCGACCGGACGACGTGCCTGCGTCACAGCGGGCGACGATCAGGCGCATCACCAGGATCGTACGGCCCCGATGTTCTGGGCTCCGGTCAGCGCCTCGCCGTGATCCCGAAGGTCCGGGTGGTCGTGGTCGTGCCGCCGGTGTTCGTGGCGGTCAGCGTCGCCGAGGCGGTGATGGTCGTGCCGTGGCCCAGGAGGTGGCGGATCGAGGCGGGAAGGCGGACGAGGAGCCTCGTCGCGGTTCCGGTCGCGACGGTCGCGGCGTGGGTGAGCGTGACCTTCTGGGTCCTGTGCCCGGCGCGCCTGATCGTCAGGACCAGCCGCTCGGCGATGCGGCAGGACCCGCCGCCGGTGGGGCAGGTCGCCGTCACGCCGGCGACATGGATGAGGCTCGTCTTGGACGGCGCGACCTTCGCGGTGCTCCCGCGGCTGAACGCCGCGCGGGGCGGCATGGGGACCGGCGGCGGGGTGGTGCCGGCGCCGGCGACGGGCGCGGGCGGCGGCGTGGACGTCGTGGTCGACGTCGTCGTCCCCGTGCTCGTGTCGGTCGTCCCCGTGCCGGTGTCCGGCGCGGCCGTCACGGAGTAGTGCACCGTCTTGGTCGTCCTGTTGCCCGCCGCGTCGGTCGCGTTCACCGTGAACGCGTGCGTGCCCGGCGCGGTCGTGTCGACCGCAGCGCCGTCGGCGACCGGCCCGGCGCAGGTCGCGACGCCGGTGTCGTCGTCCTCGCAGGCGTAGTCGGCGGTCACCGCGGTCCCGGCGACGAACGACGCGCCGTCGGCCGGGCTGGTGATCGTGACGCTCGGCGCCGTCACGTCCGCAGGCAAGGCGTAGGTGATGGTCATGCCCGGGTCGTCGAGGGTCTGGGCGAGCACGGTGCCGCCGGCCGGGACCATGTCGGACCCGCCGCCACCCGCGCCGATCCCGCCCGCCGCGCCCTCGCTACCGCCACCGCCGCCGCCAAACCACCCGCCGCCACCACCGCCGCCGCTGTAGTAGAAGCCGCCGTTGAGGTCCACGAGCTGGCCGCCGCCGCCCTGCCCGGCCGCGCCGGGGCCGGCCGCGAGCTGCCCGCCGGCGCCTGCCGCGGTCAGCGTCGCCCCGTAGCCGCCGTAGTGGCACTGCTCGGTCGTGCCGTTGCAGATCCCCTGCAGCGTCGCCCCGTCCGTCCCGGCGCCGTTGGCGAGCGGGTCGGCCGACGGGACGCCGCCGGCGCCGCCGGCCTGCTGGACCGCGTGGGCCGCGCCGCCACCGCCGGCCGCGACGAGGAGACGCGGATCGGTCGCAGGGTCGCCGGTGAGCGGGACGCCGGACCCGCGGGCAGTCGTTCGGAGGTCGGTCGCGCCGCCGCCGCTGAAGCCCGGGCTCGGGTTGATCCTCTTGTTGGTGCAGTTCATCCCCCACGCATCGTCGCCGCCCGCGCCGCCACCGTTCCAGCCGCCCGGCGTCTGCCGGCCTCCGCACGGGGCGGGGACGCCCACGCCGCCGACCTCGACGTAGAGCGTGGCGCCCGGCGTGACCGCGAGGCCGTCGACCTCGACCGCACCGGCCGCCCCACCGCTCGCGATCCCGGGGTACTGGCCGCCGTGGCCACCCGTCGCGTGCACGTCGATCGACGCGACGCCGTCCGGGACCGCGAACGTCTGCTCGGCGCCGGTCGACGCGTAGGTGCACGTCACCACGCGCGCCGTACCGAGCGTGCACCCGTCAGGCAACGCGGGCGCCGCCGAGGCGGTGCCGGCGGCGGCCGGCAGGACGATGAGGGCCGCGGCGGCGCAGACGATGGCGCGCCGCGACAGCGACGAAGCGAACATGGACGAGTCTCCCCTGGTTCTCCCGCGGACCCGGCGGGGCCCGTTCTGGCCGGACAGGAAACCAGGCCATCAGCCGAAGGAACCACGACGATCGGCTAGGTCTTCAGGCAGCCTGTGCGATCTCGGACACCCCGGACAGCGGCTCGGTCGCGGACCTGAGAAGCCAAGTGGCAATGGTGTGACATTGACTCCGGGCGCGCCAAGCGAGGAGGGTGCCCCCGGCCATGCTCAGAACATCGAAGTTCTCTGTCCTTGCAGCCGTCGCGGCGGCGTGTGCGATCGGTGCGTCGAGTGCCCAGGCTGCCTGGACGGTGACGTCCGGCACGCCGCCGGCGAACACCGCGCAGCTCACGGGTGTCGCGTGCACCTCGACGACGTTCTGCCTGATGGTCGGCCCGCAGTCTGGCACGACGACACGAGCCTACGTCCAGAAGTACACCGGCTCGCTCACCACGATCACCCCGAACTCGGCGACCTCCGAGCTCGACGGCGTCGGCTGCAACTCCTCGACCCTCTGCTTCGCCGCCGGCACGGACTTCAGCCCGACGCCCCCGGCCCCGCACGAGGAGTCGTTCAACGGGACGTCGTTCTCGGCGTCGACCTCGGCGGTCCCCGCCAGCTCCACGTTCTCCGAGCTCGACGGCACGGCCTGCCCCGGCTCGACGTCCTGCTTCTCGGTCGGCCAGTACTCGACCTCGACCTCGACCAACGCGCTGATCGAGCACTGGACCGGCAGCTCCTGGGGCATCCAGTCGATGACGCTCCCGTCCGGGACGACCAGCTCCACGCTGTCGGACGTCTCCTGCACCTCGACCACCGCCTGCACCGCGGTCGGCACGTACACGACGTCGTCCAGGACCTCGGCGCTGATCGAGCGCTACAACGGCACCTCCTGGACCTTCCAGACCGAGATCGTCCCGTCCGGCGCCTCGCAGCTCGAGCTCGACGGCGTCTCCTGCACCACCTCGACCGCCTGTGTCGCCGTCGGCAACTACACCGACTCGTCGGCCGTCCAGCACGCGCTCGCCGAGCACTGGAACGGGACGGCCTGGTCGCAGAGGACCGTCGCCGACCCGAGCGGCGCGACCAGCGCGGCCCTGTCCGACGTCTCCTGCTACACGACCAGCAGCGCCGGCTGCGTCGCCGTCGGCGGCTACACCGACAGCACCGGCGTCGTCCTGCCCGAGGCCGCCGGCTACAACGGCACGGCCTGGTCGCTGCAGTCGATCACGAGGCCCGGGATCTCCAGCAACGCCACGCTCAACGGCGTCTCCTGCACGTCCAGCACGTTCTGCCTGGCCGTCGGCGCCGCCGTCACCACCTCGACCGGCGTCGTTGGCCCGGTCGTCTACAAGGGCCCGTAGGCCCTAGCGGCGGACCCCGTAGTCCGCCATCCCATGCGACAGCTGGTCGTAGGCGCGGTCCGCTTCCACCCGGAGGCGGGCCGCGACCGCTTTCTGGTCCTCACCAGCCAGCAACGCGGTGAAGGCCGCCCGGAAGATCAAGCGGTTGGTCCACGCCAGCGACCGGGCCACGGTGGCCGCCACGAGGTCGTCCTCGGGAACCCCCGCGGCCTCGGCGATCGCCGGCGTCAGCGTCGCCGCCTCGCGCTCCCAGGCGACGAGCATCCGGTCCTGCAGCGCCTTCGACCCGCGGACCATCCGCGGGACCGCCAGGATCTGGTCGACCGGGTCGACCTCGATCGCGTCGATGATCGCGGCGGTCGTGCGGCGGAAGACCTCGACGACCGACTCGTCCGGGAACCGGTGCTTGAGCCCCTCGACCGTCCTCGCCAGCCGCTCCTCGCCGCCGGCCAGCGCGAGGTCCTCCTTGGTCGCGAAGTGGTTGAACACCGTCTTCTCGGAGACGTCGGCGGCCTCGGCGATCTCGGCGACCGTCACCGCGTCGTAGCCCTTCTTCATGAACAACGTGCGCGCGGCGATGAAGATCGCGTCGCGGGTCGCGCGCTTCTTGCGCTCGCGCCGACCGGGCAGCTCCGTGGTGTCCATGCACCTTCCATTATAACAGTTCAGACGCCCTAGACTTACAGTGACTGAAGCATTACGATGCGCGGCAATGTCAGGACCCCTCTCCCCTCCCCAGCCGCTCGCCATCGACGTCAGGGACCTCAAGAAGTCCTTCGGCGAGATCGCGGCCGTCCGCGGCGTCTCGTTCTCCGTCGCTCCCGGCGAGGTCTTCGGCTTCCTCGGACCCAACGGCGCCGGCAAGAGCACGACCATCAACATGCTCTGCACGCTGCTGAAGCCGTCGTCCGGCAGCGCCCGCGTCGGCGGCCACGACGTCGCCACCGAGCGGGACGACGTCCGCCGCCACATCGGCCTGGTCTTCCAGGACCAGACGCTCGACGGCTACCTGACCGCCGAGCAGAACCTCCGCCTGCACGCGGAGCTGTACGGGATCGACCCGAAGGTCGTCCCGGCGCGGATGGAGCAGATGCTCCGAATGGTCGACCTCTTCGACCGGCGCAGGGACACCGTGATGACGTTCTCGGGCGGCATGCGCCGGCGCCTGGAGATCGCACGCGGCCTGATGCACTCCCCGCGCGTGCTGTTCCTCGACGAGCCGACGATCGGCCTCGACCCTCAGACCCGCGCCTCGATCTGGCGCTACATCCGCGCGCTGCAGAAGACCGAGGAGACGACGATCTTCATGACCACGCACTACATGGACGAGGCGGAGTTCTGCGACCGCATCGCGATCATGGACCGCGGGCAGATCGTCGTCCTCGACACGCCGCACGCGCTGAAGGCCAGCGTCGGCAAGGACCGGGTCACGCTCGGGACCGCCGACGACGCCGCCGCCACCCAACAGCTACAGGAACGCTTCGGCCTGGAGGCGAGCACCTCCGAGGGCCACGTCACGTTCTTCGTCGAGTCCGGCGAGGAGTTCGTCCCGCGGCTGTTCGAGGAGCTGCAGGTGCCGATCACCGCCGTCTCGGTCTCCCGCCCCACGCTCGACGACGTGTTCATGACCTACACCGGCTCGACGATCCGCGACGCCGAGACCGGCGGCGGCGCCTCAGAGCGCAACCGCCACATGATGCGCGCGATGGCGGGAGGCCGGCGATGAGCGCGACCACCGCCGACACGCTGATCCCCGAGACCGTCGCGGTCCGCGTCCCGGCGCGCTCGTGGCGCTCGGAGTACCGCGCGATCAAGATCGTGTGGAGGCGTGAGCTGATCCGCTTCGCCAACGACCGCATGCGGATCGTCACGTCGCTCGTCCAGCCGCTGCTGTTCCTGTTCGTCCTCGGCTCCGGACTCCAGACGCTGAGCGCCGCGTCGTCGCACGGCGTCGACCTCAAGACCTTCATCTACCCCGGCATCCTCTGCATCTCGGTGATGTTCACCGCGATGTTCTCCGCCGCCTCGATCGTCTGGGACCGCGAGTTCGGGTTCCTGCGCGAGATGATGGTGGCGCCGATCCGGCGCTCGTCGATCGTCGTCGGCAAGTGCCTCGGCGGCGCGACCGTCGCGTCGTTCCAGGGCGTGATCGTCCTCGCGCTCGCCGGCCTCGTGCACGTCCCGTACGACCCGCTGCTGATCCTCGGCGTCTTCGGCCTGCAGTTGTTGTTGGCCTACACCGTGACCGCGTTCGGCGTGATGATCGCGATCCGGATCAAGCAGATGCAGTCGTTCATGGGCGTCATGCAGATGATCGTCATGCCCATGTTCTTCCTGTCGGGCGCGTTGTACCCCGTGTCGGGCCTGCCGCAGTGGCTGGCCGTGCTGAACCGGATCGACCCGCTGACCTACGCGGTCGACCCGATGCGGCGCCTGGTCTTCAACCACCTCGACATCTCCGCGGCGGCGCGCAGGACGCTCGACCCGGGCGTGACGTGGTTCGGCTGGCACCTGCCGTCGCTGCTCGAGGCGGCGATGGTCCTGGTGCTCGGGCTGATCATGATGGCGATCGCGATCGCCGAGTTCAGCGCGACGGAGTAGCCGCGGGATCGCCGAGGTCCGGCGGCGCGGCGGCGGCCAGCTCGGTCCGGTTCGCGACGCCGACCTTGGCGAACGCGTGCGACAGGTGCGTCTTGACCGTCGAGCGCGACATGTACAACTTGCCGCCGATCTGCGGGTTGTTGAGACCCTCGACCGCAAGACGGACAACTTCGCGCTCGGTCGGCGTCAGCGCGCCCCAGCCGGTGCCGGGGCGGCGGCGCGGGCCCCAGGTGCGGCGGACGTAGGCGACGGCGGCGGGCCGGTCCAGGTCGCCGGGGTCCTCGCCGGCGACCGCGGCGCGGGCGGTCGCGATCGCCGCGGCGCGGTGCGGCGGGAGGGTCGGGACGAGGCCGGTCCGGACGCGCTCGCGCGCCGCGGCGGCCAGGACGCGCGCCGCCATGTCGGGGCGCTCGGTCGACACCATCAACAACCCGAGCGCCTCCAGCGAGTCGGTGGCCGGGCCGTCGAGGCCGTGCTCGACGCGCAGCGCGAGCGCCCGCTGGTGGCACGCGATCGCGGCGTCGTCGTCGCCGGCCTCGTGCGCCAGCCAGCCCTGCTGCTCCAGCGCATCGGCGACGACGCGCGGCAGCGCGATCGCCCGCCCGCCGGAGAGCGCGCGGGCCGCGGTGGCGTGCGCCGCGTCGTCCTGGCCGACCGCCGCCTGCGCGGCGGCCAGCGGCGGGAGCGCCGCGGCGGCGAGGTAGGTGTCGGGCGCGTCGCCGGGCAGGCGCGCCTCGCCGGCCAGCCAGCGGACGGCCTCGGCGGCGTCGCCCGCGACGAGCGCCAGCATCCCGCGCGCACGCGCGAGGCCGGGGACGAACAGCGCGTTGCCGCCACGGTCGACGAGCCGGACGACCGACGCCAGCGCGGCGCGCGCCGCCTCGGCGTCGCCGGCCGCCAGCTCCACGAGCGCCAGCGCCGAGCGCGCGGCGCCGACGCGGTGGGCCTCGGCCAATGGCTCGGCGACCTCCGCGGCGGCGCGGGCGTGCGCGAGCGCGGCGGGCAGGTCGGCGCGCAGCAGCGCGCTCTGGGCGCGGACACCGAGCGCCGTCGACGCGACGCCGCGCTCGCCGAGCTGCAGGAGGCCCTCAGCGCCGCGGGCGAGCAGGGCATCCGCTACATCATGCTCGTCGCGCAGCGCGTGCAGGATCCCCCGGAGCACGACCGCGGCGTGCGCGACGAACGCGTCGCCGGTCTGCGCGCCGAGCTCCGCCGCCGCGTCGGCGGCGACCCGCGAGCCCTTCAAGTCGGTGTACAGCAGCCCGACGCCGGAGAGCAGCAGGCACAGCCCGCGCAGCCGGTCGTCGCCGTGCTCGGTGGCCAGCGCCAGCCCGCGCTGGGCGGCGTCGTACTCGAGGTCGAGCGGGTCGGCGGTGTCGGCGACGAGCGCGACGCCGACGAGCAGCCGTGCCTGCAGCAGCGAGCGGTCGTCCGGTGCGAGCGCCAGCGCGCGGCCGAGCGTCGTGATCCCCTCGTGGCCGCGGCCCGCGATGTGCCACAGCCACGGCAGCTCGGCCGCGAGCTCACGCCCGCGTTGCGCACGCTCTCCGTCCCGCAGCCCCCACGCGAGCGCGGCCCGGAGGTCGCCGGCGCGGGCACCGAGCCGCTCGCGCCAGGCATCGCGGTCGCGGTCGAGCAGCGGCGCGGCCGCGCGCACCTCCGCCAGCAGGTGCGCGAGGTGGCGGTCGCGCGTCACCTCCTCCTCACCCGCCTCACGCAGCCGCGTGCCCGCGTACTCCCGGACCGACTCCAGCAGCCGGTGCTCGCCCGGCACGCCGCCCGGGACGACCAGCGACTGGTCGACCAGCCGCGCCAGCGCGGCGGGCGACGGATCGGCGTTGACCGCCGCCGCCGCGACGGCGTCGAAGGGGCCGGCGAAGACCGAGAGGCGGCGCAGCAGCGTGCGCTCAGGCTCGGCGAGGAGGTCGTGGCTCCAGTCGATCGAGGCGGCGAGCGTCGCGTGGCGGGCGGCCGCCCCGCGCGGACCACGGGTGAGCAGCGCGAAGCGGTCGTCGAGGCCGGCGTCGATCTGCGCGGGCGTCAGCGTCCGCAGCCAGGCGGCGGCGAGCTCGAGCGCGAGCGGCAGGCCGTCCAGCCGCCCGCAGAGCGAGCGGATCGCCGCGGCGTCCGCGTCGCTGCGGGCGAGGTCCGGCCGGGCGTCCCCGCCCCGCGCGACGAACAGCGCGAACGCCTCGTCGGGCGCCAGCGCGCCGACGCGCTGGACCGTCTCGCCGGGCACGTCGAGCGGCTCGCGGCTCGTGACGAGCAGCGTCACCTCCGGGCAGGACGACAACAACGCGTCGGCGACCGCCGCGACCGCGTCGACGACCTGCTCCGCGTTGTCCATGCACAACAGCAGCCGCCGCTCGGCCAGCCCGGCGACCAGCGACCGGACGGGCCCGAGGACGCCGTCGACCAGGACGCCCGTCGCGTCGGTCACGGCGCTCACCACACGCTCGCCCTCCGCGACCGCCGCCAGCTCGACCCACGCGACATCGCCGTCCCACGCCGCCGCCGCATCGGCCGCCAGCCGCGTCTTGCCCGCCCCGCCCGGCCCCGCGAGCGTGACGAGCCGGGCAGCAGCGTCGTCGCCGCCGCCCAGCGCGTGGGCCAGCGCCGCGCGCTCCGCCACGCGCCCGACCAGAGCCGTCCGATACACCGGCGTCGTCCCCATCCGGCCACCATCCTGCCGCATCTCGGCCACCTGGCCGATGTACCGCCGCGCCACCGGCCCGAGCATGCCGCCCATGACCAACCACACCTCCTCCTCCCCCAAGCCCCAGACCGTGATCGCCGACATGGCGATGTCGCTCGACGGCTTCATCGCGACGCCGGACGACCAGATCGACGCGCTGACCGGCTGGTACTGGGCCGGCGACACCGAGGTCGCGCCCGGCCTGCCGTTCAGGACCTCCGCCGCCACGGCGCAGCTGCTGCGCGACGTCATGAGCCGCCTCGGCGCGGTCGTCGGCGGCCGCCGCTACTTCGACCTGGCCGAGGGCTGGGGCGGCGCGCACCCGACGGGCGTCCCGGTGTTCATCGTCACCCACTCGGTCCCGGCCGGCTGGGAGGACGCGGCGCCGAACATCAACTTCGTCACCGAGGGCGGCATCGAGCGCGCCGTCGCGCTGGCGAAGGAGGCCGCGGGCGACAAGGACGTCGCGATCGCCACGCCGACGACCGTGCGCCAGTGCCTCGACGCGGGGCTGCTGGACGAGATCAGCGTCAACGTGGCGCCGGTGCTGCTTGGCAGCGGCCAGCGCTTCTTCCCCGGCGAGGACCTCCAGCAGATCGCGCTGAGCGACCCCGAGGTCACGGTCGGCACCGGCGTGACGCACCTGCGCTACCGCCTCGCGAAGACGCCCGTGGCGGCCTAGAGCGAAGCGGAGCGGCTCGCGGCTCCCTGCGACCGGGAGGGGTCGTAGGGAGCCGGCAAGCGCATGGCGTTCTTGCCCAGGAAAGGCGGCGGCTTCCGATCCTGAGGCGTCCGTGCCCCTGCCTTCTGATCTCCTGCATCGGCCGCTCCGCCCAGGTCCTGAAGCCCATGTCCGCACGCGTACATCCGGGACCTGGAGCGCTGTCTCACAGCTCGCCGATCGTGCGCAGCGAGGTGTCGGCCGACCGCGGGCCGAGGCCGAACCGGGGCTCGGCGGCCTCCGCGCCGGTGATCCAGGCCTCCATCCGCTCGCCGAGCGCCGGGCCGTGCTTGAACGCGTGCCCGGACCCGCCGCCGAGCAGCCACACGCGCGCGCCGTGCTCCGGGTGCGGCGCCGCGACGAACCACGTGTCCTCGGTGATCTCGTACTGGCACGTGCGCGCGCCGATCAGCGGCGTGCCGGCCAGCGCCGGGAAGCGATGCGCCAGGTACTCGCGGGCGAAGCGCTCGTGCTCCGGGTGGACGCGGCGCTCGCCCGTCTCGGCGTCGAACGGCGGCCCGTCGACGTCGGGCGCGACCTTCAGCCCGCGGCCGTCGAGGTCGCCGAGCCCGTAGGCGGCGCCGTCGTAGTCGACCCAGCCCGGCACACCCGGCGTCGCCCACGCGCCCGGGGCCGCGAAGTAGAAGACGTCCTGCTGGGTGATCCGCAGCGACAGCACGTCGCCGAACAGCGCCGGCATCCAGGCGCCGCAGGCCCAGACGACGACGTCGGCCTCGAGCACGCGCCCGTCGTCGAGCACGACGCGCTCCCCGTCGGGCCGCGCCACCGCCCGGATCCGCTCGGCGCCCGCCGCGACCGCGCGGTCGGCCAGCGCGCGGCAGGCCACCCGCGCGTGCAGGATCCCCGCCTCCGGCTCCAGCAGCGTGAACGCGAGGTCGTCGGTCCGGACGCTCGGGAACAGGAACTCGGGATCGACCCGCTCGCACGGCACGCCGCACGCGGTCAGCGTCGCCTCGCTGTCGGCCTCCCATCCGTCCTCGCGCCGCGCGAACCACGCGACGCCCGCGGGCGCGACCAGCGCCGGGTCCAGCTCGCGCCACAGCTCCAGCGCGCGCCGCGACATCCGCGTGTGCAGCGCGTCGGCACCGTGCGACGCGCGGATCAGCCGCGACTCGTCGCCGCTCCCGGACCGGACGTGCCCGGGCGCCAGCGCCTCGACGTGCCGCACCGACCACCCCGACCGCGCGAGGCGATCGGCGACCGACGAGCCCAGCACGCCCGCACCCACGACGACAGCAGAACGCGTCATGGGGCGGGACGCTACCGCGGGCCTACTTCACCGTGAAGGTCATCCACTTCGACGTGACCTTCTTCCACGGCGCCTGGCCCTGGTAGACGACGCGCACGCGCCACCTGCCCTTGTACTTCAACCTGGCCTTGAAGGTGAAGGCCTTGTTCGCGGGCTTCAGGCCGCCGATGAGCTTGCGCCACTTCTTCTTCTTGTTGCGGAACTGCCACTCGACGGACACCTTGCCGCCCAGCGACGGGACCGCGGCGCCCGCCTTGGCCGCCGCGGCACGCGACATCGAGCCGCCGATCGAGCACACGCGCTTCTTGGTGCACTTGACCTTCGCCGACTTGAACTTGACCGCCGGGACCAGCGTCGCCCTCAGCGCGGTCAGCGCGACCTTGGTCACCTGGACGCTGGCGGTCGACGTGTTGCCGTTCCTGTCCAGCGCGGTGACCGTGATCGTGTGCGGGCCGAGCGCCAGCGCGCCGCTGCCCTGCCACGGCGCCAGGCCGACCGGCGTGTTGTTGAGCAGGTTGGCCGTGAAGTTGCGGATCTCGGCCGGCTGGTTGTCGTAGGAGAACGTGATGCGCGCGATGCCGACGCCCGTGTCGGTCGCCGCGGCGCTGAGGTCCAGCTTGTCGACGAACTGCTGGCCCTGCGTCGGCTTGATGATCCGGATCGACGGCGCGTCGAAGTCGCCGCACTGGGCCGCCCCGCCGCCGTTGGCGGCCGCGACCGCGCGGAACGCGGACAGGTCCGGCTTCGGCGAGCCGTCGGTGTGGACCAACCCGTAGTGGTTGAGCTCGTCGACGCTCTGGTTCGACATGTCGCGCAGCGTGAACCAGTCGGCCTTCTGCACGTAGGAGTCGTTGGCGAGGCACGCGTAGGCCTGCGTCAGGTACTGGGCCTGGGCGGCCTCGGTGACGCCGGACGGCTTCTGGCCGGTCCACTGCCCGCGCGTGCAGGACGTCGGGCCGCCGGCGGTCGAGGACCAGCCGAGCTCGGACATCCAGATCGGCTTGCCGCCGTCGCCGTTGGCGGCCATCACGTCGTGCACCGAGCGGTAGCCCAGGAACGTGTACTGCGCCAGCTGCCCGCCCGGGTCGCGGTAGAACGCGTCGGGCCCGCGGTCCAGGCACGCGGTGTCGGTGTGGACCGAGACGACGTCGAAGTTGCCGCCCGCGCCGTTGGCGTAGAGCTGCTGGATCCAGGAGTAGTTGTTGCCCGTGGTCGGGCCGGTGACGACCGTCGCGCTCGGGTCGGCCGACTTGACCGCGGCGTAGGCGGCCTTCAGCAGCGCCGTGTAGCGCCCGACGTCCGGCGTCGGGTGCCAGAACGCGGTCTCGTCCGGCTCGTTCCAGATCTCGTAGCCCGCGACCGTGCCGACGTTCTTGTTGTGCGCGACGAAGGCCTTCATGAAGTCGGCGTACGTCTGGGGGTCGGTCGGCGGGACCAGCGGGTCGTTGGAGCCGCTCGCCCACGACGGCGTGTTGAGCACGACGAAGATCGGCTGCGCGCCGGCCGCGTTGATCTGCCTGATCGCGGCGTCGTAGTTGGCGGACTGGCCGCCCGCGGGGTAGTCCGCGGCGCTGTGGGGCGCCAGGTCGGCCCACGAGGCGAAGATCCGGATCGTCTTGGCGCCGGTCGCCAGGCCCTCGGCGATGGCGTCGTGGCTGACCGAGGCGACGTTGACGCCCGGCTCGGCGGCCTGGGCGGTCCCGGCGGCCGGAATCAGCGCGACGGTGGCGACCGCGAGGGTCAGGAGCAGCTTGAACAGGCGCATGAGGTGGAGTCGTGATCGTCCGGATTCGGGGAACGGGCAGCCGGAAACGGCCCTCTGGCCCAACCTATCGGCGGCCACCGGTGCACGCTTTAACGGTCGGACGTCGCTCTCCCGAACGATCGCGCCCCTGTAGCGTCCCGTGGCGATGGCAGAGCTGGAGGGTCTCGCGGCGATCATCGCCGTCGACGCGCGCGCCGACGGGCTCGCGATCACGTGGGTCAGCCCGGGCTTCGAGCTGCTCACCGGCTACAGCGCGGGCGAGGTCCTCGGGCGCGACCCGAGGTTCCTGCAAGGGCCGGACACCGACCCGCGCTCGATCTCGCTGCTGACCGAGGCGGTGGCCGCGGGCCGCGACGCCTACGTGACGCTGCTGAACTACCGCGCCGACGGCACGCCGTTCTGGAACGAGGTGGCGATCGCGCCCCAGCACGACGCGGGGTCCGGGAGGGTCCTGCGCTGGCTCGGGACCCAGCGCGACGTGACCGACCGGATGCGCGCGTCGGCGCGCCTGCACGAGCTGGCGTACTTCGACACGCTGACCGGGCTGGCCAACCGCGCCGCGCTGCACGACGAGCTGCGCTCGGCGATGCACCGCGCGCGTGTGCACGAGCACGAGATCGCGCTGCTGGGGATCGACCTCGACGACTTCGGCGCGGTCAACCGCAAGTACGGCAACGAGGCGGGCGACCTGCTGCTGCGCGTCGCGGCCGACCGGCTGCGCTCGGTGATCCGGCCCCAGGACCTGCTGGCCCGGACCGGCGGCAACGAGTTCGCGCTGTTGTTGAAGGACCTGCCCGCCGGCGAGGGCGACCGCGTGGCGCGCGAGCTGGCCGCGCGGATCCTGGCGGCCGCGCGCGACACGCCGCACGAGGTCGGTGACCTGCGGCTGGAGGTCCGGTTGTCGATCGGCATCGGGCTCTACCGCCAGGGCACGACGACGTCGCAGGCCGACCTGGCGCGCGACGCCGAGACCGCGCTGCTGGCGGCCAAGGGGTCCGGGAAGGACACGGTGCGCGTGCACCGCGCGGTCTCCGGCGACGCCGTCCTGTCGGCCGACGACGCGTTCGACCCGGCCGCGCCGGGCGTGCTGGCCGAGCTGGACCGGATCCTGGTCGGCGGGCTGGTCGGCGCGGTCTACCAGCCGATCGTGGAGCTGACCGGCGGCGAGGTCGTCGGCTACGAGGCGCTCGCGCGCGGGCCGGAGGGCTCGTCGCTGCACCGGCCCGACCGGCTGTTCGCCGCCGCGGGCGCGGCGGGCCGCGTCGTGGAGCTGGAGTGGGCGTGCCGGACGGCGGCGCTGAACGGCGCGCTGGAGGCCGGGCTCGGCCCGGGCACCTCGTTGTTCATCAACTCGGAGCCCGCGGTGATCGACGCGGCGCCGCCGCCGGGCGCGGCCGCCGAGGCGTGGGCGCGCGCCGAGCGCGAGCTGTCGCTGGTGATCGAGATCACCGAGCGGGCGATCACCGGGCGGCCGGCGGAGCTGGTCCGGGTGATCGCCGACCAGCGCGCGGCGGGACACGTCGTGGCGCTGGACGACGTCGGCGCCGACGTCCGGTCGCTGGCGTTGTTGTCGTTGATCGATCCGGACGTCATCAAGCTCGACCTGTCGCTGGTGCAGGACCGGCCGTCGGCCGAGCAGGCGGCGATCGTCAGCGCGGTCGCGGCCGAGCGCGAGCGCACCGGCGCGCACGTCCTGGCCGAGGGCATCGAGACCGAGGAGCACCGCCTCATCGCGCGGTCGCTCGGCGCGACGCTCGGGCAGGGGTGGCTGTTCGGGCGCCCGGGGCCGCTGGTCCCGCCGCTGCCGGTCACGCGCGTCCGGCCGTCCCGGACCGCGGGCGCGGCGGCGAGCGCGTCGGTGGACGACGCGAGCGGCTCGCCGTACAGCGTCGTCGTGGAGGCGCGCGGCGAGAGCGCGTTCGCGGACGCGACCAAGGCCTTGTTGTTGCCGATCTCGCGCCATCTGGAGGAGCGCGCGCTGCGGATCGGCGAGGGCGCCGTCCTGCTGTCGGCGTTCCAGGACGCGCAGCGCTTCACGCCCGCGACGCGGCGCCGCTACGAGGGGCTGGCGCGGCGCGCGTCGCTGGTCGCGGCGTTCGGGATCGGGCTGCCGGCCTCGCCGGTCCACGGCGTCCGCGGCGCGGAGCTGGCGCCCGGCGACGCGCTGGCCGGCGAGTGGTCGGTGATCGTCCTCGGCCCGCACTTCGCGGGCGCGCTGGTCGCCCGCGACCTCGGCGACACCGACATCCCGGACCGCGACCGCCGCTTCTCGTTCGCCACCGTCTACGACCGCGCGCTGGTGATCGCGGCAGCCCGCACGCTGATCGCGCGGATCGCGCCGGAGGAGATCAGCGTACGACGAGGCTGATCCGCCGCTGGGTCGCCGTCCTGGCGTGCGGCGACTTCTTGTAGGTGATGGTCAAGGTGTAGGTCCCGGTCGCGAGCCGCTTCGCGCGCGGCCTGACCGCGAGCGCGACGCGGCCGCGCCGGTCGGCCCGCGCCGTCGCGCGGCCGACGACCTTGGTGCCCTTGCGCAGCACGCCCGTCACGCTCGTCCTGGCGGCGAGGCCGAGCGTGCACGTCAGGCGCCCGGCGCGGGTCGCGGTGCAGGGCGGCGTGACCTTCGCGGCGGCGGTCGCGGTCCTCGCGACAGGACCGGACTGCGCGGCGAGCCTGACGGGCGGCGTGACGGCGGCCGGCGGCGGCGCCGCGGGGGCGGCGTCGGCGGCCGGCGGCGGCGCCGCGGGGGCGGCGTCGGCGGGCGGCACCACGACCGCCGGGGGCGCGACCGGCCCGTCGTCGATCACCGGCAGCGTCGCGCCGTTGGACCAGCGCGCATCGGGCAGGCCGTCGAGGCAGTCCTCGCCGGCACCGTCGACATGCCGGAACGCGACCAGGCGCGAGTTCGAGACCCAGAGGACGATGCCGTCGCCCGCGGCGACCGACGGCACGCGGCTGCCGCCCCACGACGTGCCCTGCTCCAGCCGCGCGCAGAACGCGAGATGGCCGTCGGCGAGGGCGAGGCCGACCAGCCGCCCGTCGTCGGTGGCCGTGTAGGCCGTCCGCTGCGCGATCAGCGGGTTCGTGAACCACGGGCCGCTGCCGTCCGCGCCGCCGCGCGTCACGTCCCAGCCGCTCAGCCCGGTGGTCGCCGACTCCGCGTGGAGCTTGAGCTCGTTGAACCGGTCGACGAGCACCCCCGAGCCGACCGCGGGCTCGCTGGACCCGCCCGCGAGGCCGAGCCGGGTACCGGACGCGCGGTCGAGCACCCAGTTCGAGTTGTTGTAGTCGTTCATGTAGACGCGGTCGCCGGCGACCGCCGTCGAGCCGCCGGCGCCGCGGGAGTTGGCGGTCGGAGCGGGCGGCGTGGTCAGCTGCGCGCCGGTCGCCGCGTCGTACTCCGCGATCTGGCCGTCGGCGGCGGGGACGTACACGCGCGCGCCGTCGGTCGACGGCGTCCCCAGGATCGCCTGGGGCCCGGCCGTCGGCGTCTCCCACAGCACCCTGCCGGTCGCGCCGTCGAACGCGCGCACCGCGTTGGGCGCGACCGCGTAGACGCGGCCGTCGCCCGCGGTCGGCGCGGAGTACTGGACGACGCCGTCCGGGTAGGTGTCCGACCACAGCTGCAGGCCGGTCGCGGCGTCGTAGGCGGTGAGGACGTCCTGGTCGTAGTCGGTGACCGCGAACAGGCGCCCGCGGTCGTAGGTCAGCGGGGCGGTGAACCTGACCGAGCGCCGCCAGCGCTCGGCGCCGGTCGCGGCGTCCAGGGCGATCAGGTCGCTGCCGAGTTCGACGTAGACCAAGCCGCCCGCGATCAGCGGCGGGTAGACCGCACTCCACGGGTCGGGCTGGAGCGTCACGTCCCAGGCCACGCGCAGCGGCGGGACGATCGACGCGTCGTGGATTGCGCCGCTGCGCGTCGCGGGTCCCCGGGTGGTCGTCATCTCGTCGGCGCTCGCGCCGCCCGCCATCGCCATCGCCGCGGTTGCCGCCAGCGCGCCCAGCCATCCGTGCCGTCCCATGAGCGCGCGAGTGCCCGTTAGGGGCGCTCACCAAACAGGTCAGCCCAGCCCTTGGAGCGGGTCCGCCCAGGACGGCGGGCCCTGGCGGTGCCAGAGCGGTGAGGTCGTCGGTGGGGGCTTGAGCTGGGCGCGGGCGACGAGCAGCGTCGGCTCGGGGTCGGCGAGGTGGGCGGCGAGCTCCTTGCCGAAGGCGTCGGAGAGGCCGTCGACGGCGGTCGCGCGGAGGCCGAAGGACTCGGCGAGCTTGACGAAGTCCGGGGTCTCGAGGTCGACGCCGTAGGGCTCGGCGCCCGCGTGCTGCTGGTCGAAGCGCAGCATCCCGTAGCCGCCGTCGTCGACGACGAGCGCGGTCAGCGGGAGGCGCTCCTGCTTGGCGGTCGCCAGCTCCCCGCAGGCGAACAGGAAGCCGCCGTCGCCGGAGACGCTGAGGGTCGGGCCGGCGATCGCGGCGCCGAGCGCGGCGGGGAACGCGTAGCCGAGCGTGCCCCACCCCATCGGGTACTGGAAGCGGCGCGGCCCGGCGGGGGCGTACGCGGCGGCGAGCCAGTAGCCGGGGATGCACATGTCGGCGACGACCGTGACGTCGTCGGGCACGACGCGCGCGAAGGTCTCCACGAACGTCAGCTCGTGCGGGTGGTCGCCGCGCAGGGCGCCGCGGGCGCGGCGGCGGGCGGTCGTGAGGTCGGCCCAGACCGGCGCGTCGGCGGGCGGGAGCGCGGTGCTCAGCGCGTGGGCCGCCGCGGCGGCATCTCCTACAACTACGGCGTCGGCCGGGTAGTTCTTGGTGGCGTCGGCGGGATCGACGTTGATCGCGAGCACCTTCGGCGGGCGCGGCAGGCGCCAGTTCATGGTGTTCATGCCGTCGAGGTCGGTGCCGATGGCGATCAGGACGTCGCACGCCTCCCACAGCTCGCCGATCGCGGGGAGGTGCGGCGGCAGGCCGACCGCGCGCGGGTCCTCGCGGCCGAGCAGGCCGCGGGAGCTGTAGGTGGTGAGGACGGGCGCGCCGAGGCGACGGGCGAGGTCGGCGACCTCGGGGCCGGCGTCGAGCGCGCCGCCGCCCGCGACGATCAGCGGCCTCCAGCTCTCGGCGAGCAGCTGCAGGGCATCGTCGACCCCGTCGGGTTGCTCGGGGACGACCTCGGGCGCGAACTCGCCGACGTCCCAGCTCGGGCCGGAAAGGCTGAGCTTGTCGGTCGGGATCTCGACGCACACGGGGCGCCGCGGGGCCTCGCGCGCCTCGTAGACCGCGCGCTCGACCGAGCCGGGCGAGTTGAGGCGGAACGTGCGCTTGGTGAGCGTGGCGAACAGCGCGGGCTGATCGGCCGCCTCGTGCAGCGCGCCGCCGACGATGCCGGGGCGCTTGAGCGACGTCGGGATGTCGGTGGCGATGACCACGACGGGCGAGCGCGAGGCCCACGCCTCGCCGGTCGCGCCGAGCGTGTTGGCGGCGCCCGGGCCGGTCGTGACGAGCGCGACGCCGACCCTGCCCGTGGCGCGCGCGTAGCCGTCGGCCGCGTAGACGGCGGCCTGCTCGTGGCGGACGCCGACGAGGCGGATCGAGGAGGTCCGCAGTGCCGCCCAGGCCGGGAGGTTGTGGACGCCGGGGAGGCCGAAGACGACCTCGACGCCCGCGCGCTCGAGCGCCGCGACCAGCTCGTCGCCGCCGGTGGGCATCTAGTAGCCCTCGCTGACGACGTTGTGCAGCGGCTCGCCGTCGGCGAAGCGCAGCAGCTGCGCGGCGACGAGGTCCCAGGCGGCGTGGTCGGAGGACGCGGTGTCGCCCGCGACGTGGGGGCTGATCAGGACGCCGGGCGCGTCCCAGAGCGGGTGGTCCTCCGGGAGCGGCTCCGGGTCGACGACGTCGAGCACGGCGCGCAGGCGGCCGGACTGCAGCTCGGCGAGCAGGGCGCCGGTGTCGGTCGTCGGGCCGCGTCCCACGTTGATGTACAACGCGCCGTCCCGGAGTTGTTGGAGGACTTGGGCGTCGACGAGGCCGTGCGTGGCGTCGGTGTGCGGCAGCAGGTTGACGAGCGCGTCGGCCCACGGCAGGAGGTCCGGGAGCTGGCCCAAGGTGTAGGAGTCGGGGTCGTCCTCGCGGGCCCGGCGCGCGACGCCGCGGACCTCGGTGCCGAACGGCGCGAGCAGCCGCGCGGTCTCCTCGCCCGACGCGCCGTGGCCGAGGATCAACACCTTCATGGTGCTCAGGTCGCCGATGTCGAGGCGCTTCCAGCGGTGGGCGGCCTGGGCCTCGGCGAACGGCCGGACCCCCTTGAGGTCGGCGAGCAGCGCGGCGACGACCCACTCGGCCATCGCGCGGTCGCGCGTCCCGCGGGCGCCGCACAGCGTGACGCCCTCCGGGATCCGGTCGACGATCCAGTCCACGCCGGCCGACCGCACCTGCACGACCTCGAGCCTCGGCATCTCGGCCGGCACGAACGGCGTGCCCCACTGCGGGACCGCGAACGTCACGTCGGCGCGCGGCCCGTCGACCAACACGATGTCCTTGCCCGACTGCTCGATCACCCGCTCGACCCGCGCCCGGCCCTCCGAGCCGCTGGCCACCCCCAGCTCGTCGCGCCGGGTCGAGCTCGGGATCCACGCGACGACGGTCATCGCCCCGCAGCCTACCCCGGGGCGCGCGCCTCAGCCCGCGAAGGTCCAGCGCGACGCCGAGTGCGGCTCGGCCGTCGCGACGCCCACGGCCTTGTTGATGGTGAACCGCCACAGCGGCCACGGCCCCGGACCCGCGCTCTGCGCGGAGTACGGCGCGGCCAGCGCCATCGCCTCGACGTCCGCCCTCGCCGGCCAGCCGCCCTCGGCGTACAACGCGGCCACGGTCTCCAACAGCTCCGGATCCTCGACCCGCCGCGCCTCGCCCTCCAGCGACAGGTCCAGGCCCTCCAGCCGCAGCGCGACCGTGCACGCCGGGTTGTGCATCAGGTTCCTCGCCTTGCCGGTGCGCAGGCCCATGCAGAAGAACAGCGCACCGCCGTGGACGACGATCCCGATCCCCGCGACATGCGGCCGCCCATCCTGGCCGACCGTCCCGAGGAACGCCGCCGGCTCCCGCCCGACCGAGCCTTCACCCAGCGCTTCCTGCGCCCGCTCCCACCCCATGTCGGGCATGTCATACAACTTCGCGAGGTTGTCCGTCCTGATCGGTTGCATGCCCCAAGGACGACGCGCGCCCGCCGAACTCATCGGCGCCGGGCGTACGTCAGGCGGCCGGCAGCACGCGCGGCTGGGCGGCGCGGAGGCGCTCGAGGAGGTCGGCGACCTCCTCGTCGTGCGGGGCGAGGTGGTGCGCGCGCTCGGCGGCGGCGATCGCGTCGGACACTCGGTCGGTGCGGGCGAGGGCGTGCGCGTAGCGGGACCAGGCGTCGGGCCGCTCGTTGTCCAGCAGCGTCGCCTGCTCGGTGGCGGTGACCTCGCCGCCGAGGTCGCCGCCGAGGTGGTGCGCCAGCGCCAGGTCGAGCAGGCCGTCGACCGACGGGCCCAGCCGCCGCGCGCGCTCCAGCGCGTCGAGCGCGCCCGCGCGGTCCATCAGGCGCAGCCGCAACCGCCCGACGCGCTCCCACGACGACGCGTCCTCCGGCCCCAGCTCGGCCGCACGCAGCGCGGCCTGCGCGGCGATGTCGAACGCCCGCATGTCCTCGTAGATCCGCGCGGCGTAGCGCTGCGCGGCGGGCCGCGTCGGGTCGGCGCGGATCCAGTCCCGGACCGAGCGACCCGCGGCGTTCAGCGACCCCGCCTGCCAGTAGGCCAGCGTCAGCAGCCGCAGCACCGCGATGTTCGACGGCTCGGCGTCCCGCGCGTAGATCAGCCGCTGCGCCGCGAGCCTGAAGTCGCCCTCGTGCATCGCGTGCTGCGCGGCCGTCATGAAGCGCTGCACGCGCTCGTGGCCTGGGTCGGGCCTGGAGAAGTCGACGAACTGCAGCGACCCGGCGGGCACGGTCCGGATCCCGGGCTGGAAGCGCACGCGCGCCCACTGCTGGATGTCGTCCTCGCTGCCGGTGAAGTAGATGCCCGCGACCTCGCCGACGCCCCACTCCGGGTACGACAGGCAGCGCGCGTAGCGATGGACCACCGAGTGGTCGGGCAGGCGCGCGCCGAACGGGTCGTTCACGCGCGTGTCGGCCTCGTGCGCGCGGCGCGCCTGCTCCTCCTCGTAGGCCCTGCGCCCGGCCTCGGCGCGGGCGGCGCGCGCGGCCGCGGCGCTGACCTTGACCGCGTTGCGGGAGACGCGCCCGCCGCGCGAGCCCTCGGCCAGCGACTCGAGCTGGTCCGCCGCCTCGTTGATGGCCTTCAGGTGGCGCTCGTGCTCGATCTGCTTGCCCGGCGGCGCGAGGTCCGGGTGCCAGATCTTCGCCTGCCTGCGGCGCGCGAGCTGCACGTCGCGCTTCTCGAACGGCGGCTCGAGCTCCAGGAGGAGCAGCGCTTGCTCGATATCCAGGACCTGAGGCACGACCTTCGAGGGTATCGACCCTCTCAATAGGCTCCCAGTCGTCTTGTTGTTGAGCGACCACACCACCTTGCGCCTCGGCGGCCCCGCCGCGCGCTTCGTCGCGGCGGAGACCGACGCCGCGGTGATCGCCGCGGTCGCCGGCGACCCGGACGCGCTGATCCTCGGCGGCGGGTCGAACCTCGTCGTCGGCGACGCGGGCTACGACGGGACGGTGGTGAAGGTCGCGACGCGCGGCATCGAGCGCGAGGGCGACACGCTGCACGTCGCGGCCGGCGAGGTGTGGGACGACGTCGTCCGCCACACGATCGCGCAGGGGCTCGCCGGGATCGAGTGCCTCTCCGGGATCCCCGGCTCGACGGGCGCGACGCCGATCCAGAACGTCGGCGCGTACGGGCAGGAGGTGAGCGACACCATCGTCTCGGTGCGCGCCTACGACCGCCGCGGCGGCAAGGTGGTCGACCTCACGCCTGAGCAGTGCGGCTTCGCGTACCGCGACTCGATGTTCAAGCAGACGCCGGGCGCGTTCGTCGTGTTGCGCGTGTCGTTCCGGCTCGCGGCGGGACCGCCTGGGGCGATCCGGTACGGCGAGCTGGCCCGCGCGGTCGGTGAGAACGCCACGCTGGCCGAAGTGCGCGAGGCGGTCCTCGCCCTGCGCCGCGGCAAGGGCATGGTGCTGGACCCCGACGACCACGACACCTGGTCGGCCGGCTCGTTCTTCACCAACCCGATCCTCGACGCCGACGCGATCCCCGACGGCGCGCCCGCGTTCCCCCAGCCCGATGGGCGCGTCAAGACGAGCGCCGCGTGGCTGATCGACCATGCCGGGTTCGCGAAGGGCTTCGCGCTCCCGGACAGCAACGTCGCGATCTCCACCAAGCACGTCCTGGCCCTCACCAACCGCGGCGGCGGGACGACGGCGCAGCTCACGACGCTGGCGCAGGAGATCCAGCGCGGCGTCAGCGACACCTACAACATCGCGCTCGTCCCCGAGCCCGTCTTCGTGCGGACCTAGCCGCGTTCGCGTCAAAGGAACGCGCGGGTACACAGAAGCGATGCCCGACCGCGCGATCATCCCGCTCGCCCTCGCCGTCATGGGCGGCTTCTTCATCGGCCTCGTCGGGTCGGTGCTGCTCCTGCAGGACGGCCCGATCGTCGTGCTGGCGGTGGCCGGCGCCTCCGCGACCGCGCTCGGCGGGCTGGTCTCCGTCGTCGGGATCCCCGGCGAGGGCCGCGCCACCGTCGCCATCCTCCGGGCCTTCTACGGCGCGCTCCTGTTCCTCGCCATCGACCTCGGCCTGGTCCAGTTCCTGCGCAACGGCTCCTTCATCTACGCGCTCGTCCTGTGGATCGCCGGCGCGTTCGCCGCGGCGATGCTCGTCACGCCCCGCGTGCGAGACCCGCACCGCGCGTAGAAGCTCCTATCCTGAGGGGTCAATGGCTCCTCAGTACGTCTTCCAGATGCAGCGGCTCACGAAGGCCTACGGGCCGGAGAAGCCGATCCTCAACGAGGTCACGCTCGCCTTCTACTCCGGCGCCAAGATCGGCGTCCTCGGCTACAACGGCGCGGGCAAGTCGACGCTGCTCAAGATCATGGCCGGCATCGACACCGACTTCCGCTCCGGCGAGGCGGTGCTCGCCCCCGGCGCGACCGTCGGCCTGCTCGAGCAGGAGCCGCAGCTGGACGCGAGCAAGACCGCGCGCGAGAACGTCATCGACGGCGTCGCCGAGATCAAGGCGATGATGGACCGCTTCAACGAGCTGGCGGCCAACTACTCCGACGAGACCGCCGACGAGTTCGCCGAGCTGCAGGCCAAGATCGACGCGGCCGACGGCTGGAACCTCGACACGAACATCGACTACGCGATGGACGCGCTGCGCTGCCCGCCCGGCGACGCCGACGTCACGCTCCTGTCCGGCGGCGAGCGCCGCCGCATCGCGCTCGCCCGGCTGCTGCTGAGCGCGCCGGACCTGCTGCTCCTCGACGAGCCCACCAACCACCTGGACGCCGAGTCCGTCTCGTGGCTGGAGCGCTACCTGGCCGACTACAAGGGCGCCGTCGTGGCCGTGACCCACGATCGCTACTTCCTGGACAACGTCGCCGGCTGGATCCTGGAGCTCGACCGCGGCCGCGGCATCCCGTACGAGGGCAACTACTCCTCGTGGCTGGAGCAGAAGGAGAAGCGCCTGGAGATGCAGGAGCGGCGCGATCTCGCCAAGGAGCGCGTGATCAAGGCCGAGCTGGAGTGGGTCCGCAAGAACCCCAAGGGCCGCCAGACCAAGCAGAAGGCGCGCATCTCCAACTACGAGGCGTTGGTCGCCGAGGAGAGGAACATCAAGCTCGACGACGTCCAGATCCACATCCCGGTCGCGACGCACCTGGGCAACGTGGTCGTGCAGGCCGAGGGCCTGCGCAAGGGCTTCGAGGACAAGCTGCTGATCGAGGACCTCAACTTCGACCTGCCGCCGGGCGGGATCGTCGGCGTCATCGGGCCCAACGGCGCGGGCAAGACCACGCTGTTCAAGATGATCGCCGGGCGCGAGCAGCCGGACGCCGGCAAGCTGCGGCTCGGCGAGACCGTCCAGATCTCCTACGTCGACCAGTCGCGCGACGCGCTCGACGACGAGAAGACCGTCTGGGAGGAGATCTCCGGCGGCATGGAGCAGATCATGGTCGGCACGCGCGTCATGAACTCGCGCGCCTACACGTCGGGCTTCAACTTCAAGAAGGCCGAGCAGCAGAAGAGGATCAAGATGCTCTCCGGCGGTGAGCGCAACCGCGTGCACCTCGCGAAGCTGCTGCGCACCGGCGGCAACCTGCTGCTGCTGGACGAGCCGACCAACGACCTCGACACCGACACGCTGCGCGCGTTGGAAGAGGCGCTGCTGAACTACGCGGGCTGCGCGGTGGTCATCTCCCACGATCGCTGGTTCCTGGACCGCGTCGCCACGCACGTGCTCGCGTTCGAGGGCGACTCCAGGGTCACGTGGTTCGAGGGCAACTTCGAGGCCTACGAGCAGTGGCGCCACGAGACGCTCGGCGACGAAGCCGACCGCCCGCACCGCATCTCGTACAAGAAGCTGACGCGGACGTAGCTGTAGGGCGCGGCGGCGGCGCCTCAGCGCGCCGCCGGCCGCAGGGCCTACTTCCTGGCGGCCTTCTTCTTGCGCGTCGCGGCCGCCTTCTTGGCGGCCGCGCTGCGCTTGGCCTTGAGCTGGGCCGCGTTCTTCCTGCGCGTGGCCGCCGCCTTCCTGCCGGCGGCCCTGCGCTTGTCCGGGCCCCTGAGGACCTCGGTGCGGATCGCGGCGGTCGCGTCCTCCAGCTGGTCCAGGAGCGCGCGGGCCTGCTGCTCGCCCTTCTTCGCGCCGCCGCGGCCGCCGGCGATGACGGTCGCGACGCGCTTGCGGATGCCGTCCGCGTGCAGGCGCGCGATGAGGTCTTCCTGCTTGCTGTTGTTGGCCATGCGGAAAGCGTGCCCGGCGCGGCTAGCCTCGATGCATGCCCGCGACCATCCACATCACCGAGTACACCGATCCCGCCTGCCCGTGGGCGTTCTCGGCGGAGCCGTTCCGCTACAAGCTGGAGTGGCTGTACGGCGACGCGATCGCGTGGAGCACGCGGATGGTCGGGCTGTCGGAGGACCCCGAGGACGCGGTCCGCGCCGGGTTCACGCCCGAGGTGCTCAGCCAGGCGCTGGCGAGGATCGCCGACCTGCACGGGATGCCGATCGACACGTCGATCCGGGAGCGGATGTCCGCGTCGATCCCGGCCTGCCGTGCCGTCGTCGCGACGCGCCTGAACGCACCCGACCGCGAGCGCGCCGTGCTGCGCGCGCTGCGGCTCCGGAACTTCAGGGGCGAGCCGCTCGACGCCGACGAGACGCTTGCGGGCGCCGCGAGCGACGCACGCGTGGACCCCGCCGACCTCGCCGCCTGGATGGCCGACCCCGCCACCCAGGACGCGCTCGACGCCGACATGGCCGCGGCCCGCGAGCCCACCGCCGCGGCGCGCGTGATGGATGCCCGCCTGGCCGACTGGCCCGGCGGCCGGCGCTACACGTGCCCGTCCTACGAGCTGGTCCGCGCGAGCGACGGCCTCCAGCTGTCGGCCCCCGGCTTCCAGCCCTTCCGCGTCTACGACGTCCTGACCGCCAACCTCGCCCCCGAGATCGAACGCCGCGACAAGCCCACCGACGTCGCCACCGTCCTCGAATGGTCCGGCGAGCCGCTGGCGACCCGCGAGATCGCCGAGATCTGCGAGATCACCGACGAAGAAGCCCACACCCAGCTCCTCGAAGTCGCCACCCCCGACAACGTCGGCACCTCCGCCTTCTGGACGCTGCACTAGACCTACAACAACCCACCGCCGTGCCCTGGCGGGCACGGCGAGCCGAAGTTGTTCGGTTCATTTCGCTGGCGCCCATCCGAACAACTCGATATGTTCGGTTCAAATGACATCGTCTTCTGCGAACAACTATGCAGCTGGCGGAACGCGCGGTCGCCCGCCCCGCGATGTCGTCTACGAGCGTCTGCACGTTCAGATCGGCGAGCTACGCGACCGACTCGGCGGATTGCCGTCGCCACTGGAAGCCAAGGACATCTGGCGAGGGATCTGGCTCGAGGAAGCACACCATTCGACGGCCATCGAAGGCAACACGCTGGTGCTCAAGCAGGTCGCGCAGCTCCTCAACGAAGGCCGTGCCGTAGGCGACAAGGAGCTCCGCGAGTACATGGAGGTCCAGGGGTACGGCAACGCCGCCGACTGGGTGTACGGCCACGGCCTGGACCCCGGAGCCTGGTCGAAGAGCGAGCCTCTGACGATCACCGACCTGCGCCACGTACACCGCTTGGTCATGGACCTCGTCTGGGACGTCGCCCCGCACCCGCAGGCCACGGATCGTGAACGCCCGGGCTCGTTCCGTGAACACGACATCGAGCCTTTTCCCGAGGGGATGCGACCGCCCTCGTTCGTCGACGTCCCACGCCTGGTTTCAGACTGGATCGAAGACGTCAGAGGACTGCCCGGCGCAGATCCGCTGAGCTTTCCCGAAGCGCTGGCTCAGATCCACGCTCGATTCGAGCAGATCCATCCGTTCCTCGACGGCAACGGTCGCACGGGCCGACTGGCGTTGAACCTGGTCCTCGTCCGCCTCGGCTATCCGCCCGCGATCATCTACAAGCGCGAGCGCGCTCAATACCTCAAAGCTCTGCGACGTGCCGATCGCGGAGACCACGGCTCGCTCGGCGAGCTGCTGGCGCGCGCGGTGCTCGACAACCTGTACAAGTTCGTCGTCCCGGCCATTGCGGGCCCTGCGCGCCTCGTGCCCCTTCCGGCACTGGCCGACGACCTCCTGTCGGCCGACGCGCTTCGCGTCGCCGCGGCGCGAGGCCGGCTCGAAGCGACGAAGGGGGCCGACGGCACTTGGCGCAGCTCTCGCGTCTGGGTCGAGGCGTATCGAGCAACTCGACACCAGCGTCGCGAGAGGATCTCCTCCGTCGTGGAACCAGACGAGGACGCCCCGAACCCGAACCAGACCTCGATGCTCGAGTGAGCGCCGTCGCACGGTACTGAGCTAGGACGCCAGGCCTGGGATGCGGGTCAGGGCTGTGGGGACTTCGCGGAGCATGTCGATGACGATGTCGGCGCCGTAGAGGTCGGTGGCTCGGAACGGGCCGGTGGAGATGGCGATGCAGTGGGTGCCGTCCGCGCGGGCGCAGGCGATGTCGCGGGGTGTGTCGCCGATGACGACTGTCCTCTCCGGGGCGATGTTGCCCGCGCGGGAACGGGCGAGGGCGGGGAGGTCGGCGCGGTCTTCGGAGTCGCTGCCGAAGGCGCCTTGGCCGGGGGCGAAGAAGTGGCCGAGGCCGCCGGCGGCGAGCTTCCGGCGGGCGACGCATTCGAGGTTGCCGGTGACGAGCGAGAGCGTCACGTCGTCGCGTGCTGACAGCTTCTCCAGCAGCTCCAGCGCTCCGGGCGCCACGTGGTCCGACAGGTCCGCGGGGCACAGGCGCTTGTACTCCGCGCACGCCTGCACGCGCACGTCGGCGGCACGCTCGTCGATGCGCTCCGCGCTCACGCCGGCAAGCGTCAGGATCTGCCGCGCGATCGCGTCGTCGGTCCGGCCGGCGGCCTCGATCTTGCCTTCTGGGATCTCCCTGAGATGATGCACCCGTCGCAGCGCAGCGTGCAGCGCCTCGGCGTGAGCCCGCGACGCCTTGAGCATCAGCGTCCCATCGATGTCGAAGAGCAGCAGCGTCGGCACCCAGGGGATTAGATCACCGACTTCTTCACCACGTGCCCTCGCAATGTGTTTATGCTCAAGTCTGCTTTTTCAAAAAGCATTTGTCGACGTTGTGAGGCTGGGCTTACGGATGAGAACGGGGATGCTGACGACGGTGCGGGACGTGGAGACGTTCCGGGACTTCTACCTCGCCAACGCGCAGCGGCTCGTCGTGTTCTTCACGCGGCGCACGCTCAACGCGGAGGTCGCGCTCGACCTCACGGCGGAGACGTTCGCGGTCGCGCTGCAGCGCCGCGGGCAGTTCAGGGGCGCGACGGAGGCCGAGGCGGAAGGCTGGCTGTTCGCGATCGCCCGCTCGCAGCTCTCGCACTACTGGCGCCGCGGCGTCGCCGAACGGCGCGCGCTGGAGCAGGTCGGCATCGACCCGCCGTCGATCTCCCAGGGCGAGCTCGAGCGGATCGAGGAGCTCGCCGGCCTCCCGGACCTGCGCGACCGGATCCGCGACGCGATCGCCGGCATCCACCCGCAGCAGGCCTACGCGGTCACCCAGCGCGTCGTCCTGGAGCGCGACTACGAGGACCTCGCGCAGGAGCTCGGCGTCTCCCAGGACGTCGTCCGCGCCCGCGTGTCCCGCGGCCTGCGCGCGCTCGCGGCGACCGACCGCCTCGCGGCCGCCGCGTAGACCGCCGGCGCCGCGCCGGCGCTAGCGCTCGAAGGACGTCTCAGCGGTCAGCCGCTGCGCGAACGCCGCGATCAGCTGCGCGCCCGCCAGCACGTCGCTCAACTGGACCAGCTCGACCGGCGAGTGCATGTAGCGCAGCGGCAGGCTGATCAGGCCCGTCGGGATCCCCTGGCGCGCGACGTGGATCGCGTCCGCGTCGGTGCCTGTGAACCGCGCCGAGGCGCTCAGCGTGTGGTCGATCCTCTCGGCCTCGGCCGCCGCGACCAGCTCGTCGAAGACGCGCGGGTGCATCGTCGAGCCGCGCTCGATCACGGGGCCCGAGCCGAACGGGTGCGAGCCGTTCTCCTTCTCGTCGATCCCCGGCGCGTCGGTCGCGTGCGTCACGTCGACCACGACGACCACGTCCGGCCGCAGCGAGTACGCCGTCGTCCGCGCGCCCGCGAACGTGATCTCCTCCTGCACCGCGGCGACCGCCACGACGTCGCCCGCCGCACCGCCGGCCTCGGCGACCAGCCGGGCGGCCTCGTAGGCGACGAAGCAGCCGAGGCGGTTGTCCATCGCACGCGCGACGAAGCGGTCGTTGGGCAGCTCCAGCGGCTCGGCGTCGATCACCGCGACGTCGCCGACCCGGACCAGCGCCTTCGCCTCGTCGCCGTCCTTGGCGCCGATGTCGATGTGCATGTCCTTCATCTCGGCGGCGGCCCTGCGCTCGTCCGGCTTGAGCAGGTGGATCGGCTTCTTGCCGACGACGCCGCGGACCTCGCCGTCCCTCGTCGTCAGCACGACGCGCTGGCCGACCAGGATCACCGGGTCCCAGCCGCCGACGCCGATGAAGTACAGGTAGCCCTTGTCGTCGATGTGCGTGACGATCAGGCCGATCTCGTCGATGTGGCCGACGATCGCGACCGTCGGGCCGTCGCCGGTCCCCTTCACGCGTGCGGTGACCGAGCCCATGACGTCGGTCGACACGTCGGCGAACGGCGCGCACGCCTCGGCGAACGCCCTCGCCGGCGCGGTCTCGTAGCCCGAGGGGCCGGTGGCGGTGAGCAGCGAGCGCAGGACGTCGGGGAGCGGCATCGCGCGCAC
Organism: Conexibacter woesei Iso977N; assembly: GCF_000424625.1. Lineage (GTDB taxonomy): Bacteria > Actinomycetota > Thermoleophilia > Solirubrobacterales > Solirubrobacteraceae > Baekduia > Baekduia woesei_A. The sequence continues at coordinate 66,936 of NZ_AUKG01000001.1, forward strand.
GTTATCGCCTGTCCGGGTGGTGCGGGTCCTCCAACCGGGGGATGCTCGCGGGCCCCCAGCGGTCCGACTACCGGGAAGATGACCGCCGCCCTCTCACTGCAGGGAGTCGAGGACGCACGCCACGTCCTGTTCTGCCTTGCTGCGGCCGCGGCCATCCTCTGGCGCGCGCGCACGATGCGCGGCGACCGCCGGCTGTGGACGCTGATCGGGATCGCCGCGGCCTGCGACGCGGTCGCCCTGACCCTCTGGACGTACGTCTGGGACAGCACCCAGCCGTCGCTCGCCGACCCGCTCTGGGCGATGTTCTACATCTTGAACCTGGTCGCGTTCGCGCGCCTGCTGCGCGACCGCGTCGGCGGCGCGCTGCGGACGTTCTCGTTCGACGCGCTCGGCATCGCGGTCTACCTGACCGCGATCGGCAGCGCGATCTTCGTGCGCGCGACGATGCACCGGACCGGCATCGGCGAGCTGCAGGCCGCGGGCTACGTCGGCTACGTCGCGCTCGACGCCGCGCTGTTCTCGGTGATCTTCGCGGTGTCGTCGTTCACGGGCCGCGCCACGGGCGGAGGCCAGGACCGCGTGCTCGGCATGGCGTTCGTGGTCACCTGCGCGGGCGACGCGCTGTTCGTGCTCAGCCAGGCCGGCTGGATCGGCGACACCGAGTGGATCTCGACGCTCTTCTGGGAGGGCGGGCTGATCGTGCTCGCCTGCGCCGCGTTCGCGCGGCCCCCACGCGCCGGGACGCTGCGCGTCGGCGGCTGGTGGGAGAGCGTGCCGACGCTGACCTGGATCGCCGCAGGCGGCGGGGTCCTGGTCGCCTCGGTGCTCTGGGACATGCCGGCGATCGTCCCGGTGCTCGGCGCGCTGACGCTCGTGCTCGCCGGGATCCGCGCGCGCCGCGTCGTCACCGAGGTCAGGGACCTCGTGATCGTCCGGGCCGAGTCGCTCGAGGACGAGCTGACCGGCCTGCCCAACCAGCGCGCGCTGTTCGGCGAGCTGGAGCTGCTGATGCGCGCCGGCGGGCGCGACGGCCAGCGCCACACGCTGCTGATCGGCCACCTCGAGGGCTTCAGCGAGCTGACCGACACGCTCGGCCACGAGGCCGCGCAGCAGCTCCTGCGCCACGTCGCCGACCGCCTGCGCGGCGTCGCGCCCGGGACGCTCGCGCGCCTGGACCGCGACGAGCTCGCCACGATCGTCGAGGACGACGACACGCCCGAGGACGTCGCCGCCGCGCTGGAGCACGCGCTGACCGCCGCGCCGCTGGTGATGGACGGGATCGCGATCTCGGTCCGGCCGGTCTTCGGCCACGCGCGCTTCCCCGACGACGCGCAGACGGTCGCCGAGCTGGCCCGCCGCGCCGACGTCGCGCGCCGCGACGCCCGCGCCCGCGGCCTCGACATCGCGCCGTATGACCCGGCGCGCGACCACCACTCGCGCGACCGCCTGGAGCTGGCCGCCGACCTGCGCGCCGCGCTGCGCGCGCATCCCGCGTCGCCCGACGGGCTGTGGCTGGCCCTGCAGCCCCAGATCGAGCTGGCCACCGGCGCGGTCGCCGGCGTCGAGGCGCTGATCCGCTGGGAACATCCGGCGCGCGGGCCGGTCTCCCCCGCCGAGCTGCTGCCGGTCGCCGAGCGCTCCGGCCTGATGAGCGAGCTGACCGACTGGGTCCTGGACCGCGCGCTCGCCGACCTGGCGCAGCTGCGCGCCGGCGGCCACCCGCTGCTGCGCGTGTCGGTCAACGTCTCGGCGATCACGCTCGTCGACGTCCGGCTCGCCTCCCGGATCGGCGCCGCGCTCCAGCGCCACGCCGTCCCGCCGGAGGCGCTGACCGTCGAGGTCACCGAGGACGCCGTCATGGCCGACCACCGCCGCGCGCGCGAGGTGCTGGGCCAGATCGCCGCGCTCGGCGTCGAGATCTCGATCGACGACTTCGGGACCGGCCACTCGTCGCTGGGCCAGCTGCGCCACGTCCCGGCCGACGAGCTGAAGATCGACCGCAAGTTCGTCTCCGGCATGGCCACCGATCCGCTCGACGAGGAGATCGTCCGATTGGTCGTGGCGCTTGGGCGGCGGATGGGCCTGCGCGTCGTGGCCGAGGGGATCGAGACCGACCAGGAGGAGCTGATGCTCCGTCGCCTGGGCTGCGATCTGGTGCAGGGCTTCGGCGTCGGGCGCCCGCTGGGCGCCCCGGACCTCGCGCGCTGGCTGCACGACCGGCGTGACCAAGTCGTGGCTGCCGCGTTGCACGGGTAGGGCCTTCCGTATTGGCAACGGCGTACCGCGTCGGCCATCCTTCCTCCCCTCCCCATGATCCGCGTCCTCGTCGTCGACGACCACCCCGTGTTGCGTGCCGGGCTCGAGGCCGTCCTACGGGCAGAGCCCGGATTCCGGTGCGTCGGCGGTGCGGAGAACGGCATCGAGATGTGGACGCTGCTGCGGCGCGGCAGGCCGGACGTCGTCGTGCTCGACCACCGCCTCGGCGACGAGGACGGCATCGAGCTCTGCATGGAGGTCCGGACCGAGCCGAGCCCGCCGGCGGTGCTGCTCTACACGGCGGACCCGAGCGCGGCGGTCGAGCGCGCAGCGGTCGCGGCGGGCGCACACGGGATCGTCGACAAGGCGGTCGACGTCGGTGTGCTGTTCGACGCGATCCGGGTCGCCGGACGGCGACCCGGATCGAGCGGCGAAGACGCTGCGGTGGCCTGACGCCTAGGCGGCGTCGGCCGCCAGCTGGCGCAGCACGTAGCGCAGGATCCCGCCGTGGCGGAAGTAGTCCGCCTCCTTGGGCGTGTCGATCCGGACGCGCGCCGTGAACTCCACGTCGCCCGCCTTCACGCTGACCTCGCGCGGCAGCTCGCCGTTGTTCATCGGCTCGGCCAGCCCGGTGATCGTGAACTCCTCCTCGCCGGTCAGGCCCAGCGACTCGGCGGTCTCGCCCTCCGGGAACTGCAGCGGCAGCACGCCCATGCCGACGAGGTTCGAGCGGTGGATGCGCTCGAAGCTCACCGCGATCACGGCGCGGACGCCGAGCAGGCTGGTGCCCTTGGCCGCCCAGTCGCGCGACGAGCCCGAGCCGTACTCGGCGCCGCCGAGGACGACCAGCGGGATCCCGTCCTTGATGTACTGCTCGCTGGCCTCGTAGATCGAGGTCTGCTCACCGTCCGGCAGGTGGCGCGTGACGCCGCCCTCGGTGCCGGGCGCGAGCTGGTTGCGCAGGCGGATGTTCGCGAACGTGCCGCGGATCATCACCTCGTGGTTGCCGCGGCGCGACCCGTAGGAGTTGAAGTCCTTGACCTCGACGCCCTTCTCCTGCAGGTACCTGCCGGCCGGCGCGTCCTTCTTGATCGCGCCCGCGGGCGAGATGTGGTCGGTCGTGACCGAGTCGCCGAGCTTGGCGAGCACGCGCGCGTTCTCGATGTCGGTGACCGGCGACGGCTCGGGCTCCATGCCGTCGAAGTACGGCGCCTTGGCGATGTAGGTCGACTCGCCGTCCCAGGCGAAGCGGTCGCCGGTCGGGACGTCCAGCCCGCGCCAGTTGTCGTCGCCGTCGAAGACCGCGTCGTAGGAGGCGCGGAACATGTCGGACTGCACAGCCTCCTCGACCGTACGGGCAACCTCAGCCGTCGAGGGCCAGATGTCCTTCAGGTAGACGTCGTTGCCGTCGGCGTCCTGCCCGAGCGGGTCCTCGGTCAGGTTGATGTCCATGGTCCCGGCGATCGCGTAGGCGACCACCAGCGGCGGCGACGCCAGGTAGTTCATCTTGACGTCGGGGTTGATCCGGCCCTCGAAGTTGCGGTTGCCGGAGAGCACCGAGGTGACCGCGAGGTCGCCGTCGTTGACGCCCTTGGAGATCTCGTCCGGCAGCGGGCCGGAGTTGCCGATGCACGTCGTGCAGCCGTAGCCGACGAGGTTGAAGCCGAGCGCCTCGAGGTCCTCGGTCAGGCCCGCGCGGTCGTAGTACTCGGTGACGACCTTCGAGCCCGGCGCCAGCGACGTCTTGACCCACGGCGCGCGGTTCAGGCCCTTGGCGTTGGCGTTGCGGGCCAGCAGCCCCGCGGCGATCATCACGCTCGGGTTCGACGTGTTGGTGCACGAGGTGATCGCGGCGATCACGACGTGGCCGTGGTCGAGCTTGAACGTCTGCCCGTCCATCGTGACCTCGACCGCGCTCCTGGAGCGCTCGGCCAGCGCGGCGACGCCCGGGGCGCCCGCGGGCGCGGCGTCGGCGTGCTCGTCGGGCTCGCTGCCCGGCGCGGAGTCGGCCGGCGGGTCGGAGGCCGGGAACGACTCGGCCACCGCCTCGTCGTGGCCGTGGCCGTGCCCGTGGTCGGAGTCGTCGCCGATCAGCTCGGCCAGCGAGGAGCGGAAGCCCTCCTTGGCGGAGTGCAGCGCGATCCGGTCCTGCGGGCGCTTGGGGCCGGCGAGCGACGGCTCGACGGTCGAGAGGTCGAGCTCGACGATGTCGGTGTAGGTCGGCGTCTCGTTCTCGTCATGCCACAGGCCCTGGGCCTTGGCGTAGGCCTCGACGAGGTCGACCTGCTCCTTCGGGCGGCCGGAGAACGCCATGTAGCGCAGCGTCTCGGCGTCGATCGGGAAGATCGCGCAGGTCGAGCCGAACTCCGGCGACATGTTGCCGATCGTCGCGCGGTCGGCCAGCGGCAGCGCGGTCACGCCCGGGCCGAAGAACTCGACGAACTTGCCGACGACGCCCTTCTTGCGCAGGATCTCGGTGACCGTCAGGACCAGGTCGGTCGCGGTCGCACCCTCGGGCAGCTCGCCGTTGAGCCTGAAGCCGATGACCTGCGGGATCAGCATCGACATCGGCTGGCCGAGCATCGCGGCCTCGGCCTCGATGCCGCCGACGCCCCAGCCCAGGACGCCCAGGCCGTTGATCATCGTCGTGTGCGAGTCGGTCCCGACCAGCGTGTCCGGGTAGGCGGTGTTGGTCTTGTCGTCGACGAAGACCGTGCGCGCCAGGTACTCGAGGTTGACCTGGTGGACGATGCCGGTGTCCGGCGGGACGACCTTGAAGGTCTCGAACGCGTCCTGGCCCCACTTCAGGAACTCGTAGCGCTCCCTGTTGCGCTCGAACTCGCGCTCGGCGTTGAACGCGAAGGCGGTGCGGGTGCCGAACTCGTCGACCTGGACCGAGTGGTCGATGACCAGCTCGGCCGGGACGAGCGGCTCGATCTTCGCCGGGTCGCCGCCGAGGTCGGCCATCGCGTCGCGCATCGCGGCGAGGTCGACGACGGCCGGGACGCCCGTGAAGTCCTGCATGACGACGCGCGCCGGGGTGAACGCGATCTCCTTGCTCGGCTCCGCCTTGGCGTCCCACGTGGCGAGCGCCTCGATGTCGGCCGCGTCGACCGCGCCGTTGCCCTCGGTGCGCAGCAGGTTCTCGAGCAGGATCTTCAGGCTGAACGGCAGCCGGGCGACGTCGAACCTCGACTGCAGCGCCTCGAGCTTGAAGATCTCGACCTCACGGTCGCCGACCTTCAGCGTGCCGCGCGCGTCGTAGGAGTTGGGGTGTTCGGAGGAGGCCATGGTTTCGTGGTCCTTTCAGCGATCGGCGGGGAGCACCACGAAAGGCTGCCCGTCAGGGGTAAAGACAGATCGGAAGTGCTGGTCGAAGGTGACGATGCGGTCCGTGCGGAGGATGCCCGCCAGCGCGACCAGCGAGGCGTCGGTCAGGCCGAGGAAGGGATGACGTCGCGCGATGCGGATCGTCTCGTGGAGCCCTTCGGCCCACCAGCGCAAGCCAAAGGCACCGTCGTCGAAGTTGTCCCACAGGACACGTGCCGCCGGCTCGCCGCCGTACTTCGTGACGAGGTAGTCCATCTCGTTGAGCGCGAGCGGCGTCGTGAAGAGATCCTCGTCGGTCTCGGCGTACCACTCGGCCGCTTCGCGATGTCGTGGGCTCCGCTCGGCGATGAGCGCGACGAGGAAGTTCGTGTCGAGGACGACGCTCAACTCTCGCCCATGCCGTCCAGGTACTTCTCCGCGTTCTCGGCGAGATCGACGGGCACCGGACCCTTGATCATCCCGATGCCCTTCGCCTTCGGTCGCCTGGGCTTGTCGAGCGACGCGTCGAGCGTCTGGCGGATCAGCTCCGCCTTCGTGACGCCCTCTGCCGCGGCCTTGCGGGCGAGGCCCTGGTCGAGGCGCTCGTCGAGGTAGATGCTGGTCTTCTTCAGCATGACAGCGCGTAGGGTACCACCCTACGCACCACCCGTACCACCCCTGATGTCAGATGGTCTTCAGCAGCTGCTCGTTGATCGCCTGGGCCAGCTTGTCGGCCGACGGGACGCCGGCGGAGAGCAGGGAGAGGTCGTTGGTGTCGGTGCCGATCAGGATCGTCGGCGTCGAGGTCACGGCGTAGCGGGACATCAGCGAGTGGACCGCGGCGAGGTCGTCGCGGATGGTCGGCGAGCGCTCGTCCTTCAGCGCCTGCGCGAGGTCGATGCCGTGGATGCCGCTGAGCACGCCGCGCAGGAACGGCTGCGTCACGTAGCCGGAGTTCTCCTGGCCCTGGACGTCGTAGAAGCGCATCGAGGCGTCCCACATCCTGTCCTGGCGCTCGGCCGCCATCACCGCGGTGTTGGCCTTGGCGGAGTCCCTGCCGAGGACGTCGGTCAGGCGCAACTCCATCCGGACCTTCCCGGTCCGGACGTACCTCTGGACGATGTCCGGCCACGACGTCGCCGCGAACTCGCGGCAGTACGGGCACTGCAGGTCGGCGAACTCGACCAGCAGGACCGGCGCGTCCGCCCTGCCGAGCACCAGCCCGTTCTGCGGGATCCCGCGCAGGATCCGCGTCACGTCGCGCGTCGCCGGCCTGCGCGGCCTCGCGGCGTCGTTGCCGCTCTTGGTGCTGATGGCGACGGCGATCACCAGGATCGCCAGGGCGGCGCCGAGGACACCGGAGAAGATCGACAGGCGGCGGGTCACGCCACCATGGTGTCGGGTTCACGCAGGAGGCGCCACGTGCACACCACTGCCAATCCGGTCATCAGGATCGCCGACCCGACGCACCACTGGCAGATCGCGTCGATCGTGAACAGCTCGCGGTAGGTCAGGTACATCGAGAACCCGAAGCCGACCAGCGCGGTCAGGGCCGCGATCATCCGGCCGATCTCGCCGTCGAAGATCAACGCCCCCAAGATCACCACGTAGCCGATCAGCCCCAACAACGCGACCGGGATCCCCGCGAGCTTCGCGTACGCAGAGGTCTGTACCTTGTGGCACCCGTGCGCGATGTTGCAGATCGGGTTGATGTCCGCGTAGTGCACGTACACCAGGTAGCCGGCGATGCCGAGGCCGAGCACCACCAGGACGAACCCGGTGGTGCGCAGCGCGCGGTCGCTCACGTCCCGCTCTTGGCGGCCGCGGCGTCGACCAGCCTCGCGATGCCGGCGGCGGTCGGCGCCGACTCCCTGTCGATCTTGAGGTCGCCGCCGGTCGGGCCGACGAGGATCGTCGGCGTGCCGGTCACGCCGTAGCGGCTGGCCGCCGTCCTGGCGTCGCCGATCATCTGCTGGACGGCCGGGGTCGTCGCGTCCCTCTGGGCCTTGGCGGCGTCGCCGCCCGCGCCCTTGACGATCCCGTTGAGGAAGTCATCGGTCACGTAGCCCGAGTTCTCCTCACCCTGGTTGCGGTACATCAGGTCCGCGGTGTTCCAGAGCAGGTTCTGGTTGCCGGTCGCGTTGATCACCTGCGCCGCCGTGACCGAGTCCGGGCCGATGAACGTCAGCAGCCGCAGCTCCATCTTCGCCTTGCCGGTCCGCACCTGGTCCTGGACGACCTTCGGCATCTCGTTCAAGGTGTACTCCTTGCAGTACGGGCACTGCGGGTCGGCGAACTCGACGATCGTGACCGGCGCGTCGGCCCTGCCGAGCGTGATCCCCTTCTGCGGGATCCCGTTCAACATCGCCTTGGTGTCGGACACGCCCGCGACGTCGCCGCCGCTGGACGCCGTCGGCGTCTTCCTCCTGCCGCCGCTGCTGCTGACGACGATCGCGACGATCACGACGACGACGGCCGCGCCGAGCAGGCCGCCGAGGGTCAGCAGCCGCTTCCTGCGGGTCGCCGCGGCGGCGGCCGCCTGCTCCTTGGCCTGACGGTCGGCCCTGGCCGCTTCGCGGCGTTCGCGCTTGTTGGGTGTGGTGGGTTCGGACATGGCGATCTTCCTGAAGGGTACGGAGGGAGGACCTCGTGCCGCGACGGTGGTCCGCCGCGGCACGTGCTGGTGAGAACTACGTGCGGACTACGCGCTTCGTCGTGACGCGGCGAGGCCCGCCCCACCGGCCGCCAGGCCCAGCACGCCGACGATCAGAGCGATGATCGCCAGCGTCTTGGAGGAGTCCGAGGAGTCGTCGGAGGAGGACGACGCGCCGCCCGGGGCCGACGTGTTCTCGGTCGTCGCGGTGCCGCCGGTGGCCGAGGTGCCGCTCGTCGCGGGCGTGGCCGCCGCGGCGGTCACCTGCACCTGCGGCGCCGGCTTGTCGGCGTCCGGCGCGCCGATCCAGCGCGCGACCGAGCCGTCGCTGTAGTACTGCAGCGCCTTGAAGGTCAGCGTGTCGCCCGCCTTGCCCGGGATCTGGACGCTCAGCGGGAAGTCCTGGAACTGCCCGGGCTTGATGCCGGACGTCTTGCCGCCCGAGGTCCACGTGATCGTCTTGACGCCCTCGGTGACCTCGCCGTCGTCGGTCCTGACCGGCGTCGCGAGCTTCTCCTTGGTGACCTTGGCGGTCCAACCCGGGATCGACTGGTAGCTGACTTCGGCGAAGCCCTCCGGGAACTGGACGGTGATCTTGTTGGTGACCGCGTTGTCGGTCTCGTTCGGGACCCGGACGGACTCCACGGTGTAGGACCCCGCGGCGGCGGTCTTCGGCTGGACGGTGACGTGCGCGGCTGCGGTGGCCGGGATCGCCAGGACGCCGGCAGCGGCGGTGGCGAGGACGATGCGCTTCATGATGATCTTGGTTTCCTTCTCGTGAGTTGATGGTGGTGTCGCTTCCGTTGTTGTCCATCAACTCGCGCGGCGGCGGCCGCGACGCGATCGCCGACCCCACCAGCCGCCCGCCCCGCGGCCCGGCCGCGAACGGCCTGCGCGCGATCCGTGCCACGGCTCGCCCGGAACGGCGGCGCGGCCGCGCGCGGTGCCGCGGCAGCCGCCGGGCGAGCGTGCGCTCGCCCGGGTAGAAGCCCGCCGCGAGCGCGGCGAGCAGCAGCAGGAACGGCAGGCAGTCGAGCAGGAAGCCCACTACGACACGGGCACCCTGAACGTCGTGGTGTACTCGTCGAAGTCGGAGACGCGGTCGGTCACCGTGACCGTCCACTTCCCGCCCGGCGCCAACGACATGGCGTTGGCCACGTAGTGCCCGGGACCGGCCCTGTTGAGCGTCGCGGGCAGCGGGCCGATGCCCTTGCTCGGCAGTTGCGCGCTGACGTCGAGCTCCTTCGTGCCGTCGAACGGTGAGCCGTCCCTGGCGTTGAAGATGTAGAGGTGGACCGCGTTCTCGCCCGCGCGCGCGGGGTCGACGGTCAGCTCGATCTGCAGCGGGCCGGTCGTCGCGCTGTGCGAGTACGGCCCGGCGGACAGCGCGGTCGGCGGCGCGTAGGACACCAGCGCGCTCGTCACGGCCAGGACCACGACGACGAGCCCGACCTCGACCCGCAGCGTGTTGCGCAGGATCCGGCCGGTCGCGCCCGGCGAGCTGCCGTCGCGCGCCGCGGCGCGCAGGCGCGGGACCGACCGCTGCCGGTTCAGCGCGCCGAGCCCGATCAACGCCACCAACAAGATGATCTTGATCAGCACCGCGCGCCCGAAGGCCGTGTGCAGGAAGTCGCCGAACGACCGCAGGTGCACGATCGACTGCGCGGTGCCGGTCGCGATCAGCAGCGCCACGCACGTCAGCGCGACCACCGAGAAGCGCGACAGCGCCGTGCTGAGCAGCGGCGTGCGCGCGGTCGCGTCCGGGATCGCGCGCGTCGCGGCCGGGACCGCGGTCAGCAGCACGACCAGGCCGCCGACCCACGCGCTCATCGCCAGCACGTGGATCACGTCCAGCGGCGCGAGCAGCGCGACCGGGTGCTGCGTGGTCGCGTGGCCGCCGAGCGCGGGTGCGACCGCGAGGTACGCCGCGGGGATCGCGTAGGGCAGGACGCTGCGGCGCAGCGGCGCGCCCCACGTCAGGGCGAGGCCGCCGACGATCGCGAAGTCCAGGATCCGCAGGCCCCAGACGGTCCCGAAGCGCGTGCCCAGGACCTCCCTGACCGTGCTCGGGTCCAGCGACGACCAGAACGTCGTGCCGCTCGCGGTCGCACCCTGCAGGACCAGGCCCGCCAGGCCCGCCAGCACACCGATCAGCGCGCCGGACCAGAGCAGGACGGTGGCGCGGCGCGCGAACGCGTCCTGGGCCTCGAGCGGCGGCCCGGGCGCGCCGTTGGCGCGCGGCCACGCGAGCAGGATGAACAACAACGTCCCGATGACCAGCGCGATCGCCAGGTAGTCGGCGCCGCGCGCGATCCCGAACGCGGTCTCGGTGACCTTGCCCACCTGCGCGCCCTTGAGCAGGTCGGAGACGGTCTCGGACGGCGCGACGCCCGCCTTCCCGATCGAGAAGACGAAGCCGCCGCTGACCGGGTGCGAGTCCGCCGAGATCACGCGGTAGGTCGCGGTGTAGGTCCCGTCCCTGAGCCCGGACCTGAGCCCGACCGCCAGCTGCGCGCCGGTCCCGTTGGGGTGGATCGTGTGGCCGTCGTCGACGCGGTCGCCCCTGCCGTCGAAGACGCGGACCGCGCCGAAGTTGCCCTCCACCGACTCGTCGAAGCGCAGGACGACCTGGCGCGGCGCGGTCTTGGCGACCGCCCCGCGCTCGGGGCTCGTCTGCTCCAGCGTCGCGTGCGCGAACGCCGCCGCGGGCAGCAGCGCCAGCAGCGCGGCGACCGCGCCGATCAGGAGGGCGAGGCGCTTCACCAGGCCTCGCCGCCGGTCGCGGCGGGCGCCGCCGGCCGGGCCGTGGGCGCGTCGTCACGCGGCGCGCCGCCGCCGTCCGGATCGTCGTCGCCGCCACCACCCGCGGCCCGCCTGCGCCGCGTCAGCACGACCGCGCCCACGCTCAGCACCAGCAGGACCACGAACGCCACGATCGCGCCGATCGGCGCGCCGCCGTCCTTGGGCGGATCCCAGTACAGCGTCCCGAGGATCTTGCCCTGCTGGCTGCCGATCTTGATCGGGATCCTGTAGTCGAAGATCTTGGTCTTCGCCTTCTTGTCCCTGACCACCGTCGGGACGCCGGTCGACATGTAGTGCATGCGGTGGTCGTGCCACTGGAACACGCCGGTCTTGTCCAGCAGCTGCCAGTCCGGCGTCGCCTTCGCGTTCGCCGTCTTGGGCACGGTCACCGCGCCGTAGCGGTCCGTGTTGAGGTAGAACGCCGGCGAGTTGTGGTTGACGAGGACCGTGCCGTCGGGGGAGATCCTCGCGTAGGGCTCGCTCTCGTAGCCCTGCACCAGGATCGTGTCCCTGCTGCGGTTGGTGATCTGGAAGCGGTCGTCGTTGTTGAGCACCTGCAGCGTCACGCCAGGCACGCGCGGCGTCAGCTGGTTGACGACCGACTTCATGTTCGGGTTGCCCTGGTGGGCCAGGGCGGCGGCCGGGACGAGCGCTGCGGCGACGAGCGACGCGACGGTCAGGGCGAAAGCCAGGGAGCGGCGCATGGGGCGCGTTCCTCCGAGTTATGGATGATGATCTTGCCGGGCGTGCCGTCTCACGCGCGGGCGCGCGAGCGAGGACACGGGCGATGTGCCGGGACTGCGTCAGCGCGCGAGCGCGGGCGGCCCGCGCTCGGCGAGCGCGTCCGCGAGCAGCAGGCCGCCGCGGGCGACGAGCGCGCGGGGCCGCCGGGGTGCCACGAAGGCGACGACGGTGCCGGCGAAGCGGCGGCGGCGCGGGACGGCGCGGCGCGCCGCGAGGCGCTCCAGCGTGTCCTCGCCGAGGTAGCGGCCGGCGACCAGCGGCAGTGCGAGCACGAGCGCCGGAGACAGCAGCAGCAGGCCCGTGTGCAGTCCGGTGACGGACTCGGCCAGCGCGACGATCACGCCGAGGACGGCGATCGCGAGCAGCGGGCGGAGGTCCCGGCGGACGGTCATGCGAACGCAGACTGTACGCGGTTTCGGTGCGCTGGACCCCCGTTCGCACCTGCCAAGACGTCCAGTCGGACGTCGCGCGGGTGGGTCAGGCGGTGCGGTCGAAGCGCCCGCTGCTGCGGTCGACCTCGAACCACACGCGGCAGCCGCGCGCGGTGCGCTCGACGCCCCAGCGGGTCGCGAGCTTGTCGACCAGGCGCAGGCCGAAGCCCGCGGTGTCGTGCCGGACGTCCGGGTCGAAGCCCGGGCCGTGGTCGGCGACCTCCACGCGGACGTGGTCGTCGGAGAGCCTGGCGTGGAAGACGATCCGCTCGTTCGGGTTCAGCGGCCCGGCGTGCCGGACGGCGTTCCCGACCAGCTCGGAGGTGAGCAGCGAGACGGTGTGGTCGAGGTCCGGGTTGAGGCCGCGCTCACGCAGGGCGTGGCGCGCGGCGCGGACCGCGTCGGGGATCGGCGCGAAGGCCAGGAGGATGTCGGTACTGGAGCGGGTGAGGGCCATGGGCATGGGGGTGAGGGGGGACAGCTTGCGGACCGTTCCGAGGCCTCGTATGTCAAGAGGGTCACCGGTCGCGGCGCGCCTCAATCACACGATCGTTCAGTTGCCGTTCGAAGGCGTACGCCGGTCGGAGACGATCAGCGTCGCCCTCATGCCCAGGCGCTCGTGGTCGGCGACCGTGCAGACGAGCAGGTAGCGCCCCGGCGTGCGCAGGTTCAGGCGCAGCGTGGCGGTGCTCCCGGGCTTGACGATCGTGGCCAGCCCGCCGACCCGCTTCCCGGCGCGCTTGACCACGAGGTCGTGCACGTCCTCGCCCAGGTTGCGGACGTTGAGCTTGAGACGGCCGGGCCTGACGCGCGGGCGGTAGATGGCGATCGCGTACTCGCGCTCGCCGACGCCGACCGGCGTGGCGGCCGGGACCGCTGCGGCCTCGGCGAACATCTAGGCGCGCACCAGCCGGACCTGGCCGAACTGCCCGGCGCCGGGGATGACCTCGGCGGGGTCGGTGCCCAGGTGCTGGGCCAGCAGCGAGGCGTAGACGCGGCGGAAGTCGACGGTCACCTTGAGGTTCTTCTCCGGGTCCAGATCGGTCAGCGACGGGTACTCGGTGAGGATCCCGCCGAGCGCGCGCGGGCCCTGGACCCAGGCGACGCCGCCGGCGCCGTGGTCGGTCCCGAGCGACTTGTTGGCCTCGGGGCGGCGGCCGAACTCCGACCACACGAAGGTCAGGACGCGGTCGGCGATCCCGCGTTGCTCGAGGTCGGCCTGGAAGGTGGCGAGCGCCTCGCCGACCGCACCGAGGTCGCGCGTGAGCGTGGCGGCCTGGCCCTGGTGGGTGTCGAACTCGCCGTCGGCGTCGACGGTCGCGACGCGGATCCCGAGCGGCTGGGCGAGCAGGCCGGCGAGCGTCTTGAGGCGGTCGGCGGTGTCGTTGTCCTCGGGGTAGGCGACGGGGCCCGCGAGCGGGTCGGGCGACCTGGAGTCCCTGCGCCGGAACGGCGCGAGCTGCTCGGAGACCTTGTGGGCCAGGCGCGCCGCGCGGGCCGCCGACTGCGGGCCGGCGTGGTGGGGCTGCGTGTCGGCGATCGCCGCGTAGGCCTGGACGGCGGCGTCGCCCCACTCGCCCCAGACCGACCACATCGACAACTGCGCGTCGGCGGCGTTGGAGATCGAGGCGACCGGCGCGTTGACGGACTTCAGCGTCGGCGAGAGGCCGTAGCCGGCGCTCAGGCCCTGCAGCGGGTTGTCGCGCGAGCCGTGGCGGTCCAGCCAGCGGCCGAGCCAGCCGGACACCGACTGCTGGGAGACCATGCCGGTCTCCCAGAACGCGCGCGAGGCGAAGTGCGACAGGTTGGGGTTCGCGTAGTCGATCCCGGGCAGGAAGCCGATCTGCCCGCGGTCGTAGAGGCCCTTGATGCCGTTGTTGGGGCCCTTGGTCAGCGCGGGGTGCAGCGCGAGGCCGTTGCCGAGGAGAGCCGGCTCCGCGGGCGTCACCGCGCCGCGGAGGTCGTGGAGCGGGCCCTCCTGGTTGAGCGGCAGGAGCGTGTCGAGGAGGTCGAGGCCGCCGGGGAGGAAGACGGAGACGAGCACGGGCGCGTCGGGTGCCGCGGCGGCTTCGGCGCCGGCCGCGTCCAGGAGATGCTGGGTCGGCAGCAGCGAGGACGCGTAGACCGTGACGCCCGCACCGATGCCCCACTTGAGCATCTGGCGGCGCGTGAGCACGTCGCGGCGCGCGGCCTCGCTGGCGCGGTGGAAGTCCTGGCAGGCGGCGTGGGCTCGGGTCCGAGGCATAGGGGTTGCTCGTTGTTAATGCAGTTGTGCGTCGGGGGCGGAGAGCAGCAGGTGGCGCATCGCGCGCTGGGTCATGTCGGCGGCGGTCTGCTTCTCCCACTTCTGGCCGGCCATCCTCCTGTAGCCCTTGGCCAGGGAGAGGAGCGCCTTCTTGGTGCGGTCGCTCGCCCACGGGTGGCCGAGCGCGGCGAGCGCGCGGTCGAGCTGCTCGTGGGGCGAGAGGCCGAGCGGTGTGTCCTTGTCCTTCACGGTCAGGCCGGGCTGGGAGAGCGCGACGTTGGCGGCGGTGAAGCGCACGCGCATGCCGTTGGAGGACATCCAGGCCGGGCCCCAGTCCCAGCCGGCGACCGAGGGCGGGGAGAAGAGCGTCTGGCCCATCGAGGAGGTGACCCAGACCCAGTCGTCGGTCTTCACGCCGAGGCGGGTGGCGCGGAGCATGCCGGCGACCTGGACGACGGGGGCCTTGACGAGCGTGGGCTGCCGCAGGTTGGCGTACAACAACGAGTTGTCGAGGATCTCATGCATCAAGGGCTTCAACTTGTGCCCGCTGTTGATGTACACGTGTTGCAGGCGCACGCGCGTCGTCTTCGGCAGCGGCTCGTCGATGTAGAACGCCCACAGCCTGCGGACCAGGAACTCGGCGTGCGCGTGGTGCTGGACGCAGAGGCGCAGGACGTCGTGCGGGCCCCAGTGGCCGCGGTGGCCGAAGATCCTCTTGGAGCCGGTGTCGTGGTTCTTCGGCTCGAACTTGGTGTTCATGAGGACGCCGCCGACCTCCTTGCCGCGCACGTAGCCGGTGAGCGCGCGGGCGGCCTCCCTGACGTCGGACTCCGTGTAGCCGTTGCCCTCGCCGAGCGTGAAGAGCTCCATCAGCTCGCGGGCGAAGTTCTCGTTCGGGTCGCCCTTGTAGGAGCCGACCAGGTTGAGGAACAACCCCATCGCGGGGTCCTGCATGACGTCGGACAGGAGCCCGGGGAACGAGCCGAGCGCGTGGCGGCGGAACAGCGCGTTCTGGCGCAGCATCAGCGGCGTGTCGACGTCGCGGGTGGCGAAGTGGTCGTGCCAGAAGAGCGTCATCTTCTCCTCCAGCGGGCGCGTGGTCCGGACCATGCGGTCCATCCACCAGAGGACGTCGTGGCCGTACTCGTTGGCCGGGTCGAGCCTCATCGGCCTGGGCCCATGCTCCAGCGGCGCCCTGTGGCCGTTGGGCGAGAGCAGCCATGCGAGCGTGGCCGCACGCCCCGCGTGCGACCACTTCCGCGCCTCGTGCTCGAGCGCGCCGAACCCGGCGCGCCACAACACGCGGCGCACGTGTGCCTCGTTCCAGCCTCCCACTCGAGTTCACCGTAGCTCGCACCGGATCGAGGTGCGGGGCTCCTACCGGGTGACTGCCCCGGTTTGCACAGCTTCGAACGCCGAACCCGGCACCTGTCCGAGCGCGTGCAGGTCGTCGTCGTCCCAGCGGCGGTCCGGCGCGCCGGTGATGTACCAGGGCGAGCCGTTGTCGGCCACGATCAACCCATAGCGCTTGAGCGCCTTCAGGATGACCAGCGCCTGGCCGTGGAAGGGCCTCGTTTCGAAGCCCGCCTTCAGCCGCAGGCGCAGGCCCATCGGCGGCAGGTCCGGGTCGGTGTCGGAGGAGGCGAAGTGCCGCGCGGGCAAGATGTAGCCCTTCTGCGTCCGCGGGACCGTGACCCGCAGCGCGTGCGTGATCGTCCGCCTGCCGACGACCTCGTCGGCGCGCGCGAGCCCCGGGAAGATCGGCAGCCCCGCCGCGTCGGCCGACGTCCACCCCTTCGGCCGCAGCCTGTTCGAGCGCAGGTCGAACACCGCGCCGTTGCTCGCGCTCCACCCCCGCGCCGTGCGCGCGGCGCCGTACAGCTCGAACAGCCTGCACGTCCCGCGCTGCACGACGATCACGTGCCGGTCCGACCCACCCTCGACCCTCGCGCCCAGCGGCACCGGATACGGCCCCCTGTCGGACTCGTCGGGGTAGTCGGTGAACCTGATCGAGACCCGCCTCTGCGCCGTCGGGACGACCGCGAACGGGATCCCGTAGGTCCTCGACGCGAAGTCCGGATGCAGCCTCGCAGCCAACCCGATGCTCTTCACGTACGCCGCCGAATGCGCAGCAACCGGGAGCTTCGAGACATCCTCGTTCCACGGGTTGCTCGCCGGGAACACCGGACAGCCCGCCAGCGTGGTCGTGGCGGCGGCGACAGCCAACACAGGCAGCATGCATGCACGATATCCGGCGTGAGCGCGGCGCAACCGGCGCCGCGCCTCAAAGCCACTGACGACGTAACGACGAGCCTCACGTCCGTCATCGCCGTCAAGGTCCTTGCGCACAGCGCCACCGAGTAAGTCGGTGACGAGCTGAGCGCCGGCGCGGGCCGACTCGTCGCGTAGTGGGTGAAGTGGATCGGAACGTTCTTCTGGACCTCCTCCACGACCTCGACGGGCGCGCCCCGCAACGTAGAGTGGCGGGGCGCGGCCGGCGTCGTCAGGAGACGCTGAGCGTGAACAGCGGCGAAACCGCGTAAATAATTGATGGCCCGGCAGGTGTCGAGACCGTCACGCTGGTGTCGTTCGGCAGCGTCGTGCAGGTGCTGCCCGTCGCGGCGAGCGACTGGCCCGTGTTCGGCACCGTCACCGTGCCGAGGTTGTCGAATTGCATCGGCACGCTTCCGGCGATCCGCACCCTGCATGTCGGGCTCGCCGAGAGGGACACGGTGCAGTCGAGCCCTGCCTGGCCCGCCGTGATCCCGGACACGGTGATCCCAAGGACAACCCAGTTCTCCGACGTGGTGCAGCCGATGTTCACGCTCAGGCCTCCGGTGACCGTGCACGAACCGGAAGCCGGGAACGTCCACGCCACGTTCGAACTGACGAGCAGCGGCGCCTGCCCGGTCGCGCTGATCAGCGTCGCCCTCAGCTGGCTCGACGTGCAGTTGTACGACTTGCCTGTCGTATTGGACGTGAACCTCACAGCAGAGGACACGGAGCTGATCGCACTCGGGCTCGGACTCACCACCGCTGTGAGCCTGGCCGAAGCGGACGCTGGCAGAGCAACCGCGCACGCGCAGCAAGCGAGCAGTGCGAGGAACGACGAGATGCGACGACGAAACATCAGACTCCTCCTTCTTAGCATAGAACTGCGAGTTATTGAACATAGAGCGATACTCACTCATGCGCCACAGCCGATTGGCAGTGGCGCTGAACGTCCGTTGGCATCGCCGAGCCTCGCCAGTGATAATCCGGATGTGCGCCGGGTTGCCGTAGCCGTGCTGTTCGCCTGCCTGCTCGCGGGCTGTGGTGGCGTGAGGCAGGACGCGGGGACCGTGCAGGCGTGGAAGGTCGAGGATCCGTACCTGCCGCCGCCGGATCCGGCGTCGTACGGGAAGGCGGATGCGCCCGCGATCGCGAGCAGGCCCAGGACCGCGACCGAGACCGAGACGACGGCGGCGTCAGAGGACGCGCCGGCCAGGGGCGCGCCCAGCGATGCCGAGGTGACGGCGGACCTGGAGCAGGCCTACGGCGGCAAGGGCGGGACGGACCTGGACCAGGCCGCGATCGGCGGCGACGGGCTGGCCGTGATCCCGGACACGGCGCCACGCAAGTTGGTGGCCTTGATGCACGCGGCCAACGACGTCGCGCGCAAGCCCTACGTGTACGGCGGCGGGCACGGCCGCAACGCGGGCGAGATCTGGGCCGACTCGGCCTACGACTGCTCGGGCTCGGTCTCCTACGCGCTGGCGGCGGCGGGCTACCTGAAGGGCCCCGAGACGAGCGGCACGTTGATGTCCTTCGGCAAGTCCGGCCCCGGCAGGTGGGTGACGATCTACGCCAACGCCGGCCACGCGTTCATGGTCGTCGCGGGCCTGCGCTTCGACACCTCCGGCCGTCAGATCACCGGGACGCGCTGGCAGGACGCGAGGGCCCGCTCATACGCGGGCTTCACCGTCCGCCACCCGATCGGGCTCTGAGGCCCTGCGCTCGTAGGGCGCCGGGTCGCGCAGCGCGCGGCGCAACCGCACGGTCGAGCCGTGCGGTGCCAGCTCCAGCGTGACCTCGTCGGCGAGCGCGCGCATGAGCTCGATGCCGCGGCCGCGGTCCGGATCGGAGGGTGCGCGGTCGCGCGAGCCGGCGTCGCGGATCGTGATGGCGACCTCGCCGTGGGGGTTGACCTCGAGCTCGACGTCGATCGTCGTGCGGGCGAAGTTGGTGCCGTGCTCGAGCGCGTTCTGCCAGGCCTCGTTGGCGGCCATGACGAGGTCGTGGACCTCGTCGCCCTCCGCCCCGGCCTCGCGCAGCCAGCGGGCGGTGAGGCGCCGCAGCGAGACGAGCGCGTCCTCGTCGGGCGAGAGCTTCAGGCGCGCGAGCGGGCCCAGGGCCGGCTCGGCGCGCACCGCGACGAGCGTGACGTCGTCGTCGGCCGCCGCCGCGTCGGTCGCCCTCAGCGCGGCGGCCACCAGGGCCGCGGGATCGCCGCCGCCGGCGCAGGCGTCGCGCAGGCGCGCCAGGCCCGCGTCGAGCCGCTCGCCGCGGCGCTCGACCAGCCCGTCGGTGTACAACAACGCGGTCATCCCCGGCGACAGCGTCGCCACGCGCTCCTCGTAGCGCCACGTGTCCATCACGCCCAGCGGCGGGCCGGCGCCCTCGAAGATCCGGGTCGTCCCGTCCTCTTCGACGACAAGCGGCGGCGGGTGCCCGGCGTTGACGAACCGCAGCGTCCCCGAGTCGATCTCCAGGATCGCGAACAACATGGTGGTCATGAGGTCGGCGCCCAGCGCGGCGTGGTAGCCGTTCATCCGCTCGACCAGCCCGACCGTCCCATGGCCCTCCAGCGCATAGGCGCGCGCGACGCTGCGCAGCTCACCCATCCGCGCGGCCGCGTCCACGCCGTGCCCCGCGACATCTCCTACAACAAGTCCCAGCCGCCCGCCCGGCAGCGCGATCGCGTCGTACCAGTCGCCGCCGACCCGCGTGCCGCCCGCGCCCGGCGCGATGTGCGCCGCCATCGTCACGCCGACGATGTTCGGCAGCCGCTCCGGCAGCAGCGCGCGCTGCAGCGTCGCCGCGATCCGCCGGTCGCGCTCGTCGGTCACCTGGATCAGCAGCTGCTGCGGGACCCCGTGGACGTCGCGAACGGCGGTCACCGACACGCCCACCGGCACCGGCTGCCCATCGACCCCTACAACATGCGCCGTCCACGGCTCGCCGCCGTCGCCGTGCGTGCCCGCCGCCGCCAGCCGCTCGCCCAGCTCCGGGCGGTCGCGCTCGAGCAGCACCTCGCCGATCGGCGCCCGCGCCAGCACGCTCGTCGGCCGCCCGGTCAGGGCCTCCAGCGCCGGGTTGACCTCCAGCGCCAGCCCCTCCAGATCGCACAGCGCCATCCCTGACGGCGACGCCGCGAACGCGTTGCGCACCAGCTCGTCGGAGCGCGCGAGCTGCCGCCGGTGGCGGTCCAGATCGGCGAAGACCTTCACCTTGGACCGCAGCACCAACGGGTCGAACGGCTTCAGCAGGAAGTCGACCGCGCCCGCCTCGTAGCCCGCGAACACCTCCGACACGTCGCTCTCCGCAGCGGTCAGGAAGATGATCGGGACGTCCCTCGACCGCTCCCGCCCCTTGATCAGCTCCGCCGTCTCGAGCCCGTCGATGCCGGGCATCTGGACGTCGAGCAGGATCACCGCGAAGTCCTCGACCAGGACCTCGCGCAGCGCCTGCTCGCCGGAATCGGCCTCGACGACGTCGACCCGCAACGGCTCCAGGACCGCCTGGAGGGCGATCCGGTTCTCGCGCCGGTCGTCGACCAGCAGGATCTTGGGGGGATCGACTTCGACCATCGCTACCGATGCAACCACACTCTCATCAGCGACAACAACTGCTCGACGTCGACCGGCTTGGTCACGTAGTCGCTGGCGCCCGCGCTGATCGACTTGTCGCGGTCGCCCTTCATCGCCTTCGCGGTCAGCTGGATGATCGGCAGCGCGTCGAACCGCGGCATCGCCCGGATCGCCCGCGCGGTCTCGTAGCCGTCCATCTCGGGCATCATCACGTCCAACAGCACCAGGTCGGTGTCGGGCTGCTCGCGCAGCCGCTCGATCCCCTCGCGCCCGTTCTCGGCGAACGCCACCCTCATGCCGCGGGTCTCCAGCGCGCTCGCCAGCGCGAACACGTTGCGGATGTCGTCGTCCACGATCAGGACGCGCTTGCCGTGGAAGACCTGGTCGGCCGTCCGCAGCTTGGCCAGCAGCTTGCGCGTCGGCTGCGGCAGCTGCGTCTCCAGCCGGTGCAGGAACAGCGCGGTCTCGTCGATCAGCCGGTCCGGCGACGCGGCGGTCGCGACGACCAGGTGCGACGCCGCCGCCTCCAGCGCCACGCGCTCCTCGGCCGCCAGCGGCGCCGGGACGTGCAGGACCAGCGGCAGCTCGCGCATCGCCCTGTCGCATTCCAGAGCGATCAGGACGTCAAGCGGCCACTTCGACCCCGGCTGGATCACCAGCACCGCGCAGTCCGCGCCGTCGGAGCGCAGCTGGCCGACCGCGCCTTCCGGCGCCAGCAGCAGCACGTCCACGTCGTCGCCCGCGCCGAGCAGCTCCAGCGTGTCCGCGTCGAGCCCGTCGCCCTCCTGGACCACCGCGAGCCGCTTGACCGACCGCGCCGACATCCGCTCCAGCGCGTGCAGCGCCGCCAGCGCGGCGTGCCCGCCGCCCTCGCCCTCGGCGCCCGCCTCGTCCACGTAGGCCGCCGCGCCCGCGCGCAGCGCGCTCAGCCGGCCGCCCGCCGGGCCGGCGACCACGACCGGGCGGTGGCGCGTCTCCGGATGCGACTTGAGCTGCGCGAGCAGCCGCTCGCCGCGCCCGTCGCCCGCGAAGACCAGCACCGCGTCGGGCCGGTACTCGCGCGCCAGCGCCAGCCCCAGCGGCGTGCGCCGCGCGACCAGCCCCTTCAGGCCGTGCTCGCGCGCGACCGCCAGCGCGCCCTGCGCGTGGCCCGCGTCGTGCGCGATGACCAACAACACGCGGTCGCCGGGCGCGATCGTCCCGCGGTCGTCCTCGACGCCGTCGTAGGGCAGCATCGCCGCGGTCTCGGTGGGCGCCTCGGCCGGCGCGGCCAGCGGCGGCTCCAGCGACAGGCCCGACACCTCGAGACCCTCACCGGTGCGGTGCGCCAGCGGCAGCACCAGCGCGAACGTCGAGCCGCTGCCGACCTCCGACGCCACCCGGATCTCCCCGCCCAGCAGGCGCGAGATCTCGCGGGAGATCGACAGCCCCAGCCCGGTCCCGCCGTACTTGCGCGACGTCGTGCCGTCGGCCTGCTGGAAGGACTCGAAGATCGACGCGAGCTTGTCCTGCGGGATGCCGACGCCCGTGTCGTCGACCCGGAACGAGATCTGCTCGTCGGCGTCGCGCGCGATCGACAGCGACACCTCGCCGGTGTGCGTGAACTTGAACGCGTTGGAGAGCAGGTTGCGCAGCACCTGCTGCAGCCGCTGCTCGTCGGTCACGATCGACCCCGGCAGCTGGTCGTCCAACTTGATGTTGAACGTCAGCCCCTTCTCCTTGGCCATCGGCCGGAACGAGCGCTCGACGTCCTCGCAGACGTCGGCCAGCGCGACCGGGCCGAGGTCCAGCTCCATCTTGCCCGCCTCGACCTTGGACAGGTCCAGGATGTCGTTGATGAGCGCCAGCAGGTCGTTGCCCGCCGAGTGGATGGTGGTGGCGAACTCGACCTGCTGGGGCTTGAGGTTCCCGTCGCCGTTGTCGGCCAGCAGGCGCGACAGGATCAGCAGCGAGTTCAGCGGCGTGCGCAGCTCGTGCGACATGTTGGCCAGGAACTCGGACTTGTACTTGGAGGACAGCGCGAGCTGCGTCGCCTTCTCCTCCAGGCCCGCGCGCGCCGACTCGATCTCGGCGTTCTTGGCCTGCAGCTCGCGGGCCAGCGACTGCGACTGCGCGAGCAGCTGCTCGGTGCGCATGTTCGCCCGGATCGTCGAGAGCACGACGCCGATCGTCTCGGTGATCTGCTCCAGGAACGCGCGGTTGATCTCGCTGATCTGCTGCAGCGACGCCAGCTCGATCACGCCGAGCACCTGGTCCTCGAAGATCACCGGCAACACGATGATGTTGCGCGGCGGCGCCTCCCCGAGGCCGGAGGAGACCTTGATGTAGTCCTCGGGGACGTCCTCGATGATGATCGGCTTGCCCTCGACCGCGGCCTGCCCGACCAGCCCCTGGCCGAGCGAGAAGCGCTCCGGCGCAGCGGCGTCCGGCGTGTAGCCGTAGGCCGCGACGAGCCGCATCTCGGACCGCTGCTCGTCGCCCTCGACGAGGAAGAACGCGCCGTGCTGCGAGGTCACCAGCGGCGTCAGCTCGCTCAGGATCAGCCGCGTGACCTGGGTCAGGTCGCCCTGGCCCTGGAGCATGCCGCCCATCCGCGCGAGGTTGGTCTTCAGCCAGTCCTGCTCGACGTTGATCTGCGTCGTCTCGCGCAGGTTGGCGATCATCTGGTTGATGTTGTCCTTCAGCTCGGCGACCTCGCCGCGCGCGTCCACGGTGATCGACCGCGTCAGGTCGCCCTGGGTCACCGCGGTCGAGACCTCGGCGATCGCGCGCAGCTGCGTCGTCAGCGTGGACGCGAGCTGGTTGACGTTCTCGGTCAGGTCGCGCCAGCGGCCGCGAACGCCCTCGACCTCCGCCTGACCGCCGAGCGAGCCGTCGGTGCCGACCTCGCGCGCCACGCGCGTGACCTCGTCGGCGAACGAGCCGAGCTGGTCGACCATCGTGTTGATGGTGTCCTTGAGCTCCAGGATCTCGCCGCGCGCGTCGACCGTGATCTTCTGCGACAGGTCGCCGTTGGCCACCGCCGTCGTCACCTGCGCGATGTTGCGGACCTGGCCGGTCAGGTTGTCGGCCATCGAGTTCACCGACTCGGTCAGCGACCGCCACGTGCCCGACACGCCCTCGACCTGAGCCTGACCGCCGAGCTTGCCCTCGGTGCCGACCTCGCGCGCCACGCGCGTCACCTCGGCCGCGAACGAACGCAGCTGGTCGACCATCGCGTTGACGGTCTCGGCCAGCGCCGCGACCTCGCCCTTGGCCTCGACCGTGATCTTCTTGGACAGGTCGCCGTTGCCCACCGCTGTGGTGACCTGCGCGATCCCGCGCACCTGCTCCGTGAGGTTCGCCGCCATCGAGTTCACCGACTCGGTCAGCGACCGCCACGTGCCCGAGACGTCCTCGACCTCCGCGCGGCCGCCGAGGCGGCCGTCGGTGCCGACCTCGCGCGCCACGCGCGTCACCTCGGAGGCGAACGAGCGCAGCTGGTCGACCATCGTGTTGATGGTGTCCTTGAGCTCCAGGATCTCGCCGCGCGCGTCGACCGTGATCTTCTTGGACAGGTCGCCCTGGGCCACCGCCGTCGTCACCTGCGCGATGTTGCGCACCTGGTGGGTCAGGTTGTCGGCCATGAAGTTGACGTTCTCGGTCAGGTCGCGCCACGTGCCGCTGACGCCCTTGACCTCGGCCTGGCCGCCGAGCTTGCCCTCGGTGCCGACCTCGCGCGCCACGCGCGTGACCTCGTCGGCGAACGACGACAGCTGGTCGACCA
This sequence comes from Conexibacter woesei Iso977N, assembly GCF_000424625.1. GTDB lineage: Bacteria > Actinomycetota > Thermoleophilia > Solirubrobacterales > Solirubrobacteraceae > Baekduia > Baekduia woesei_A. The sequence goes on from NZ_AUKG01000001.1 coordinate 90,991, forward strand.
TCGTGTTCACGGTCCGCTTCAGCTCGAGCACCTCGCCCTTGACGTCCACGGTGACCTCTTGGGTCAGGTCGCCCTTGGCGACCGCGGTCGTCACGCGCGCGATGTCGCGCACCTGGTCGGTGAGGTTGCGCGCCATGACGTTCACCGAGTCGGTGAGGTCCTTCCACGTCCCCGCGACGCCCGGCACGACCGCCTGACCGCCGAGCCGGCCCTCGGTGCCGACCTCGCGCGCCACGCGCGTGACCTCGTCGGCGAACGAGCGCAGCTGGTCCACCATCGTGTTGATGGTGTCCTTCAGGAGCAGGATCTCCCCGCGCGCGTCGACCTCGATCTTCTGCGACAGGTCGCCCTGCGCCACCGCGGTCGTCACGAGCGCGATGTTGCGGACCTGACCGGTGAGGTTCTCCGCCATCGAGTTCACCGACTCGGTGAGGTCCTTCCAGGTCCCGGACACACCCGGCACCTCGGCCTGGCCGCCGAGCTTCCCCTCGGTGCCGACCTCGCGCGCCACGCGCGTGACCTGCTCGGCGAAGACCGACAGCGTGTCGGTCATCGCGTTGATCGTGTCGGCGAGCGCCGCGACCTCGCCCTTGGCGTCGACCGTGATCTTCTGGGTCAGGTCGCCCTTGGCGACCGCGCCCGCGACCTGGGCGATGCCGCGCACCTGGTCGGTCAGGTTGCGCGCCATGAAGTTGACGTTCTCGGTCAGGTCGCGCCACGTGCCGGAGACGCCGCGCACCTCGGCCTGACCACCGAGCTTGCCGTCGGTGCCGACCTCGCGCGCCACGCGCGTGACCTCGTCGGCGAACGAGCCGAGCTGGTCGACCATCGTGTTGATGGTGTCCTTGAGCTCCAGGATCTCGCCGCGCGCGTCCACGGTGATCTTCTGCGACAGGTCGCCCTGGGCGACCGCGGTGGTGACCTGGGCGATGTTGCGAACCTGGCCGGTCAGGTTGTCGGCCATCGAGTTCACCGACTCGGTCAGGTCGGCCCACGTGCCGGAGACGCCCGGGACCTCGGCCTGGCCGCCGAGCTTGCCGTCGGTGCCGACCTCGCGCGCGACGCGCGTCACCTCGTCGGCGAACGACGAGAGCTGGTCGACCATCGCGTTCACGGTCGTGCCGATGCGGGCGAACTCGCCCTTGACCGGCTGGCCGTCGATCTCCATCGCCATCGACTGCGAGAGGTCGCCCTCGGCGACCGCCACGATCACGCGCGCGACCTCGGTGGTCGGGCGCACGAGGTCGTCGATCAGGCCGTTGACGGTGTCGATGCGGTCGCGGTAGTCGCCCCTGATGTCGGGCTCGAGCCGCGCGCGCTCGGTCATCTTGCCCTCGCGCCCGATCTGGCGGGCGACGCGCTTGAACTCCGCGGTCTGGCCCTGCGAGTGCTCGGCCAGGCGGTTGAACGCGCCCTCGAGCTCGCCGACCAGGCCCCTGCGCCTGGCGGGCAACCGCTTGGAGAAGTCGCCGTCGGCCGCTGCGCTGAGCGCGTCGAGCAGCTTCCGCAGCGCTGCGGGGTCGAGCTCGCCCTGCTCGTCGTCGCCCTTCTTCCGCGAGCGCCCTTCGTCGGCAGCCAGGGTCCCGGCCATCGATCCTCCTTGGGGTGGTGTCGGCCGAGCGCCCCACACAGCGCACGGCCAGAGGCCGCTACCCAGTATGGAGGAGCGTCAAACGACCCGCTGGACCGATGTCCGTCCCCGCGGTGCTGCTACCTACATCTACCGACGCTGCTCCAGCTCGTCGAGACGGCGCTGCGCTTCCTCGGCGCGCTCGTCGTGACGCTCGGCCGCGGTCTGGGACCGCTGGAAGCGGGCCTCGGCGGTGTCGGCGGCCTCGGCGTGAGCGGCGGCCTCGCGCTCGTGGCGGCGGGCTTCCTCCTCGTGCTGCTCGGCGGCGGCGCGGTGCTCGTGAGCCTCCTCCGCGACGCTGCCGGCGCGCGAGACGATCGCGTCGCGCTCCTGCTGGTGGCCGGACAGCTCCCCGGCGATCACCTGGCGCTCGCGCTCGACGCGGGCACGCTCGGCGGCGCGGCGGCGGGAGAGGATCCCGGCACCGATCGCCACGATGACGAGCGCGACGATGATGACGATGATGGCGACCATGGACGGGTTGGTACCCAGATCGGGCCGCCGCGCCACCTCGTCGCTACGTCAGCAGCATGGCCACCTCCGCCGCGCAGCCCCAGGACAGCGTCACGCCGGCGCCGCCGTGGCCGTAGCAGTGGACGATCGTCCGGTCGTTGGTGTGGTCGATCTCGCGCTCCAGCCGGACCGCGGCGCGCCCGGGCCGCAGGCCGACGCCGCGCGACAGGATCGGCGCGTCGCGCAGCCGCGGCTCGAGCGCGATCGCGCGCGCGAGGATCGACCGCTCGGTCGCCGGGTCCGGCGTGGTGTCCTCGGCGTGGCGGTCGGCGGTCCCGCCGAGGACGACGTCGCGTCCGCGCGGGATGATGTAGGTGTCGCCGCCGGGGTTGTCGTCGTCGAGGATCCAGCGGTCGATCCCGGGGTTGGCGACGCGGACGATCTGGCCGCGGATCGCGTAGGGCTCCGGGTCGCCGGGCAGCTCGCGCGCGCCGAGGCCCGTGGCGACGACGACGCGCGGCGCGTCCAGCTCGTCCAGCGACGCGACCCGGCGATCCAGCACCACCTCGGCACCCGCGGCCCGGACCTGGTCGAGCAACCACCCCAAGTAGGTCGGCATCTCGACGACCGGCAGCTCGCAGAACGTCGCCCGGCCGATGGCGGGGTCGGGCGGCAGCTCGTCGGGCGTGGCCTCGCGGTGGCCCGGGACCTCGTCGGCCCAGGCGAGGTCCGGCTGCGGGTCGCGGTGGCACATCACGCCGCCGCGCAGCACGACGCCGGTCGCCGGATCGTCGGCGAGCCGGACCAGCTCGCGCAGCGTCGCGCCGCTCCAGGCCAGGACGCGCTCGGCGGGCGCCGCCTCGTACGGGAACCAGATCGCCGCGGCGACCGCCGACGTCGTGGCGTCCGGCGCGCGGTCGCTGATCACACGCACCCGCGCGCCCGCGCGCGCGAGGGCCAGCGCGCACGTCAGCCCGATCACGCCGGCCCCTACGACTTCAACATCAACATCCGTGCCCGCCATGGGGCGGACCTTACGTCAGCGGATCGCCCGCTCGGTCTCCGGGTCGAAGAAGTGCAGCCGCTCGACGTCGATCACGACCCGGACCCTCTCGCCCGCCCGCACCGGCGCGCCCGGCGGCAGCCGCAGCGTCATCCGCGACAGCGTCTCCGGCACGGCGTCCTCGGCCAGCTCCTCCTGGTCGGCGGTCAGGACGACCGGCGCGTCGACGTCGGCGTGGACCAGCAGGTCCGAGCCGAGCGCCTCGGTCAGCGCGACGTCCAGCTCCAGCGTCCGCCCGGCCACCGGGCCGTTCGGCGACTGCGCCACCGACTCCGGCCGGATCCCGACGACCACGTCCCTGCCTTCGAACAGCCGCAGCGCGGGGCGCGCGGCCCAGACCGCGTCGGTCAGCGCCAGCCGCTGGTGGCCGATGACGACGTCGCCGCCGTCGATCCGCGCGCGCAGCAGGTTCATCGCGGGCGAGCCCATGAAGCCGGCGACGAACAGGTCGGCCGGCTCGTCGTAGAGCACCGCGGGCGGGCCGCACTGGGCCAGGCGCCCGTCGCGCATGACCGCGACGCGATCGCCCATCGTCATCGCCTCGGTCTGGTCGTGCGTGACGTAGACGGTCGTCGTGCCCAGCTCCTGGTGCAGCCGCGCGAGGTAGGCGCGCATCTCGACGCGCAGCTTGGCGTCGAGGTTGCTCAGCGGCTCGTCCATCAGGAACGCCGCCGGGTCGCGCACGATCGCGCGGCCGACCGCCACGCGCTGGCGCTGGCCGCCCGAGAGCGCCTTCGGCCGGCGCTCGAGCAGCCCGGTGATCCCGAGCTTTTCGGCCGCGACGTCGACCCGCCTGGCGATCTCGGCCTTCGCGACGCCCTGCATCTTCAGCGCGAAGCCCATGTTCTCGGCCACCGTCATGTGCGGGTACAACGCGTAGGACTGGAAGACCATCGCCAGGTCGCGGTCCTTGGGCTCGACGTCGTCGACGACACGGTCGCCGATCCGGATCGAGCCGCCCGTGTTCTCCTCCAGCCCGGCGAGCATCCGCAGGGCGGTGGACTTGCCCGACCCGGACGGGCCGACCAACACCATGAACTCGCCGTCGCGGATCGTGAGGTCGAGGTTGGCGACGGCGGTGGTGCCGTCCGGGAACGTCTTGGTGACGCCCGCGAAGTCGATGCTCGCCATCGGGTTCTCCTTAGTCCTTGCGTGCGCGGTCGATGTAGTCGCGGTAGAACAGCGCGCTCGCCTTCGGCGTGCGCGCCTGGCTGTCGAAGTCGACGTGGACGATCCCGAAGCGCTGGTCGTAGCCCTCTTCCCACTCGAAGTTGTCCAACAACGACCAGACGTGGTAGCGGCGGACGTCGGAGCCGTCGGCGATCGCCTGGCCGACCGCTTCGAGGTGGCCCGCGAGGTAGGCGAGGCGCTGCGGGTCGTCGAGGTGGCCGTCGACCACCGCGCCGTCGTCGAACGCCGAGCCGTTCTCGGTGATCATGATCGGCAGGTCCTGGTACTCGGTCCGGACGCGCGCGAGGACCTCGCGCAGGCCGGCGGGCTTGATCTCCCAGCCCATGCCGGTGACCGGGCCGACCGACGTCGCGTCGCGGACGCGCAGCGGCGCCTCGTCGCTGGGCTCGACGCGCATCGGGTTGTAGTAGTTGACCCCGAGGAAGTCGTTGGGCGCCGAGATGATGTCCATGTCGCCGTCCTGCGGCGCGTCGAACGCGGTGCCGGTCTCGCGCTCGTACTGCTGCACCATGTCCTCCGGGTACGCGCCCCGGAACACCGGGTCCAGGAACCAGCGGTTGACGTAGCCGTCGCGGATCCGCGCGGCTTCATGGTGTTCTTCGTCGTCGCGCGCCGGGACCACCGGGAACAGGTTCAGCGCGATGCCGACCTCCGCGCTGTCGGGCAGCGCGGCGCGCAGCGCCTGGGCCGCCAGCCCGTGGCTGAGCAGCAGGTGGTGGCTGACGCGCAGCGCGGTCGGCCAGTCGCGGATCCCGGGCGCCTTGGTCCCGTAGGCGTGGCCCAGGAACGCCGTGCACCACGGCTCGTTCTGCGTGATCCAGGACTCGACGACGCCGCCCAGCTCGGCCCCGACGATCCGTGCGTACTCGGCGAAGCGCAGCGCGGTGTCGCGCTGCGCCCAGCCGCCGGCGTTCTGCAGCGCCTGCGGGAGGTCCCAGTGGTAGAGGGTCGCGACCGGCTCGATGCCGCGCTCGCGCAGGCCCTCGGCCAAGCGCTTGTAGAAGTCCAGCCCGCGCTGGTTGACGGTCCCGTTGCCGGTCGGGAGGATCCGCGGCCACGCGATCGAGAAGCGGTAGGACTCGATCTGCAGCGAGGCCATCAGGTCGAGGTCCTGACGCCAGCGCCTGTAGTGGTCGCAGGCGACGTCGCCGGTGTCGCCGTTGAGCACCATCCCCGGCGTGTGCGCGAACCGGTCCCAGATCGACTCGCCGCGGCCGTCGGCCAGCGTCGAGCCCTCGATCTGGTAGGCCGCGGTCGCCGCGCCGAAGCGGAAGCCCGGCGGCGGCGTGAACGGCTGCGGCTCCGCGGCGGCGCGCGCCGCGGGGGTCGCGTCGGTGGCGCTCATCCCTTCACCGCCCCGGCCGTCAGGCCCTGGACGAGCCACCGCTGGGTGGCGAAGAAGGCGAGCATGACGGGGATCGTGGACACGACGCCGGCAGCCATGAGCTGTGCGTACTCCTCGCTGTAGTTCCCAATGAAGTTGTGGATCCCGACGGGGATCGTCTCGGCCCGGTTCGCCGTGAGCGCGGTGACGAACAGCAGCTCGTCCCACGCCAGCAGGAAGGCGTACACGAACGTCGCGGCCAGGCCGGGCGCGGCGCTCGGGAGCACGATCCGCCAGAACGCGCCGAAGCGCGTGCAGCCGTCGACCATCGCGGCCTCCTCCAGCTCCGGCGGGATCGCCAGGAAGAAGTAGCGCATGAACCAGATCGCGACGGGCGTGAAGAACGCCGTGTAGATGAGGATCATGCCCAGCTGCGTGTCGAACAGGTGGATCGGCGTGTTCTGCTTGAGCCAGATGAACCCGAGGAAGACGGGCAGCAGGAACATCGAGCCGGGGACGAGCTGCGTCCCGACGACGCCCGCGCTGAACGACTTCTGCCCGCGGAACGGCAGCCGCGCGAGCGCGTAGCCGGCCGACGCGGCGAAGGCCGTCGCCAGCACCGACGAGATGCCGCAGATGACGATCGAGTTCGTGAGGTACTTGCTGAAGTCGACCGTCGACCACATCTCGCTGAAGGCCTTGACGGTCGGGTGCAGCAGGTCGTACCTGCCGCTGGCCAGCTGCCCGCGGGTCTGGAGGCTGCTCGCGACCAGCCAGAAGATCGGCGCGAGCATGATGATCAAGATCCCGTAGGTGAGGGCGTTGAGCCCCCAGTTGGTCATGCGCCTGCTGCCGACCATCACGCCATCTCCAAGTCGCGGCGGAACGCCCGGAACCAGAACGCCACCCAGATCAACATCACGAACATCAACAAGGTGCTCGCCGCCGCGCCGAACCCGATCAGGTTGTTGGAGAACGACTGCCGGACGATCAAGGTCATGATCAAGTCGGCGTCGCTGCCCGGGTTGCTGCCGAGCATCACGTAGGGGATCGTGAACTGGTAGGCGGAGTAGATGACGCCGAACAGCAGCTGCACGGCGATCAGCGGTCGCAGCAGCGGGAACGTGATGTAGCGGAACCGGCGCCACGGGCCCGCGCCGTCGATTGCCGCAGCCTCGTGCAGCTCGCGCGGCATCGTCTCCAGCCCGGCGAGGAAGATCAGCATCGCCAGTGGGATCCCGCGCCAGATCGACGGCACGATGATCGCGAACAGCGAGTTGTGACCCAACAACCACGTCGGGCGGTCGTGGAACAGGTGGAGGTAGTCCACCAGGACCTTGTTGATGATCCCGGAGTCCGACTGCCACATGAAGCCCCACAACGTCGCGACGACGAAGCTCGGGACCACGTACGGCGCGAGCATCAGCGTCCGCACCAGCCGGCGACCCGGGAACGACCGCGCGAGGAGGAGCGCGATGCCCAGGCCGCCGGCCAGCGTCCCTGTCACGGTGGCTGCGGTGTAGATGAGGGTGTTGCGCGCCGCGTCGACGAACCCGGAGTGCAGCGGGTTGGCGTCGTCGAACAGGATCGCGTTGTAGTTGTGGAACCCGTTCCAGGGCGCACCGAAGAGCCTGGAGAAGGTGAAGGTGTTGATGTTCTTGAAGCTGAGCGCGAGGCCGCCGAGCGTCGGGATCAGGTGCACGAGCACCATGAAGACCAGCGCGGGGGCGATCAGCCAGTAGGCGAGGTTGCGGCCCCTGCGGCGGCTGCGGCGAGCGCTCGGGGGCGGCGGCGTGGCGGGCGCGTCGCCGGGCTCGCCGTGCACGATGGGTGGCGTCTGTGTGGTCATGCGTCGTCGGTGGAGGCGAAGGGCGCGAGGCATCGTGGCCGGAAGCCTCGCGCCCTTCTGGGGTGGATGGCTAGCCCGCGCTCTGCGCGAGCAGGCCGTCGGCCTCCTTGGCGGCCTTGTCGAGGCCGGACTGGATGTCCGCGTCGCTCAGCCCGCCCTTGCCGGCCGACTGGTCCAGGATCTGCCCGAACGCGTTCTTGTAGGCGTTCTCGACCTGGGCCCACTGCGCGATCGGCGCGTAGGACCGGCCCTGGTCCTTGATCGCCGCGTAGAACGCCTGGTGGTCCGGGTCGCTGGACCCGAGCTCCTCCTGCGGCTTGAGCCGCGCGGGGAACATGCCCATCAGGTTGGCGTAGTCGGTCTGGACCCTGTCCTGGGACAGGTACTTGATCAGCGCCCAGGCCGCGTCCTTGTGCCTGCTGGCCTTGAACACCATCAGGTTGGACCCACCGATGAAGGTGGAGCCCTTGCTGCCGTCGGTGCCGCCGGGCATCGGCGCCACCGCGACGTTCCTGCGCGCCGCGGACGACCAGGTGTCGTCCTCGGGGCGCTTGGCCGACTGCAGGACCCACGGGCCGCCGACGAACACCGCGAGGCGGCCGCCCTTGAACTCGTTCTCGACCTGCGTGCCGTCACGCTCGAGCATCGACTTGTCCCACAGGCCCCTGCCGACGAGGTCTGTGGCGAACTTGACGCCCTGGACCGCCTGCGGCGAGTTGATGGTGGACTTGGTCGCGTCGTCGTTGAGCTCCGCGCCGCCCGCGTCCCAGACCCACGGCATCATGTTGTGGACCAGGTCATAGGCCTTCTTGCCGGGGCCGCCGAACGGGGCGATCGACTCGCCGCCCAGCTTGGTGACGCTCTTGAGCTTCTCGAGCGTCGCCTCCAGCGCGGCCTCCGACGTGAACGCCGTCTTGGGGTCGACGCCCGCGGCCCTCAGCGCGTCCTTGCGGTAGTAGATCGTGCGGGCCTCGGTGAACCACGGGATCCCGAACGTGCCGTCCTGGCCCTGGATCGTCGAGGTCTTCCAGATGCCGGGCGCGTACGCCGACTGGCCGCCGATCTGGCTGACCTTGTCGCCCACGTTCTCGAACCCGCCGAGGGCGGCGAAGAACGGGACCTGCGTGGTGCCGGCCTGCGTGACGTCCGGGCCGGTGCCGGAGACCGCGGCGTCGCGGATCCGGTCCTGCTGGACGTCCCAGCCGACGAGCTGGACGTTGACCCTGATGCCCGTCTGCGCCTCGAACGGCTTGACGAGGCTCTGGGTGTCCTTCACCGGGCTCGGCCCGTTGTTCATGATCCACAACGTGACCGTCTGCCCCTTGAGGCTGGCGGCGTCCGTCGTCTTGGTGTCGCTCCTGCCGCCGTTGTCGCTGCTGCTGCCACATGCGGCAACGAAGAACGACAACATGGCCAGGGCGACCGCCGTCAAGGCGGTGATGCGGCTCTTTCGCATTCTGCTTCCCTCCTGCTCCCCAACGAGTGAACTTCTGCGGTTTACAAAAACGTTTACGACCCTGCGGTTTGTGACTGGCGCTGTGGCGTGACGGTCGTGGCAGCGGCTCCTTACCCGCCCAGCGGGGGCGTGGTGGTGCCGCGGACGACGAGCTCCACGGGCAGCGTGGTCGGCTCGGGCGCGGTCTCCCCCGCGCCGTCGCCTCGCTCGGTGCCGGCGAGCGCGAGGACCGCGCGAGCCGCTGCTGCCCCGAGGCCGGCCTTGTCCTGGCGGAGCGTCGTGAGCCCCGGCTGGAGGTGGGCGGCAAGCATGATGTCGTCGAAGCCGATGACGCTGAGGTCGCGCGGCGCGAGCAGGTCGCGCTCGGCGGCGGCGCGGATCGCACCGACGGCCATGAGGTCCGACGCCGCGACGATCGCGGTCGGCGGCTCCTCGAGGTCGAGCAGGCGCGCGGCCGCCGCGTGGCCGGAGTCGACGTAGAAGTCGCCCTGGACGACGTACTCGTCGCGGTAGGCGAGGCCGTGTTCCTGGAGGGCTTCCCGGTAGCCCTTGAGGCGGTCGAGGCCGGCGAGCGTCTCGGTCGGCCCGTGGATCGTCGCGATCCGCCGATGCCCAAGCGCCGCAAGGTGATCGACGGCCAGGCGGCCGCCGGCGGCGTTGTCGGACGAGACGTAGGAGGTGGCGCGGCCGCCGAGCAGCTGGACGTCGACGCCGATCGTCGGGATCGTCGACGCGGTGAGGCGCCGGACCTCCTCGTCGTGGTGGTCGACGCCCATCAGGATCACGCCGTCGACGTTGTGGTGGCGGCAGCGCTTGACGTAGTTGTGGCGGCCGTAGCCGTTGCCGGGCTGCTCGGTCGCGAACAGCAGCAGGTCGAAGCCCTGCTGGCCCGCGGTCTCCTGCACGCCGACGAGGACCTCGTGGAAGAACGGGTGCTGCAGGTCCGGGTGGCCCTCGCCGGTGTCGAGGAAGACGCCGACGACGTGGCTGCGCTGCGTGACGAGGGTCCGGGCCGACGCGCTCGGCGTGTAGTCGAGCTCCTCGGCGAGGCGTACGATCCGCTCACGGGTGTCCGGGCTCACGTCGGCGTAGCCGTTCAGCGCACGGCTGACGGTGCCGATCGAGACGCCGGACAGGCGTGCCAACTCGCGGATGGTTGTGCGCTCGGAACCCAAGTTCGATCTCTCCTCCTGTGCCGCTGTTCCGAAAACGTTTTCGGAAGCGGCTCGGGGATCCTAACCACAGCCGCGGGTGCGCTGTCAAGAGCGAATTGTGGTCGCCTGGATGACGTGGTCGCGGAACGCGGCGGCCGCGGGGGTGGGTCGCTCGTGGGCGCGCCAGAGGAGGCTGACGGGCACCCGGACCCTGGGGTGCAGGGGGCGGACGGCGAGCGTTGTTGGTGGTGTCGATGCCACCACCGCGCTGGGCATCAGCGTGACGCCGAGGCCGAGTGCGACGAGCTCCTGGAGCGTGCCGAGCTCGTTGGCTTCCGCGATGACCTGGGGTTGTTCTACAAGTCGCTCCAGCTCGGCGCGCAGGGCGCTGCCGGCGCCGTAGGCGACGAGGCGCTCGCCCTGCAGCGCGGCGTGGGGGATGCGCCTGCGCCGGGCGAGCGGGTGGTCGGGGGCGAGGATCAGGACCAGCTCCTCGTCGGTGAGCCGGCGGCCTTGGAGGGTGGGCGGCAAGGTGGTGGGGTCGATCAGCGCCATCACCAGGTCGAGGCGGCCCTTGCCCAGCTCGTCGATCAGCCGCGCGGCGACGTCCTCGCGGATCGTCAGGTCGACGCCCGGATGCTGCGCCGCGAACTCGGCGATCAGCTTGGCCGGGTGCAGGCCCGAGACCGGCGGGACGCCGCCGATCCGCAGCGAGCCGCGGACGAGGCCGCGCAGCGCGTCGAGGTCCTCGCGGATCGCGTCGGCCTCGGCCATCGCGCGGCGGGCGCGTTCCAGGACAACTTGCCCCGCCTCGGTCACCTCGACGCGGCGCGTCGTGCGTCTGAGCAGTTCCACCCCAAGTTCCCGTTCGAGCTTGGCGACCTGCTGCGAGAGCGCGGACTGCGCGACGTGGAGGTCGAGCGCGGCGGCGGTGAACGAGCGAGCGCTCGCGACCGCGTCGAGGTAGCGCAGCTGGCGGAGATCCATCTATCGCGAACGCTAATGGATCTCCGCTCAGATTCCCATTGCCCGATCGCCGTTCCCCACCGATGATGCCCTCCATGCCCCCTCTCCCCCTCCCCACCACCACCGCCATCACCCTCCGCGCTGCATTCCCGGACGACCTCAGCGCGATCCGCACCCTGGCCACCCTCGACTCCTCTCCCGCCCCGCCTGAGCCGTTGTTGTTGGCCTTCGAAGGCGCCACGCTGCGCGCAGCGCTGTCGCTCTCGACCGGCGCCTCGATCGCCGACCCCTTCGCACCGACGACCCGCCTCATCTCGCTCCTCCACCGCGCAGCCTCCCGCCGCACAGCCCCACCCCGCTGGTCCTCCCGCCCGCGCCTGGCGCGGCTCGCGCTACGCGCGGGCTAGACGAACTTCAGCGGCGCCGGCGCAGCGATCGACGCGCGTCAGAGTCCGATCGTCGCTGGTCACGCTCTACAGCCTTCTCGACGCGAAGGGCGCGCGCCGCGGTGCGGAGCGTCAGGAAGCGCTCGACGAGGTGATGCAACCCCCACCCGCCGTTCGCCACGGCGACGACCCCCAGAGAGCCGGCAGCGAGATTGATCTGATGCGTCCATTCGCCCTGGATCAGGCTCGCGCAGGCGATCACGATGAACAACAACAGGGCGAGGCTCAGCGCGTAGGCGACCGATCGGAAAGCCACCCGCTGGGCGCGCTCAGCGCCCCGCAGCTCGCTGACGGCGACGTCGTCGAACGCAGCGTCGATGGCCCGCCATCTCACGTCGCTCGCCGCGCGATCCTCCTCGATACCGCCGCGCAGGGCCCGGATGTCGTCGAGCAGATCGCCGTTGGTCGTCATCGTTGTCATCCCGTGTGCGCCCCGCCGTCCGAAGGGGGTGCGAGCGCATCGACGCGTTGCTCGACAAGCGTAGTGCGCTGCACCGTGCGCTCCAAGAGATCCGTCAGCCGCCCGAGACGCTCGTAGATCCGCTCGTCAGCCTCCCGCAGTGCCCAGGACGACGGTCACGAGGACCCAGAGGCCGAGGCGCGCCCAGGTGTCGCTGCTGATGAGCGTGACCAGCTTGGGCGGAGGCGCGATGAAGATGACCAAGACCGCCGCGACGATCGGGCACCCGAAAGGGAGAAGACGTTTCATGCCGGGGACTGGAGCCTGGTGTCTATAGACAGCTTTCCAGGACGTCGGCCGGCTGTGGCAGGGCCCAGCGCGCGCTCAGGCGGCCGGCGGCGGCGGCGCGCTGTCGCCGTTGCTGCCGCCGGCGCCGTCCGGGTCGGACTCCTGCTCGGGGTCGACCTCGGCGGGGGCCTCGGAGAGGGTGCGGCGTGCGGGGATCTGGGCGGCCGCGGTGTCGAGGCGGGTTCGGACCGCCTTGGCGGCGGGGCCGACGATCGCGCGTTCGGCCGCCGACATCTCGGGCCAGCGGTCGCGCAGCGCCGAGAGGTGGTCGGCGGCGCGGTCGAGCGCGTCGCGGGCGGCGTCGTGCGCGCCGTCGCCGAGGGCGTCTTCGGCGGTGGAGATCTCGTGGCCGGCGTCGGCGGCGAGCTTGAGGAGGTCGTCCATGGCGTGGGCGATGCTACGCGGCGACCTCACGCGAAGGGCGCGTGGTTCGTTACGACTTCCATGCAGCAGTACACGCTGATCGGCCCGGACAACGTCCCGTACCGCACGCCCGTGCCCGGCGCGCTCGGCGGCCATCGCGCCGACCGGATCTACGGGCGGCTCGACTGCCGCGGCGCCGCCCGCGCGATCGCCCGCGGCGGCTACGTCACCCAGCGGGTCTTCTTCGCCGACGAGGCGACCGCGGTGGCCGCCGGCTACCGCCCGTGCCACACCTGCCTCCCCGAGGCCTACAACAACTGGAAGGAGCGCACCGCCATGCCGCTCGACCACACCATCGTGTCCACCCCGATCGGCGACGTCCTCCTGCTCGGCGACGCCGACGCGCTCTCCGAGATCCGCTTCGACGCCACGCAGATCCCGCCCGGATCGCGCCGCGTCGACGACGGCGTCCTCGGCGCGGCCGCGCGCCAGCTGCAGGAGTACGCGCGCGGCGAGCGCGAGACCTTCGACGTCCCGCTCCAGCCCCGCTTCGGCGGCGCCTTCGAGCGCCGCGTCTGGGCGTACGTCGCGCAGATCCCCTACGGCACGACGACGACCTACGGCGAGATCGCGCAGGCGCTCGACGCGCCCGGCTCGGCCCGCGCAGTCGGCGCCGCCAACGGCCGCAACCCGATCCCGATCCTCGTCCCCTGCCACCGCGTCATCGGCGCCAGGGGCGCGCTGACCGGCTACGCCGGCGGCCTCGACAACAAGCGCCTCCTGCTCGAGCACGAAGGCGCGCTGCTCGCGGTCTGACGCGCGGGCGGCTTATCCGGGGGCAAGGAAGCCCTCTAGACTCAACGGCGTCCACCGGATGTCGCACGAGCCGTCTCTGCCCACCCCGCCCAGAGAGCGGTGGCCCATGGCCATCGCGCTCGCCGCCCTGCTCGGCGGCGCGCTCCTGCTCGGGATCGCGCTGAGCGGTGGGTTCACGCCGGGTGCGAGGACGGCCGCCGCCGCCGCGCCGCCGCAGGCGCCGCAGGTCGTGGTCGTCACGCCCGCGCCGAGCCCCGCCGCCACCGCGCAGGTGACCAAGGACACCGAGAAGCCGAAGTCCAACGACGGCGCGCTCTCGCCCAGGCAGCAGCAGGTCCAGCAACGGCGCTTCACGACCAACGACCAGACCCACGTCCCGGCCGACTGGGTCTCCGGCTTCTACCCGATCTACGCCCAGGCCCAGAGGACCTACGGCGTCAACTGGCTGCTGATCGCCTCGGTCCACAAGCAGGAGACCGCGTTCTCCACGCACCCGACGACCTACCACGGCCTCAACTTCGCCAACTGCTGCGCCGGGCCGATGCAGTTCAACGTCACCAACGGCGTCAGGGGCGGGATCGGCTCGACCTGGGCGCGCTACAGGAACGCGAGCGCGGCGGCGAAGCGGCCGGCGAGCTACCCGCACAGGACGAGCAGGCACCCCAGCGTCTACGACGACTACGACGCGATCATGGCCGGCGCCGCGCTGCTCCGGGACAACGGCGCGGGCGCGAACCTCGACGCCTCCGCCTGGCGCGCCGCCTACGACTACTACGGCCACGACGCGACCGGCGTCGACTACGCCGACGAGGTCGTCGCCCGCGCGATCGGCTGGGGCCAGAAGGACTTCTGCATCAACTGCGGGACCGACGCGTCGATGATGTCGGCGGTCGACGCCGCCTGGGGCGCGCCGGTCCGGACCGAGCTCGACGCCGCCGCGGCCGCCGCCGAGAAGGCGGCCCGCAGGCACCACGACGCGCAGGCCGTCGCGGCGTCCACCAAGTAGCTCAAGCGCGCCGGTGCAACGGCGCGCGCCCGCGCCTGCCCGCATCCTCCAAGACCTCCATCGCGCGCAGGCAGTAGGCGATCCGCTGCGCCAGGATCATCCGGACGCCCAACGCCGCCGCCAGCTCGCGCGTCGTGAAGCCCTCGGCCTCAGCGCCCGCGCCCAGCGCCTCCGGCAGCAGCGCGCCGCACGCCTGCGGCGAGTCGAGCGTCACGGAGTCCAGCACCTCGACCAGCCGCCGCTCGCCCGGGTCGCGCCGCCGCCGCCCGGACCTCGACCGCCCCGCCTCGGGCGCGCGCACGTGGTCCTCCTTGCACAGCAGCACCTCGACGACGAGGTTCGGGTGCGCGATCAGCGACGGGAACGACACGAGCCGGTCGAAGACGTCCAGCGCGCTGCCCTTCAGCGGCGACCTGCGCGCCGAGAGCACCTCGCCGTGGTCGTCGATCCGGATGATCCGCCGCTCCGCGGGCACCGGGAACACGATCCGCATCCGGTTGCCGTCCAGCAGCGCGTCGAGCTTGCGGCCCAGCGGCGAGAAGCCGCCGGTCTGGATCTCGACCAGCTCGCCGTCGGCGCGCACGAGGTCGATGACGAACCCCTCGACCCGCACCTCGGCCCGGTCGCCCGGCACCGCGAGCAAGTCCTTGACCGCCGCGTGCAGCGGACCTTCGCGCAGCTCCCCGATCCCGGCCGCAGACACCTCCGGCAGCCTACCTTGCAAGACCGCGACTTCCGGGCCGTAGCGTGTTGGAACATCGATGCTCCGTAGACGACGCCTCCTGCCCTCGCTCCTGATCGCGGCCGGCGCCCTCCTCGCCGCGGCCGTGGCGACGCCGACCGCTGCGCTCGCCGACTGCCCCGGCAGCTCGTCGGTCACGTGCGCGTACGCGTCGGTCAGCCAGACCGGCTTCCGCGGCGGCGGCGTGCTGCGCTTCCCGCAGGCGGTCGCCGTCGGCCCCGACGGCAACGTCTACGTGACCGATCAGGGCTCGCATCTGGTCCAGAAGTTCACGCCCGCCGGCCAGTGGCTGATGGACATCGGCAGCGCGGGCACGCGCCCCGGCGAGCTGAGCGCGATCGGCGCGATCGCGGTCACCGGCGACAACCAGGTCGTCGTCGCCGACGGCGGCAGCAACCGCGTCGTGCGCTTCAGCGGCGACTCGGGCGGGCTGATCGGGTCCTGGGGCGGGCCGGGCAACGACCTCGGGAAGTTCCACTTCGGCGCGGGCGGCGGCAACGACGCCGCGGCGGGCGGCGGGCTGGCGGCGTCCGGATCGACGCTGTACATCGTCGACACCGGCAACGACCGCGTCGTCCGCTTCCAGGCCGACGGCGGCGGCGGCAGCGAGATCGTCCCGCCCGGGACGCTGCAGAACCCGCGCGGCGTCGCGGTCCGCGGCACCCGGATGCTCGTCGCCGACGACCAACATCATCGTGTCGCCGCCTTCGACACCGGCGGGCACCTGCTGGCGTCGATCGGCGCGGGCCAGGGCGCGGGGCCGGGCCAGCTGAACTTCCCCTACGGCGTCGCGATCGACGCGCAGGGCCGCGTGTTCGTCGCCGACGACATGAACCAGCGGATCGTCCGCTACTCGACGCCCGCGACCAAGTACCAGTACAAGGCGCGCTGGGGCTCGTACGGCACCGGACCCGGGCAGCTCGCCTACCCGCGCGGCGCGGCGACCAACACCAGCGGCGAGCTGTTCGTCGCCAACACCGGCAACGACCGGATCGACGTGTTCGACGCCTCGGGCACGCTCAAGCGCTCGTTCGGCACGTCGGGCCGCGCGTCGGGTCAGTTCGACGCGCCGCTGGGCGCCGCCGCCGACAGCTCGGGCATCCGGGCGGTCACCGACTCGGTCAACGGGCGCGTGCAGCTGCTCAACCCGGACAACTCGATCGCGACGACGTGGGGCTCGCCCAACCCCGGGCCGACGATCCTGCCCGACCCGGTCGCGGTCGCCTTCGACAACGCAGGCAATGGCTATGTGTTGGACCAGCGCCGCTCGCGGATCGTGGTCTTCGACCGCGCGAGCGCGCAGACGCCGCGCTCGATCGGCTCGGAGGGCAGCGGCCCCGGGCAGCTGCAGTCGCCGACCGCGCTGTCGATCGACATCGGCGGCAACATCGCCGTGGCCGACTACGGCAACGCCCGGATCGCGCGCTTCAGCACCAGCGGCCAGTACCTGGGGTCCTTCCCGACCGAGGCCGGCCCGCGCGGCGTCGCGGTCGCGCCCGACGGCTCGAGGATCTGGGTCGCCGAGGCCGACAACCACATCCGCGTCTACGACCCGACCGGCATGGAGCTGGCCGACTACGGCGGGACCGGTTCGAAGGTCGGGAAGTTCAACGCCCCGGCGCAGATCGCGCTCGACGCGGGCGGCAACCTGTGGGTCGCCGACCGCGGCAACAACCGGATCCAGGAGCTCGGGCCCAACGGCGAGCGGCTCGGCGCGTTCGGCACGCGCGGGACCGGCGACGGGTCGTTCATCCACCCGACCGGCGTGAGCGTCGACTGCAACAACAAGCTGACGGTCACCGACACGGAGAACAACCGCGTGTCGACGTTCCAGCTCGCGGCCGGCGCCGCGACCGGCTGCGGTCAGCTCGCCGCGCCCGGGGCCGCGCCGGTCCTGAAGTCGCCGACGCTGCCGGAGCCGCTCGGCCCGCAGCTGACGGTCAAGATCCTGCGCAAGGCCGGCGTGCTGAGCGCGCGCAACCTGCCGGTCCGGATCGGCTGCGACACGACGTGCGACCTGACCGCGACCGCCACGATCGTCCAGCGCGGGACGGCCAGGATCATCAAGAAGGGCAGGAAGAAGAAGGTCGTCAAGCCGGTCTCGATCGACCTGCCGCCGATCAAGGTCAGCATCCCGGCGGGGACGTCGAGGATCGTCCGGCTGCAGATCAGCAAGGCCCAGGCCGCGAAGCTGAGGAAGGCGCTCGGCAGGCAGAAGGGCCTCGACGTGACCCTGCAGCTCGAGGCGACGGCCGCCGCCGGCCAGCCGACCAGCGAGGCCGAGCGGATCCAGGCGACGGCCTAGTTGTAGGGGTTGGACTAGGCCCTGGTGAACGTCTTGGACAGCACCAGGGCGCGGCCCATGCAGGCCGTGGTGCGGTCGCCGGTGTTCTTGAAGTGGAGCTTGCTGCCGGAGCGCGAGAACGTGTAGCGCCCGGTGGGTCTGCACGCGGCCACGCCGCTGGTGTCCCTCATGGTGAGCCTGTTGCCCGAGGTGGTGTACTTGCCCCGGACCACGGTCCTGCCGTTGTCGATGACCTTGTAGTTGCCGTGGCTGAACTTGATCGACCACGTGCCGGCCAGCGAGCTGGACCCGTGGATCGTGGTCGTGAACGTGCCGTTGAGGGAGGCCGCGGAGGCGGTCCCGGCGGTGGCTGCCAGGAGCAGCGCGAGGAGGGCGGTGACGGTCGCGAAGCGCTTCTTCATGGCGCGCGATCGTATGCGCCGCGCGCTACGCGGCCTGGGTGAAGATCTCCCCCACGACGGCGTCGAGCGCGCCAACGACGCGGTCGACGTCGGCGACCGTCGTCGCCGGGCCGACCAGCGCCATGTTGTGGAACGGCGTCAGCATCACGCCGCGGTTCAGGAGCGCGGCGTGGATGCGGTCGTCCAGCAGCGGGTCGATCGCGTCGTGCGCGTCGGCGCCGGTGGCATGGGCGTGGGGCGTGAAGCCGAACTCGGCGCGGGAGCCGAGGCCGACGATGTGCCACGGCGCGCCGTGCTTGGCGAAGACGTCCTGCACGCCCGCGACGTAGTGCTCGCACGTGAGCAGCATCGCGCCGTAGGCCTCGTCGGTGAGGACGTCGGTGAGCGTCGCGCGCGCGGCGGCGAGCGACAGCGCGTTGCCGGCCAGCGTGCCGCCGACGCCGCCCCAGTCGAGGTAGTCGCCCTCGCGGTCGGCGACGACGCGCGCGGCGAAGTCCTCGCTCAGGCCGTAGGCGCCGATCGGGACGCCCGCGCCGAGCGCCTTGCCGAGCGTGACCGCGTCGGGGTTCAGGTTCCACGCGCGCACGCAGCCGCCGGTGCCCATCGACATCGTGTGGGTCTCGTCGTAGATCAGCAACGTGCCGGTCTCGGCGCACGCCTCCTCCAACCCCTTCAGGAACCCGTCCTCCGGGAGGACCATGCCGACGTTGGTCATCGCGGGCTCGGCGATGACGACCGCGACGTCGCGCGGGGCGAGCGCGGCGCGGACCGCGTCGAGGTCGTTGAAGGGCACCACCTTGGTCGTCAGCGCGGGGTCGACCGGCGCGCCGACGTTGCCCTCACGAGCAACCACATGGCCTTGCTCGTCCAGCGTGGCGACCGTCTCGTCCACGGTGCCGTGGTAGGCGTGCAGGAAGATCATGATCCTGCTCCGCCTCTGCACCTGGCGCGCCATCCGCAGGGCGAAGCGGTTGGCGTCGGTGGCGCTGAGCGCGAACTGCCACGCCGGGACGCCGAAGCGCCGGCCGAGCTCCTCGCCGACGGCGATCGCGTCCTCCGTGGGCATCATGGTGGTGATCCCGCCGCGGCCGGAGATCCGCTCGGTGATGGCGTCGACCGTCGCCTGCGGCGAGTGGCCCGGCAGCGAGCCGGTATCGCCGAGCGCGACGTCCACGTACTCGTTGCCGTCCACGTCGGTGACCCGCGCGCCCCGCGCCTCGGCGAGGAACACCGGCGCGCCACCGGCCCACTTCTGCATCCACGGCATCGGGACGCCGTGCAGCAGCGCGCCCTTCGCCCGCTCGGCCAGCGCCAGCGACTTGGGGTGCGACGCGGCGAACGCCTCCCGCTCCCGGTCGAGCATGGCCTGGAGGCGCGTGCGGTCGAGGTCGGAGGTCGGAGCAGACGGAGCGGCCATGGCCTCGGAGCCTAGCCGCGGCGGCGCGCGCCTCAGACGAGCCGCTCGGCGCGAAGCCAGGCGGCGGTACGGGTCATGCCTTCGGTGAGGTCGATGGTGGGGGCGTAGCCGAAGGTCTCGCGGGCGCGCGCGATGGAGTACGTGCCGGTGCGGGCGAGGTAGCGGGCCGAGGAGGCGTTGACCTCGGTGCGGCCGCGGGCGGCGAGGGAGGCGACGGCGGCGAGGCGGACGGCCAGCGGTGTCGGGACCGAGCGGAGCGGCTTGTCCAACAACTTGGCGTAGTGATGGAAGAACTCGTGGGTCGTCACGCCCGCCCCGTCGCTGAGCGAGAAGACGCCGCCGGACGCCGCCGGGGACTGCGCCGCCGCGACGATGCCGTCGACCAGGTTGTCGATGTACACGGGCGAGAAGATGCCGCGGCCGCGCGCGGGCAGGATGAAGCGGTTGCGCCTCAGCTCCTCCAGCGGCAGCAGCGTCCACGGGCGCGAGCCGGGACCGTAGACGTCGCCGGGGCGGATCACCGTGCAGTCGATCTCGCCCGCCGCGTGCGCGCGGAGGACCAGCGCCTCGCTCGCGATCTTCGTGTCGACGTACGGGACGCCGTTGGGCTCGCACGGATACGACTCGTCGACGCCGTCCGGGAACGCGAAGCCGAAGACGGTCACGGAGCTCAGGTGCACGAAGCGCGCGGCGCCCGCCCGGCGCGCCGCCTCCAGCGCCCGCGCGGTGCCGAGCGCGTTGACCCGCCAGACCGCGCGCGGGTCGTCGCCGCGCATCGAGACGACCGCGGCGGTGTGGATCACGACGTCGGCGCCGGCCGCCGCGTCCTGCCAGGCACCCGGCTCGGCGATGTCGCCCGCGACGACCCCGCGCGCAGCATCGGCGACCAGGTCGACACCACCAACATCCCAGCCGTCCGCGGCCAACCGCGTGAGCAGCGCCCGCCCGATGAACCCCGACGCGCCCGTGACGAAGGCCTTCATGATGCTCTCCCCAGGGCGCGGACCTCCGCGCCGGTCAAGGCCACCAGGTCGCCCGGCGCCAGCTCGATCTCCAGCCCGCGCCGCCCGGCCGAGACGTACACGGTGTCCCACAGCTCGGCGGTCTCGTCCACGTAGGTCGCCAGCGCGCGCCGCTGGCCCAGCGGCGAGATCCCGCCCGCGACGTAGCCGGTCACCCTCTCGGCCCGCGCCGGGTCGGCCATCGCCGCGCGCTTGCCCACGGCCTTGAGGTCGAGCGACCCGGACGCGGGAACGACGGCGACCGCGAGGTCACCGTCGTCAACCGCTACAACAAGCGTCTTGAAGACCCGGTCCGGGTCGAGCCCGAGCACCGCCGCCGCCTCGCCCGCATAGGACTCGGCGCGCGGATCGTGCTCGTACTCGTGCAAGGTGTAGGCGATGCCCGCGGCGTCGGCCGCGCGCGTCGCCGGTGTCTGTCGCCCGGCCATGCCGGGCCGATCCTACGACCCCGCGGCCGCTTCGCGGGGCAGGACCTGGATCCACCAGTCCAGCGGCGCCGACCGCATGCCCGCCGAGGTGGCGCCGAACCGCACCCGGTAGAAGCCCGGCTTCAGCTTCGCCAGCCGCACCTTGTTGAGGATCTTGGCCATCGAGGTCGTCCGCGACGGGCTGCCGCCGGCCACCACGCCGCTCGCCAGCGTCTTCGAGGACGCCTTCAGCGTCGGCCACCGCCTGCTGTCGGCGCACCCGCGCGGCTCCCGCGGCTGCTTGGCGGCGGCGCTCAGCGTCCACGTCACCTTCGTGGCCGGCGACACGCCGAGCTTCACGCTGTTGGTCGCGGCGCGCTGGCCGAGCGTGACGCACGTCGGCAGCGCCTTCGGCACCGTCACGCGCGGCAGGACCACCGCGGCGAGCGCGTAGCCGTCGGCCTTCCCGGTCGCCTTGTGGCCGACCGCGATCGTCGCCCCGTAGATGCCCGGCGTCTTCGGCCACTGGAGCTTGACCTTGCAGCGCCCGTTCGCGCAGGTCTTGCCGATGATCTTGGGCCGGGCCACCTTCTTCACCGCGGCCGCCGTCGCCCGCTGGTCCGCCTTGGCACGGAGAGACTCGATCAGCGACGCCTTCGCTATGGCCGACAGCGGCACGCCCGCGACCACGAGCTCGTCGTCCGGACCCATCGTGAGGACGGCGATCATGAAGGCGTTGGCGTCTGCGTCGTGGTCGGTGGCCACGGTCTGGCCGTTGCGCACGACGGCCACCGTCACCACGCCCTTGGCCAGGGCGACCGAGGAGCTGTCCGAGAACTGCGCCTGGAAGCCGCTCCCGCCCCCGCTCGGCGAGAGCTGGCCGAAGAGCGCACCGGCGTCCTTGGCGGCGGCGGTCGTCGGCGGCGCGGCCGGGGCCTGTGGCTGCTCCTGGGGCAGCGTGAACGTGATCGCGGTCGCGGTGATGCTCGTCGTGACGCTGCCGCCGGCACCCTCGCCGTCGACCTTCAGCGTGCCGGCGTGCGTGCCCACGCCGCTCATCGTGAACGCGGTGTCGACCGTGCAGGCGGCGCCCGCGGCGAGCGTGACGTCCCTGCAGGTGTCGGCCGTGACCGCGAACCCGGCGTCGCCGGACGCGGTCGCGCCGGTCAGGTGCGCGCCGATCGCGCTCCCGTTCTTGAAGGTGTAGGTCTTGCGCACGACGTCGCCGACGGTCGCCGTCGACGTGCTGTCGCCCGGGTCGGTGCTCAGCGCCACGGTCGAGCCGGCGCTGCTGATCGTGAGCGACGCGCCGGCGTCGCCGCCGACCGTGACGGTCGCGTGGATCGGGCCCGCCAGGATCACGCTGGTCTTGACGCCGACGTCACACGTCGCGCCGACCGCGAGCGTGACGTCCTTGCAGTCGTCGCCCGTGAGGACGACGTTAGCGGCGCCCTGGCCGGCGACCGTCGCGCCGGTCAGGTGCAGCGGGACGTTGCCGCTGTTGGTGAACACGACGCGGTCGCCGCCGTTGAACGGCGTGTCGCCGAGCGCGTAGCTGAGCGCGGGGTTCGGCGCGGGCACCGCGACGACCGTCCCGCTCAGCGGGGCGCTGACCGCGCTGACCGCGTCGGACGCGACGTCGAGCTGCGCCGCCGAGCTGCGTGACGCCGACGCGGCGGCCGGCGCGAAGCGCACGGTGATCGCGCAGGTGTCGGCGAGGTTCAGCGTGTGGCCGTCGCAGCCGTCGCTGACGATGCTGTAGTCGGCCCTGTCGGCGCCGGAGATCGAGGACGCCGCCACCGTCAGCGGGTCGCTCGCCGTGCCGGTCAACGTGTAGGTCTTGGTCGCCGTCGTGCCCGCGGTGACCCCGGAGAACGAACCGCCGCCCGCCGTGACCGTGCCGCCGGGGCGGGCCTGGTGCAGGACCGTGCCGCTGAGCGCGACGCTGATCGCCGTGTCGGCGTTGGACGTGAAGGCGAGCGTCGCCGACGAGGCGCGCTGCGGACCGTTGGACGACGGCGCCGCGAAGGTGACGCCGACGGCGCAGGTGTCGCTCTGGTTCAGCGTGGCGCCGGTGCAGGTGTCCGAGTCGATCGTGTAGTCGCCGGTGTCCGTGCCGGCGATCGCGACACCGGTGACCTCCAGCGGGTCGCTCGACGTGCCGGTCAGGGTGAAGGTCTGCGAGACGCCGGCGCCGACCGTCGCGCTGCCGAAGTCCTTGGACGCCGGCGAGACGGTGCCGGAGTAGGACGGCGTGGGCGGCGGCCCGCCGGCGCCGGTGTGCTGCTGGGCGTCGATGTTCAGCGTGCCGTCGGGCATCCCGCCCTCGCTGACGTCGAGGCCGGCCGTGGCCCGCGAGTGGGTCGCGGCCGTGCCGTCGTCGAGCGGCGCGAACACGAGGTCGAACGTGCACGACCCGCCCATCGACAGCGTCGTCCCGCTGCAGGTGTCGTTGCTGAGCGTGTAGTAGGGGTCGGAGCTCGAGAGGCCCACGGCGCCGTTGCCGCTCATCAGGCCGGCGTTGAGCGTCACGGTGATCGTGCTGGTGTCGCCGGTCGCCGTGTCGGGGAACGTCACCGAGCAGCCGGACCCGAACGTGAAGTCGTCGATGTTGCAGGTGGCGGTCGCCGGCGACGCCTGGGCGGAGGCGACCGGGAGGGCGAGCGTGAAGAGGGCCGCGGCGAGCAGCGCAGTGAGCATGCCGCGGCGCGGCTTCAGGATGCTGGACACGCCACCTTCGTCGGTACGTAGGCATCCCGCTTGAGACCGAACGCCGTTCCGTCATGCAGAATGCGCGCCGATGCCCACCACGCAAGGCTCCAAGTACCTGGTCTTGACCGCGATGATCTTCGCGGTCGCGATGATGTTCATCGACCAGACGATCGTCGCGATCGCGGTCCCGGCGATCGACAGGGACCTGGACCTCACCGGGACCGGCGCGCAGTGGATCATCAACGGCTACCTGCTCGCGCTCGCGGCGCTGTTCGCGCTCGGCGGCAAGCTCAGCGACGTCGTCGGCCACCGCACGATGGTGTTGATCGGGATCGCCGGCTTCGCGATCGCTTCCGCGTTGTGCGGCGCGGCGCCGAGCAGCGGCGCGGGCGAGGCGTGGCTGATCGCGTTCCGGATCGTCCAGGGCGCGTTCGGCGCGATCCTGTTCCCGAGCGCGCTGGCGATCGCCGCCGCGACGTTCGACGTGGCCGAGCGCGGCAAGGCGCTGGCGCTGTTCTTCGGGATCACCGGCGCGCTGACGTCGGTCGGCCCGCTGGCCGGCGGCTTCCTGATCGACTGGACGTGGCGCGCGATCTTCTGGATCAACATCCCGGTCGCGCTGATCGCGCTCGCGCTGACGCTGCGCGCGAGGCCCGCCGAGGACAAGCGCGTGGTGCCGGTCGACACGCGCGGCGCGATCCTCGTCAGCGCCGGGATGGGCCTCGCCGTCCTTGGCCTACAACAAGCTTCGGTGTGGGGCTGGGGCAGCGTCGCGACGATCGCCTGCCTGGTCGTGGGCGCGGCCGTCCTGGCGGGGTTCATCCTGTATGAGCTCCGCACGCCGGACCCGCTGATCGAGATGCGGATCTTCGCCGACCGCGGGTTCGCCGCCGACAACGTGGTGCTGTTCCTGCTCTGTGTCTGCTTCGTCCCGCTGTTCTTCTTCGCCTCGGTCTACGCGCAGGCGGTCCTGCACGACGACGCCGGCGAGACCGGCCTGTACCTGTTGGTGTTCTTCCTCGGCTTCGCGGGCGCGTCGCAGATCGGCGGCCGGATCCTCGACCGCCACGGCGCGCGGCCGGCGGTGATCGCGGGCTGCGCGATATCGGCCGTGGCCTTCCGGTGGTGGGCGAGCAGGTTGGGGTCCTCGCTGAGCGACGAGTGGCCTGCGATCGTCGTGACCGGCGCGGGCCTCGGGCTCGTGCTCTCGCCGGTCTCGACCGACGCGCTCAACCGCGCGCCGCGCGGCTCCTACGGCGAGGTCACCGGCGTGACGCAGACCGTCCGCTACTTCGCGTCGTCGCTGGGGCTCGCCGTGCTCGGGACGGTCTTCCTGAACCGGACGCCCGCCCACGGCGTGACCGAGGCGACCGCGACCGTCTACCGCGCGATGGGTGGCGTGATGGCCGTGGCGCTGGTCGTCGCGCTCGTGCTCATGAAGGGCGGGCGGGTGACGGACGCACCTCCGCCAGCGCCGGCGGAGCGGGCTCCGGCGTCGCCGTAGGGGCGGGTGGCGCGCGCTCGGACTGCTCGCGCAGCGCGGCCATCTGCTCGCGGCGCGGCCGGCCCGCCTCGCGCAGCAGGATCTTGATGACCGCCGCGAACGGCACCGCCAGGATCGCGCCGACCACGCCGAGGATCGACGACGCGATCAGCACCGCGACGATCGTCGTGAACGCCGAGAGCTCGACCGCCCTCCTGTAGACGATCGGGTAGACCACGTAGTTCTCGAGCTGCTGGTAGATCAGCTGGATCACGAGCATCGCGACGCCCGCGGTGGTGGAAACGGTGAGGCCGATCGCGACCAGGACGACCGCGGCGATCGTGGCGCCGACCTGCGGGATCAGGTCCAGGAAGCCGGTCATCACGGCCAGGACGATCGGGAACGGCAGGCCGAAGGCCCACGCCGACAGGCCCGCGACCGTCGCCGCGACGACCGAGATCGCGAGGTTGCCGAGCAGCGACGACGAGATCGCCCCGACCGACTCCTCCACGACCGGCCGCCAGCGCTGCTCGACCGGCGGGGTCGCGAAGCCGAACAGCCAGTCGGTGATCGTCGGGCGCTCCATCAGCAGGAACAGCGCCAGGAACGTCAGCGTCACGAGCGACAGCACGCCGCCGAAGACGCCGCCCGCGATCCCGAGGATCGTCGTGGCCGCGTCGGGCAGGCCCGCGGCGAGGTTCTTGAGCCCCTCCTTGATCTGGTCGTCGGCGCCCGCGGTCCCGATCCACTGCTGGAAGCCGTCGGTGTGCGTCAGCTTGTCCCAGTACGCGGGCAGCGTGTTGACGAACTCGACGATCTGATCCCACAGCGGCCCGGCGGTCAGCAGGACGAGGACGACCGCGGCGATGAAGATGCCGACGAACACCGTGAGCGCCGCGACCCCGCGCCTCCAGCCGCGCGCGACGAGCCTGGTGACCGGCGGGTCGAGGCCGAGCGCGACGATCCCCGCGACGAAGATCGACAGCAGCGTTCCGAGCGACACCAGCACGAGCGCGACCAGCGCGCAGAGCGCCAGCACGCCGAGGACCGTCCGGGCCGACACGCTGATCTCGACACGCTGTCTGGGCGGTCCGTGCTCCACATCGCGGAGCGTGCCCCCGCGCGGGGTGAGCGCAGTTCACCCAGTGCGGGTGATGCTCGGGTGCCCGTGTGCGCGGGAACCTCAGCGCCATCATGGCCTCCACCCCACACCCGGGCTCGCCCACCCCGCTGACCGCGACGCCGTCCGCGGCCGAGCGCAGGGCCAGCGCCGCGCGCACCTCGGACGTGCCGAACGGCTGGATCCTGTTCGCCGCCGTGACGCTGTTCATGAGCGGCGGGCTGACGATCCTGTTCGGGCTCGCCGCGTTGTTGAACGACAAGGTCGTCCAGGTCGGCGGAACCGGCGGTCCCGTCGTCTGGGACATCACCGCGTGGGGCTGGGTGCTGCTGATCGGCGGCATCGTCATGTCGCTCACCGGGATCGCGCTGGCGCTGCAGATGACCGTCGCGCGCTGGCTCGCCGTCGGCTTCGTGCTGCTGCACGCGATCCTGATGTTCGCGGTCGCCAGCGAGTTCCCGGTCTTCGCGGTGCTGGTGATCGCGCTCGACGTCGTCGTGCTGTTCCAGCTGACCGCGCAGTGGGGGCGGACGCGATGACGCCGCCCGCCGCCGCCGCCGCGCCGCCGGTGCGGCTGGTCAGGGACGACAAGCTGGTCGAGCTGCTGTCGCTGCTGCGCGACGCGGACTCGGTCGAGCTGAAGCTGACGGTCGACGTGCAGGCCCAGCGCAGGGCGGCCGAGGTCCTCGGCCTCGACCCGCTCGACGCGCAGATCCGGATGGTGCACTTCTTCGACACGCCCGACCTCGCGCTCGAGCAGGCCGGCGTCGTCGTCCGCGCCCGGCGCACGCAGGGCAAGCCGGACGACACGGTCGTCAAGCTGCGCCCGGTCGTCCCGGCCGAGCTGCCGGGCCGGCTGCGCAAGCTCCCGGAGTTCGTGGTCGAGGTCGACGCGATGGAGACCGGCTTCGTCTGCAGCGGCTCGATGAAGGGCCTGGCGCGCAGGCCGTGCGGGCCGCACCTGGCCGAGGGTGCGCCGCTGCGCAAGCTGTACACCAAGGAGCAGCGGGCGTTCTACGAGGACCACGCGCCGGAAGGCATCGGCCTTGACGACCTGCGCCTGCTCGGCCCGATCTTCGTGCTCAAGCTGAAGGGGATGACCGCCGGCTTCTCGCGCAAGCTGGTCGGCGAGATGTGGCTCTACCCGGACGGCTCGCGGATCGTCGAGCTGTCGACGAAGTGCGCGCCGAGCGAGGCCTTCCAGGTCGCGGCCGAGCTGCGCGGCTGGCTGGCCGAGCGCGGCGTCGCGCCCGCGAGGGGCGCGACCACCAAGACGCGCAAGGCGCTGTCGTTCTTCTCGAGGGCGTTGGAAGCGTGACCGATCAGGACTTCGCTGTCGTCGGCAGGGGCTCGTGGTGGGACGGCGCCGCCTACTGGGCGACGATCGCCGGCGTGTACCTGATGGTCGGCGGGTTGATGTTCTACTCGGGCAAGGAGAAGCTGTTCGACGAGAACGGCCACGCGCCCGCGGGGATCAAGAAGCAGTTCTCGACGTCGTTCCTGCACGTGTTCCCCGGGACCGACGCCGCGTGGGTGATCCTCGGGATCCTCGAGTTCCTGGTGTTCGTGGTCCTGGTCGTCAGCCTGCTGCGCGCGGAGTTCCTGCCGCACCGGCGCAAGTCGGCGATGATGGTGGCCTTGGCGATCGCGATGATCACGTTCGCCTGCCTGGCCTTCGGCCAGACCGCGACCGGCCAGTTCGAGGGCACCGCATCGTTGTACCAGTACTTCGGCGCGACGGCCGTGATCCTGATCCTCGTCACGATGCTGCCCCCGAACCGGTCGGACGCGTGGCTGACCGGAGGCCCGGGGCGTTAGACGGCTAGCGCTTGACCTTCAGGCGGACGTACGTCGTGATGACGTCGCCGCCGAGGCGGAGCTTGACCTTGATCTTGTGGGTGCCGCGGGTCGCGGTCCTGCCGACCTTCAGCGACAACTTGACCGTGCGCGAGGCGCCGGGCCTCGGCGCCGCGACGTCCTTGGCGTGCGTCGTGCCGCCGGCCAGGCGCAGCGCCTTCGGCGCGACGGCGGTCAGCGTCGCGGTGCCCTTCGGCGAGGCGACGGTGCCGTTGCGCAGGACGAACGCCAGCGCGGCGACGTGGCCGCGGCGCACCGAGGCGGCCGAGGCGCGGGAGACGGTCAGCGTGAAGATGCCGTTCCTGCCGTTGCTGCCGTCGGTGCCGTTGCGCCCGGCGGGGCCGGTCGCGCCGGTGTCGCCCTTGGCGCCGTTGGTGCCGTTCGTGCCCGGGTCGCCCTTGTCGCCCTTGACCGGCGTGGGGTCGACCACGTCGGCCTGCGCCGGGACCTGCGGGATCGTGAAGTCGTCGACCGGCTGGCCGGTCGGCAGCAGCCGGCCGACCTGGGCCGGGACCCTGGGGTCGGCGGACTCGTCCAGGACGTCGGTCCGGACGAACTTCGCCGAGATGCTGTCCTTGCCGAAGTTGAACAACAACACGGCAGGCATCGTCGACTGGCTCTGCGACCACGCGACCCACGGCTCGGCGTCGAGCAGGCCGTCGTAGTTCTTGCCGGTCGTGGACTGCTCCAGGTAGACCGTGCCCTTGCCGGGCGCGACGACCTTCGGCGACAGCTTCGGCTTGTCGGCGTTCCAGTCCGGGGTCGGGACCGCGTTGAGCGGGTAGCTGCGGACGTTGTGCGCGTCGTGGCCGGAGACGACGAACTCGACGCCGTACTTGTCCATCAACGGCATGATGTCGTCGCGGAACTCGGGGTCGGCGTACTCGGGGTAGACGCGGCTCGTCTTGGAGTGGAACGGCGGCTGGTGCATCACGACGACCTGGAAGCGCGTGCGCCTGACGGCCGCCGCGAGGTCCTGGTCGAGCCACTGCAGCTCGTGCTGCCAGTAGGCCGGGAAGGCCGCGGGGTGCACGCCGGGGCTCGCCTCCAGGACCGTCCAGTGGACACCCTCGTAGTCATAGGAGTACGAGCGGTCCTCCTGGCCGGTTGGGCCGTTGTCCGGGTTCGGGAAGTGCGCGTAGTACAGCGGCGACGCCGTGCCGGCCTGAGCGGTGTTCTTGTACTCGTGGTCACCCAAGGCGGACATGAACGGAACCGACCCCATCAACTTGAGCGCGTTGCTGTTGTCGGGGACCGCGTTGCCGGAGTACGTGTACGTGCCCTGCAGCAGGCGGTCGTACATGCTCTCCATCGTGCCGTCGTTCATGTTGTCGCCGGAGGAGACGACGAACGCCGGGCGCGTGGGCTGGTTGTAGACCACGCCGTCGGCCGCGGTGGCGCCGACGACACCCTGGATCGAGTAGTCGCGCGCCGCCCTGGCGCCGAAGTTGACGACGTCGTCGCCGTCGTCCACGTGGACCTCGCCGTAGGTCGCGGCGGTGTACTCGGCGTCGCCGCTGTGGGCGGTCCTGAACGTGCCGGGCACGTAGCCGGCCGGCGTCTGGGTGTCGGCGACGAACCAGTCGTAGGACGTGTTCGGCGTCAGCCCGGTGAACGTGCCGGTGAAGAACGTGTAGAACGGACCGGCGTTGTTGTCGATGCCCTCGGCGTCGTGACGGCCGAGCGGCAGCACGATGCAGTCGGCGGGCGCAGGCGTCGCGGTGACGCAGGCCGCGGCACCGCCGCTGCCGCCCGCCGGGCGTGCGTAGGCGGTCGCGTTGGTGGTGACGTCGGCGGCGTTCTCGTTGAACGTCACGGTCATCGTGGTGGCGGCGTCGCCGGTCAGCGCGAGATGCGCGTCGACGATCGCCGCGTTGGCGGCAGCGGGGCTCAGTGCGGCGGCGACGGTGGTCGCGGCCAGCAGCAGGCGCCCCCGCCGGGGGAACTGCGGAACCATGTTGTACGTCCTGAACTTGGGGTGGTGGGACGCTGCGGTACTCAAGCCCCAGCGCCGTCGCCGACTCGTTGCCGAGTGGTGAAGGAGCTGTGGCCTTTCTGGTTCCGCGTGTTTCTGAGCAGGAAGATCGGGGTCGCGAGCATCGCGACGCCGCTGAGGGCGACCGCGGCCCGCAGGCTCGTCACGCTGGCCAGCACGCCCCAGAGCGCGGTCAGCGCGGCGATCGAGGCGCTGGAGGAGACCGACCAGGCCGAGAGCGTCCGGGCGACGCGGTCGTCGGGCGTCAGCTCCAGGCGCCGCGTCGCGTAGACCGGGTTGAAGATCCCGATCGTCGTCACCAGCCCGGTCTGGACGGCGATCACCAGCAGGATCCCGCCGATCCCCGCGGGGATGAACGCCAGCGGGATCGTCCAGCACGCGCGCAGCGAGCCGAAGATCCGCAGGACGCGGTCCTCTCCGAGCCGCGCGACCAGCGGCTTCGACAGCCGCGCGCCGACCAGCCCGCCCACGCACGGCACGCCGAAGGCGAGCGCGTACTGCCAGGGCGCGAAGCCGAGGCGGCCGAGCATCAGGACCGCCATCAGCGGCGCGGTCGCCATGATCAGGCCGCCAACCAAGATGGTGTTGAAGAACAGCGGCCGCAGCGCGGGATCGCCGAGGATGTGGCGCCAGCCGTCGAGCAGGTCGCCGGGGCGCGTGACGCGCGCCTGCGCCGCCGGCGCCGGCCCGCGCGGGACGCGCCGCAGCGCCGCGGCCGAGCCGACGTAGCTGGCGGCGTCGGCGACCATCGTCGCGACCGGTCCCAGGACGCTGATGAGCAGCCCGCCGAGCGGCGGCCCGGCGACGATCGACGTCCACAGCGTCGACTCCAGCCGCGCGTTGGAGCGCAGCAGCTCCTCCCTCGGGACGAGCGCCTTCACGCACGCGCCGCTGGCCGCCTTGAACCCGATGTCGGCCGCGCCGACGACGATCGCGACCGCCACCAGCTGCCCGAACCGCAGCGCGCCGAGCCAGTACGCGACCGGGATCGTGACCAGCGCCGCGCACCGGACGAGGTCCATCGCGACCATGACCCCGCGCTTGCGCCGCCGCTCCACCCACGGGCCGAGCGGCACCGCGGCGACGGCCGCGACGGCGAGCCCGGCGCTGGCCAGCAGCGACACCTTCGCCGGCCCCGCGTGCAGCACGATGATCGCCACGAGCGAGAACGCGTCGAACGCCAGGTAGGTCCCGAACGTGCTGACCGCATACGCGGCCCACAGCCATCCGAATCCTCCCCGCAGCCCGTTGCCCATGAACCGGCGTAGGGAATCAGAAGCTCCAGACGACGGGGACCCAGAAGATCGCTACGAGCAGGAACAACAGGGTGCAGGGCAGGCCGAAGCGCCAGTAGTCGCCGAAGCGGTAGCCGGCGGGGCTCATGATCATGAGGTTGCCGGGCGTGGAGATCGGCGTCAGGAACGACGCGCTGCAGGCCACTGCGAGGCTCATGAGGACGGGGCGCGGCGAGACGTCGAGGGCCTGGGCGGCGGAGACCCCGACGGGGATCAGGATCAGCGCGGTCGCGGTGTTGCTGACGGCGATGCTGAGCGCGACCGCGGCGAGCCCGAGGACGATCAGCAGGACGTGCGGGCCGGCGTTGCCGACGACGTCGAGGACGAGGTCGGCGAGGTCGTCGGCCGCGCCGGTCGTCTGGAGCGCGTGCGACAGCGGGATCAGGCCGGCGATCAGGACCACCGCGGTCCACTCGACCGCCCGGAACGCCTGGTCGACCCCGACGACTTGGAGCAGGACCAGCGCGCCCGCGGCCAGCACGCCCGCGACGGCCGCCGGCATCAGCCCGGCCGCGAGCGCGATCACCATGCAGCCGACCACGACCAGCGTGCGGCGCGCGCCCGGGCCGAGCGGCACGACCTGGCGGCGGACCGCGTCCGGGCGGTCGACCACGAGCACCTCGTCGCCGCCAAGGTGGTGCTCCAGCGCGCCCCACGGTCCCTCGAGCAGCAGCAGGTCACCCTCGCGCAGCGGCCCGTCGCGTGGCCCGAGGTCGGCGCCCGCGCGCCGGACGGCCAGGACGACGAGGTCGCCGCTCGGCGTCGCCATCCCGGGCACGAGGTCGAGCCCGACCAGCGCCGACCGCGGCGGCACGACCACCTCCGTCACGCCCGACGCGCGCGTGAACAGCGCGTCCGGGACCGCGTGGCGGACCAAGGTGTAGTCCTCGACCAGCGTCCGCGCGTGCTCGGACAGGTCCGGCGGCAGCGCGCGCGGCCTGCGCTCCGGCAGCAGCCGCGGGCCGAGCCACATCACCAGCGCCACGACGCCCACCACCAGCGGCACGCCGACCAGCGCGAACGTGAAGAAGCCGAACGCGTCGCCGGTCGTCCGGTCGGCCTCCTCGGCGACCAGCACGTTGACCGGCGAGCCCATCAACACCAACAACGCGCCCGCGTAGGCGCTGTAGGCCATCGGGATCAGCAGCCTCGACGGCGCGCGCCCGGTCCGGACCGCGGCGAGCACGGTCAGCGGCAGCAGCGCGGCGACCGCGCCGTTGGGCGTCAGGACCGCCGACAACCCCGCCGCCAGCAGCAGGAGCAACACCACCAACTTCCCGCCGCCGTCCCCCGCGGCGGCGACCAGCCGCTGCCCGGCCCACGTCGTCACGCCGGTCGCGTCCAGCGCCTCGCTGACGACGAACAGCGACGCGATGAACACCACGGTCGGGTCGCCGAAGCCGGCGAACGCCTCGTCGACGTCGATCACGCCCGCGCCGTACAGCGCCAGCGCCACGCCCAGCGCGACGACCGGCACCGGCAGCCGGTTCCACACGAACAACACCACCGCAGCGCCCAGCACCACGAAGGTGATGGTCGCGTCGCTCACACCGGCCAGCCGGGCCCCAGCGGGATCCCGAGCAGGTACCACGCGACGAAGAACAGCACCCAGAACACCGCGACGACCAAGGCGTAGGGCATCATCAACGCGATCACGGTCCCGAGGCCCGCGCTCCTCTGGTAGCGCGCGGCGAAGACCACCATCAACGGGAAGTAGGGCATCAGCGGCGTGATGACGTTGATCGGCGAGTCGCCGACGCGGTAGGCGGCCAGGACCGTCTGCGGCAAGACGCCGAGGCGCAGCATCAGCGGGACGAAGATCGGCGCGAGGATCGCCCACTTCGCGATCTTCGCGGGCATGATGATGTCCACGACCATCGTCACGACGATGATCCCGAGCAACAACACCACCTTGCCGACGTCCAGGTTCTCGAGGATGTCGCCGAGCGCGATCGCCAGCACCTGCGCGATGTTCGAGAAGTCGAAGTAGGCGATGAACTGGGCGATCAGCAGGAACAGGAACAGCAGCGACGCGAGGCTCGCCCACGACCTGACGATCATCCCGAGCGCGTCCTCGGAGCTCTTGATGACCTTGGTCGCGATCCCGAACGCCAGGCCGGAGGCCAGGAAGCACGCCGAGATGATCACGATCAGCGAGCTCATCAGCGGCGAGTCGCCGATGATGTCGCCGTTGTCGGGGTTGCGCAGCGGCGCGCCGGACGGGAGCGTCAGCGCCGCCACGACGAGGATCACCGCGAGCAGCGCGTAGAGCGCCCAGCGCAGGCCCTTGGCCTCCAGCGCCGGGTCGAGCCCCGCGTCGCCCTCCTCGCGCGCCAGCTCCTCCGGGTCGGCGGTCGACCGGTCCCAGACGCCCAGCCGCGGCTCGACCAGGCGCGTCGTGACCTGCGTGATCACGACGGTCAGGAACAGCGTCGAGACGATCCCGAACCAGAGGTTGGCCACCAGGTCGAGATGCACCGTCGGGTCGACGAGCTGCGCCGCCTCGTTGGTGATGTCGGTCACGACGCCGTCGGCGGGCGTCAGCAGGATGTTGACCGAGAACGCCGCGCTGACCGCGCCGAACGCCGCGGCCACGCCCGCGAGCGGATGTCTCCCCACGCTGATGAACGCCGCCGCCGCGAGCGGCACCAGCACCAGGTACCCCGCGTCGGACGCGACCGACGACACGATCCCGACGAACACGATGATGTAGGTCAACGCCGCCGGTGAGGAGATCGCCACCAACTTGCGGATCAGCGCGCCGACCAGCCCCGAGTGCTCGGCGACCCCGACGCCGATCATCGCCACCAGGATCACGCCGACCGCGGCGAACCCGAGGAAGTTGGACACGAACGTCGTGAAGATGAAGCGGATGCCGTCGCCGGTCAGCAGGCCCTTGGCCTCGACGTGCTCCCGGACGATCCTGTACTCGCCCTGGTTGGCCGAGGAGTCGCGCGGGTCGTAGGAGTCGATCGCCGGCGCCGCGCCGCCCGTGTGCGTCGCGACCTGCGCGGCGGGCGGCTCGGCGACCTGGTGCGTGACGCCGACGTTCGCCCAGTCCAGCACCTGCGAGAGCAGGACCACGAAGACGATCAACCCCACGAACAACAGCGCGGGGTTCGGGACGCGGTTGCCCGCGCGCTCGATCCAGCCGAGCCAACCGGTGTTCCCCTCGGGCGGCTCGGCGGCCGGCTCGGCGGCGGGCTCGCTCACCGGAACGCCTCGGCGTAGCGCCCGAGGAAGTCCGCCTCGGCCGCGGTCGCGCGCTCCAGCTCGTCGAGCAGCACGCGCTCGTTGGGCCCGTGGATGTTCGCGTAGCCGTCGGTGGTGCCGACCAGCAGCGCCTCGGCGTCCGGGAGCGCGGCGGCCAGCGCGGAGACGATCGGGATCGACCCGCCGGACCCGGCGAACACCGCGTCCTGGTCATAGGCCTTGCTCCAGGCGGCGCGCGCCGCGCCGTAGGCCGGGCCGCCGGTCCTCGCCGCGAAGCCGTTGCCGGTCGGGCCGGCCGACACCTCCAGCTCGATCCCGTAGGGGCGCGCGGCGCGCAGGTGGCGGATCACGGCGTCCTGCGCCTCGCCCGCGTCCTGCTCGGGGTGCACGCGGACGTTGAGCAGCGCGCGAGCGTGCGGCGAGACCGCGTTGACCGCGCCGTCGACCGACGGCACGTCGATCCCGACGACCGTGATCGCCGGGCCGGACCAGACCCGCTCGGCCAGCGAGCCGGAGCCCAGCAGCGGCAGGCCGTCGAGGACCGTGCCGAGGTCGCGGAACTGCGCCTCGGCCTGCGCGGGGCCGTCCCACGGCGTGCGCTTGAGCCCGGCGACCGCGACGTCGCCGGCGTCGTCGTGCAGCGACGCGAGCGCGGCGATCAGCGCGAGCAGCGCGTCGGGCGCGGCGCCGCCGTACTGGCCGGAGTGCTTGCCGGACTCCAGCGTCCGGACCTCGACCGCGACGTTGGCCATCCCGCGCAGCGCGGTCGTCAGCGTCGGCGTCCCGGGCGCGATCGACCCCATGTCGCCGATGACCATCGCGTCGGCGCGGAACAGCTCCGGATCGTCGGCCGGGAAGCCGAGCAGCGCGCCGGAGCCGATCTCCTCGTAGCCCTCGATGCAGAGGCGGATCCCGACCGGCGGCCTGCCGTCCCACGCGCGCAGCGCGCCGACGTGCATCATGATGTTGGACTTGGTGTCGGCGGTGCCGCGGCCGTAGAGCGCGCCGTCGCGCTCGGTCGGCTCGAACGGCGGCGAGTCCCAGTCGCCGAGGTCGCCGGCGGCCACGACGTCGTAGTGGCTGTAGAGCAGGACCGTCGGCGCGCCGGGCGGCGCGGGGATCTCGCCGACGAGCACCGGCGCGGTGTCGGGCAGCTCGAGGCGGCCGACGCTGACGCCGGCGTCGGCGAACAGCGCGCTCGTGAGGTCGAACGCCGCGAGCAGGTCCGGGCCGATCTCGCCGGGGACGGAGACCGAGGGGATCCGGACGAGCGCGTCGAGGTCCTCGCGGAGTTGGCTCATCGCCGCTCCAACCTCTCGGCGCGAGGGGTGACGCGAGGTCACCCCGCACGGGTGATTCACGGTCACTCGCCCGCGCGCGAGCGTGACAGGCCATGCGGATCGCAACCGTCCTGCTCCTGCTCGCCGTCGTCGCCGGCGGCGGCGCGGCGGGGTGCGGGTCGGACTCGTCCGGGTCCGGGACGACCGCGACGACGGCGTCGGTGGCTGCCACCACCACGACGAGGGACCGCCCTTCGGCGGCCCCGCGCTCGCCGATCGAGAGCGAGGACGCGCAGAAGATGACGCGCGCGCTCCCGCTCAGCGGCGCTCCGGACCCGGCGTCGACCGACGCCACGAGGGCGGACGCGGCGTTCCTGCGCGCGTCGTTCGACTCCGCCCAGCAGCTCTGGCAGCGCCAGTTCACCGCGGCGGGCGTGCCGTTCCAGCCGGGCCACCTCGTCCTGTTCCACACGCAGGTGCACACGCCGTGCGGCGTGCAGTCGCCGGAGGTCGGGCCGTTCTACTGCCCGGCGTCGGCGACCGTGTACCTCAACACGGACTTCTTCGACGCGCTCGCCGCGCAGCACGGGCTGCAGTCCGGGTGGGCGGCGGGCTACGTGACCGCGCACGAGGTCGGCCACCACATCCAGACGTTGTTGGGGGTGTTGCAGCGCAACGCGGCGCTGGAGCAGACCGACCCGGGAGGCGCGAACGCGCGGTCGGTCCTGGTCGAGCTGCAGGCCGACTGCTACGCGGGCGTGTGGCTGCACGAGCTCAGGGGCGTCGGCGCGCTGAGCGAGAGCGACGTGCAGGACATCGTCAACGCGGCGGCGATCGTCGGCGACGACTTCCAGCGCAACCAGGCGGGCAGGGCGCTGGAGCCGGAGACGTGGACGCACGGGTCCTCGGCCCAGCGCGTGCGCTGGCTGCGGATCGGGATGGACCAGGGCGCGCCGGCGGCGTGCGACACGTTCTCGTCCGACGAGCCGGGCGGCGCGGCGTCCTCGACGCCCGCGGCGACGGGCGCGACGCCGCCGAACACGGAGGGGACGGCGGGTTAGGCGGGCGCGACGACCTCGGCGGCGAGGCGGCGCAGCTCGGCGCGGTCCTGCTCGCCCAGCCCGGCGGCGAGCTGCTCGACCTCCGCGTTGACGCGCCTCTGCGCCCTGCGCCCGACGCGCCGACCCTCGGCGGTGATCCGGACGTGGACGGCACGGCCGTCGTGGGTGGCGTCGACGCGCTCGACGAGGCCGCGCTTGGCGGCGCGGTCGACCAGGCCGGAGACGCTGGACTTCTCCAGGCCGAGCACGCGCGCGAGGTCGAGCATCAGCGGCTGGCGGTCGCGCAGGATCCCGAGCAGGCGCAGCTGGGTGACCGAGAGGTCCTGCTCGGCGGCCGCGGCGGCCAGCGCGGCGTGCACGGTGAACGAGAGCTGGACGAGCGCGTCCACGAGCGTGAGGTCTTCCGGGCGGTCGCCGAGCATCGTGGTTGACATGGTACCTGACACGAACTACATTGGTTCGTTCCACCAACTATGCATGCCGCCGTCGTCACCTCCTTCTCCGCCCCACCCCAGTACGCCTCGTTCGAGGACCCGGTCGTCTCGGGCCCGGACGAACTCGTCGTCGATGTCCTTGCCGCTGGGCTCCACCAGCGCGTGCGCTCGGCCGCCGACGGGACGCACTACGAGAGCGACGGGCAGCTGCCGCTGATCCCGGGGTTCGACGGCGTCGGCCGCGACGCGGACGGCGCGCTGCGCTACTTCATCCTGCCCGACACGCGGCTGGGCTCGATGGCGGAGCGCGTGGCGATCGACGCGCGGCGCAGCGTCGTCCTGCCCGACGACGTCGACCCGGTCGTCCTGGCCGCCGCGATGAACCCGGCGATGTCGGCGTGGCTGGCGCTGCGCCGCCGGATCGACTTCACGCCCGGGAGCAACGTGATGGTGTTGGGCGCGACCGGGAACGCGGGCCGGATGGCGGTGCAGATCGCTCGGCACCTCGGGGCGGCGTCCGTCGTCGGCGCCGCCCGTCCCTCCGCACGCCTGGACGCGCTGCTCGCGCTCGGCGCCGATCGCGTTGTCGCCCTTGACGACGTCGGTCCCGCAGCCGGCGACGTGGACGTCGTCCTCGACTACCTGTGGGGCACCGCGACCGCGGCGGCGCTGCCCGCGGTCCTGACGGCGCGCCCCGATCGCGGCCGCCCGCTGACGTGGATCCAGATCGGCTCGATGGCCGGCCTCGACCTCACGGTCCCGTCCGCCTGGCTGCGCGCGGCGCGCCTGGCCCTCGTCGGGTCCGGCCAGGGCTCGGTCCCCACCCGCGACATCGTCGCGGAGCTGCCGGCGCTGGCCGCGCACCTCACGACCAACGCCTACACCATCGACGCGACCCCGACGCCGCTGGCCGAGGTGGCGACCGCCTGGACGGCGCCACGCTCGACCAACCGCATCGTGTTCACGCCGTAGTGGCTAGTTGAGGTCGAACCGGTCCAGGTTCATGACCTTGGTCCACGCGGCGACGAAGTCGGCAACGAACTTCTCGCCCGCGTCGGCCGACGCGTAGACCTCGGCCAGCGCCCGCAGCTCGGAGTTCGAGCCGAAGACGAGGTCGGCGCGGGTGCCCTTCCACTTGACCGTGCCGTTGGCGCGGGCGGTGCCCTCGAACTGCGTCTGGTCCTCGTCGGTCGACTTCCAGGCGATGTCGTTGTCCAACAGGTTGACGAAGAAGTCGTTCGACAACGTGCCGGGGCGGTCGGTCAGGACGCCGTGCGTCGAGCCGCCCGCGTTGGCGCCGAGGACGCGCAGGCCGCCGACCAGGACGGTCATCTCCGGCGCGCTCAGCGTCAGCAGGTTCGCCTTGTCCACCAGGTTGAACTCGGCGGGCAGGCGGCTGACGCCGGGCTCCTCGTAGTTGCGGAACCCGTCGATGCGCGGCTCCAGCGGCGCGAACGACTCGACGTCGGTCTGCTCCTGCAGCGCGTCCGGGCGGCCGGGCGTGAACGGCACG
Organism: Conexibacter woesei Iso977N; assembly: GCF_000424625.1. Taxonomy (GTDB): domain Bacteria; phylum Actinomycetota; class Thermoleophilia; order Solirubrobacterales; family Solirubrobacteraceae; genus Baekduia; species Baekduia woesei_A. The sequence continues at coordinate 129,714 of NZ_AUKG01000001.1, forward strand.
GTGACCGTGATCCCGGCGTCCTGCGCGGCCGACTCGATCGCCGTGGCGCCGCCGAGGACGATCAGATCGGCGAGGGAGACCGGCTTGTTGTAGGTATTCCTGATCTCCTCCAACTTGCCCAGGACCGTCTTGAGCTCGGCCGGGTCGTTGACCTTCCAGTCGCGCTGGGGCTCCAGGGCGATGCGGGCACCGGAGGCGCCGCCGCGCTTGTCGCTGCCACGGAACGTCGAGGCGCTCGCCCAGGCGGCCTTGACCAGCTCGGCCGTCGTCAGGCCCGAGTCGAGGATCTGCTGCTTGAGCGTGGCGATGTCATCGCCATCGATCAGCGGGCCGTTGACGGCGGGCAGCGGGTCCTGCCAGATCAGCGTCTCGTCCGGGACCTCGGGGCCGAGGTAGCGGGCGAGCGGGCCCATGTCGCGGTGGGTCAGCTTGAACCACGCGCGGGCGAAGGCGTCGGCGAGCTGGTCCGGGTTCTCGAGGAAGTTGCGCGAGATCGGCTCGTAGATCGGGTCGAAGCGCAGCGCGAGGTCGGTGGTCAGCATCGTCGGGCGGCGCGCGGGCGAGTCGGCCGTCGGGCCCGGGATGATCGCCTCGGAGTCCTTGGCGACCCACTGGTGCGCGCCGGCCGGGGACTTCTCCAGCTCCCACTCGTTGTTGAACAGCAGCTCGAAGAAGCCGTTGCCCCACTGGGTCGGGGTGGTGGTCCAGGTGACCTCCAGGCCCGAGGTGATCGCGTCGGCGCCCGCGCCCGAGTTGTAGGAGTTGCTCCAGCCGAGGCCCTGCTCGGCGAGGCCCGCACCCTCCGGCTCGGCGCCGACGTGCTTGAGCGGGTCGGCCGCGCCATGGGTCTTGCCGAAGGTGTGGCCGCCGGCGATCAGCGCGACGGTCTCCTCGTCGTTCATGGCCATGCGGCCGAACGTCTCACGGATGTCGATCGCCGACTTCAGCGGGTCCGGGTTGCCGTTCGGGCCCTCCGGGTTGACGTAGATGAGGCCCATCTGGACGGCGCCGAGCGGCTGCTCGAGCTCGCGGTCGCCGGTGTAGCGGGTGTCGCCGAGCCACTCGGTCTCGGGGCCCCAGTAGACGTCCTCGTCGGGTTCCCAGACGTCCTCGCGGCCGCCGGCGTAGCCGAAGGTCTCGAAGCCCATCGACTCCAGCGCGACGTTGCCGGAGAGGATCAGGAGGTCGGCCCAGGACAGCGACTGGCCGTACTTCTGCTTGACCGGCCAGAGCAGGCGGCGGGCCTTGTCGAGGTTGGCGTTGTCGGGCCAGGAGTTGAGCGGGGCGAAGCGCTGCTGGCCGGCGCCGGCGCCGCCGCGGCCGTCGGAGATCCGGTAGGTGCCGGCGGAGTGCCAGGCCATGCGGATGATCAGCGGGCCGTAGTGGCCGAAGTCGGCGGGCCACCAGTCCTGGGAGGTGGTGAGGACGCCCTCGATGTCCTGCTTGACCGCGTTGAGATCGAGCGCGTTGAACGCCGCTGCGTAGTCGAAGGACGCGTCGAGCGGGTTGGCGACCTGCGGGTTCTTGGCGAGGATCTTGAGGTTCAGGCGGTCGGGCCACCAGCCGCGGTTGCCGCCGCCCTGGGTCGGTTCAGGCGCGCGGTGAACGGGACAGCCGGCCTGGCCCTCCTCGTTCATCTCGCCGACGACGGCGTCGGCGTGCTGGTGCTCGTGGGGGTTGTGCTCAGACAAGGGAGGGCCCTTTCAGGAGATGGACTGGCAAGAGGGGCAGAGACCGAGGTACACGACCTCGGCCTCGTCGATGGTGAAGCCGTGGTCGTCGTGGGCGGTCAGGCAGGGCGCGGCGCCGACGGCGCAGTCGACGTCCTCGATCGCGCCGCAGGAGCGGCAGACCAGGTGATGGTGGTTGTCGCCGACGCGCGATTCGTACCGCGCCACCGAGCCCGGCGGCTGGATCCGGCGGATCAGCCCGGTGTTGGAGAGCGCGCCCAGGACGTCGTAGACCGCCTGCTGGCTGACCTCGCCGAGCTGCCGGCGGGTCAGGTCGACGATCGAGTGCGTATCCGCATGCGGATGCTCATGCACGACCCCGAGCACAGCAACGCGCGGCCGCGTGACCCGAAGGTCCACACCCCGCAACATCGCCTCGAGCTCACCGACCGCCGGCACGGCACGGGAGTCTGTCAGATGTTCTGGAACGATTCCAGAGAACCTGTCAGCGCACCGCCCGTTCGGAGGTCGCGCGCCCGGTCAGCGCGCGACGAGCGTCGCGCGCTGGCCCGCGCCGTGGCAGTCGACGGCGTTCCTGGCGCCGATCTTGGCCCAGACCGTCGTCTGGCCGCTGTAGACGCCGCCGATCTCGGGGATGTCGTGCGAGAACGGGAACACGCGGACCTCGACGTAGCCGTGGCGGGCGATCGTCCCGCGCGCCACGCGCTGGTTGATCAGCGCCGTGACGTGGTGCCTGGCGGCGACGTCGAACACGCGGTCTGCCTGCTCCCTGGTCACCACCGAGTCCGGGTTGTTGTAGGGGAACCAGTTCCTGACGCCCGCGGCGTGCGCGACGCGGTCGGGCACGTCGGTGAAGATCAGCGCGGCGGTCCCGGGCGCCAGGCAGTGGCGCGCCGCGGCGATCGCGTCCGGCTCGCCGTAGTACGGGAAGACGTCCGCCGTCCGGGCGATGCGCGCCGGCTGGTGCACGGTGTAGTCGAGGTGGCGCAGGCCGTCGACGCCGAGCACCACGGTCCCCGCGAGCGCCACCGCGGCCAGCGGCCGGATCGCGCGGGCGCTGACGCCGCCGGCGGCGAGGCGGCAGCCGGCCTCCCAGCACAGCGCCGACAGCGCGATGCCCCACGGCAGGAACGTCGCCGGGACCGTGTCCGGCAGCGTGCGGCCGACGTAGTACTCGAACGCGCCGAAGCCGAAGACGCCCGCGTAGACCAGGAGCGCGGCGCTGCGGCGGCCGTGGACGCCGGGCCGGACGTGCCCGAAGGCGACGATCCCGATGCCGGCCGTCGTCGCCGCGACGAACGTCGCGAAGATCACCGTGTGGAGGTCGAGCAGGTGGTTCAGCGGCTCCATGAAGTAGCCGGCGGCGCCGAACTGGCGCGAGAAGTAGAAGAGCTGGCCCGGGTCCGGCAGGCTGCCGGACCTGACGAGCGTCAGCAGCGCGAACGCGGCGAGGACGGCGACGCCGCCGGCGAGCAGCTCGCCCGCGAGCACCGCGGTCCGGCGCAGCGGCGCGCGCGGGTCGTCGTTGAGCAGCGCGACCGCGAGCACCGCCCCGGCGACCGCGAACAGGCCGAACTCGACGTTGAGCAGGAACGTCGCCGTCGCCGCGGCGCCGAACGCGACCGTCTGCCCGCGGGTGCGCCTGGCGGCGCCGACGAGCATCACGGTGGCGAGGGCCAGCGCGAGCGGGCCGAGCTCGCGGATCGGCAGCAGGGCGAAGTACCCGGCGAGCGTGTGGACGTTCCAGCCGGCCACGACCTGGCCGGTGATGAAGCCGATCCCGATCGGCACCAGGAACAGCAGCAACCCGCGCGCCGCAGTCCCGGTCACGGCGCGGAACGTGAGGTACAGGCACGTGAGCGCGACCAAGCCCAGCAGGGCCATGCTCAGCGTGAACACCGCCAGCGTCGGGGCGAAGACGAGGTAGACCGGCGCCAGCAGCCACGACAGCAGCGCGGTGTACTGGGGCGTGAAATCGACCAGCGGCGTGTGGCCGTAGTAGACCGCCGTCGCCTCCTCGTAGGTGTACTGGACGTGCGAGCCGGTGTTGCCGGCGCTCAAGATGATGTTGCCGTCGGAGTAGATGCCCACCGACAGGACGGCGGCCGCCAGGACGAGCGCCACCGCGAGCCCGGCGAGCTCACCGGCGCGGCGGCGCGACAGGCGGTCGACGGCCAGCGCCAGCCAGCGCGCGCGCCCGGCGAAGAGCGTCGCGACCCCGAAGGCCAGCACGGCGGCCGTCACGATCGCCAGCACCGGGCCCATCGAGAGGAAGCGGTCGAACGTGCCGTGGCCCCTGGCCAGCGACACCGTCCCGACGACCACGACCGCGACGAACCCGGCGGCCGGGGCGTAGCACGTGATCGCGTCGAGGCTCCGGCGCCGCGCGACGAGCAACGCGCAGGGAACGACCGCCATCGCGGCGAGGAGCGCGAGCAGGTAGCGCTGCTGCTCCAGCGGCTCCGGCCTCAGGTTGACGGCGTCGAACGGGAAGAAGTAGGGGCCGAAGGTGAGGCCGGTCCTGGGCCTGATGTCGAGCGCCGGCAGCAGCCAGGCGCCCACGACCCAGACGGCGACGGCCAGGACGAGGAGCGCGGCCCAGGTCGCGTTCCACGCGGGCGCGTCGACGACGAACGCGTCGCGGATCCTGCCCGGGAGGGTCGCGGCGCGCGCCCTGCTCGAGGCGGGTGGAGGCCTTGCCGCCGCGACGGGCGGGCGGTACCGGCTGGACGTCTTCGGGCTCACAACTGGTGAGCGTAGATCTGCGATCGGGGTCAGGAATAGGCCGGACCCCTGCCAGTTGGGTTCGAAGGCCTGTTCAGCGCGTGCGGCTGTAGCGGACGCTCGTGGTCACGGAGTTCGCGGGCTGGAGGGTTGGGTTGCCCGTGAAGTGGGCGGTGAGCTTGGGGGTGGGTGAGGCCTTGGGCTTCTTGGTGGTGATGGTGGCCTTGAAGGTGCAGGTCCTCGTGAGGTGCGCCGTGGTGTGGCCGAGGGTGCGGGTGGATTGCCTGAGGGTGAGGGTGATCGTTCCGGTGCAGGCCCTCTTGGAGGTCCCGGGCGCGAGCTTGAGCGTGCCGGTGATCGTGAGGCGCGTCGTGCTCTTGCGCGTGACCTTCACGGAGAGCGAGCGGGGCTTGGCGCGCCTGTCGGTGGGCGGCGCGGTGGCGTGGACGGGCGGCGGGGTCGTCTGCCCGGGCGCGGGCGGGGGTGACGTCTGCGTCGTCGTAGTCGTAGTCGTCGTGGTGATCGTCGTCGTCGTCGTCGGCGTCGTGTCGGTCGGCGGGTCGTCGCCGTCGTCGCCGTCGGGCGGCGAAGCCCTGGTGTCGCCGAGGCGGACGACGACCGTGCCGTCGGCCGGCGTGTCCATCGTCAGCACCGGCGCGTTGGAGCCGACGCCGAGCGGGACCGGGAACGACGACACCGGGCCGTCGGTCAGGTCCTCGGCCAGCGCGGTCCCGGCGGCGATGCCGTCGGTCGACCACAGCTCCATGCCGTGCTCGGCGTCGGCGGCCGCGAAGTACGCGACGTCGCCGTCGACCGCGATCGGCGCGCCCGTCGGCGGCGCGAACGGCACCGTGGACGAGAGCGCCACCGGCACGCCGCCGGCCGCCGTGTCGTACCCGTACAACGTGGTCCCCGCCGCGAACAGCAGGTGCGTCCCGGCCGCCGTCAGCGTCCCGGGGTAGTGGATCGTCCCGTCAACCTCCCTCGTCCCGGCGGCGGTCCCGTCGGTCGTCCAGACCGTGGGCCCGTCGTCGGTCGCGGCGGCCGAGAAGTACAACCTGCCGCCCGCCGCCGTGAAGCCGCCCGGCATGCTCGCGCCGCCGTCGGTCCGGATGTCCTTGACCAGCCCGGTGCCGACGTCGGTGCCGTCCGACGCCCACAGCTCCTGGTCGTACTGCCTGCCGACGGCGTCGGCCGAGTAGTACACCTTGCCCCCGAAGGCGTACATGCCGGCCGGCGACACGCCGCCGGTGCCGGCCACGCTGTCCTGCACCATCGCGGTCCCCGCGGCGGTCCCGTCCGACGCCCACAGCTCCTGGCCGTGCCTTCCGTCGGTCGCCGAGAACACCACCTTGCTCCCCAGCGCCGCCAGCGAGCCCGGCGACGACGCCGTCCTGCCCGGGTTGATGTCCTTGACGATCGCCGTCCCGGCGGCGGTGCCGTCGGTCTTCCACAGCTCGGCCCCGGTCGTCGCGCCGGCGTCGCCGACGAAGTACACGTACCTGCCCGCCGCCACCACGCTGCCGACGCCGCCCTGCACCAGCAGCCCCGGCACGCTGGTGACCTCGTGGGTCCCGGCCGCGGTCCCGTCGGTCGACCAGAGCTGGGTGCCGCCCAGGTCGGCGTCGAAGGCCACGAAGTACACCTTCCTCCTGAACACGGTCATGCCGCTCGGGCCCAACGCACCCGGGATCGCCCGCGTCCCGCCGGACGTGCCGTCGGTGACGTAGAGCTGCAGGTCGCCGCCGGGCCTCAAGGCCACGAAGAACTGCTGGTCGCCGAGCCGCACCGACGGCGTCGGGTTCGCCAGCCCCTGCAGCCGGACGTCGTCGAGCGTCGTGCCCGCGGCGGTCCCGTCGCTGATCCACGGCTCCTTGCCGTGCACGCCGTCGTCGGCCGTGAGCACGACGCGCCCGCCGCCGACCGCGGCCAGCGCGTCGCCGAACCCATCGCCGGCGCCCGGCATGATGTCCTTGACGAGCGCGGTCCCCGCGGCCGTCCCGTCGGTCCTCCACAGCTCGTACCCGTCGGCGTCCTCGCGCGCGCCGAAGAACAGCGCGGACCCGGAAGCCGTCAGCTGCTGGGGCGCGACCACCGGGTGGCCGCCCGCGTCGTGGACCACGGCGGTCCCGCCGGACGTCCCGTCGGACCGCCACAGCGCCGTCCCGTTGCCGTCGTCGGCGCTGAAGTACAGCGTCCCGCCGAGCGCGGTCAGCCACGTCGGCCCCGAGCTCCCCGTCGTGTTGATGTCCTTGACCTCAGCGGTCCCGCCGGTCGTGCCGTCGGACCTCCACAGCTCCACGTCCTGACCGCTGCCGCTGGCGTCGGCGGCGAAGAACAGCGCGTGGCCCACGACCGTCAAGTTGGTGGGATTGCCGCTGTCATCGCCGGAGGCGACGTTCTTCAACAGCACGGTCCCGCCCACGGTGCCATCGCTCCGGTACAGCTCGTGCCCGCCGCTCGCGCCCGTCGCCGCGAAGTACAGCCTGCCGTCGAGCTCGGTGAACCCCTCCGCCCCGTCGAGGCCGGTCGTCACGACGTGCGTCCCGCCCGTGGTGCCGTCGCTCACCCACGGCGCGCCATCGCCGTTGAACGCGACGCCGCCCGCGAACGGCGCCAGGTTCGAGACCGCGCCGAGCGCCGAGGTCAGCGGCCTGGTCCCGCTCGAGGTGCCGTCGCTGACGTACAGGTCGGCGCCCAGCACGAAGTACAGCTTCCCGCCCGAGGCCACCAGTCCCGCCGGGCTCGCGTCAGTGCCGAGGTCCCGGACCATCGTGGTCCCGGCCGCCGTCCCGTCCGAGCTCCAGAGCTGCGGGCCGTGTGTCCCGTCGTCGGCCGTGAAGTACAGCGTGCCGCCGACCGCGGTCAAGTTCGCCGGGTTGGCGTCCGCCATCCCCGGGTTGATGTCCTTGACCAGCGTGGACGTCCCGCTCCCGTCGCCGTGGTACAGCTCGGCGCCGCGCGCGCCGTCGTTGGCCACGAAGAAGTACCCGCTGCCGACCGCCACCGCCGTGCTGGGCGACGACGTGTCGTTCATCGGGCTGATCGCCGCCAGCCGCGTGACGGCCGGGGCGGCCGCGCCGGCCGGAACGACCCCGGAGGCGAGCAAAGTCGACGCGAGCGCGGCGGCGAGCAGCGCGCCGCGCCGTGAGAGACGAACGGAGATGACCAGAACCCTTCGTAGTCGAAAGCGGTGGAAGATCTAACCACTTCCGACACGCGCGTGTCTACAGTTCGTTCGTAGGGGGCGCGTTATCGTGCGGCTCGCCCATGCCTGCCGCTCGGACGCCCAAGGGACGTGCACCGCACCGCCGCAACGAGGAGGCGCGGCTGGCGGTCCTGCATGCCGCCGACGACCTGCTCGTCGAGCGTGGGTTCGGCGGCGTCTCGGTCGAGGGGATCGCCGCGCGGGCGGGCGTCGCGAAGCAGACGATCTACCGCTGGTGGCCGTCGAAGGTCGACATCCTGCTCGACACGCTGATCCAGGACGCCGACCGCAAGCTCGTCGTGCCGGACACCGGGACGAGCGTCGAGCGCGTGACGAGGTACCTGCGCGACCTCGTGAAGTTCCTGACCAGGGACGACGCCGGCAAGGTGCTGCTCGCGCTGATCGGCGAGGCCCAGCACGACGCCGAGACCGCGAAGGTCTTCCACGAGCGCTACCTGACCCCGCGGCGCAGGCAGGAGCGCACGATGCTCGCGGGCCACGCGAAGACCGACGCCGACGCTGCGCTCGACGCGCTGGTCGGCCCGGTCGTCTACCGCGCGCTGACCGGCGCGCCGATCCCGCCGAAGTTCGTCGCCGGCCTCGTCGCCGCGACGCTCGGCTAGGCGAGACGCACCGTTGCGCCTGGGCGGCGCGGCGTGCTACCGTCGCTCGCAACACGAGACGCACCGTTGCGTCTCACCACACGACGAAGGAACCGCCTTCCCCATGGCAACACCCACACCCCTCTCCTCCTCCCCCTCCGCCCGCCGTGCCGTCCGCGGTCTCGTCGCCGCCTTCGGCGTCAGCAGCGTCGGCTTCGGCGCGATGGCGCCGTTCCTGGTCCTCTGGGGCCACGACCGCGCGGGCCTCGCCGGCTCCGCCGCCGGCCTGCTGTTCGTCGCCCAGGCCGCCGGTGAGATCACCGGCGGCCTCAGCGGCGGCGTGCTCGCCGACCGCCTCGGCGGCCGCCAGGTGCTGCTCGTCTCGACGCTCGGGATGACGCTCGGCTACGGCTCGCTCGCGCTCGTCCACAGCGCGGTCCTGGCGATCGCCATCATCTTCGCCGCCGGCCTGTTCGAGGCCGCCTTCCACCCGACCGCGCTCGCGCTCGTCGGCGACCTCACGCCCTCCGGCGACCGCACGCACACCTACGGGATCATGCGCGCCGCCTCGAACCTCGGGACGATCCTCGGCCCGCTGGCGGGCGCGCTGGTCGTCGCGCACGCCTCGACGTCCGATGTCTTCCTCGTCACCGCCGCGCTGCTCGCCGCCGCCGGCGTCGTGATCGTCGCCACGCTGCCGCGCCGCTCCGCGCAGGTCGACCTCCACGAGGAGGCCGAAGAGCTCCAGGCCGCCGTGCCCGGCCTGAAGGCGATCGCCCACGACCGCCGCCTCGGCCTGCTCGTCGCCGGCGGCGGCCTGCTGGCGATCACGCTCGGCTGGTGGGAGGCCGACGGCCTCGCGATCCTGCGCGACCAGCGCGCGTTCAGCACCACCGACTTCTCGGTGATGCTCGCTATCTCCGCGGCGATCACCGTGGTCTTCCAGATCCCCGTGACCAGGTACACCAAGAACCGCCCGGTCGGGACGCTGCTGGCGATCGGCGCGACGCTCCAGGCGCTCGGGCTCGCGCTGCTGGCGACCGCCGCGTCCGGCCTCGCGTTCGTCGGCGTCGCGGTCGTCCTGGTCGCCTTCGGCCAGATGCTCTACGGGCCGAACCTCAACGCGCTGGTCAGCGAGATCGCGCCGCGCGGCCGGGGCGCGACCTACCAGGCCGCGATCTCCACGACCGCCGACATCGGGATGGCCGGCGGCCCCGCGTCCGGGCTCGCGCTCAGCGCCGGGATCGGCGCGCGCGCCATGTGGCTGCTGGCGTTGCCGCTCGGGCTCGTCGCCGCCGCGGCGGCCAACCGCGCGGCATACTCAGCACATGAGCGAGGAGGCCGCCAAGAGAATCGACGAGCGCATCGCGGAGCTGGGCGACTGGCGGGGTGACCTGCTGGCCCGGATCCGGGGGCTCGTGAAGGACGCCGACCCGGAGGTCGAGGAGGAGTGGAAGTGGCGCGGGGTGCCGACCTGGTACCACGACGGCATGCTCTGCACCGGCGAGACCTACAAGAAGGTCGTCAAGGTCACGTTCGCCAAGGGCGCGAGCCTGGACGACCCGACCAACATGTTCAACTCGAGCCTCGACGGCAACGTGCGCCGTGCGATCGACTGGAGCGAGGGCGACGCGCTCGACGAGGACGCCTTCAAGGACCTGGTCCGCGCGGCGATCGCGCTGAACCAGCAGTAGGAGCGGCGCTCGCGCCGGCAACGCGTACGTGTTGCTCGGCGGACCGGGTCCCGCGATCGGGGGAGATCAGACGCTGACACCGCGGCTCAGCCGATCGGCGGGGCCGCCGACCCCAGGGCTCCATGCCCTCTCGCCTCCTCCCCACCAAGCTGCCGCTGCGCGTCAAGCTGCTCGCGGCGTTCGGCGTCATCGTGGTCCTGTCGCTGGCCTCCGGCCTCGTGGCGATCAACCGGATGTCGCACATCCAGAGCAACGTCAAGGCCATCAACGGCAAGGTCGTCAAGTCGGTGTCGACGATCGGCGACGTCTCGCGCCAGATCGAGATGTTCCGCAAGAACCAGCTGGCGCGCACGTTCGCGCCGCACCGTTCCGACCGCCTGTTCCTCGACGGCCAGCTCACGACGCTGCGCAAGAGCATCGACACGAAGCTCGCCTACTACAAGGCGAACCTCGCGACGAACCCGCGCGACGCCAGGGACGTCAACACCATCATCAAGGCGTGGGACGCCTATGAGCAGACGACGGCGCCGCTGATCGTCAAGGGCGAGCCGATCACGGCCAGGGAGGCCGCCGCGATCAACGCCGCGTACCCGTACTTCGACACGATCGAGAGCGCAACGACCGACTGGGTCGCCGTCAACACCAGGATCGGCGACGCGCAGTACGCCTCCGCGGTGTCGGCCTACCACTCGGCGCGCACGATCGCGATCGTCGCGCTGATCCTCACGGTCCTGGCCGCGGGCATCATGGCGTTCGTGATCTCCGGCGCGATCCAGCGCTCGGTCCGCGCGGTCCTGGACCGCCTGTCGCGCGTCCGCGACGAGTCGGTCGGCGGCCTGCGCACCGGCATCGCCGCGCTGGCCGAGGGCGACCTGACCGTCGTCGTCCGCGCCGACGTCGAGCCGATCGAGAAGATCTCGCGCGACGAGGTCGGCGAGATCGCCGTCGCCGTCAACGACATCACCGCCGCCAGCGCCGCGATGATCGACGCCTACAACACGACGCGCGCCTCGCTCGCCGAGCTGATCGGCGACGTCGCGGCCGGCGCGGGCGACGTCTCCCGCGCCTCGCAGCAGATGTCCGCCGTGACGCAGGAGACGGGCCGCGCGGTCGAGGAGATCGCCAACGCGGTCACCGAGGTCGCCAACGGCGCCGAGCGCCAGGTCCGCGCGATCGGCGACGCCCGCCGCCGCACCGACGACATGAGCGCGGCCTCCCGCGACGGCGCCGACCGCGCCGCCGCGACCGCCGACGCCGCCGAGCGCGCGCTGACGCTGGCCGCGCAGGGCGGCTCAGCAGTCGACGAGGCCACGGCCGCGATGCGCGGGATGCGCGCGTCGAGCGACCGCGTCAGCGAGACGATCCAGCACCTCGGCGCGAAGTCCGAGCAGATCGGCGGGATCGTCGACGCGATCACCACGATCAGCGAGCAGACCAACCTGTTGGCCTTGAACGCCGCCATCGAGGCCGCGCGCGCCGGCGACCAGGGCCGCGGGTTCGCGGTCGTCGCCGACGAGGTCCGCAAGCTCGCCGAGGAGTCCCAGCAGGCCGCCGCGTCGATCTCGTCGCTGATCGGCGAGATCCAGGACGAGACGGGCCGCGCGGTCGAGGCCGTCGAGCTCGGGTCGCGCCAGGCCGGCGAGTCGACCGTCGTCGTCGAGCGCGCCCGCGAGGCGTTCGCCGAGATCGGCGACGCGGTCCGCGAGATGGCCGATCGCGTCGGCGAGATCCGCGACATGGTCGGCGGCTTCGCCACGACCGCGCAGGACGTCGAGGTGACGATGTCGGAGATCGCGTCGGTCGCCGAGTCGTCCTCGGCCGGGGCCGAGCAGGTCAGCGCGTCGACCGAGGAGACCTCGGCGTCGGCGCAGGAGATCGGCGCCACCGCCGAGGGCTTGGCGCAGACCGCGGGCCGCCTGGAGCAGCTGATCGCGCGCTTCGAGCTGGAGAGGCGCTAGGCGCGCACAGGCGCGAGCGCGGGTCCCCGTGCGCCGTAGGATCGGCGCATGGGGATCCAACGCATGGACCACGCCGGGCTGACGGTCACCGACATGGACGCCGCGGTGGCGTTCTTCACCGCGCTCGGCATGGAGAACGCGGGCGGGACGTCGGTCGCGGGCGAGGACGTCGACCGGATCGTCGGGCTCGACGGCGTCCGCAGCGACGTCGTGATGCTGCAGACGCCCGACGGGCACAACCGGATCGAGTTGTCGTCCTTCAGCGCGCCGCCCGCCGAGCCGGGCCCGGGGCGCGCGCTGATCAACGTGGTGGGGTTGCGCCACGTCTGCTTCCAGGTCGACGACATGGACGCGACGATCGCGATCGCGCGCGAGCACGGCGCCGAGCTGGTCCGGGAGGTCGTCACGTGGGGCAGCGCGTTCAAGCTCTGCTACCTCTGGGGTCCCGAGGGGATCATCGTCGAGCTGGCGGAGAAGCTGTGATGCCCGCCGACGCCGAGCTCCGCGCCCGGATCCAGGAGCACTGGGACGCGTCCGAGCGCAACGACTTCGCGGCCGAGCACGCGATCTACGCCGACGCCGCGATCCTCGACTACCCGCAGTCCGGCGAGCGCTTCCGCGGCCGCGCCGCGATCCAGGGCCAGCGCGGCGGCCACGCGGCCGAGCGGCACTTCACGGTCCGGCGGATCAGCGGCGGCGGCGCGCTGTGGGTGAGCGAGTGCGTCATCACCTACGACGGCGCGCCGACGCACTCGGTCAGCATCATGGAGCTGGACCCCGACACAGGGGAAGTCGTACACGAGACCCAGTACTTCGCAGATCCGTTCCCACCGGCGCCGGATCGCGCCGCGCTCGCGGAGGCGATCCCGGAGTAGCTCAGCCGCGGTGGTCGGGCGGCAGGTGCACGGTCATCAGCAGCTCGCAGGGACCGCGGCCCGCGCCCTCGTAGGCGTGCTCGACGTCGGCGGCGAAGACGGCGGTCTCGCCGGTGCGCAGCGTGCGGGTGACGTCGCCGACGTCGAGCCGGAGCTGGCCGCGGGTGACCGTGATCGTCTCGGTGATCCCGGGGACGTGCGGCTGCTCGCCGTGGCGCTCGCCGGGATGCAGGACCCAGCGCCAGACCTCGACCGGCGCCGGGCTGCGGTTGGTCAGCAGCAGCCGCGCGGTGCCGCCGTCCGGGCCGGTCCACAGCGGCGCGACGTCGGCCTGGTCGACGACGACCACCGGGTCGTCGGCCCGGCGGTCCTCGACCAGCGCGGACATCGAGAGGCCGAGCGCGTCGGCGAGCGCGACCAGCGTCGCGAGGTTCGGGTTCCCGCGCGCGGCCTCGACGGCGATCAGCGCGCCCTTGCTGACCTGCGCGCGGGCGGCGAGCGCGTCCAGCGACAACCCTGCCGCGGCGCGGGCGGCGCGGACGTTCGCGGCGATGACCTCTCGTGCGGCACCGTTCATCGTGGTGCAACCGATTGTACCCTACAGTCGATTCGAATGACCGCCCTGCTGCTCGCCCTCGCCAGCTCGATCGCCTACGGCGCCGCCGACTTCCTCGGCGGCTTCGCGGCGCGCGGCGCGCACGTCCTGCGGGTGGTGATGGTCGCCGCGCCGGTGAGCCTCGCGGTCGAGCTGCTGCTGTGGCCGGTCATCGGCGCGTCGTTCGACGGCGGCGCGGTCGCCTGGGGCGCCGCGTCGGGCGTGGCCTCGGCCGCCGCGTTCGCGTTGTTGTACAAGACGCTGGCGATCGGGCCGATGAGCGTCCTGTCGCCGGTCACCGCGCTCGTGTCGGCGGCGCTGCCGGTCGCCGTGGGGTTGGCGAGTGGTGACAGCCTCAGCGCGCTCGCGGTCGCCGGGATCGTCCTGGCGCTGGTCGCCGTCGTGGTCGTCAGCGGCGGCGACGCCGGCGGCGTGCGCCCGAGCCGCGAGGCGCTCGTGCTCGCCTTCGGCGCGGGCGCGGCGATCGCGCTGCAGCTGATCTGCCTCGACCAGGCGCCGCACGGCTCCGGCGTCGCGCCGCTGATCGTCGGCCGCACGGTGTCGTCGCTGATCGTGCTGACCGCCGCCTTCGCGCTCGGCGCCGCGCGCCTCGGCGCAACCCGCCCGGACACCCGCACCGCCGCGGGCGCGGGCGCGCTGGACTCGCTGGCGAACTTCTCGTTCCTGATCGCCGCGCGCCACGGCGACCTCTCGATCGTCGCCGTGATCACCGCGCTCTACCCGGCGGCCACCGTCCTGCTCGCGCGCGTCCTGCTCGGCGAGCGGATCGGCCGCGTCCAGCTCGCGGGCCTCGGCGTCGCCGCGGTCGCGGTCAGCCTGCTCGCGCTCGGCTGAGCTACAGGTCGTAGGAGAGCTGCGCGAGCCCCTTGGCGCGCGCCCGCGCCTGCAGCGCGGCGAGGTTCCTGCTCGCCGGCGCGAGCTGCTCGGCGACCTTCATCGCCGAGTACAGCGCGGTCTCCTGGAGGTCGGCGCCGGTCGTGTACGTGCCGCTGAACCAGAGCCCGCCGCGGCCCTGATGGGCGCGCAGGGCGCGCGCGGCGGCGATCATGCGGGGGTCGATCAGCGGGTGCTGAAAGCGCCGTTCCAAGATGATGTGCTTGGGGTCGGCACGGCGGCGCTGGGCCCAGGACTTGAAGAGGTCGATCGGCGCGCCGCCCGGCAGCGGGTCGTGGAGGGCGCCGATCCAGGCGCTGCCCTCGCACTCGCGCCCGTCGGCGCCGGCGTTGTAGGCGGTCCAGTCGGTCCGGTTCCTGTACATGTAGACCGGGTCGCCGTGGACCAGCAGGCGCGAGTCGAAGTACGTGTACCTGCCCAGCAGCGCGGTGACGGCCGCGAACGCGGGCAGCGGGCGCAGCAGCGTGCGGCCGATGCGCGGCGGCGCGTTCATGATGATGTGCTTGAACGGGCCGGAGCGGCCGGCGGGCGTCCGGACCATCCACCCCGCCTTGGTGCGCGTGAGCGCGCGGACCGGCGCGTTGCGGTGCACGCGCGCCGCGGGCACGCGGTCGAGCATGTGCTGGAGGTTGCCCTGGAGGCCGATCTTCGAGTTGTAGGTCTTGGCGCCGGCGGCGGGGTCGGCCGGGAACGCGAGCGCGAACGTCTGCAGGATCGAGCGTGCGGAGACGCGCTGCGCGTCGGCGTGCGAGCAGCCGATCGTCGCGGTGATCCACGGGGTCAGGATGTCGTCCTTGAACGCCTGGTCCAGCGCCAGCCCGGCGATCCACTGCGCGACGGTCGTCTCCCACGCCAGCCCACCGGTGACGGCCTGGCGCGCGAGCTGCGTGAAGGTCGCGAACTGGAGCGCCGACGGCAGCGTGTCGAGCGGGTGGGTGGAGGTGAACCGCGGCGCGCCGCCGCCCGCGATCGGGAACACGCAGAGGCTGCCGGTCGCCGCGTGCGTCTGCCGGTCCAGCCCGAGCTGCTCGAGGAGCGTGACGTAGAGCGGGTGCGTGTCGGGGTGGAAGAACTGCGCGCCGAGGTCGACGGTGACGTCGTGGCCCTCGTAGGCGACCCGCCGCGAGTCGCAGTGCCCGCCGATCCGCGAGCGCACTCGAAGACCTCCACGTCGCAGCTCCCGGCGAGGAAGTACGCGGCGGCGATGCCCCCGGCGCCCGCGCCGACGATCGCGACCCGCTCCCTGCGCCGCCCGGCGGCGGCCGCGGCCACGGCCGGCACGGCGCCGCCCACCACGCCGGCACCGACGGCGGCGACGCCGCCCTTCAGGACTTCCCGGCGCGTCGACCGCCTCGTCACGGGGGCGAGCCTACTCGTCGTAGCCGCAGCCGAGCCGGTTGAAGTTCCCGCCGAAGATCTTCCTCTGCGACGCGGTGCCCCCGAGCAGCGTGACGTGCATGTGCTGGTACGTGCGCTTGCTGCCGCACACCTTGCGCGACGTCAGCGTGACCCGGACCTTGACCTGGAACTTCTCGTAGGCGTCCTGGTAGTCCATCGTCCCGCGCCCGACCGCGGTCGCGGTGTTCCAGCCGGTCCACCTCATCCCGATGAACCCGCTGTGCGCGCCGTTCGGGAGCGTCTTCGGCTTGTACACCAACCTGCCATCGCGCGCGACGTAGACCTTCCTGCTCGGCGCGCTGCAGATCTTGAAGTCGATCGCGACCGCCTGCGGCAGCTCCCTCGGGCAGCCCTCCTGGCCCGAGTTCTCGTAGACGGACTTCCAGACGCCGCCCGCGTTGTGGAACACCGCGGCGCCGTCGGCGTCCGTGCAGTCCGGGTTCTGCGCGCTGTACAGCTCGGCGTAGGACTCGTCCTTGGTCGAGATCCGGACCGTGACGCACTGCACGTCGGAGTGCGCCGCGGCGGCGACCGCGGCCGCCTCCTGGTCGGTCGCGGCGCGGCTGGCGAGCGCCGAGGTGGCGACGAGCCCGAGGACGACGAGCGCCCCCAGCGCGAGGAGCAGGGCGAGCGGTCGTCTGCGGCGGGTCATGGTGCGGCGGTCCTTGGGGTCGTGGGGCGCTTCGAAGCGATGAGGCGCGCGGATCATAGTGCCGCGCTAGGCGGCCCGGAGGCCGGGAGCGACCGCGGTGTCCGCGGCCAGCACCTGCGTCAGCGCGGCGACCGCGGCGGGCGTGAACTGCGCGCCCTCGAGGTCGTGACACTCGGCCAGCGCGTCGGCGGGCGTGCGCGCGGGCGAGTAGGGCCGCGCGCTGATCATCACGTCGTAGGCGTCCGCTTCTCCGGCCGTGTCAAAGGCAGGAAGCTTGCGGCCGGGACCTACCGCATGGTGTTGGTCGCCGTGGCGGCCACCGGCCAGAAGAGCACCGCCAAGACGCTGAGCTTCACGATCGTCAGGTAGCGCGCCGGGCTAGTCGGCGCTGGGCCGGAACACCGGAGCGACGATCCGGCGGATCGCGCCACCGGCCGGTCCACCGAGGTCGCCGAACGGGCTGCACCGGGCGTTGGCCAGCTCGTAGACGGCGTCGTCGGTCGCCGCGAGGTCGCAGGCGTTGACGTCGTCGGGCGCGATCGGGTCGGCGGTCGTCGGCGTGGTCCCGGGCACGGGCGCGTGGCGGACGTCGCGCGGGAGGGCGACGAGCTCCAGGGAGTCGATGCCCTCGTCCTCGTCGGTCTCCTCCCAGTACATCGCCGCGTCGGTGATCGCCGGGCCGAGCTCGTAGCCGGTCGAGCCGTCGCTGTAGCGGTACGGCGTCTGCACCGCGCGCCAGCGGGCGCGCGATCCGGCGGCCGTGTCGAGCGCGGCGACGGTCGTGCCCTCCAGCCCGGCGGCGGCGGCCTCCCCGGTGGCGGCCCTGCCGTCGATCCAGGCGAACACGTAGCGGCCGTGCAGCTCGGCGCGCGCGAACCCCGTGCAGCGGGTGTAGAGCGTGCCGCCGAACCGGATCGCGGGAAGCGCGCGGCGGCGCGTGCCGTCGAGGCGCTCGAGCGCGAGCCGCGGCGCGCAGCCGCCCGGCCCGCCGGCCGTCCCGCGGCGCGCACCGGCGACCACCTGCCGCCCCTCGTCGACCCGCCCGGCGGCGGCCGCGGCGGCGGTGGGACCGGCCGTGCGGTGTGCGATCCGGAGTGGGTTGGCCGCGAGCGTGACCAGCTGCGCCGTGCACCGGCGCGCCCTGCGGTCGGCGCACGCCTCGACGGCGAGATGCGGCTCGGCGTCGCCACCCGGCCCGCGCAGCATCCGCAGCCGCCGCACCCAGCGCCTGCCGAGATCGAGCCTGACCGGCGTCCCGCCGCGCTCGTCGGCCACGACGACGAGCGACCGCTCGGGAAGTCGCACCGGTGTGTCGGTGTCCACGACGTCGTCATCGTCGTCCGGCAGCCGATCGGCCGGCGTCCGGACGCTCCACGCCACGAGCCGCCCACCCGCCGCGATCCGCTCGACCTGCCCCCGCGGATCCCGGAGGAACACGCCCCGCCGCGTCCCGGCGTGCGGGTCGGGCGCCCTGAGCAGGACGTGCTCGGTCGCCGGCCCGTGCTGGACCCGCTGCGCCTGGACGGCCGTCGCCGTCGCCCCGCCACCACCACTGCCGCCGCCGCACCCGACGCCCGCCACGCAGGCACCGGCGACCAGCACCGCCAGGACGACGACCCGGAACATACGCAGAGGTTCGCAGTGTTCGACGCCCTACGCGCCGGTTCAGGCCGCGCGCCGCTCCGGGTCCTCGATCTCGTCGCGCAGCTCGGCGTCGCGCTCCAGCGCGCGGATGAAGACCGACAGCGCGGTACCGAGCAGCGCGGGCGAGACGTGGTCGCCGTCGGCGACGCGCATCAGGCCGAGGCCGAAGCTCAACCCCAACATGACGTCGGCGGTGTTGCGCGCGCCCTGCTCGCTGACCGGCAGGCCGGAGTCCGCCGCGCTGTCGGCGCAGAAGCCCGCGAACATCTGGCGCAGCGCCTCCAGGCCGCCGGCGAAGCGCTCGCGCATCTGCTCGTCGCGGGCGGCGGCGACCCAGAACTCGATCAGCAGACGGAACGCCTCCGGGCTCGCGTCGAGCTCGCGCATCCACACGTCGCTGCCGGCCTGCGGGCGCTTCCAGGTCGTCTCGTCGCGGTCGAAGAGCGAGATCTGCTCGGCGATCTCGGCCGCCAGGTACTCCTCCATCAACGCGACCAACAGCTTGTCCTTGGAGCCGAAGTGCCCGTAGAGCGCGCCCTTGGTCAGGCCGGCCTCCTCGGCGACGTCGTCGAGCGTCGCCCCGGCGAAGCCGTGCGCGGCGTAGACCTTGGCGGCGGCCTCCAGCAGCCGGGTGCGCGTGGCCGCCTTGCGGGCGCTGCGGTCGAAGTGGCCGCGCGGCATCAGCGCGCGCCCCTTGACTCATACCGGTCAGTACATATACTCATCCGCACTCCGTCGACACTACCGCGAGAGGACCACGACATGCGGGCGACCTTGCCTCCCGGACCGCGAACGCCGGCGCTGGTGCAGACGATCGGCTGGTGGAGCCGGCCGACCGCGTACGTCGAACGGCTGCGCGACCGCTACGGCACGCGCTTCACGATGCGCCTGCTCGGCCAGCCGCCGTTCGTGGTGCTCTCCGATCCCGACGACCTGCGCGAGGTGTTCACCACGTCGCCGGAGGTCCTGCACCCGGGCGAGGGCGCGCGGCTGCTGGAGCCGATCGTCGGCGCCAACTCGGTGATCCTGCTGGACGAGGCCCCACACCTGGAGCAGCGCAGGCTGATGCTGCCCGCGTTCCACGGCGAACGGATGCAACGGCTCACCGGTCTGATGACCGAGCTGACCGATCGCGAGCTGGACTCCTGGCCGGCCGGCGAGCCCGTCGAGCTGCACGGGCGGCTCCAGGCGCTGACGCTGGAGATCATCCTGCGCGCGGTCTTCGGTCTCGACGAGGGCGACCGGCTCGATCGTCTGCGCGACAAGCTGACCGCGATCCTGTCGTTCGGCGAGAGCCCGTTGTCGTTGCTGCCGCAGGCCCAGGAGCGGCTGCGCGGCCGTGGGAGGTTCGGGCGCTTCGAGCGCGACCGCGAGGCCGTCGACCGCGAGTTGTACGCCTTGATGGAGGAGCGGCGCGCCGACCCCGGCGATCGCGACGACGTCCTGGCGATGCTGCTCGCCGCCGTTCGCGAGGACGGCTCGCCCATGAGCGACGAGGAGATCCGCGACGAGCTGCTGACCGCGCTGGTCGCCGGGCACGAGACGACCGCGTCGTCGCTGGCCTTCGCCTTCGAGCAGCTCGCCCGCGCGCCGCACGTGCAGGAGCGGCTGGCGTCCGACGAGGGCGGGAGGTACCTGGAGGCCACCATCAACGAGGTCCTCCGCCTCCGGCCCGTGCTGCCCAACGCCGAGCCGCGCCTGGTCAAGCAGGACGTCACGATCGGCGGGCACACCTATCCCGCGGGCAGCGTCCTGATCCTCGCGGCCGCGCTGGTCCACACCGACCCGAGGATCTACCCGGCGCCGCACGCGTTCCGGCCCGAGCGCTTCCGGGACACCAAGCCCGGCACCTACACCTGGATCCCCTTCGGCGGCGGCCGCCGCCGCTGCCTCGGCGCGAGCTTCGCGCTGCTCGAGATGCGCCTCGTCCTGCGTGCGTCCTCCGAGCGCTTCACGATCCACACCGCCGGCCCGCAGCAACCAACCCGCCGCCGCATGATCACGATCACGCCCGGCGACGGCGCACGCGTTCGGTTGGAACGCCGCTCGCGACCGGCGGCCGCCGCCGCGGATGCCGAGGCGGCGCTGGTGGCCTGACCGTCGTCAGCAGCAGTCGCAGACCTCGCCGCGCCAGGCCTCGCGGCCCTCCTTGACGGCCACGAAGGCGATGAACAACCCGATCAGCGGGTCGAGCCACCACGCGCCGACCGCCGCGTTGGCGGCCAGGCCGACCAGGACGGCGGCAGCCTGGATCCCGCAAAGCACGTTCTGCGTGCCCTCGCCCGCCGTGGCGCCGGAGCCGAGCCGGTCGGCGAGCTTGTGCTTGGCCTTGCCGAGCAAGGGCATCAAGATGACGCTGGTGGCCGTCAGCGCCATGCCGATCGCCGTGACGCCGGCGTGGCCGCCGTCGGCCAGCGTCCGGACGCTCTCGATCGCGACGACCGGCGCGAGGACGAAGAACTGCGCCGCGACCAGGCGCGCCGCGCGGTACTCGGCGGTGTCGGACAGGCGCCGGTCGCCGGTGAAGCGCCACACGACGACCACCGACGCGAGGCCCTCGATGAACGACGCGAAGCCCCATGCGGCGAGCGCGACCGATCCGGCGGCCAGGCCCTGCCAGATCCCGACGCCGCCCTCGACGGCCATGTAGAAGAGGCTGACCCAGGACAGCAGGACCGCCGATCGCGCGGCGCGCTGCCAGTCGGCGTCGCGCGCCGGCGCCGGGGCCGGCGCCGCCTGGACGACGGGCAGCTCGAAGCTCACGCCGGCACCGCCGGCGCGGCGGGCAGGACGGCGGCCAGCAGCGCGGCGCCGAGCACGGTGAGCGAGTACATCACCATCTTGCCGTCGCGCCGGGAGCGGACCAGCCCGGCGCCCCGGAGCTGGCGCACGTGGTGTGAGACCAGCTTGTCGGAGCGCTCGGTCACCCACGCCAGGTCGCAGACGCACAGCTCACCGCCGTTGCGCAGCGCGTCGGCGACCACGAGCCGCGTCGGGTCCGCGAGCGCCTTGGCCGCGCTGGCGGCGCCGACCAAGTCCTCCATGTCGGGTCGCGCGGTGCGCAGGGCCTCGGCCTTCGGCAGGTCGAGGCAGAGGAGGTCGCAGCGGTCGATCGAGCTCACGCACAACATCCTAACGACCATGAGATCGTTTGCCCGTCCTCACGCATAACCAAATAGCTTGTTCATAACCATTCGGTTGTGTATCTTCCGCGCCGTGAGCACCGCCCTTCCCGTCATCAGCCCCCGCGAGCGCCAGGCCGGCGGCTGCTGTGAGGCGCCGGTCGAGCCGGACCTGACCGCGGCGGCCGCGGTCGAGCTGGCGGCCGTCGTCAAGGCGCTGGCGGACCCGACGCGGCTGCGGATCGTGGACACGCTGCGCAAGGCGGCGCCGGAGGCGGTGTGCCAGTGCGAGCTGATGCCGTTGTTCGACATGTCGCAGCCGGCGTTGTCCAAGCACTTGAAGGTGCTCGTCGGCGCCGGGGTCATCGGGACCGAGCGGCGCGGGCTGTGGGCGTACTACTACATGTTGCCTGGGGCAACGGAGGAGCTGATCGCGTGGCTGAAGAAGTGACGTCCACGGCGGAGTGCTGCGCGCCCGCCGCGCAGGCGAGCTGCTGCGGGCCGGAGGAGAAGGCCGGCGGGTGCTGCGATCCACAGGCGCACGCGGCCGGGTCGTGCGGGTGCTCGGCGGGCAAGAGCGACGACGTGCGCGAGGTGGTGCGCGAGCGCTACGCCGAGGCGGCGCGCGCCGCCGCGAGCCCGGGCGGCGGGTGCTGCTCGTCGGTCTCGCTGGTCGACGCGTCCGGGACCGAGGTGTTCGGCAACGCGGTGTACGCGGGTGCGGAGGTCGACGGCGCGGGTGGCGCGCTCGGCGCCTCGCTGGGCTGCGGCGTCCCGACCGCGGTGGCCGACCTGCACGCGGGCGAGATCGTCCTGGACCTCGGCGCGGGCGCGGGCGCCGACGTCCTGATCTCCGCCCAGCGCGTCGGGCCGACCGGCAAGGCCTACGGGTTGGACATGACCGACGAGATGCTCGACCTCGCGCGCGCCAACGCCGCGCAGGCGGGCGCCGGGAACGTGGAGTTCTTGAAGGGGTACATCGAGGACGTCCCGCTGCCGGACGACGCGGTCGACGTCGTCATCTCCAACTGCGTCATCAACCTGGCGACCGACAAGTTGGTGGTCTTCCGCGAGGCCGCGCGCGTGCTGCGCGCCGGCGGCCGCTTCGCGGTCTCCGACGTGATCGCCGACGACGGCATGGACGACGCGACGCGCGCCGACATGGCCGCGTGGACCGGCTGCATCGCGGGCGCGCTGACCCAGCGCGAGTTCGAGGACGGGCTGCGCGCCGCGGGGTTCGAGGACATCGAGATCCGCGCGACGCACCGCGTCCACGAGCACGCGGCCTCGGCGATCATCCGCGCACGCCTCGCCGCCGCGTGACGACCGATCTACGCCGCCGCCTGCTGGCCGAGTTCCTGGGGTCGATGTTCCTGGCCGCGGTCGTCGTCGGGTCCGGGATCGCGGCGGCGCGGCTGTCGCCGGGCGACACCGGCCTGCAGCTGCTGGAGAACAGCGCCGCGACGGCGGCCGGGCTGTTCACCATCATCTTGATGTTCGGGCCGGTCTCCGGCGCGCACTTCAACCCGGCGGTGTCGCTGGTCGACGCGGCGCTCGGCGGGGTGACGTGGCGCGCGGCGTTGTCCTACATCCCGGCGCAGGTCGCCGGCTGCGTCGCGGGCGCCGTGCTCGCCAATGCGATGTTCGCCCAGGCCGCGGCGAGCATCGCCACGACCCACCGCGCGACGCCCGCGCACCTCCTGGCCGAGGTCGTCGCGACGGCCGGGTTGTTGTTGGTGATCTTCTCGCTGGCCCGGACCGGACGCGCCGCGAGCGCACCCGCGGCGGTCGGCGCCTACATCGGCGCGGCGTACTGGTTCACGAGCAGCACGAGCTTCGCCAACCCCGCGATCACGGTCGGCCGCATGTTCTCCGACAGCTTCGCCGGGATCGCGCCCGCGTCGGCACCCGCCTACGTCGTGGCGCAGCTTGCCGGCGGGGCGGTCGGCCTCGGCCTGATCCGGACGCTCTACCCTACGCCCGTGCGCGCGACGGTCGCGGCCTGATGTCCACCGTCCTGTTCGTCTGCCTCCACAACGCCGGCCGCTCCCAGATGAGCCGCGCGCTGTTCGACCAGGCCGCTCAAGGCAACCACCATGCCTTGAGCGCCGGCAGCGTCGCCGACCCCGACGGCCACGTGCATCCCGAGGTCGTCGAGGTCATGCGCGAGGTCGGCATCGACCTCACCGGCGTCCGCCCCGTCCGCCTCACCCACGAGCTGGCCGAGCAGGCCGACATCATCGTGACGATGGGCTGCGGCGACGCCTGCCCCTACATCCCCGGCAAGCGCTACATCGACTGGGACCTCCCGGACCCCAAGGGCCGGCCGCTCGAGGCGGTCCGGGCCACCCGCGACGAGATCGCCCGCCGGATCGCGGAGCTCCTCCACGGCGACGCCCGCATACCTGATGACCTGTTCAGCTAAGCTTTCGTCGTGGCCCACGGCACGAACCGACACGAGGCGGACCGGCTTGACCCGGCGTTCGCGCAAGTCGTCGCCGACACGATGCAGGCGCTCGCGACGCCGAGCCGCGTCCGGATCCTCGGCCGGCTGCAGGCCGGTCCGTGCTCGGTCAACGAGCTGGCCGAGGCGGTGGGGATGGAGGCGTCCGCCGTGTCGCACCAGCTGCGGCTGCTGCGGCACCTCGGGCTGGTCGTCGGCGAGCGCGACGGTCGCCGGGTCGTCTACGACCTGTACGACGAGCACGTCGGGGAGCTGCTGACGCAGGCGATCTCCCACGCGGAGCACATGCGCGCCGGGCTCTCGCGCGGCGTACGCGTCGCCGATGCGGCGTCGGCGTGAGCGACCACGTGCACGGCCACGCACACGGGCACGGCCACAGCCACGGGCTCGTGGACCCGTCGATCACGCGCTCACGCGACGGCCTCCGGGTCGTGTTGGTGTCCTTGGTCCTGCTCGGGATCACCGCCGCCGCGCAGGCGGCGATCTACGTCGCGACCGACTCCATCGCTTTGCTCGCCGACCTGATCCACAACGTCGGCGACGCGTTCACGGCGATCCCGCTGGGCGTCGCGTTCCTGCTGCGCTCCGACCGTGCCGAGCGCGGGGCCGGCCTGGCCGTCGTCGCCACGATCTTCGCCAGCGCCGTCGTCGCCGCGTTCTTCGCCGTCGACCGCATCATCAACCCGCTGCCGCCCGAGCACCTGCCGGCGCTCGCGCTCGCGGGTGTGGCCGGCGTGATCGGCAACGCGATCGCCGCCCGCGTCCGCCTCGCCGGAGGCCGCCGGCTCGACAGCGCCGCGCTCGTCGCCGACGGCAGGCACGCGCAGTCCGACGCGATCGTCTCGGTCGGCGTCGTCCTCAGCGCGATCGCGGTCGCGCTGGGCGCCCCGATCGCCGATCCGCTCATCGGCCTGGCGATCACGTTGATGATCCTGCGGATCACGTGGCAGAGCTTCCACACCGTCCGCAACGACGACCGCGGCCGCTGACGGCGGGGCCGGGTTCCGGCGGGTACTTCTGAGGGCTCAGGGTTCATCGTCACCGTGACGCCGGTTCCTGGCCGGCGCGCGTGTCGGATGGCGAACGTCCTAGGACAACAACAGCGCAACGAGACCTAGATAGCCCCCGGCCAAGCACCAGACGACGGCTTGACGAAACAACGTCAGCCGCGTGGCAAATGTGTTCTCGCCCTCCGCCATCATGCCGGAATACGCTTTCGCCAACTCGAGATCAATTGGTTGTTGCAGCGAACTCATTACGGCGGCGTGGATGTTTCGGAAGTCAGCCCGCGTGACCATGATCGCCGCCGCTCCGCCGACTCCGTACACGAGCGCCGCGAGCCCGAGGATCCACAGCACGCTGACCCATAGGTCCGGCCGGTGGGAAGCCAGACTCGCGCCCAGCCCACCAAGCGCCGCCACAGCCACTGTGAACAGCCACTGCGCCCGTCCGCGAAGAGCTTGTAGATCCGCCTGCTGGCGATCAGACTGGCGACGGCCCTCTTCGATCAACAGCTTGAGTTCATCCTGACTCCACTGGGTGACGTCCCCCGGTTTGAGTTGGTCAGCCGCGAACGCGGGCAACTTCTTGCCTGGGACGAGCAGACTGAGGAAGTGGATCAGATAGATAAACTGACTACTAGCAACCTCGGCCCGCTTAGACCACCCTGGCAACTTAGGCATGCTCTAGATACCTCGCGACCGCGGCGCTGACCTGCGAGCAGACGGGCTCGGGTAGAAAGAGCCACTGGCCGGCTGGATTCAAGTCAATGAACAGCCACCGCGTCCCGGTGTCGAGCCAGTCTTGACTGGAATAGCCCAACCCCATGTCATTCGCGATCTTGAGCGCAAGCGCCTCTAGCTCGGGCTCGGATGTCACACGGAAGCTGGAGTGGGCCGCCTCGCTGCGCCGCCAGTCCAGGGGCAACTCGTCCGCCTCAAGCTCGCAGCTCCACGCACGGTCGGCGCATGTAACGACGCGCAGGTGACGGCGAGCCACAATGCGCTCCTGCAACAGAAAGGGCGCCCCCGTTAGGGCCGCTAGGCGTGGGTCATCGCGCTGCATCTCCTGAGCCCATACCACCTTTGCATTCCCATCGAGCTCGACGAAATGCCCGGGGCCGAGTGGCTTGATCACCAATCGGTCCCCGAGTTGTTCCGGGATCATTCCAGGGCTTCGAACGACCGCTGTACGTGGCGCCGCAATTCCGAGTCGACGCGCGTGGGCTAGTTGCCGCAGCTTGTTCTCCGCTGCGAGCAACCGGGGGTAAGGCGTCAGCCAATCAACTCCCGGGTGGCTTGCTATCCCTACAACAAGAGATATGAAGGCGGCTCTCTCGGCCGAGGCTTGCGAGCCGGATACCACTGATCGGCGCCACCCGGGGGCGCTCAGCCGCCGCACCCACCCCCGCGAGTCAGAAAGGCCGACTGACCTAAGCTCGGCCGCGTCGCCCACTTGAAGAAGCTCGGCGTCGTCGAGGACGTAGTCAACGCCGTCCAGCGTCGATGCGTCCACAACGAGCGGCTCAGCGGATCCAGCAAACGCGAGCACCGCCTGCACGTGCTCGTCGTCGCGACTGCCGATGATGAGCGAAGAAGTCAGAGTTCGAGGATGTCGTCGTCGGGAACATCCTCAGTGTCGTCGTCGATGGTTTCCTTGGTCGCAGTGATGCGAGTCTCGCCGACCGTCGCCGAAACGGGCGCAGGCTCACCCAGAACGCGATAGAGCGAGTCCTCAATCACCAGCGACTCCGGCGAGTTATTCATGATGATCGCCAAACTCCTCGTCGATGGTTTCGATCGTCTTCGTCATGCGAGTCTCCCCCAAGGCAAGGGCGTCAGGAGCAGGCACGGCAAGCAACTCATACATTGAGCTCACCTGAACCGGCGATGATGTCGACGTCGAACTCAACAGCTTCAGCGTCATTGTCCACGGTCTCCTTCTGACGAGTGTGGGTCGTCTCGCCAGCGCGGCCGTTCGCCGGCACCGGCTCCGATAGAACCCCGTAGAGACTGACGAGGCAGCCTTCAGCAGTCACAGAGCCGACCATACGCGACGGAGATATGGCGAGATCACCGATGGTCAGGGCTCAGCCCTCGGATCTCTCGACTCAGCCTTGTGTCTAGCGTAACCAAGAGCAGGCTCATCTGATACGAGGTCCCCGCCGGTCGAAGCGGTTGGCGAACGCGAGCCTCGGGCTTCCGAAAGCGCACCCAGCGAGAATGATCGTGAAGCGCTGAGCATCGCAACGGGCACCCGGCTCGCCCGCGTCGCGCGGGCGATGATGATCGACGAAACGCCGTCGCCGCCAGCTCAAGGATCCCCGCGCGCGCCTGCGCAATCTTACGAACTGGGCGACCTGGAGCGCGCCGGGCACGTCGCTAAGCACGAGGCGATCGACGCCGAGGGTCAGGCCGACCGCGGCGTTCGCAGAGAGTTCTTCGTCCCCGAAAACACAAACACCGCCGCTCTAGCCGAGACGGCGGTGTTGAAAGGACGGGAGCGACGGGACTCGAACCCGCGACCTCCGGCGTGACAGGCCGGCGCTCTAACCAACTGAGCTACGCCCCCGAGTCGATCGGGACGCACATTATGGCAGCAGTTGGGTCGGCGTGGAGTGACGGGGTTCGCGCCTGCGGAGACTGGCGAACGCGGGAAGTGATGCGATGGACGACGCATCGGTACCGCTGAGGTTCGCAGTGGTAGGAGGTGTGGCCGCGGATGCGACGGATGGCGTTGCCCAGGGCGACCGTGACCGCGTGTACCGACGACGGCGGAGACCGCCGAACGCTTGGCGTGATGCGACGTGCCACGCATCGGTACCGCTGAGGCTCGCGGTGGCGGCAGTGTGGCCGTGGATGCGACGGATGGCGTTGCCGAGGGCGATCGGGACCGCGTGTACCGACGGCGGCGGAGACCGGCGAACGCGGGAGTTTCGGGACGCGTGTGACCCGGAAACTGGCTGGTTGGCCAAATCGGTTGTACGGTTCCGGCATGGGTGAGGTGAGGGTTTTTGCCCCGGAGGCGCCGACGAGTACGAACCCGTTCAGGCGGATGGCGGGCGACTATGCGATCGAGCGCACGGCCAGGGGCAAGTTCCCGCCGGGCGATACGGAGTTCTCGATGAAGCGGACGATGGGGTTCACCCGGGATCCGCTCACGTTGCTGCTGGACGCCTACGAGCGCTACGGACCGGTCTTCACGCAACGCGTCTTCCACCAGAACATCGTGTTCGTGCTGGGGCCGGAGGCCAACCACCACCTGCTGGTCTCCAACGCCTCCAACTACGAGTGGCGCACGGGGCACTACGGCGACCTGATGCCGCTCCTCGGCGACGGCATGCTCGCGATCGACGGGTCGTTCCACCGCCTGTCGCGCAAGGCCATGCTCCCGATGTTCCACCGAGAGCGGATCGCACAGGCGACCGATCTGATGGAGGAGGAGGTCGACCGCGCGCTCGCGCAGTGGCACGACGGCATGCAGATCGACCTGTACCACTGGACCCGCGAGCTCGCCCTGCGCATCGCCATGCGCGCGCTGTTCGGCCTCGACCCCGACGAGGCCCAGAGGACCCACGGCATCAACCCCGCCGACGAGTTCGAGAACGCGCTGAGCTTCTGGTCAAAGGACTACGTGTTGCAGGTCCTGCGCGGTCCGCGCTCGCCGTGGAACAAGATGCGCGCCGCGGCCAAGCGGCTGGACTCCGTCATCTACGCCGAGATCAACCGGCGCCGCGCCGCCAAAGACCTGGGCGACGACCTCCTCGGCCTCCTGCTCGCCACCGCCCACGACGAGGACGGGCGCCTCGCGCTCACCGACCGCAACATCCGCGACGAGGTCATGACGCTGCTCTTCGCGGGCCACGACACGACGACCTCGACGGTCGCCTTCCTCTTCTACGAGCTCTCCCGCAACCCGCAGCTCGCCGAGCAGCCGGACTTCGACCTGGGCACCGCCCTCGACGAGACCCTGCGCATCTACCCGCCCGCCTGGATCGGCCCCCGCCGCGCGATCGGCGACGCGACGATCGCCGGCGTCGACATCCCGGCCCGCGTCCCGGTGGAGTACTCCTCCTGGGTCTCCCACCACCTCCCCGACGTCTGGGACGACCCCTTCACCTTCAAGCCGGAGCGGTTCTCCGCCGCCAACCGCGACAGGATCCCCAAGGGCGCCTACGTCCCCTTCGGCGGCGGCTCCCGCACGTGCATCGGGATGCGCTTCGGCCAGGCCGAGATCCACGTGATCGCGTCGAAGATCCTGAGCAAGTACCGCCTCGAAGTGGATCCGGGCTACGCGCTCACCGTCCGCCAGATGCCGACGATCGGCCCCCGCGACGGCATGCCCGTGACCGTCCGGACCGCCCGTCCCGCCGCCGGCCTCGGCGGCGATGGCATGCACGAGCCCATCGCCGCCTAGAGAGCCGGAGCGCCGCGCGCGCTACTTCTTCTTGGCCCTGCCCACGTGCACGACCAGGACCTTCGACCCGTCGCCGTGCGACCGGAAGTTGCCCTGCCACTGCGCGACGAACGTGTTGTCGCCCTTCGCCAGGTTCCAGGACGACGTGAACGTGCCGTTGGCCGAAGCCGTCACCGTCTGCGTCCGCCACGACGTCGCCCCCGGCGCCCGGTAGGCCACCGTGATCCGCTCGTTGCCCGACGCCGGCTTCAGCGCCCCGGTCACGACGATGTGCGCCGGCTTCGTGTACTTCGTCCTCGGCGCGGCGATCGACAGATCGGAAGCCGCTCCGGCATCCCCACCGGTCGTCGAGTACAGCAGCGACTGCGTCCCGCCGAGCAGGTAGTCGGTCCCGCCGCCCGCGGCCACGCCCTCATCCGCGATCGGGTCGCTGACCACGAACTGCGGGTGCCACGTCGCGCCGCCGTCGTCGGTCCGCAGCAGGAAGCCCGTGGACTGCCGCACGTCGCCGAACGACGAGATCACCAAGTACCCCGACTTGGTCGACGAGAACGACATCCCGCGCGCCGCGTTGGTCCCGACGCCCGGCAGCTCGGTCCACGCCTTGCCGCCGTTGGCCGTCCGCCACAGCCGCCCGGACCCGTCGAGCAGGAACCCGTTGTTGGCATCGACGAAGTCCACGTTGCGGACGCTCAGCCGGTTGACCCTCTTCTTGTGACGCCCGACCCTGACCGTCTTGTACCTCCCCGGCTTCAGGACCGTCGTCCACGTCTTGCCGTTGTCGACCGACCGCGCGACGTCCTGCGACCCCCAGGCCACCACGGCGCCGCCCGCGCGATCGACGCCCGACAGCTGCACCGAGCCCACGGCCGCACCGTGCACGGCGCTGAACGACCCGCCGCTATCGGTCGACCGCCGGATGCCCGTCGGACCGACCACCATCACAACCGAGGCCGACGGCGCGTAGACCGCCTGGGCCCGCGCGGTCGAGCCGGTGTCCAGCGTCGCCCAGTGCCCGCCGCCGTCGTTGGTGTTGAACACCCCGCCCGCGACGTCCAGCGCGTAGCCGTCGTTCACGTCCGGGAACGAGACGTCCAAGACGTCCTCGGACGTCGCGACGTTCCCGCGCGTCCACGTCTTGCCGCCGTCGACCGTCCGGCCCAGCGTGCCGTCCGGACCCGGTGCGAACGCCGAACCCGCAACCCGCCCCGCGACGACCTTCGAGAACTTCCCGAGCAGCCGCCCGCCGACCGGCGCGAACGTCGCGCCCGCGTCGTCGGAGACGACCGTCGACCCCTGCTGCCCCGCCGCGACCAGCCGCGTCGCCGACGCCAGCCCGGCCGCGTACAGCGGGTCGCTCGACGGCGTCGGCCACGCCCAGCCGGTCCCGCCGTCCTTGGTCACGCCGACCTTGGACCCCGCCTTGGTCGAGAGCACGCACACATCCTCACCGGCGCACTCGACGCCGGTCAGGTCCTCGCCGTCCGGCGCGCCGTCGGGCTTGGCGACCCACGTCGCGCCGCCATCGGTCGACTTCAGGAACAGGTTCCCGTCGCCCACCGCGTAGGCGACCCTCTCGGTGGCGAACAGCACCGACCGCACCGGGCGGTCGGTCTTGGACACCGACAGCCACGAGTTGCCGCCGTCGGTCGTCTGGTAGATGTTGCCGTCGCTCGTCGCCACGAAGCCGACCGTCGGCGACCGGAACACCGCGTCGGTCGGCACCGCGCCGCCGCCGACCGCGCGCGTCCCCGGCACCGCGATCTTCGCCGCGAAGCGCGTCCCGCCGTCGTCGGTCTGGAAGACCTGGCCGCCCTGCTCGAACACGAAGCCCGTGTTGGCGTCCAGGAACGCCAGCGCCGCCAGGTTCGCCTCGGCCGGGCAGTTGGACTCGACGTTCGTGAACGCGATCCGCGTGAACGTCTGGCCGCCGTCGGTCGACCGCCGCGCCACGCACCCGCCGCCCGCGACCAGCGTGTTGCCGTCGAGCACCTGCAGCACCGTCAGGTTCGAGAACGTCCCGGCCGGCAGCCCGGACCACGACGCGCCGCCGTCGCCGGTCTTCAGCAGCGTCCCGAAGTCGCCCGCGGCATAGCCGGTCGACCCCGAGAACTGCATCGCGCGCAGCGTGTTGCCCTGCGGCAGCGGGTTGCCCCACAGCCATCCGGACGACCCGACCTGCACGTTGGCCGAAGCACCCGCCGGCACGACGGCGGCGGCCACCGCCACCGCGGCCAGCCCGACGCCCGCGCGTGACCGCAGCAGCCTTCTCATCGTTCCAAGCTCCTTGTTCATCGCCTTCATGTGCCGCTCGAACGAAGCCCGTGCGCAGAAGTTACGAAGGACACCCGGCTCAAGTCCCCGCGCGTGCCGCCGACCCCACGGAGGAAGACCTGCCCGATGTCCCTCCGCCACGCCCCCACCAGCGACGAAGAGTGGTCCCGCCTCCTCGGCCCGGCGGCCGATGCGACGACGGAGGGCCTCGCGGTCATCGACGCGACCGCGACGATCCGCGCGTCCAACCGCGCAGCACGGCTGATCACGGGCTTCCACGACCTCGACCAGGACGGCCTCGCCGGCCGCAACGCCGCCGACGCGCGCTCCACCGACGCGCTGCGCCACCCGGACGGCACCGCGATGGAGATCCCGGACCAGCCCGGCCCACGCGCGATCGCGACCGGCGCGCCGGTCCGCGACGTCCCGATGGTCCTGGCCAACCGCGACGGCATCACCCGCCACCTGCGCGTCAACGCGGTCCCGCTGTACATCGAGGGCGCCGCCGCCCCGTACGGCGCGGTCATCTCGATCACCGACGTCACCGCCTACGTCGAGGCCCAGGCCGCGCTGGCCGAGCGCGAGCGCGACCTCGCGCTGCTCGCCACCCACGCCGGCGACCTGATCGCGCGCCACGCGCCCGACGGCAGGATCGTCTACGCGGCCGGCGGCGCCAAGGCGCTGCTCGGCTTCGACGCCGAGCACCTCGTCGGCTTCTGGGCGGTCGACGTCTGCCACCCCGACGACGCGCAGGCGATCCGCGACGCGCACGAGCTCGCCCGCAGCGGCCGGCGCACGGTCGTCTCCTACCGCATCGCCCGCGGCGGCAACCCGGACGACATGATGTGGTTGGAGTCCACGGTCTCCCCCGTCCTGGACGCCGACGGCAACTTCGTCGAGGCGGTCACGACCACCCGCGACATCACCGCGCGCAAGCAGGACGAGCTGCGCCTGCGCGACGCCGAGGAGGCCGCGAGCCGCCAGCAGGCGCTGCTCGAGGAGGCCCAGGCGATGGCGGGCATGGGCTCGTGGTCGAGCGACCCGGTCCAGGACGGCGCGTCGTGGTGGAGCCCGGGCCTGTTCAAGATCTTCGGCGTCGACCCCGCGCGCAGCCGCGGCGGCTACGAGGCCCACGACGCGCTGATCCACCCCGACGACCGCGGCGCCCTGCGCGGCGCGCTGGCCCGCGCGGCACTCGACGGCGAGCCGTTCGACATCACCTATCGCCTGATCCGCCCGGACGGCGTGGAGCGCATCATGCACGGGCGCGGCGCGTCGGCCGAGCGCGTGGACGGCAGGATCACGCGCGTCTGGGGCACCACGCAGGACGTCACCGAGCGCCATCGCCTGGAGACCTCGCGCCGCGAGGCCGAGGCGCGCTTCCGGACCGCCTTCGAGCACGCGCCGATCGGCGTCTGCGTCCTGAACCTGCGCGGCGCCAACCCGGGTCAGTGGATCACCGTCAACCCCGCGCTGGCGCAGCTGCTCGGCTACGAGCGCAACTCGCTGCTCGGCACTCGGGTCGCCCGGATCGTCCACCCCGACGACGTCGACGCCGGCAAGCGCCTCCTCGGCGGGCTGATCCGCGGCAGGACCGCGCAGATCGAGACCGAGGCGCGGCTGCTGCACGCCGACGGGCACGTCGTCTGGACGCTCGTGACGGTCGCGGTCGTCAACGGCGACGACGGCAGGCCGGCCTTCGGGATCGCGCAGGTCATGGACATCACGGAGCGCAAGCGCTTCGAGGGCCAGCTGCAGTACCTCGCCGACCACGACGCGCTGACCGGGCTGTTCAACCGGCGCCGCTTCGAGGAGGAGCTGGAGCACGTGCTGGCCGGGGCCGAGCGCTACTCGCGCGCGGGCGCCCTTCTTGTCCTCGATCTCGATGGCTTCAAGTACGTCAACGACACGCTCGGCCACCCGGTCGGCGACGAGCTGATCGCGCGCCTGTCGGCGACGCTGCGCACCGAGCTGCGCGAGTCCGACGTGATCGCACGGCTCGGCGGCGACGAGTTCGGCGTGATCCTGCCGGAGGCGACCGAGGCCGAGGCCGGCGCGGTCGCCGAGAAGCTGCTGCGCGCCGTCGCCCGCGACGGCGTCGTCGCCGACCAGACGCGCCAGGCGCGCGTGACCGCGTCGATCGGCCTGGCGCCGTTCTCCGGCGCGGACAGGTTGAGCGCCGAGGAGCTGCTGGTCGAGGCCGACATCGCGATGTACGACGCCAAGGAGGCGGGCCGCAACCGCGCGGCGACCTCCGAGCGCGACGAGGACGCCGCCGGCGCGGGGCGCCACGTGTCGCGCCTGTCGTGGCTGGAGCGGATCCGGACCGCGCTGGTCGAGGACCGCTTCGAGCTGCATGCGCAGCCGATCGTCTCGCTCGAGCTGACCGAGGACGCGGCGCCCGCGTTCGAGCTGCTGATCCGGATGCGCTCGGACTCCGGCGAGCTGGTCCCGCCCGCGACGTTCCTGCCGATCGCCGAGCGCTTCGACCTGATCCCGCTGATCGACCGCTGGGTCGTGGAGCGCGCGGTCGCGCTGGTCCGGCGCGAGCACGAGCGCGGCACGCCGGTGACGCTGAGCGTGAACCTGTCGGGCAAGACGATGGGCGACGCGGAGTTCGCCGGCTGGCTGGAGGCGCTGCTGGTCGCCACGCCGGTCCCGGCCGGGAGGTTGATCGTGGAGATCACCGAGACGGCGGCGATCGTGAACCTGGAACGCGCGCGGGCGCTGGCCGACACGCTGCGGCGCCTCGGGTGCCTGCTGGCGCTGGACGACTTCGGCGCGGGCTTCGCGTCGTTCGCGTACCTCAAGCACCTCTGCTTCGACCTGCTGAAGATCGACGGCGAGTTCGTGCGCGGACTGCGCGACAACCCGACCGACCGCCTGGTCGTCGAGGCGGTCGTGGCAATCGCGCGGGGTCTCGGGACGCGGTCGCTGGCCGAGTTCGTGGGCGACTCCGCGACCCTGGACGCCGTGCGGGAGCTGGGCGTCGACTACGCGCAGGGCTTCCACCTCGGGCGCCCGGAGCCGGTCGACGAGGCGCTCCGGATAGCCCACTTGGGGGCTGGACGCACCGCTTAGCATCCTCGCCATGGCCAGGATCGGGGTATTGACGGGCGGCGGCGACTGCCCGGGGTTGAACGCGGTCATCCGCGCGGTCGTCCGCAAGGGCGTCGCGGATGGGCACGAGCTGGTCGGCTACAGGTACGGCTGGGCCGGCCTGCTGGAGCGCGACGCGGAGCCGCTGACGGTCGAGTCGACCAAGGGGATCCTGCCGCGCGGCGGGACGATCCTGGGGTCGTCGCGGACCAACCCCTACAAGAAGGACGGGGGCGGGACCGAGGCGGTCCGGGCGGGGATGGCGGCGTTCGACGTGGACGTGCTCGTGCCGATCGGCGGCGAGGACACGCTGGGCGTCGCGGCGCGGCTGGCGGCCGACGGCGTCCCGGTGGTGGGCGTGCCCAAGACCATCGACAACGACCTCAAGGGCACCGACTACACGTTCGGCTTCCAGACCGCGGTGCAGATCGCGACCGACGCGGTCGACCGGCTGCACACGACGGCCGAGTCGCACAACCGCGTGATGGTCCTGGAGGTCATGGGCCGCCACGCGGGGTTCATCGCGGCGCACGCCGGGATGGCGGGCGGCGGCGACGTGATCCTGGTGCCCGAGAGGCCGTTCGACATCGAGGTCGTCTGCGACCACCTGCGCAGGCGCCACGCGCACGGGCGGACGTTCTCGATCGTGGTGGTGAGCGAGGGCGCGGTGCCGCAGGAGGGGACGCTGACGACTTCGGGCGAGGCGGGCAGGCTGGACGCCTTCGGCCACGAGCGCCTGGGCGGGATCGCGGTGACGCTGGAGTCCGAGATCGAGAGGCGGACCGGCTACGAGACGCGGATGACGATCCTCGGCCACGTCCAGCGCGGCGGGACGCCGACCGCGTTCGACCGCGTGCTGGCGACCCGCTTCGGCGTCGCCGCCGCAGAGGCCGTGACCGCTCAGCAGTCCGGCGTGATGGTCGCGCTGCGCGGGACCGACATCGTGACGGTGCCGATCAGCGAGGCGCTCGGCGACCCGAAGACGTTGGACGACAAGTTCTTCGCCGACGCCGAGGTCTTCTTCGGCTAGGCCAGCTGCAGGCCGTCGGGCGCGATGTCCCAGCGGGCGCCGATCGCCTCGAGGTCGGCGTCCAGCGCCCAGCGGTCCGGCTTGGCGTCGCCGTCGTGGTCGGGCACGCCGCCCTTGAGCCTCATGGAGCGCGTGTTGTCGCCGATCGCGCGGATCTCGTCGACCTCCTCGTCGCTCAGCACGACGTCGGCGGGCGTGGCCGCCAGCTCGGCGCGTTGGCCCTCGACGGGCTTGGCGCCGTCCCAGGACTCCTGGATCAGCGTCGGGACGACCGACTCCACCGCGGGGTGCGCGAGGTTCCACTGCGCGGCGAGCTGGAGCATCGTCAGGCCGTGGCGCTCGGCGATCGGGCGCAGCGCGTCGAGACGCTCGACGCCGCGCTGGACCCAGCCGTCCGGGCGGAACTTGCGGTGGTCGAACTCGGCCATCGGCAGGCCGGGGCGCAGGTCGTCGTGGAAGAGCCCGCCGTAGTCGGCGACGCGCGTGATGACCTTGACGTCGTGGGCGACGGCGGCCGGCAGCGCGAGCTCGCCCGGCCACGGCTCGAACGGGTTGAGGATCAGCATCGCCCAGTCGATCGAGGCGCCGAAGCGCTCGAAGCAGTCGATCACGTCGAGCGTGAAGCCGTTGGCGGGGCCGGGCGCGACGCCGAGCAGGCGGGTCAGGC
This sequence comes from Conexibacter woesei Iso977N, assembly GCF_000424625.1. Lineage (GTDB taxonomy): Bacteria > Actinomycetota > Thermoleophilia > Solirubrobacterales > Solirubrobacteraceae > Baekduia > Baekduia woesei_A. Next base: position 165,741 of record NZ_AUKG01000001.1, read on the forward strand.
CGGCCTCACGCACCGCCTCCAGGCCCTCCCAGACCGCGGGGCTCGTGTAACCCGTGCGGTCCGGGTTGTGCAACAACAACAGGTCGAAGCGGTCGGCGCCGATGCGCTGCAGCGAGCGCTCGGTCGCGGTCCTGAGGTAGGACGCGTACTCGCTCTCCGGCCGCAGCCGCGGGTCGGTGAAGCGCGGGAAGCCCTTCGGCCCCTCGCGCTCGCCCTCGTAGAAGTCGTGGCCGACGGCGCCGACGAGGCAGTAGGAGTCCCGGTCCAGGCCCTCGAGCGAGCGGCCGAGCAGCGTGTCGGCCTCGCCCGCGCCGTAGACGTCGGCGGTCAGGACCGTCCGGACGCGCTCGTCCGGGCGGATCAGCGCGAGGTAGCGGTCGTCGTCCAGCGGGGCGCCGAAGTGCATGAAGCGGCCGCCCGACCAGGTGCCGAGCGCGGTGTGGGTGGGATCCAGGGACATCGTCCTGAAGGGTACGCGGCGGCGCCGAGTCTGGGAGGATCGGGGCATGCGCCGCCCCATCGCCCTGCTCGCGCTCGTCGTTGCGCTGCTCGCCGCCGCCGGGTGTGGCGGAGGTGGCGGGGGTGGGTCGACGACGGCCGACTCGAAGGCCGAGTACGGCAAGGAGCTCGCCGCGGCGACCGCGCAGCTGCAGAGGACGTTCGGCGACATCTCGGATCAGACGGGGTCGAACACGTCGTCGGCGCAGATCGCCGCGCGGCTGGACAGGGGCGCGGACGCGATCGACCAGTCGGCCGACAAGTTCGCCGCGATCACGCCGCCGGCGGCCGCGAAGGACGCGCACGCCAAGCTCGTGACCGGGCTGCACGAGATCGCCGATCAGCTGCGCAAGGCGGCGGATGCGGCGAGGAAGAACGACTCCAAGACGCTCGCCGCCGCGTTGCAGAACCTGCTCAAGGGCGACGGCGCGCAGAAGCTGGCGCAGGCGACGGCGGAGCTGAAGAAGCAGGGCATCGCGACGGACACGACGTCGAGGACGTCGACGACCGGCTGAGCTCAGCAGACGGTCGCGCGGTCGGGGAGGCCGCGGAGGAGGCGGCGCGCCAGTGCTTCGAGCGTTTGCTTCCCGTAGGCGTGCGTGCCGTCGCCGGTGGTGAGGATGGCGAGCGACACGCGCTGGTTGCCGCGCGTGAGCAGCGCGACCTGGTGGTCGACGCGGCCGGTCCCGGAGCCCCAGCCGCCCTTGAAGTGCAGCGTCCAGCCGCGAGGCGCAACTTTGGCGACACCCCAGCGCTGGCTGCGGACGATCGTCCGCAGCAGCGTGAGCGCGTAGGCGCGGTGGCGGGCGGGGACGCGGCGGTCGTAGTGCAGCAACAACCGCGCCTGATCGCGCGCGGTGATGGTTGAGTCACCCCACGGGTTGTTGATGGCCTTGAACGCCCTCATGCCCCAGCGTCCCGCGTCATGTTGTAGGCGTCGCGCGCCGCCGTCGAGCGCGAGCACGCGCGTGGCCGCGGCGTTGTCGGAGCGCCGGATCATGGGGGCCAACAGCGCCCGCTGGTTCCTGCCGAGCGGCTCGGCCGGGACGCGCTGCAGGTACGCGAGCAACAACATGGCCTTGAGCACCGACGCGCTCGGCACCGCCCGATCCTGCCTCCACCCCCACTCGCCGCACGCGGTCCGCACCGCGAACGAGATCCCACCCCGCCGCCTCGCCGCGTAGCGCTCCGCCGCGACGACACCGGGCTGCCACCGCGCCGCCGAGGCACGCGCGGAGACGTGCGCGGCCGCGACTCCGCCCACCCCCGCGCCTCCGCCCGCGAGCGCGGCTGCGGCTGCGGCTGCGATCCAGGCGGCGCGCCTCATGGCGCCGATGGTTCCCGGCGCGATCACCCTGGACACAGTGTCTGTTATCACGTACACTTGTACGCTATGACCAACAGCGCACCCGAGACGTTCGATGCGCACGCCGCGGCCTACGAGGCGCCGCGGCGGCGCCTGATCCCCCCGTTCGACGCCTTCTACGGCACGGCCGTCGACGTGCTCCGGATGCTCCCGGCACCGCCGCGGCGCGTCCTGGACCTCGGCGCCGGGACCGGCATGCTGGCCGCGCGCGTCGCCGCCGCCTACCCGGAGGCCGAGCTGGTCCTGGTCGACGGCGCGCCCGCGATGCTCGAGCAGGCCCGGAGCACGCTGGGCGAACGCGCGACGCTGCACGTCGCCGACCTGAACGACCCGCTGCCCGCGGGCGAGTTCGACGCGGTCGTCTCGGCGCTGGCGATCCACCACCTCGACGACGACGGCAAGCGCGCGCTGTTCGCCCGCGTCCGGGAGGCGCTCCCGCCCGGCGGCATGTTCGTCAACGCCGAGCAGGTCGCGGGCCCGACCCCCTGCTTCGACCGCTACAACCGCGAGTGGCACGAGGCCTCGGCCCGCGCGGCCGGCACCGACGACGCCGAGTGGGCCGCCTCGCTGGAGCGCATGCGCCACGACCAGCCCAGCGACGTCGAATCCCAGCTGCGCTGGCTCCGCGAAGCCGGCTTCGACGCCGCCGACTGCGTCTTCAAGGACCACCGCTTCGCCGTGCTCGTGGCACGACGAGCGACGGGCCGTTAACCCACACCCGCGAGGCCGATTTTCCGGCCCGGATCGTCGTGGCTGACGGGGGCCGACCCAGCGGCGCGTGGTGGTTCTACGTAAGACGGGTCGGCTCCCGTCAGGCGCGGCGAGACGGCCCGGAAAATCGCCCGAGCTTGCCCTAGGCCAGCTCGATTTGGAGGGAGGCGGCGGTCAGCTCGATCTGGAGGCTGATCCTGTCCTCGCTCCAGGATGCGCCCAGGTAGGAGGTCTGGGGGAGCGCGAAGGAGCCGGAGTTGCCGGCCAGCGGGAAGATCCAGTGCTCGGCGCCGCCGGTTTCGCCGTGCTGCTCGGGGCGGTCCAGGACGCCGGTCGTCCGGACGTACTCGGTCCCGTGCGCGGTCAGCGACACGGAGACCGCGACGCCGATCCAGCCCTGGATCGCTGCGAGCGCGTCCGAGAAGTCCATGACGCGGAGTATCCCTGACCTTGCAGGTAGGATCCGCTCTCGATGAGGCGATCCTTCGCATGTTCGGGAACGTTGAGCATCGCGCTGGCGCTGCTCCTGCTCGTGCCCGCGCTCGCTGGGGCCCGCCCCGCCGGCCGGCTGCCGGACGCCCACGCGCTCAGGCGCGCGGGGCTGGCGGTCAGGTGGCCGCTGACGCAGCCGAACGCCACGGTCCCGGAGGGCGCGCAGCTGACGGTGACCGTCCGGCGGCTGCGCCGGGACGCGCCGGTCGCGCACGTCGACTTCGTCCGCGTCGCGGCGTCCGGGCTCGCGCAGCACATCGTCGTCTCGCGGCGACTGCACGCCGGGCACGTCACGGTGACGGTCCCCAAGCGCGGGCACTACGTCCTGCGCCTGCGCGCCGGGCGCCTGACCTACGTGAGCTGGGTCGACCTGCTCACGCTGCCGCCGCCGCCCGTCCCGAACCCGTGCCCGGCGGCCGGGACGCCCGCCGCGACGCTCACGCTCGACGCCGCCCAGATCGCCGCTGGCGGCTCGGTCGGCTACGCGTTCGCCGACACCGGGACGACCTGCCTCACGATCGGCACCGCCTACTCCTGGCAGCGCTGGGACGGCGCGTGGACCACCGTCCCCTCGACGATGGCCTTCACCACGGTCGCGCTCATCCTGCACCCCGGCAACGCCTACCGCGCCCACGCGACGCTCGAGCCGGCGATGGGCGCCGGCCACTACCGCCTCGTCGTCGGCTACACGCCACAGCTGCTCGCCCCACCCACCCCCGCGCCCGAGCCGTCCGCGACCGCCGAGCTCGACGTCGTCCCGTAGGCTCGCCGCCGATGCAGGCCGAGGGGACGTTCGAGGTGGTCGCGTTCGACGCGGCCGAGGCTCGCGGCGGCGACCGGCGTCGCGACCATCCGGCGGGCTGACCGTCGAGGACGACGGCACCCACCGGATCTGGCTCACGTACGAGCTGGCCTAGCAACCGCGGCGCTGGAAGCGCGCCGCCGTCGTGTAGGTCACGGTCGGCAGGTAGGCGCCCATCACGGACTCGGTCTTCCCCGGGTCGGCGACGTTCTGCACGGCGCTCCTGAACGCCGGGTGGTCGGTCGTCGTGAGGTTGCGCATGACCATCATCGTCGAGCGCGGGCGCGTCGCGCCGTCGCCGGTCGTGCCCCAGTTCATCCATGCGACGCCGCACCTGGTGGTCGCGTTCTCGGGACGGTCGCCGGGCAGGCTGACGACGATCGTGTAGTCGCGCCGGCCGTCGATCGGGACCTCCTCGTCGGCCAGGCACGGCCCGGTCGTCTTGCCGCTGGCCGGGCCCTCGCCGTTGCACATCGACCAGTAGCGCAGTTGCGTGCCGGACTGCATCCGCGGCTCGCCGCCGTAGGTCGCCGGCGTGGTCGGCAGCTTGCCGTGCAGCACCGCGATGTTGTGGCCGCCGCGGCCGGGGCCGAAGCTCCGGTCAAGCCAGCCGAAGACGTAGCCGTTGGCGGGGTTGGCGCCCAGGCCGGTCGTCGTCAGCGGCAGCGTCGCGATCTGGCTCGCCTGCGACGTGCCCGCGTAGTAGGGCGCCAGCAGCCAGGCCGGACCGAAGTACTTGTACCACTTGGTCGCCCTGACCGCGGGGTGCTCGGGCGCGCTGCTCAGCGCGAGCAACCCCTGGATCTTGCTCTGCGGGTAGAGCAGGGCGTTGACGTTGGGGACGTTCGCCTCGCCCGGCCTGGTCGCCAGCGCGGTGCACGCGGCCTGACCGGTCGCGGTGGTGCCGTCGGCGGCGACGTAGGTCGCGGCGGGATGGCCGGCGCCGCCGGTGAAGTCGCGGCCGCGGTCCGGGAGGTAGACGCGCTCGGCGATCTGCAACGGCGCGCCCGCCTGGCCGGCGGCGCCCGCGTAGAGCACGTTCGGCTGGCGCTGCCCCGGCCCGGGGTCGGGCTGGTCGACGACCGTGATCGTGTAGGAGCGGTGCGTGGCGGTGCGGTCCGCGCCCGGTAGGAACGGGTTGACCGACCCCCTGTCGGGCTCGATGTCGGTGTCGTAGAGGTGCGAGCGGATCTGCAGCAGCGCCGACGACGCCGTGAACGAGAAGAACCGCGCGTGCGGGAACACGCCGTGCAGGACGATCCTGCCGCCGGCCGGGATCGTGTCGAGCGAGATCGGGTAGCCGGTGTGCGACTCCGGCCAGATGATGTTGTTGGTGTCCTGGTTGTAGTCCAGCCCCCAGAAGCACGTGCCCGACTGGGCGCCGCCGAGGTGAGTGGGGATCTTGTAGGTGTCGCGCGCGCCGCCGCCGCTGGCGGCGACCGCGCTCGTCGCAGCGGCCAGCGTCAGGGCAGCGGTCGCCGCCCCGATCAGCTTGGGACTTCTCATGCTCGGTCTCTCCTCCGGGATGTGGAGCGCGGCGTGGGACGACGCCGCGCTGTCGAAAGGACTGTAAACAACTGTTGAAAGCGTTGTCAACAGTGCGATCGGGGGAGGCGGCAATATGCTGCGGCCCATGGCAGGCAGGCCCAAGACGCGCCTCGCGCCCGACGCCCGCCGCGAGCAGATCCTCGAGCACGCCCGCCGGGTCTTCGGCGCGCGCAGCTACGAGGCCGTGTCGGCCAGCGAGATCGCGCGCGCGGCCGGCGTCACGCCCGCGCTCGTCAGCCACTACTTCCCCGGCGGCAAGAGCGACATCTTCGTCACGCTCGTCGGCGAGCTGCGCACGCAGGTCGTCGAGGCCGTCCGCGTCGACCGGGAGCTGCCGATGCGCGAGCGCGCCGCCGCGTCGATCGAGCGCTGGCTGACGTGGCTGGACGCCAACCGCGAGACCTGGCTCGCCACCGCCGCGCACGGCGACGCGATCGCCGACCCGGACCTCCAGAGGCTCGTCGACGACGCGCGCGAGCTCGCCATCGACGGGCTCGTCGCCGACTACGGCGACGTCCTCATCGACCTGCCGAGCACGCGGCTGGCGCTGCGCTGCTGGTTCGGGATCAACCGCGCGACGTGCCGCGCGTGGCTGCGGGGCGACGCCACGCGCGAGCAGGCGGCGCTGATCCTGGCCGAGACGCTCCAGCAGGTGATCACGGTCGTCGCACCCGCGCTCGCGCGCTGACGGATCGGATCACCCCGGCGGAGTGACGCCCGCTCATCCCGCACGCCGCGAGGCTCGCCGCCCATGCCCGAGCTCACCAGCGCCGACCGCGAGCGGCTGCCGATCGCCGACCGCGCCTACGACGGCCCCATCCACGAGGACGCCAAGGACCCCGCCGCCAGGTTCCCGCCGATCGAGCCGCTGAGCCCGCCGGCCGGCGCGCCGAACGTCCTGATCGTGCTGATCGACGACGCCGGGTTCGGCTCGTCCAGCGCCTTCGGGGGTCCGTGCCAGACGCCGAACGCCGAGCGCCTGGCCGGCGAGGGCCTGAAGTTCACGCGCTTCCACACGACCGCGCTGTGCTCGCCGACCCGCGCCGCGTTGCTGAGCGGTCGCAACCACCACACGGTCAGCATGGGCGGGGTCACCGAGATCGCGACCTCGGCGCCCGGCTACACGTCGGTGCGGCCGAACACGTGCGCGCCGCTGGCCGAGACGCTGAAGCTCAACGGCTACGCGACCGCGCAGTTCGGCAAGTGCCACGAGGTCCCGGTCTGGCAGACCAGCCCGCTGGGCCCGTTCGACGCCTGGCCCACGGGCGGCGGCGGCTTCGAGCACTTCTACGGGTTCATCGCGGGCGAGACCAACCAGTACTACCCCGCGCTCTACGAGGGGACCACGCCGATCGAGCCGCCCGCGACGCCCGAGGAGGGCTACCACCTCACCGAGGACATGACCGACCGGGCGATCGCGTGGATCCGCCAGCAGAAGGCGCTGATGGCCGACAAGCCCTTCTTCGCCTACTTCGCGCCCGGCGCCACGCACGCGCCGCACCACGTCCCGGCGGAGTGGTCGGCCAGGTACAAGGGCGCGTTCGACGCCGGGTGGGACGCGCTGCGCGAGGCGACGTTCGCCCGCCAGCGGGAGCTCGGGGTGATCCCGCCCGACGCCGAGCTGACCGCCCGCCCCGAGGAGATCCCGGCCTGGGACGAGGTCCCGGACGACCTCAAGCCCGTGCTCGCGCGCCAGATGGAGGTCTACGCCGGGTTCATGGAGCACACCGACCACCACGTCGGCCGGCTGGTCGACGCGCTCGCCGACCTCGGCGTCCTGGACGACACGCTCGTCTACTACGTCGTCGGCGACAACGGGGCCAGCGCCGAGGGCGGCGTCAACGGCTCCTTCAACGAGCTGATCCCGCTCAACGGCGCGGGCGCGCTGGAGACCGCCGAGTTCATGGCCGCGCGGATCGACGCGTTCGGGACGCCCAAGGCCTACAACCACTACGCGGTCGGCTGGGCGCACGCGATGGACACGCCCTACCAGTGGACCAAGCAGGTCGCCTCGCACTGGGGCGGGACGCGCAACGGTGCGATCGTGCACTGGCCGGCGGGCATTGCGGCGCGCGGCGAGCTGCGCCACCAGTTCAGCCACGTCATCGACGTCGCCCCGACGGTCCTGGAGGTCGCCGGGCTGCCGGAGCCGACGGTCGTCCACGGCGTGCAGCAGAAGCCCTACGAGGGCGTGAGCATGCGCTACGCCTTCGACGACGGCGCCGCGGCCGAGCGCCACGTCACCCAGTACTTCGAGATGTTCTGCAACCGCGGCATCTACCACGAGGGCTGGACCGCGGTCACGCGCCACTCGACGCCGTGGGTCCAGGGCAGGCCGCTGCCGCCGTTCGCCGACGACACCTGGGAGCTGTACGACACCAACAACGACTGGAGCCAGGCCCACGACCTTGCCGCCGAGCAGCCCGACAAGCTCGCCGAGCTGCAGGAGCTGTTCATGGAGGAGGCGCGCAGGTACGGGGTCCTGCCGCTCGACGACCGCCGCATCGAGCGCTTCAACTCCGACCTCGCCGGGCGCCCGACGCTGGTGCACGGCAACTCGCAGCTGCTGTTCGGCGGCATGGGCCGCCTCAGCGAGAACGTCGTCATCAACGTCAAGAACAAGTCGCACGCGGTGACCGCGCAGGTGACGATCCCCGACGGCGGCGCCGAGGGCGTGATCGTCGCCCAGGGCGGCGCGTACGCCGGCTGGAGCCTGCACCTCAAGGACGGCCGGCCGACCTACTCCTACAACCTGTTCGGCCTCCAGCACTTCGACATCGCGACCGAGGCAGCGGTCCCGTCCGGGTCCCACCAGGTCCGCGCCGAGTTCGCCTACGACGGCGGCGGCCTGGGCAAGGGCGCGGGCGTCGCGCTCTACCTCGACGGCACCAGGATCGGCGAAGGCCGGCTCCCGGCCACCGTCCCGCTCGCGTTCTCCGGCGACGAGACCTGCGACCTCGGCTCCGACACCGCGTCGCCGGTCAGCGAGCAGTACACGGCGGAGACCAGCCGCTTCACCGGCACGGTCGAGTGGGTCCAGATCGACATCGACGCCGCCGCCGAGGACCTCGACCACCTGATCTCGGCCGACGACCGGCTGAAGATCGCGATGGCCCGGCAGTAGGGCGCTCCGGGGCACCATCATGGGCGGTCTCGGACTTGAACCGAGGACCCCTCGCTTGTAAGGCGAGTGCTCTGACCAACTGAGCTAACCGCCCGGGCCGGCACAGGCTACTTCGCGCACGTGCAGGTCCGACGGCCGGTCACGGCGAATGCTACGCGTGTGAACGTCTGGAACGTGGGGTAATCAGAGCGCATCATGCTCGACCAGCGCCAGGCCAAGCGAGATGTGTTCGTCCTCGACGGGACCTTCGGGCTCGTCGGGCGTCTCGACGGGATCCACATCGATCCCGACGGCGAGGCCTGGGGCACCGTCCACTGCGGCACCTTCGGTGCGCGCACCCGGCTCGTCCCCCTGCGCGGCGCGCAGTGGTGGAGCGGCTACCTGCGCATCGCCTGCTCCCGCCACCAGGTGCGTACCGCGCCCGAGGCCGAGGCCGACGTCCTCCTGGGCGCCGACGACGCCGAGACGCTGCGGGACCACTACGCGGAGCCGGTCGAGGACGAGAGCGCGGAGCCGCGCTTCTTCCGCCCGGACTTCTAGTCCGCCCGGACTTCTTCTTCTACGAGACGCTCGACGGGATCGCCGCCGCGGCTGCCGCTGCGGGCGGTGCCGCGTCGCCTGACGGCTGCACCGTCGGCGTGGTGCCCGGATCGTCGCCGCTCGGCGCCGGATCCGCGGGCGCGGGATCGGCTGCGGGCGGCGGCGCCGGGTCGGTCGCGGGCGGTGCCGGATCCGCGGGCGGCGCGGGATCGGCCGGAGCCGGATCGGCGGGCGGCGCGGGCGCCGGGTCGGCCGGGGGCGTCGTCTCGGCGGGCGGGCTGGGGTTGCCGCTCGACGCCGGGTCGGTCGGCTGCGACGGCGCGTTGTCGGCGGACGAGACGACCGGCGTGTCGTCGGCGGCGGGCGCCTCCTGGGCGGCCTGCGGCGCGGCGGCCTCCGACGAGCCGCGCGGCGCGTCGCCGGTCGGCGTGAAGATGTAGGGGTCGTCGGCGGTGGTGCGCGCGGGCGCCGGCGCGGAAGTCCCGGTGACCGGCGTGTAGGTCGACGGCCTGCCGGCGGTCCCGCCCGTGTTCCCGGAGGACCCGCCGCCGCCCGGCATGTAGCCCGACACCGGCTCGGTGCCCTTGCTGCTCGACGTCGGCCCGGTCCCGGTCGCGCTGGTCGGCGCCGAGCCGCCGCGCGAGTGGTGCGGCGCGGGCGTGTCGCCACCCAGGCCCGTCGTGAGCCCGCCGCCGCCGGGGCCCGTCGTGCCGACCGCGGGAAGCGCCAGCGCGCTGACCCCGCCGTGGCCGCCGAGCAGGTCCCGGACCGCGTTGCCGCCGCCGCGCGCCGGCGTCGAGCCGCCGTAGCGGGTCCCGCCCGTGCCCACGCCCGGCATCCCGCCGCGCGCCAGGAACGGCGCCTGCCCCGGGATCGCGACCTCCTGCGTGTTCCCGCCGCCGTCGAACTGCGGCCAGGACGCGAACGTCAGGATCGGCCCGCGCAGCAGGACGGCGCCGGTCGCCATCACCGCGGCCGCCGAGAGGGCGCCGACAGCCACCGGTGCTTGACGTCCGATCAGCACCGGTCCGACCCCATCGTCCGTGCGAGGGCGGCATCCACGCGCGTGTTATCGGCCAAGAACCGGCACGAGATGAGGGTCTTGGCACAAATCAATTCGCATCGATACCGGAATCTCCGAGGAACCTCCATGCTCAGGAAACCGGACCTAGACGATCAGGGAGTGTCGAAGGCCACGTAGTAGAAGGTCGTCGTCGGCGCCGGGATGGCCTCGGTCGGGTCCGAGCCGATCCGGCAGGCCACGACGCGGATCGTGTTCCCGGCCCCCGGGTTGGCGACGACGAGGATCTGGTCCGGCCATCCGGACGTCGTCGGGGACGCCGACACGATGTCGTCGGCGATCGAGTTGCTCTGCCCCGGAGCGGCCGGCTGCGGGTTGAGGATCGTCGACTCCTTGCACTGGTCGGCCGTGAAGTCGCCGAACGAGATCGTCACCGACCCGTAGAAGTCGCCGAGGTCGCGCGTCTGCAGCCCGCCGTCGGCGATCGCCGCCGCGCCGACCGAGCCGTCCGCGATCTTCGACGACGTCACCGCGCCGCCCGCCAGCTGCGTCGACCCGACCGCGCCGTCCGCCAGCTTGCCGGCGTCAACCGCCCTGGCGGCCAGCTGCGCGTTGCCGACTGCGCCCGCCGCGAGCTTGGTCGCGTCGACCGATCCGGGCGCCAGCGCGCGCGAGCCGACCGCGCCGTCGCGCAGCTGCGTGGCCCCCACCGACCTGGCGGGCGTCGTGCGCAGCGTCTTGTAGGCCAACGCGGACAGGTCCACCGTCTTGATCGTGTGGTTGCGGATCTGCGCGTTGGTGATGGAGTTGCGCCTGATCGTCTTGCCGTCGATCAGATGGGCCGCCGAGGCGGGCCCGCCGAGCGCGACGAAGAGGGCGAGGGAGGCGACGACCAACGCGGGCGATGGCCGGCGCCGCAGGAGAAGCGGCATCGGGACGTGGATTCAGAGGGTCACCGCGAGCCGACCACAGCCCGCGTAGTACGGGAACTGTGTCACGCCGAGCGGCGCAAACAGAAGGCTCGACGGACGTACGACGCCCAACCCGGTGCATCACCACTCACCGTTCAGTACCCCCAAGGGGAATCGAACCCCTGCTTCGAGCGTGAAAGGCTCGTGTGCTAACCGCTACACCATGGGGGCGAGCAACTTCAGTCTAGGCTGGTTGAGCCCTCGTAGCTCAATCGGTAGAGCGCGCGCCTTTTAAGCGTTGAGGTTGTGGGTTCGAGCCCCACCGGGGGCATTCCGTCGCGAGTTCGGCCTCCAGGTCGTCGAAGGCGTCGATCAGCTCCGGCGCCTCCAGAACGCGGTTGCGGCGACCCACGGTCGTCTGCTTCAGGACGCCGGTCTCGACCAGCCGGCCGACCGCGAGGTTGGTCGCCTGCACGCTGCGGCCGATCAGCGCGGACGCAGTCTGCACGGTCAGCACGGGCGCGCCCGGGAGCGCCGCCAGCAGCAGCTCGACCGCCGACCCCGCGCGCACGGCGCCGAGCCGCTCGCGCCAGCCGGCGTCCACGTCCGCGACGCGCGCCTCGTAACGCTCTGCGTCGGCCACGGCGCGGGTCGTCGCCGCGGCGAACAACGAGACCCATTGGTCGATGCCCTCCTGCGCCGCGGTCGACCCGACGGCACTGCGGTGGCGCGTCGCCGAGAGCCCGTTCACGTAGTCGCGCGACCACATCGCCAGGACCAGCGAGATCGGCGGCAGCGCGACGGGCGCCAGCCCACGACGGCGCAGGATCACGTGGACCAGCGCCCGCCCCGCGCGGCCGTTGCCGTCCACGAACGGGTGGATCGTCTCGAACTGCGCGTGCGCGAGAGCGGCCTGGACGATCGCCGGCAGGTCGTCGCGCTCGCAGAACGCGCACAGGTCCTCCACCAGGCGCCTGACCCGGCGCGGCGGAGGCGGGACGAACGCCGCCGCGCACGGGTTGAACGAGCTGCCGCCGATCCAGTTCTGCTGGGTGCGCAGCCGGCCCGCGTACGTCGACAGCCGCGTGTTCTCGAGCAGGCGCCGGTGGATCCCGAGCAGCCCGTCGACCGTGATGCGCTCCGCACCGGCGAGCTCGTCGACCGCCCAGCGCATCGCCTCGATGTTGTTGAGGATCTCGGTCGCCGTGACGTCCTCTGCGTCGAGCCCCGCGCCCTGTGCGAACTGCGCCTTGAGCAGCCGGCGGCCACCGACCTCCAGGCCCTCGATCTTCGAGGACGCCACGGACTCGGCGCGCAGCAGCAGGCGCGCCATCGCCTCCGAGCCGGCCAGGACCTTCGACGCGCGGTTGAGGCGCGCGACCTCGCGCTCGGCTTCGGCGACGTCGGCCAGCGTCCAGCCGCTGAGCGCGAGCGGGCGGCCGGAGAGCAGGTCCGGGACGTAGGCCTCGTAGGCGCATCCGGCACGGTCGCGTCGCGAGAGCCCGGACGTCGCCGCCGGCCTCCACGTAAGCTTGACCACCTCCGCCATGTAATCAAGCTTATCCCATAACCTTGAACATGGCTACACCCTGATCAAGGTTCTCCGCCACCCCCTCGTCCTTACGCAATCGTTAGATCGCCCTCAGCTCGCCTTGGGGTTCGACCCGCATCATGCGCTTCAGCGGACACCGAAGACGTCGGTTCCTTGGACCGGCCGGCGGCTTCACACCCCTCCGCAACGAGAGCAAGTGCAGTTCCTCCCCACCTCGCCCGCGGGGCGCTCAGGCGCCTCGCGGGTGTAGGCACCGGAGTTGATGGGATTGAGATGGATGCAGCGAATGCGGACCTGGACCCTCCGCAAGACCCAAGTGCGTCAGGCGGCCGGCGGGCGGTAACTCAGCTCGCCGGCCGGGACGCCCCCTCCGAGGAGGTCGCTCGCCGTCCGTGCCAGCGCCGCCAGCGCGACGCCCATCGGGCCCGGCCCGAACGACACGCGCGCCACGCCGAGCTCCTGCAGCTCGCTGACCGACGGCGCGCCCGGCCGCGCCAGCACGCTCACGGGCGCGTCGATGCCCTCGACCAGCTCCCGGATCGTCTTCGGATCGACGACGCCCGGCACGAAGATGCAGTCCGCCCCGGCCCGCGCGTAGGCCTGGCCGCGCAGGAACGCGGCCTCCGGGTCGTCGGTCCCGCGCAGGTAGACGTCGGTGCGCGCGTTGATGACCACCGGGACGCCCGCCGCATCGGCGGCGGCGCGCGCCGCCGCGATCCGCTCGGCGGCCTCGCTCGCGTCGCGCAGCTCGGCGCCGTCGCGCAGCCCGTCCTCCAGGTTGCACCCGACCGCGCCCGCGGCGAGCGCGCGCTCGATCGTCTCCCCCACGTCGGCCGGCGTCTCGCCGTAGCCGCCCTCGAGGTCCGCGGTGACCGGCAGCGTCACGGCGCGCGCGACCGTCTCGACGGCGCGCAGCATCCCCTCGCGCCCGATCGCCTCGCCGTCGGCGAGCCCGTGCGCCGCCGCGATCGCCCACGACGCCGTGGCGATCGCCCTGCACCCGGGGACCGACGCGACCGTCGCGGCGCTCGCCGCGTCCCACACGTTGACCAGCACCAGGATCGCCGGGTCGGTGTGCAGCCGGCGCAGCTCCTCGGCGCGGGCCTTCAGGTCGTCCGTGGCCGTCATGCCACGAACCGTACTAGCGCCGCGCGGGCGCCTTGCCGGCGAGCGCGTCCAGAAGGAGGTCGATCGACTCCTCCAGCTGATCCAGCGTCGCGTCCTCGACGCGCGCGACGCCGACCGCGCCGTTCAGCCACGCGTTGATCTCGGCGTGCGGGCGGCGGTCGCGGCGGCCGAGGTCGCCGACCAGCCGGTGGCGCTTGTCGCGCAGGATCGTCCGGCGCTCGAACGCGCTCAGGCGCGACGTCGGCTCGCCGTGCGCGGCGTCGGTCTCGGCGCTGGCCGCGGGCGTGAACTCCGCCAGGATCGCGGGCGGCGGCGTCGGGACGTGCGGCTGGACGACCGACGGGCCGCCGAACAGCGACATCTGCGACGTCGGCGCGACGTCGGCGCTGATCACCTGGAACTCGGCGGCCTCGGACTTCTCGGTCTCGCGCCGCGGCTCGCGCTCCTCGAACAGCTCCTCGTCGGACTCGCGGCGGCGCAGCACGTGGCGCAGCTCGCCCTCGACGTCGGCCGCGTGGCGCCTCAGGACCCCGTCGGCCGGCAGGAACAGCCACGACATCTCCGCCGGGCGCCCCGCGATCGTCCGGACGAACCGCCCGACGACCTGGCGGAAGATCAGCGGCGTCCTGGCGGCGCTCGCATACACGCCGACGCGCAGGCGCGGGATGTCGACGCCCTCGGAGACCATGTTGACCGCGACGATCCACTCGTCGCGCGCGTCGGTGAACGCCTGGAGCTTCCTGTGCGCGCCGGACTCGGTGTGCAGGACGACGGTCGGTGACCTGCCGGAGACGTCCTTGAGCAGCTTGGCGATCTTGCGCGCGTGGTCGGAGTCGGCGGCGACGACGAGCCCGCCCGCGTCGCGATGGCCCGCCGCGCGCGCCTCCAGCAGCTTCGCGTGCGCGGCCGCCAGGATCCGCGGGAGGCCGTCGGCCAGCTCGGCGGAGATCGCCGTGCGGTAGCGGCGCGACGCCTCGCGCGAGGACAGCACCGTGTCGAACCCCGCCTCGATCACGTCGTCACCCGACCGCCACTGCAGCGTCCCGTCGTACGGGATGAACGTCACCGGGCGGCAGACCCCATCGCGGACCGCGTCCGCGTAGGTGTAGGCGATGTCGGCGACCGCGACGCCCTCGGCGTCGTAGCGCACGCCCGGGATCGGCGTGGTGTCGGACCGGAACGGCGTCCCGGACAGCAGCAGCCAGCGCGCCGCGTTGCGGAACGCCAGCGCGAAGCCCTCGCCCCACGCCAGCTCCTCGCCGAGGTGGTGGGCCTCGTCGGCGATCACGAGCGTCCGGCCCGTGCACTGCGCGCCCCACTTCGCGGCGACCATCGAGATCTTCGCGTACGTCACGGCCACGCCGTGGAAGTCGCGCGGCGGGATCAGCTCGTTGGAGTCCGGCTGCAGGTTCAGGCCCAGGCGCCCGGCGGCGAGCGCCCACTGCCGCGTCAGCGGCGTGGTCGGGCAGACGATCGCGACCCGGTCGATCAGCCTGGCCTTCAGCATCCGGTTGGCGATCTCGATGGACGGGCGGGTCTTGCCCGCACCCGGGGCCGCAGAGATCAGGAACGGGCCCGAATCCCATGTGCGCATCGCCTCGAGTGCGGAGACCTGCCACGCCCGCAATCCGTGTCGGGCGGTGGACTTCGTAGCGCTCACGCGACGGTCAAGATTGGGCGACGTTCCGGACGGAACGCGAAGCCCCTGCTCGTTGCGAACTTCACAGGTTCTCGATGAACGCGTCGGCCTCGATCTCGACGAGCATGCGCGGGTCGATGAAGCCGGAGACCTCGTACATCGCGGTCACGGGACGGACCTTCGAGAAGACCGCGCCGTGCGCCCGGCCGATCTCGTCCGAGCGCGAGATGTCGGTGGTGAACATGCGGGTCCGGACGACGTCGTCGGCGGTCGCGCCGACGCGCGACAGGGCGTCCAGGATCCTCCTGAGCGCGATCGCCGCCTGCTCGCCGGGCGTGATGCCCTCGACCACGCCGTACTCGTTGACCGACGTGCAGCCGGCAACCCATACATGTTGCCCCGCGCGCACGACGCGCGAGTAGCCGACGGCCTCCTCGTAGGGCCCGGGCGGGACGGATCCGAGGCGGTCCATGGTCCGACGCGCCTAGTGCCGGAAGTGCCGGCGCTTGGTGAAGACCATCGCGACGCCCGCCTCCTGAGCGGCGGCGATGACCTCCTCGTCGCGGACCGACCCGCCGGGCTGGATGATCGCGGTCACGCCCGCCTGGACGGCCAGCTCGGGGCCGTCGGCGAACGGGAAGAACGCGTCGGAGGCCAGCGCGCCCCCCTTCAGCGAGTCCTCGTACTGGCACTTCTCGACGGAGAGCCGGACCGAGTCGACGCGCGACATCTGGCCCGCGCCGATCCCGATCGTCGCGAGGTCGCGCGTGACGACGATCGCGTTGGACTTCACCTTGGTCGCGACGCGCCAGGCGAACAGCAGGTCGCCCCACTGCTTGTCGGTCGGCACGCGGTCGGTGACGACCTCCATCGACTCGCGCTCCTCGCGGGCGCTGTCGCGGTCCTGGACGAGCAGGCCGCCGGTGACCTGGCGGATGTCGGGCTCGCCGAGCGCGGGCAGGCGGCGCTCCTCGTCCTCGAGGATCCGGATGTTCTGCTTCTGCTGGAGGACCTCGAGCGCGTCGTCGTCGTAGCCGGGCGCGATCAGGACCTCGATGAACTGCCTGTGGAGTTGCTCAGCAGTCTGCTTGTCCACGCGGCGGTTGAAGGCGATGATCCCGCCGTAGGCGGACACGGGGTCCGACTTGAAGGCCTTGAGGTAGGCGTTCAGCGGCGTCGTGTCGAGCGCCACGCCGCACGGGTTGTTGTGCTTGACGATGACGCAGGCGGGGACCTCGAACTCCCGGACCAGCGTGCGGGCGCTGTCGAGGTCCAGGATGTTGTTGTAGGAGATCTGCTTGCCGTGGTGCTGGCGGACCTGGCTGAGGACCGTCGCGCGGGCGCCGACCTGCGCGTAGTAGGCGGCGCGCTGGTGCGGGTTCTCGCCGTAGGGGAGGTCGAGGACCTTCTCGTAGGCGCGGACGAAGAGCGACGGGAAGTCGTCGGACTTCTCGGCGAACCAGCGCGCGATCGCGGTGTCGTAGCGGGCGGTGTAGGCGAAGGCCTCGGCGGCGAGCGACTCGCGCGTGGGCATGCTCAGGGTGCCCCCCGCGTCGTTCAGCTCTTCGAGGATCGCGTCGTAGGACTCCGGGCTTGTCACCACCGCGGCGTAGGCGTGGTTCTTGGCCGCCGCGCGGATCATCGTCGGGCCGCCGATGTCGATGTTCTCGATGACCTCCTGCTCGCCGACGCCGCGCCTGGCGGCCGTGCGCTCGAACGGGTAGAGGTTCACGCACACGAGGTCCACGAACTCGATGTCGTTGTCCTCGGCCTGCGCCATGTGCTGGTCGTTGTCGCGCACCGCGAGCAGCCCGGCGTAGAGCTTGGGGTGCAGCGTCTTGACGCGCCCGTCCATGATCTCCGGGAAGCCGGTGAAGTCGTCGATGGCGCGGACGTCGAGCCCGGCCTCGCTGAGCGCGGTGGCGGTGCCGCCGGTCGAGACGATCTCGACGCCCAGCTCCGCGAGCCCCCGAGCGAAGTCGACGATCCCTCGCTTGTCCGACACCGACAACAACGCACGCTGAATACGAACAGCCCCGGGCACGATCGGTGCCTCGGGGGAGGTCTCGGAGGCCATGCCCCGATGGTATTCGACGGCCCACCCGATCGGCACGTCCCACCCACCGAACCCGCCCGTTGTGGCGACTCAGCACATACCGCCCGCCGCCTCAGCGCCGCGCCGGGCGACGCTTAGCCGCTCGGCGCAGCACGGCGCGCGTCACTCCGCGGCGGCGTCGCGCTCGACGTGGTGGGCGACGACGCGGGTCAGGAGGCGGGTCAGCTCGGCGCGTTCGGCTTTGGTCAGGGGGGCGAGGAGCTCGTCCTGAGCGGCGTCGACCTTGGCGTCGAGGCGGCGGAGCTGGGCGCGACCCCTCGCGGTCAGCTTGACGCGGTTGCGGCGGGCGTCGGCGGGGTCGCGGTCGCGGTCGATCAGGCCGTCGCGCTCCAGGTCGGCGACGATCGCGTGGAGGTCGCTGCGGTCCAGGGCGAGCCGGCGGCCGAGGTCGGCCTGCGACGCCGGGCCCGACTCCGAGAGGGCGACGAGCACCGCGAAGTGCTTGCGCCTGACCCCCGCGGCGTCGAGCTGCGCGCTCACGACCCTCGCGGCGCGCAGCGCGACGCGGGAGACCAGCCAGCTCGGCGTCGACCACAGCTTCTTGGGGGCGTCGCGCTCGTTCATCGGGGCGGAGCGTAGCGGGGACCGTTGACAGCACCAACGATCCATGAGTATCGTTGGCGTCACCAACGTTGTAGTGACCAACGAAAGGCTCCCCATGACCTCCACCCTCTCCCTCACCGACCGCGCCGAGCTGACCGACCTGGTCTCCCGCCTCGGCCGCTGGCTCGACGACGGCGCGACCGGCGACCCCGCCGTGCTGTTCGCCGACGACGTCCGGGTCTCGACGCCGGGCGGCGACTCGACCGGCGTCGCCGCGATCGTCGACCAGGCCCAGCGCAACCACGACGCGCCGACCCAGCACGTCATCGCGAACGTCCTGGCCGACATCGACGGCGACGCCGCGCACGTCACCGCGAACATGGTCGTGACGTTCGCCGACACCGAGACGCAGCTGCGCCGCACCGGCGGGACCTACGCCTTCGACGCGACCCGGACCGCGGCCGGCTGGCGCTTCGCGTCGATCACCGTCCGCCGCGTGTGGCGCGAAGGCTGAACCATGTGTGCCTCGTCGCCGGTCGGGGAACCCAGTCCCCATGACCGGCGACGACGTGGCACAGCAGCTCGAGCACCAGGCCGACCAGCTCGAGCACCACCTCGACGAGCTCGAGGACCACATCTCCGATGCCCAGAAGTCCGCCGGCCACCTCCGCGAGAAGACCAACCCGGAGACCGTCGGCGACTTCGAGAACACCCGCGGCACCCCCGGCCAAGGCGACGACCCCGAAGGCGCCGCCGCAGCCGCGCCCGCCGACGAAGCCCAGACCGCCTCAGCCGACGAGTCCGCCGCAGAGTCGAGCGGCTCGGCGGAGAGCGACGACGACGGGTCGAGCGACGACTCCGCGGCGGCGAGCGACTCCGGATCCGACGACTCCGCAGCCGACGACTCCGGCGCGGGCGACGAGACTTCCTCCGGCGACGAGGGCCACGGCGACGATGACGCGGTCGGCGGCCCCGCGCCGGGGCACGCCTCCGGCGGCGACGACTAGACCAGGCTTCCTAGGTCGCGCGCCGCATGGGGACGGGAACCGCGGCGCGCGGCCCGGGGATGGTCAGTCGGTGATGAGGATCCGGCGGGGGTTCGCCGGATCGCGGGAGAGGCGGCCGGCGGCGATGAGGCGGATCGCGTCGGGCAGCAGCGCGTGCTCGATCGGACGCAGCAGCGAGAGCGCGGCGGCCGAGTCCGCGTCGGGCGGCAGCGGGATCGCGGACTGCAGGATGACCGCGCCGGTGTCGACGCCCTCGTCGACGAAGTGGACGGTCGCCCCGAACAGCTTCGACCCGTAGTCGATCGCCTGCTGCACGGCGGCGAGCCCCGGGAACGCCGGCAGCAGCGACGGGTGGATGTTGATGATCTTGTCCGGGAACCGCCGGATGAACCCGGGCGTCAGGATCGCCATGTACCCGGCGAGCACGACGAGCTCCGCGCCCTGCGCGTCGAGCCAGTCGCCGATCGCCGCGTCGCGCGCCGCGCGGTCCGGGTAGGCGCCGAGCGGGAACACCGACGCCGGGACGCCCGCCGCCCTCGCCCGCTCCAGGGCGACCGCGTCGGCCTTGTCGGAGGCAACCCCTACAACTTTGGCCTCGAAGCCGTGGACGCTGTCGAGGATCGCCTGCAGGTTGGTCCCCGACCCCGAGGCCAGGACCCCGACGCGCAGCAGCGCCATCAGGCCGCTTCGATCGACAGCGAGGACTGCCCGTCCGGCGCCGCGGGCGGCGGCGCGTCCGGTCCCGGCTTCAGCACCGGGCGCGGGCCCTCGGTCTTGTCGAGCCGCCCGTCGTCGACCATCGCGTCGATCTTCGACAGCACGGTCGACGACGTCATGTGCGCGTAGGTCGCGTACTCCGGTAGCCCGTCCCAGCCGTTGCGCAGCAGCGCCTTCGCCTGACCGCCACGCAGCACCTCGGCGACGCGCGTCCGCCCGATCGACGGCCGCGCCGCGCGCACCACCGACAGGATCGCCGCCTCGATCGTCTCGTGCTTCGCGGTCCCCGCGTTGGCGTGCGACAGCGCGCGCGACGGCGACGCGGGCACCAGCGACGGGTCGCACACGTCGCAGCACGGCACCCCGGGATCGGTCGTCGGCGCTGCCGGATCGCCGAAGTGCCGGAGCACCCGTGCGCGGCGGCAGCCGTCGTCCTCGACGAACGACCACACCGACCGGTACTGCTTCCAGCGCGCCCGCTGACCCTCAGCCGCGCTCGACCGCGCCAGCGCCTGCGCGCGCCCGTCGTACTGGCCGACGACGCGCCCGCGCACACGGTCCATCGGCGACGGCGCCGGCTGGATCACGCCCGCCCGCGCAAGGTGCCCGACGATCGCCCGGACCCGCTCGGCCTCGTCGTCCAGGTACGACAGCGCGACGTCGAAGCGCCCGTCGACCGACGCGCCGAGCAGCCGCCCGGCGACCTGATCCAGGATCCCCTCGCTCACCTCGGAGCGGTTGATGAAGAACACGTGCAGCGACTTGTCGCGCTTCTCGGCGAACAGCAGCGCGCGCGCCGGGGCGCCGTCGCGGCCACCGCGGCCGGCCTCCTGGTAGTAGGCCTCGACCGACGGCGGCACGACCTCGTGCGCGACCGTCCGGACGTCGGACTTGTCGACGCCCATCCCGAACGCGTTGGTCGCGACCACGACATCGACCCGGCCGTCCATGAACCGCCGCTGGACCGTCGCGCGCTCGCCGCGCGGCAGGCCCGCGTGGTAGGCGACGACCTCGATGCCGAGGTCGACGCCGAGCCGCTCGGCCAGCGCGTCGCACGCCTTGCGCGTGCCCGCGTAGACGATCGCCGGCCGCGCCGCCGGATCGCGCAGCGCCTCCGCGATCCGCGCGTGCTTGTCGGCCGTCGTCGCGCACGGGACCACGGCGAACGACAGGTTCGGCCGGTCGAAGCCCGTCGTGACGATCGCCGGCTCCTGCAGCCCCAGCCGCGCCACGATGTCGCGCGCGACCTCCGGCGTCGCCGTCGCCGTCGAGGCCACCAGGGCACGAGCGCCCAGCCACCGCGCCGCGTCCGCCAGCCGGAAGTAGTCCGGGCGGAAGTCGTGCCCCCACTGCGACACGCAGTGCGCCTCGTCGACCACGAACAGCCCGATCGGGACGTTGCGGATCGCCTCCAGGAACCCGGGCGACGAGAACCGCTCCGGCGCCACGTACAGCAGCTTCAGCGCACCCGACCGCGCGCGCTCCAGCACCGCCGCGTTGGTGGCCATGTCCTGCTGGGCGTTGATGACGCCCGCCGCGCCCGGGACGCGGCGCTCCAGCGCCTCGACCTGGTCCTGCATCAGCGAGACCAGCGGCGAGACCACGATCGTCAGGTCCTCGCGCACCAGCGCGGGCAGCTGGTAGCAGAGCGACTTGCCCGCGCCCGTCGGCATGACCACGAGCGTGTCGCGCCCGTTCACCGCAGCGGTGACCGCGGCCTCCTGGCCGGGGCGGAAGTCGGCGAAGCCGAAGTGGTCGGTGAGGGCGGCGCGCAGATCCATGAGACGGGCGTCGGACCTTAGCGCCGCGATCGGCCTGCACCCCCGATCTGCGCACTTCCGTGACGCTTCCTGCGCGATTTCTCAGGACGCCGACGCCATCGCGCTGCGCAGCGCCGCCACCAGCGCCGGATCGGCCTTCTCGACGCAGCCCGCGTCGAACGGCGGCTGCGGGTCGTACTCGATCCCGAGCTGGATCGCGCGCGCCGTGTCGTCGCCCGCGATCCGGGCCGCCAGCGCCAGCGCCATGTCGATCCCCGCCGAGACACCCGCAGCCGTCACGATCCGCGAGCCCTCCGGCCCGAAGACGACGCGGCCGCCGACCTCAGAGGCCCCGAACCCGCGCAGCGACTCCAGCTCCGACCAGTGCGACGTCGCGGGCAACCCCTCCAACAACCCCGCCGCGCCCAGCAGCAGCGAGCCGGTGCACACCGACGTCGTCCACGTCGTCGTCTCGTGCACCGAAGCGATCCACGACGTCCACATCGAGTCCTCCAACAACGCGCGCGTCCCGAACCCGCCCGGGACGAGCAGCACGTCGCACGCCCTCACGTCCGCCAGCGACGCCTCGGCGACCAAGGACAACATCCTGGTCTCCGTCGTCACCGGCCCGGCCTCCGGCGCCACGAACCGCACGCGCCCGCCCAGCCGCGACAGCACCTCGTAGGGCCCCACCGCATCCAGCGCGGTGAACCCGTCGTACACCGGGATCACGATGTCCATCATGTCGATCTACGCCGCCTTCGTCTCGCTTGCCATGAACCGCTCCCGGTAGGCCCCGGGAGCCACACCCAACCGCCGGTGGAACACGCGCCGCAGCACCTCCGGCGACCCGAACCCCGCGCCCCGCGCCGCGCCCGCCACGCCCAGCCCGCCCTCCAGCAGCGCCCGCGCGCGCTCGACGCGCAGCTCTTCCACGTAGGCGCCCGGGGACACGCCGGTCTCCGCCCTCCACGCGCGCGTGAACTGGCGCTCGCTCAGGCACGCCCGCGCGGCCAGCGCGCTCACCGAGAGGTCGGAACCCAAGTTGTCGTTCATCCACCCCTGCAGCTCGCGCAGCGGCGCCCGGACCGCCGCCTGGGCCGCCAGCCCGGTGCTGAACTGCGCCTGCCCGCCGGGGCGCTTGAGGAACAGCACGAGCCAGCGCGCGACGGTCAGCGCGACCTCCGGCCCGAGGTCCTCCTCGACGAGCGCGAGCGTGAGGTCCATCCCGGCGGTCACCCCCGCCGAGGTCCAGATCTCCTCGTCGCGCACGTAGATCGGCTCGCGCTCGACGCTCACCTCCGGGAACCCCGCCGCGAGCGCATCGCAGAACGCCCAGTGCGTCGTCGCACGGCGGCCGTCCAGAAGCCCCGCGTGGGCCAGCGCGAGCGCGCCCGTGCACACCGACGCGACCCGCCGGACCCGCGGCGCGACCGCGGCCAGCCACAGGACGACAGGGTGCGAAGGACTCAGAGCACGTGTCCCTTCGCCGCCGGACACGATGATCGTGTCGATCCCGCGCGGACTTCGTGGCAACTCTGCGCAGGACAGGGTCAGCCCGTTGGACAGCGCGATAGAACCGCCGTCGGGACCGCACACCACGACCTCGTAACCACCAATGCCACCAACAACTGCCGACGCGCCCTGCAGCACCTCGACCGGACCGAGCACGTCCAGGGACTGCGCCCCGTCCATCGCCACCACCACGACCCGCCGCGTCGCCGTCATGCGACGCATCGTCCCGCGCCGCGCCGATGGCGGCAAGGACGCCTACCCCACGATCTCGGACGCGCCGGCGCTGCTGCGGCGTCTAGACCGCGGCGATGCGCGCGAGCGGCAGCTCGAACGCGTCCTTGGACTGGCCGTCCTCGGTGCCCGGCAGCGGGTACTCGCCGGAGAAGCACGCGTCGCAGTGGTTGGCGCGGTCGCCGCGCACGGCCTCGTAGACGCCTTCGAGCGACAGGTACGCCAGCGAGTCGACGCCGAGCTCCTCGGCGATCTGCTCGGGCGTCCGGTTGTGCGCGATCATCTCCTCGCGCTTGCTCATGTCGATGCCGTAGAAGCACGGGTGCTTGATCGGCGGGGCGGAGATCCGCATGTGGACCTCCAGCGCGCCGGCATCGCGGAGCATCTGGACGATCTGGCGCGTCGTGTTGCCGCGGACGATCGAGTCGTCGACGACGACGATCCGCTTGCCGCCGACGATCTCCGGCAGCGGGTTGAACTTCATCCGCAGGCCGTGCTTGCGCAGCTCCTGGCCGGGCTGGATGAACGTGCGCGCGACGTAGCGGTTCTTGATCAGGCCGTCGTCCTGCGGCAGGCCGGCGGCGCGGGCGAAGCCGCGGGCGGCGGGATTGCCGGAGTCCGGCACGGCGATGACGAGGTCGGCGTTGGGCGCCGGGGCCTCGCGGGCGAGGATCTCGCCCATCCGGCCGCGCGCGGCCTGCAGCAGCTGGCCGTTCATGCGCGAGTCGGGGCGCGCGAAGTAGATGTACTCGAAGACGCAGAACGCCTCGCGCTCGCCGGAGACGACCTGCTTGGTCGCGATGCCCTTGTCGGAGAGCGTGATCATCTCGCCGGGGAGGACGTCGCGGAGCAGCTTGGCGCCGATGATGTCGAACGCGCACGACTCGGAGGCGACGCAGTAGCGGTCCTCGAGCTGGCCGATCGCCAGCGGGCGCAGGCCGGCCGGGTCGCGGAAGGCGACGACCTTGTCCTTGGTCATCACGACCGTCGAGAACGCGCCCTTCAGGCGCGGCAGGACGGCGGCGACGGCGTCCTCGATCTTCTCCGCGGGATGCGTGGAGATCAGCGCGGCGATGATCTCGGAGTCGCTGGTCGAGGAGAACTGCACGCCCTGGGCGCGCAGCTCGGCGTGGAGCTCGACCGCGTTGATCAGGTTGCCGTTGTGCGCCAGCGCCAGCTCGCGGTGGTTGCCCCCCGCGCCCGCGCTGCGGTGCACGGGCTGCGAGTTCTCCCACTCGTTGGAGCCGGTCGTGGAGTAGCGGACGTGGCCGATCGCCAGGTCGCCGGCGAGGGCACGGAGGTCGTGCTCCTTGAAGACCTGGTTGACCAGGCCCAGCGCGCGCTGGGTGATGATGTAGCCGCCGTGGTCGGCGGCGGCGATGCCCGCCGACTCCTGACCGCGGTGCTGCAGCGCGTAGAGGGCGAAGTACGCCATGCGGGCGACGTCGTGCTCGGGAGCGTAGATCCCAAAGACGCCGCACTCGTCGCGCGGGCCGTCGCGCTCGTCGAGATCGGTGTTCAGCTCGGTCATGAGGACCGCCCGAAGAGAGAACACGCGGCGGCAGCGCGGAGGGTAGCAACAGGGGCGGCGACCCCACCCTCAATCCAGGCGTGCCTCCTGGAGATCGAGGTCGCGCTCCACCGTTCTCAGCGCATCTTCCGAGATCTCGCCGCGGGCGTGGAGCTCGTGCAGGGCCGCGCGCTCGGAGCGCAGCAGCTCCTCGCGCAGGCGCTGGAAGGCCTCGACGTGCTGGCGTTCCGCGTCGCCGTCCTCGTCGGCGGGCGCGCGGGCGTGGCCGAGGCGCGCCTCGTAGAGCTCGCGCAGGCGCTCGGCCGCCTGCGGGTCCTCGTCCTCCATCGCGTCGAGCTGCTCCAGCGCGGCCTCGGCCGCCGCCGCGCGGGCGCGCGCCTCCTCGGCGGCGTCGTCGGCGACGTCGCGGCCCAGGCCGGTCGCGGCGATCAGCGCGGGCAGCGTCGAGCCCTGGAGCAGCAGCCCGGCGACGATCACGCAGAAGACCGTGAAGACGATCAGCGAGCGCTGCGGGAACGGGTCGCCGCCGTCGACGGTCGCCGGGATCGCGAGCGCCGCGGCCAGCGACACCGCGCCGCGCATCCCGGCCCAGCCGGCGACCAGGCGCGCGCCCGGGCCCAGGCGCGGCGGCTCCTCCTTGGGCTCGCCGGGGATCAGCCTGCGCAGCAGCGGGCCGATGCTGAACATCCAGACGATCCGGATGCCGAGGACGACCACCAGCGTGACCACGACCGTCAGCGTGACGCGGCCGGCGTCGAGGTCCTCGATGCCCCTCGCGACGTCGCGGATCTGCAACCCCATCAACAAGAAGAGCGTCGACTCCAACATGAAGGTCAACGCGGTCCAGAAGCCCTGGGCCTCGATCCGGGCGGTCGCGCTGAACAGGCCCTCGCTGCGCGCGCCGAGGTAGAGGCCGACGGTGACCGCGGCGAGGATCCCGGACGCGCCGATCGCCTCGGCCGCGATGTAGGCGGCATACGGCGTGAAGAGCGACAGGGTGATCTCGATCGGCGCGTCGTCGATCCGGCCGCGCACGTGCTGGATCAGCCAGCCGACGGCGAGGCCGATCAGCACGCCGCCGGTGCCGGTCGCGACCAGGCGCCACGCGCCGTCGGCGATGCTGAAGGTGCCGGTGACGACCGCCGCGACGGCGAGCTTGTAGAGGACGAGGCCGGTGCCGTCGTTGACCAGCGACTCGCCCTCGATGATCGCCTGCAGCTGGGGCGCGACGCGGAAGCGCTGCATGATCGAGACGGCCGCGACCGGGTCGGTGGGCGCCAGGATCGCGCCGAGCGTGAAGCCCTCGGCCCAGCCGAAGCCGGGGACGAGGAGCTTCATCGCGACGGCGACCGCGGCCGCGGTGGCCGCGACGAGGCCGATGGCGAGGACGCCGATCCGGCGCGCCTGGAGCCGCAGGTCGCGGGGCGACGCCGTGAAGCCGGCGCCGTAGACGAGCGGCGGCAGGAAGATGAAGAACGTGAGGTCGGGGTCGAGCGTGACGCCGGGCAGGCCGGGCACGAGCCCGACGAGCGCGCCGCAGACGACGAGCACGATCGGCGACGGGACGCCGACCCGCCGGGCGACGCCCGCGAGCACGGTGACGGCCCCGAGCAGGCCGACGAGGATCTCCGCGGAGCGCATGTGATGTCGGGCGTACCCCGAACTAGCCTGAAGCGATGACCGCGATCTCCACCACGCTTCGCCTCGCCGACCGCGACGTCCCCCGGATGGGCTTGGGGACCAACCGCCTGACGCCCGAGCACGCGGGCTTCATCCGGGAGGCCGTGGACGCGGGGCTGCGGCACATCGACACCGCGCACCTGTACACCGGTGGCGAGAGCGAGCGGACGATCGGGGCGTCCGGCGTCGCGGGTCGCGACGATCTCGTGATCGCCACGAAGGGCGGCTACCGGGCCGGCGAGGGCCGCCCGGAGGTGCTGCGCAGCCAGCTCGAGCAGTCGCTGGCGTCGTTGAGGGTCGACGCGATCGACCTGTACTACTTGCATCGCGTCGATCCGGAGACGCCGTTCGAGGAGACCCTCGGCGCGCTCGCCGAGGAGCTGTCGCGCGGGACGATCCTCGCGGTCGGCCTCTCCGACGTGACCGTCGAGCAGATCGAGCACGCCCGCACGATCCTCCCGGTCACCGCCGTCCAGAACCACTACAACTTGGCCGAGCGCGGCTACGACGACGTCATCGACCACTGCGCGGCCGAGGACATCGTGTTCGTCCCCTACTTCCCGCTGAAGGGCGGCTCGGCCGCGGTGGAGGAGATCGCCAAGCGCCACGGCGTGGGCACGAACGCGGTGAAGCTCGCGTGGCTGCTGCACCGGTCGCCGACCGTGCTCCCGATCCCCGGCACCCTCTCCCTCGACCACCTGCGCGAGAACCTCGCGGCGCTGGAGCTGGAGCTCAGCGCGGAGGAGCTTGAAGCGCTGAGCTAGGCGCGCGCATGCCCGCGGCGGCGGGCGGGAACACACCGCGGCACGGATGCCGGAGCGCCACGGGTTGCCGCTGATCGTCAAGTTCTCGCTGCTCGCGTTCTGCGGGTTCTTGGTTCTGGGCGTCGTGGGCGTCATCGTCGAGGCGGCGGGCGGCGGCCACAGGAGGTCGCAACCCACGCTCGCCGCCCGCGCGGAGTCCTGCAAGAACGCCCACGGCGGCGGCCCGTTCGAGAACCTCCGCTACCCGTACACGGCGCTGTCGACCAGGCCCGAGTACCCGCCGCTGAACCTCGACGTGCCGGCCGACCTGGCCGCCGACATCGACACCCGCACGGTCTCTCGCGATTCCAGCGACAACACCGAGACGCTGCTCGGCACCGCCCTCTTCTTCGGCCTCGGCGACGACCCATCCGTCCGCGACGAGTTCTTCGCCACGACCCTGACGCAAGCCCGCGCAACCGGCGCCGACCCCCACCTCACCATCGTCCACGACCACCAGGTCTACACCTACACCCGCCCCACCAAGAACCCCAACAACCTCATCCTCGGCTCAACCCCCTGCGGCGCCCTCCTCGTCCTCGCCGACGACGACCACGCCGCCGCCGCCCTCTGGCGCCGGCTGGCGGAGCCACCGGCCGAACGCTGACGCCGTCCGCTTGCCACGGACCGGACGATGGGCTATCACGTAACAACGCCATGGCTTCCGACCACATCATCAGCGTCGACGTCGATGCCGAGCTCATCGAGCGCGCCCGCGCGATGACGCCGCAGCACGGCCAGGCCACCGAGGCCGACGTGGTCGAGCGCGCGCTGCGGATGTACGTGGGCAGGGATGTGCTGGAGGCGGCGCAGGCGACGAGCAACCTGACCGACGACGAAGCAGACGCGCTCGCCGTCCAGGAGCTCCACGCGGCGCGCCGTGAGCGCCGCCGGCCCGCGTGATCCGCGCGGTCGTCGACCCGGGCGTCTTCATCTCGGCGTTCATCGGCAGCGCAACCGGCGCGCCATCGCAGCTCGTCCAGGCACTGCTCGCGGGCGAGTTCGAGCTGCTCGCGGCGCCGATGCTCTTCGACGAGCTGGCCGGCGTCCTGTCGCGCGAGAAGTTCGCCGCAGCGGCGGCCGACGGACGTGGCGCGATCTACGTCGAGATCCTCAGCGCGTCGGCGACGATGCTCGACAATCCCGAAGTCGTCGAAGGCGCGACACGAGATCCGGACGACGACTACCTCATCGCACTCGCCCGAGCCGCGGGCGCCGACATGATGGTGTCGGTCGACAAGGACTTGTTGGTGGAGTCGTCCGAGACGCTGCCGGTCCTGAACCCGCGTCAGTTCCTTGCGGAACTGACGGCGGGCGCATCAGAAGAACAATAACTCGGTTCGCGCATGACGCGCCTGCGCGCGCCGCCGGACGGATTGCGGCAAAGACCGCGGCCGCCGCGCGGTGCCGCAGGCGACGACGATCAAGCGAAGCGCCTCCAGCCACGGCGCCGGAAGAGCTATGACTTGATGCCGCGGGACAGACGCCCGCTCCGCCGCGACGCCGATGCGCGTGAAGCGATGCCGGACGGATGACGGCAAAGACCGCGACCGCCTCGCGGTGCAACTGGCGACGACGATCAAGCGAAGCGCCTTCATCCATGACGCCGGAAGCGGTGCGGTCTGATGGCGCGGAGCGCGCGGTGGTGGCGACGCGGCGATGGTGCGCGTGAAGCCGCGGCGCCGACGGGTGGCGGCGCCGCGGGCGTGGCTAGGGGAAGAGGGGGGCTAGCGCTGAGGTGGCTTCGCGGAGAGATGCGAGGGGCCAGGACTCGGTGATCGAGGACAGCGACACTGTGAGGTTGGCGCTGCCGACGGTGCCGAGGGGGGTCACGGGGACTCCGGAGGTGACGAGGGCGTCGATGGCGGAGCGGGGGCCCGAGATGAGGAAGCCGCCGGAACGTTCGCCGAAGAGCGAGGCCCAGACGTCATCGACGTCGCCGAGGTCCAGGGAGGCTCCGAGCGAGCCGGACAGGGCGGACTCCGCGATGGCGATCAGGAGGCCGCCTTCGGAGATGTCGTGGATCGAGGACAGCGAGCCCGCGCGCGCCGCTGCCCGGATCGTGTCGAGGGTCTTCACCACCGACGGGATGTCGATCGGCGGCAGGCCGTCCGGCAGCGCCTCGCCGCGGAGCTTCGACAGCTCCGACGCGTCCAGGGACGGGTCGTCCAGCGAGTAGCCGACCAGCGCGATCGTGTCGCCTTCGTTCTTGAAGGCGATGGTCGTCGCGCGCTCCGGGTCGGGCAGGATGCCGACCATGCCGACGACGGGCGTCGGGTAGATCGGGCCGTCCGCGTTCTCGTTGTACAGCGACACGTTGCCGCCGACGATCGGCGCCTCCAGCGCGCGGCAGGCCTCGCCGAGGCCGCGGACGGCCTCGGTCAACTGCCAGGCGATGTGCGGCTTCTCGGGGTTGCCGAAGTTGAGGTTGTTGGTCGTCCCCAGCGGCTGGGCGCCGACCGCGGCGAGGTTCGCCGCGCACTCCAGCGCGTTGCCGATCGTGCCCCAGTAGGGGTCGGCGGCGACACGGCGGCCGTTGCCGTCGATCGACGTCGCGATCGCCGGCGCGCCGTCGCCCATGTCGTGCAGCCAGAGCACCGCGGCGTCCGAGTCCTCGGGACGGCGCACGGTCCGGGACTGCACGATCGAGTCGTACTGCTCGAACAGCGGCCGGCGCGACGAGAGGTTCGGCGAGGACAGCAGCGCGATCAGCGTCTCCTGCACGTCGGCCTCGAACCCGAGGACCGCCGCAGGCGTCGCGTAGATCGGCGACGCCGGCTTCTCCGGCGCCAGGTCGTACAGCGGCGCGTCGTCGACCAAGCCGGTGACCGGCATGTCTCCGACGACTTCCTCACCACGCAGGATCCGGAAGCGATTGCCCTCGGTGACCACGCCGATCGCGGTCCCGTTGACCTCCCACTTCTCGCAGAGCGCCAGCACGTCGGCGACCTTCGCAGGCTCGCAGACGCAGAGCATCCGCTCCTGCGACTCCGACACCATGATCTCGAACGGCTCCATGTCGGCCTCGCGCAGCGGGACCTTCGCGACGTCGAGATCCAGCCCGACCTCGCCCCTCGCGGCCATCTCGGAAGCGGCCGACGTCAGGCCGGCAGCGCCCAGGTCCTGCAAGGCCACCAACAACCCGGAGGCCAGCAGCTCCAGCGAGCACTCCAGCAGCTTCGACTCCTCGAACGGGTCACCGACCTGCACGGACGGACGCTTGGAGTCGTCATCGACGTCCAGCTCGGTCGAGGCCAGCACCGAAGCGCCGCCGATCCCGTCGCGCCCCGTGGACGCGCCGAACAACACAAGGACATTGCCAACACCGGCCGCCGCGGAGCGGACCATGTCGTCGGTCCGCGCCAGCCCGATCGCCATCGCGTTGACCAGGCAGTTGGTCTCGTACGGCGCCTCGAAGACGACCTCGCCGCCCACGGTCGGCACGCCGATCGAGTTGCCGTAGTGCCCGATCCCGGCCACGGCGCGGTCCAGCAGGTACCGCGAGCGCTCGGACGTCGGCTCGCCGAAGCGCAGGGAATCGAGAACGGCGATGGGACGCGCGCCCAAGGCGAAGATGTCGCGCAGGATCCCGCCGACGCCCGTCGCCGCGCCCTGGAACGGCTCGACGGCGCTGGGGTGGTTGTGCGACTCGACCTTGAACGCGACCGCCCAGCCATCACCGACATCGACGGCGCCGGCGTTCTCGCCCGGCCCCATGACCACAGCCGGGCCCTCCGTCGGCAGCGTGCGCAGGAGCTTCTTGGAGTGCTTGTAGGCGCAGTGCTCGCTCCACAGCAGCGAGAACATCGCGAGCTCGACCTGGTTGGGCTCGCGCCCGCCCAGCTCGTCGCAGACCATCTTGTACTCGTCGCGCGTCAGCCCCAGCGCGACGGCGTGCTCGACGCCCGGCGCGTCCGAGGAAGCGGCGGCCTCAGGCGACGGCGACACGGGTCATCCCCTCGAAGAGCTTCAGGCCGTCGGCCGAGCCGCCGGTCAGCACGTCCACCGCGTGCTCGGGATGCGGCATCAAGCCCATCACATTGCCTTGCTCGTTGACGACGCCCGCGACGTCGTCCTGCGAGCCGTTGAAGTTGTGGCCGTCCGCGTAGCGCAGGACCACCTGCGAAGCGGGGACGTCGCCGTAGAAGCAGCCGTTCTGGTGCTTGGCCGGGATCGACAGCACGTCACCGACGGCACACGTCGAGGTGAACGGCGTGCCGGTCGTCTGCACCACCAGGTCGACCTGGCGGCACACGAACCGCAGGTCCTTGTTCGGCAGCAGCGCGCCCGGAAGCAGCCCCGCCTCGCACAGGATCTGGAACCCGTTGCAGATCCCCAAGACAGGACCGCCGGCCTGCGCGAACGCGATCACCGACTCCATCACCGGCGAGAACCGCGCGATCGACCCCGCGCGCAGGTAGTCGCCGTACGAGAACCCGCCCGGGATGACGACGCCGTCGACGCCGTGCAGATCCGCGTCGCCGTGCCACAGCGCCACCGGCTCGGCGACCTTCGCGACCGCCAACCGCGCGTCCGCGTCGTCGCAGGTCCCCGGGAACGTGACGACGCCGAGCTTCACGCGGACACCGTCTGGATCTCGTAGTCCTCGATCAGCGGGTTGGCCAGCAGCTTGCGGCACATGTCGTCCAGCTGCGCGGCGTCCTCGACGTCCAGCTCGACCAGCCGGCCAACGTGCACGTTCGCGACGCCCGCGAAGCCCAAAGCAGGCAGGGCGCGCTCGACCGCGACACCCTGCGGGTCCAGGATCCCAGCCTTCGGGCGGATCAGCACACGCGCTCTCATGACGCTGCCGTCCGCGAGAGCCAGGAGCCGAACGACTCGCCTGTGACCGACTCGTACGCCTCGACGTACTTCGCGCGCGTCTCCACCACCACGTCCTTTGGTACCTCCGGTGCCGGTGGGCTCTTGTCCCACCCTGTCCCTGCCGCCCAGTCACGGACGAACTGCTTGTCGAACGACGGCTGCCCGTGCCCGGGCTCGTAGCCGTCGAGCGGCCAGTACCGCGACGAGTCCGGCGTCAGCGCCTCGTCGGCCAACACCAACCCACCGTCCGCGTCCAGCCCGAACTCGAACTTCGTGTCGGCCAGGATCACGCCGCGCTCGCGCGCGAGCCCCGCCGCGAAGGCGTACAACTCGATCGACACGTCGCGCAGGCGCCCCGCCAAAGACGCATCGCCCAGCACCTCGACCGCACGCTCGAACGAGATCGCCTCGTCGTGGTCGCCCAGCTCGGCCTTGGTCGACGGCGTGAAGATCGGCGTCGGCAGCTGCTGGGACTCGCGCAGCCCCGGCGGCAGCTCGATCCCGGACACGCTGCCGGACGCCGAGTAGTCCTTCCAGCCCGACCCCGTGATGTAGCCGCGCACGACGCACTCGATCGGCAGCATCTCCAGCCTCTGCACCGCCATCGCGCGGCCGCGCACCGCATCCGGGACACCCTCGGTGGCCGAGATGTAGTGGTTGGGCACGATGTGCCCGGTCTTGTTGAACCAGAAGACCGAGATCCCCGTCAGGACCTTGCCCTTGTCCGGGATGCCGTTCGGGTGCACGACGTCATAGGTCGAGATGCGGTCGGAGGCGACCAGCAGCAGCCGGTCGTCCTCCAGCGCGTAGATCTCCCGCACCTTGCCGCTCGCGACGAGCGGGAGGTCGAGGTCGGCGGCGGACGTCACGCCCTCAAAGTACCGAAGCACGCGGCGCGGAAGCCGCGCGGGCCGTGCGCGTTAAGCGGACTTCGCGGAGAACTCGCGCACCATCGTGCACGGATCCGCGGCGATGCCGTGCATCGGCTCGTCGCGCGCGCCCTCGGCCTTCGCCAGGCCGCGGATGATCACGTCGAGGTACCGGTCCCACGCGGGCTCGGGCAGCAGCAGGCCGTCCATCGGCCGGATCGCGGCGCCGAGCATCTTCGTCGCCGTCGAGACGTCGCCCGGCTCGATGCCCTCGCGCAGGACGCCCGCCGCGACGGCCGGCGCCATGACGCGCTCGACCGCCTCCATCACGCGGTCGGTCAGCTCCGGCGGCGGGACGAAGCGCGTCGCGACCGCCTCGAAGAACGCCTTGTTCTTCGCCTGCGACTCCATCGAGTGGCGCAGGAACGCGCGCAGCGGCGCGAGCGGGCACTCGGTCTCCAGCAGCGCGACGTCGACCGCGGCGATGACCTCCTCGATGAAGCCCTCGAAGACCGCGACGACCAGCGCCTCCTTGGTCGGGAAGCGCCGGAAGAACGTCGCCTTGCCGACGCCCGCGCGGCGGGCGATCTCCTCGACGCCGACGTCCATCCCGCCCTCGGCGAACGCGTCGCGCGCGGCCTCGAGGATCAGCTCGCGGTTGCGGCGTGCGTCGGCGCGAAGGGGCAGCGGAGTCGAAGGCGTGGTGGAGGACATTCGAAGAAGACCCACCGCAGAGCGTAACACCTTCGCGTCCGCAACTGGACCGCCTGGTCCGGAAATACGGACCGAGCGGTCCGAAAAGACGGACCGGGCGGTCCGCTTGTGTTATGGTCATCCGGACCGAGCGGTCCGCTTGCTCCAGGACGAACCATCCGAGCGCTCCGCTCAACCCCATCAACAACTCCCCCATCACACCCTCATGACCGACCTCTCCTCCCCCGCAACAACGCGCCACGTGACCGAGGACTCCCCGGTCGCGCGCCACTGGGCCGTCACGGTCGTCGTGGTCTGCCTCGCGCAGTTCATGGTGATCCTGGACGCGACGATCACGAACGTCGCGCTCCCGTCGATCCAGTCCGACCTCCACTTCTCGCCCGCCGACTTGCAGTGGGTCGTCAACGCCTACCTGCTGGTCTTCGGCGGCTTCCTGCTCCTCGGCGGCCGCGCCGGCGACCTGCTCGGCCGGCGCAGGCTGTTCGTCATCGGCATCACGATCTTCACCTTCGCCTCGCTGCTCGACGGCCTGGCGACCTCGCCGGGCTTCCTCGTCGGCGCTCGCGCGCTGCAGGGTCTCGGTGCCGCGCTCGTCTCCCCCGCCGCGCTGTCGATCATCACGACGACGGTCCCGGAAGGCCCGGACCGCGCGAAGGCGCTCGGCGCGTTCGCCGCGATCTCCGGCGGCGGCGGCGCCGTCGGCCTGCTGCTCGGCGGCCTGCTGACCGACGCCCTCTCGTGGCAGTGGGTCTTCTTCGTCAACGTCCCGGTCGGCCTCGCGACCCTGGCGCTCGCGCTGCGGTACGTGCCGGAGTCCAAGGCCGAGGACACCGAAGGCGGCTTCGACCTCGTCGGCGCGACGCTCGTCACGTCCGGCCTGGTCGTCCTGACCTACGCGATCGTCAAGGCCCAGGACTTCGGCTGGGGCAGCGCCAAGACGCTCGGCCTCGGTGCCGTGGCGATCGGCCTGCTCGGCGCGTTCACCTGGACCCAGAGGATCTTCAAGCACCCGCTGATCAAGTTGTCCATCTTCAGGAAGCGCACGCTGACGACGGCCAACTTCGTGACGCTGTTCCTGCTCTCCGGCATGCAGGCGTTCTTCTTCTTCGGCTCGCTGTACTTCCAGCAGATCAAGGGCTTCAACGCCCTGGAGTCCGGCCTCGCGTTCGTCCCGATGACGCTCGGGATCATCGCCGGCTCGGTGAGCTCGCAGAAGCTGATGGCCCGCTTCGGCGTCAAGGCCGTGCTGCTCGGCGGCATGATGCTGGGCGCAGCCGGGATGCTCTGGACGGTCCAGCTGACGCCGGACTCCAGCTACTGGGTCGGCTTCCTGCCCGGGATCGCGCTGCTGGCGCTCGGCATCGGCCACGCGTTCGTGCCGCTGACGCTGATCGCCACCGGTGGCGTGGCGCCCGACGAGTCGGGCCTGGCGTCCGGGCTGTTCAACACGAGCCAGCAGGTCGGCGGCGCGCTGGGCCTGGCCGTGCTGTCGACGTTCGCGAACTCCGCGACCGACAGCTTCCACGGCGCCCACGAGGACGCGCTGGTGCACGGCTACACGACGGCCTTCGGGATCGGCGCGGCGCTGCTCGCGCTGGCCGCGGTGGTCACGTGGGTCACGCTGCGCTCCGGCGAGGCCAACGAGTCGGCCGCGTCGGCCGAAGGAGTGGAGGCGCTCGTCGCGGCCTAGGCCGCGGCGGGCTCGCCCGCCGGCGCCACCACGTCCAGGCGGTTCACGATCTCGTGAGCGTGCTTGGTGTAGTGCGACAGGTCGAAGATCGCGTCGAGGTCGAGGGCCCGCACCTGCGGGTCCTCGTCGTCTTCCAGGATCGAGCGCAGCTGGGTCCGGGTGTCCCAGGCCTGCTGCGCCGTGCGCTGCGCGATCCGGTAGGCGTCGTCGCGCTGCAGGCCGCCGGCGACCAGCGCCAGCAGGACCCGCTGGGAGAACAGCGCGCCGTAGGTGAGGTCGATGTTCTCGCGCATGCGGTCTGAGTGGACGACCATGCCGCGCGCCAGGCGCGTGGCCAAGGCGTACATGTAGTCCAGCGCGATCGTGGCGTCCGGCAGGACGACGCGCTCGGCGCCGGAGTGCGAGATGTCGCGCTCGTGCCAGAGCGCGACGTCTTCCACACCAACTTGCGCGTAGCCGCGCAGGACGCGCGCCAACCCCGTGATGCGCTCCGACGTGATCGGGTTGCGCTTGTGCGGCATCGCGCTGCTGCCCTTCTGGGCACCGGCCCGGAACGGCTCCTCGACCTCGCGCACCTCGGTGCGCTGCAGGTGGCGGATCTCCGTGGCGAAGCGCTCCAGCCCCGCGCCGGCCAGCGCGATCGCCTGCAGCAGCTCGGCGTGGCGGTCGCGGGCGACGACCTGCGTCGAGACCGGCTCGGCCTCCAGGCCCAGGCGCGCCAGCACGCGGCGCTCGAAGTCCGGCGAGGTCGCGCTGTAGGTCCCGACCGCGCCGGAGACCGCGCCGACGCTGACCTGGTCGACCGCCGCCTCCAGCCGCTTCAGGTTGCGATCGGCCTCGAACGCGAAGCCCGCGAGCTTGATGCCGAACGTCGTCGGCTCGGCGTGGACGCCGTGCGTGCGCCCGACGCAGACCGTGTCGACGTAGGCGCGCGCCTGCTCGGCCAACGCGTCGCGGAAGTCCCGGGCGCCCGCGATCAGCAGGTCGCCGGCCTTGCGCAGCTGGACGCCCAAAGCGGTGTCGAGCACGTCGGAGGACGTGAGCCCGTAGTGGATCCAGCGCCCCGCCTCGCCCGCGGACGCGGACAGCACGTCCACGAACGCCGCGACGTCGTGGTCGGTGATCTTCTCGCGCTCCAGCACGGCGTCGACCGTGAACGTCGCGAGCGAGATCGCCTCCAGCTCGGCGGGCGTCGGCCCCTCGGTCTCCAGGGCGCAGGCGACCTCCACCTGCCGCCAGCTCTCGAGCTTGGCCTCGTCGGTCCAGACGGCCCCGATCTCGGGGCGGGTGTAGCGCGGGATCACATGGCGGAAGGTTACCCGCCGCCCTCCCTACGCGTTCAGGATGCGGAGCGCCAGGTCGCCGGCGTTCTTCGCGTTGTCCAGCCCCACGGCGGCGACCGCGAAGCCGGGTGGCATCTGGACGATCGAGAGGATCGCGTCGAGCCCGCCCGCGGCGCTGAACGGCGACGACAGCGGGACGCCGATGACCGGCAGGTCGGTGTGGGTGGCGGCAAGGCCGGGCAGCGCGGCGTTCAGTCCTGAGCCCGCGATGATGACCTTCAGCCCGCGCATGCGCGC
Source organism: Conexibacter woesei Iso977N (assembly GCF_000424625.1). Classification (GTDB taxonomy): domain Bacteria; phylum Actinomycetota; class Thermoleophilia; order Solirubrobacterales; family Solirubrobacteraceae; genus Baekduia; species Baekduia woesei_A. Next base: position 202,653 of record NZ_AUKG01000001.1, read on the forward strand.
GTTCCTGCAGTAGTCGGCGACCTGGTCCGGTTCGCGGTGGGCCGACAGCACCCGCGTCTCGGACCGGACGCCGGCCGCCGTCAGAACCTTCTCCGCGGCGGCCATCGTGTCCATGTCGGACTGCGAGGCCATGATGATCCCGACGCGCGGCGCGTCCGCCTCCTCGGCGGCCTCCTCGAGCTGCGTCAGCGTCTCGGGCGCGGCGGTCGTCCCAGGCTGGGGCTGCTCGGTCATGGCGTCGCTCGCTCCACGGCGCGCAGGGCGATGTCGCGCCGCAGCTGCCGTCCGTCGAAGTGGATGAGGTCGGCCGCAGCATAAGCGCGATCGCGCGCCGCCGCCGGATCCGGTCCGAGCGCGGTGACGTTCAGGACACGCCCGCCCGCGGTGACGACGTCGCCCGCGTCGTTGCGCGCGGTCCCGGCGTGCAGCACCTCGGCGCCCGCGCGGGCCGCGTCCTCCAGGCCCGTGATGACGTCGCCGGACCGCGACGACGCCGGGTACCCGGCGCTCGCCTCCACGACCGTGACCGCCCAGTCGTCGCCGAACTCCATCGCGCCGCCGCTGGCCAGGCCGCCCGGACGGGTCGCCGCCATCAGCGTCTCGAGCAGGTCGGAGCGCAGCCGCGGCAGGACGACCTGCGTCTCGGGATCGCCGAAGCGCGCGTTGAACTCGATCACCATCGGCCCCTCGGCGGTCAGCATCAGCCCCGCGTAGAGGCAGCCGTGGAACGGCGTCCCGCGCTCGCGCAGCAGGTCGACGACCGGCTGGTGGATCTGGCGGACGATCTCGTCGCGGTCGGGCGCGCCCGGGACCGGCGAGTAGGCGCCCATGCCGCCGGTGTTCGGCCCCTCGTCGCCGTCGAAGATCCGCTTGTAGTCCTGCGCGGAGACCATCGGGACCGCGCGCTCGCCGTCGCAGATCGCGAACAGCGACAGCTCCTCGCCCTCCAGGAAGTCCTCGATCACGACCGGGCCGTCGCCGAAGCGCCGCGCCTCGATCATCTCGGCCAGCGCCGCGCGCGCGGTCGCCTCGTCGGGCGCGACGACGACGCCCTTGCCCGCCGCCAGCCCGTCGAACTTGATGACGGTCGGGTAGCGCCCGTCGATCGCCTCCAGGCCCTCGTCGACGGACGTGACCTCGGCCCAGTTGGCGGTCGGGACGCCCGCGGAGGACATGACCTCCTTGGCGAACGCCTTCGACCCCTCCATCTGGGCGGCCGCGGCGGACGGGCCGAAGTACCGGATCCCCGCCGCCTCCAGCCTGTCGCAGAGGCCGCCGACCAGCGGCGCCTCCGGCCCGACGACCACGAGGTCGACGTGCCGCTCGGCCGCCAGCGCGACGAGCCCGTCGAGGTCGTCGACCCCCACCGGGAAGCACTCGGCGACCTGCGCGATCCCGGGGTTCCCGGGCGCGGCGAGCAGCTCAGGCTGCTGGGGCGAGCGCGCGAGCGCGTTGACCAGCGCGTGCTCGCGGCCGCCACCGCCGACGATGAGGACCTTCATGAAGCGCGTTGCGTCCCTGAGCGATCTAGAGCGACGCGATGAAGTCGTCGATCGGGATCGCGCTGAGCGTCTCGAACCGGCCGGTCCCGCGGGAGCCGAGCTCCAGCGACACGCGCGCCATCGTGGTCTCGTCGGGGGCCTCGACGATGCTCACGAAGTCGAACCGTCCGAGGACCGACCACTGAGCCTTCACGGTCGCGCCGAGCTGCTCGACCTCGGAGTTGACCTCGCGGATCCGCTGCGGGTTGTTCTTGACCGTCTGGACGCCCTCAGGCGTGAGCGTGGAGAGCATGATGAACGTCGGCATAACGCCCCTTCTACCCCATCTGCGCATGTCGCGGGGCGCGGCCCCTACCCTCAGGTGCTGACAATGCGCCTCCCCACCGCTGTCCTGCCCGTCTCCGTCGTCCTGCTGGCCGCCCTCCCGGGCGCCGCCCACGCCGCCGTCCCGGCCCTGCAGACGGACCGCACCTGCTACCTGCAGACCGACAAGACCAACGTCACGGTCACCGGCAGGGGCTTCAACGCCAAGACGCCGTACGTCGTCGCGCTGGACGGCACCGCGCTCAACGACGGCTCGCAGCTGATGGACGACCTCGGCACGATGCAGGGCACGTTCCCGCCGCCGCCGCTGGCCGACGACGAGCTGCAGCGCACGTTCGGGGTCGGCGTCGCCTCGGGCGGGCTGAGCGCGTCCGCGAGGTTCACCGTCACGCGCCTGCAGGCGAACTTCTCGCCGTCGCAGGGTGACCCGACCAGGCTGAGGGTCCGGTTCTCGGTCGCGGGCTTCGGCCTCGTCGACCACAACCCGGACGTCTACGTCCACTACGTCACGCCCAAGGGCACGCTGAAGCAGACGCTCCGGCTCGGCCAGGCGACCGGTCAGTGCGGGCGGATCGTCAGGACCGCCAAGCGGCGCCTGTTCCCGTTCGAGAAGCCGGCGCTGGGCAAGTGGAACCTGCAGTTCGACACGACCAGGTCCTACGCGCCCGGCACGCGCACGAGCAAGTTCCTGTTCTACTCGGTGGGCGTGTGCCTGCAGCCCCCGGGCGCCAGGAGGCCGAGCCAGAAGTCGCCATGCCCGCAGCAGGTCGTCAAGAAGTAGGTGTTGAAGCTCCGCGGGGCCACCGTCACCCGGTGGTCCTCCTCGCTGGGTCGTGAGCTGCGGCTGCTGGACGGCGTCGACTGGGACGTCGCGGCCGGCGAGCACTGGGTGATCCTGGGGCCCAACGGCGCGGGCAAGACCACGTTGATGCACTTGGCCGGGGCGATGGCGCAGCCGTCGGCCGGGACCGTCGAGGTGCTCGGCTCCACGTTGGGCAGGATCGACATCCGGACGCTGCGCGAGTCGATCGGCTTCGTCGACGCGCGGCTGGCGCGCTCGCTGCGCGGCAACTACACCGGCGTGCAGACCGTCATGACCGGCGCGTTCAACACCATCATCTTGCAGGCGCGCCGCCTGACGCCCGAGCACGAGACGCGGGCGCGCGAGTTGATGGGGTTGGTCAGCGCGCTGGACCTCGCCGAGCGCCGCTTCGAGGACTGCTCGCAGGGCGAGCGCCAGCGGCTGCTGCTGGCCCGCGCGCTGATGGCCGAGCCGCGGCTGCTGCTGCTCGACGAGCCCGCGTCCGGCCTGGACCTCCCGGGCCGCGAGGGCCTCGTCGCCGCGCTCGTGTCGCTGGCGCGCGACCGGCCGGAGCTGCCGACGGTGACGGTCACCCACCACCTCGAGGAGATCGCACCCTCGACGACCCACGCGCTGCTGCTGCGCGGCGGCCGCGTCCTGGCCGCGGGCCCGGTCGCCGAGGTGCTGACGTCAGAGCGCGTGAGCGACTGCTTCGGCGTACCCGTCGAGGTCAGCGGCCGCCGCGGCCGCTGGGCCGCCGCGGTCGAGCACCAGCCCGGCTAGAGCGGGAGCGCGCCCGCGACCAGCGTGCCGGCGCCCGGCTCGGAGACGACGCGCAGCGTGCCGCCGTGGGCGGCGATGCGGTCCTGGAGGCCGTGCAGGCCGGAGCCGCCGGAGGGGTCGGCGCCGCCGATGCCGTCGTCGCGGACCTCGAAGCCGACCGCCGCGATGTCCTCGCGCAGCGTCACGCCCACGGTCGCGTGGGTCGCCTGCGCGTACTTGGCGACGTTCGTCAGCGCCTCGGCGACCGCGAAGTAGACGGTCGCCTCGACCGGCTCGGGCAGGCGGCGGTCGGGGACCGCGACGACCTCGACCGGGACGGTCGCCCGGATCGCCAGCGCCTCCAGCGCCGCGGCCAGGCCGCGGTCGGTCAGGACCGCCGGGTGGATCCCGCGCGCCAGCGCCTGCAGCTCGCCCATCGCCTCGGCCAGCTCGCCGGACGCGCGCGCCAGGATCGCCGCGGCGCCGTCGGCGTCGCCCGGCAGCGCCGCCTCGGCCAGCCGCAGCTGCAGCGCGAGCGCGACCAGGCGCTGCTGCGCGCCGTCGTGGAGGTTGCGCTCGATCCGGCGCCGCTCGGCGTCGCCCGCCTCGATGATCCGGGCGCGCGAGGCCGCGAGCGCCTGCTGGTGGCGGCGCCGCTCGACCTCCGCCGCGGCGCGCGCCGCGAAGATCCGCAGCGCGTGGACCCGGTCGTCGTCGGGCCGCAGCCCGGCCGAGGCGAGCACGCCGAGGTGGCCGAGGTGCGCGCCGTCGGAGCCGCGCATCGCCACCGCGAGGTAGCTGTCGAGCCCGAGCTCGACGACCATCTCGTCCTCCGGGAAGCGCTCGATCACGCCCTCGGCGTAGGCGACGAGGTCGGCGCTGCCGACCTCCGCGCACGGCGTCCCGGCCAGGCAGTACTCGACCGGCTCGGCGAGGCCCGCGCCCTCCCAGCAGGCCAGGAAGCGGGCGCGCTCGGGGTCCTCGGGCACGACCTCGGCGACGAACGCCACCTCGGCCGCGAAGGCCTGCGCGACGTGCTTGACCAAGGACTGGAAGAACGCGTCGCCGACAGCGCCGGCGGTGCCTTCGGCGATGTACCCCAACAACTCGGCGGGGCGGCGCTGTGGGTCCTGCAGCGACATCGGGTCGCGCGAACCTACTCCGCGCGACCCGATCGCAGCAAACGCCGTTTGGCCAGGTTCTAGACCGCGGCGGGCTCCGCGGGCTCGGCCGGCGGGGTCGACTCGCCGGCCTTGGCGAACGTCAGCTCGCCGTCGACCGCGTCGACCGCCACCACGTCGCCCTCCTTGAAGCGGCCCTCGAGGATCGCCAGCGCGAGCTGGTCGACGAGGCGCTTCTGGATCACGCGCTTGAGCGGGCGCGCGCCGTAGGTCGGGTCGTAGCCGAGGTCGCCGAGCAGCGTGCGCGCGGCCTGGCTCAGCTCGACGTCGATCCCGCGGTCGCGGACGCGCTGCAGGACGCGCTCGACCTGGAGGTCGACGACCGACCCGAGGTGCTCGCGGTCCAGCGCGTGGAACTCGACGATGTCGTCCAGGCGGTTGATGAACTCCGGCTTGAAGTGCCCCTCCGCGCCCGCGCGGCCACCCGGGATGTTGGAGGTCATGATCAACACGGTGTTCTTGAAGTCGACCGTCCGGCCCTGGCCGTCGGTCAGGCGCCCGTCGTCCATCACCTGCAACAGCACGTTGAACACGTCGGGGTGCGCCTTCTCGATCTCGTCGAGCAACACCACCGTGTAGGGGCGGCGGCGCACGGCCTCGGTCAGCTGGCCGCCCTCCTCGTAGCCGACGTAGCCGGGGGGCGCGCCGACGAGGCGCGACACCGCGTGCTTCTCCATGTACTCCGACATGTCGATCCGGACCATCGCGTCGCCGGAGTCGAACATGAACTCGGCCAGCGCGCGCGCCAGCTCGGTCTTGCCGACGCCGGTCGGGCCGAGGAACAGGAACGAGCCGATCGGGCGGTCCGGGTCCTGCAGCCCGGCACGCGAGCGGCGCAGGGCGTTGGACACGGCGGAGACCGCGTCGGCCTGGCCGATGACGCGCAGGTGCAGCCGGTCCTCCATGTGGATCAGCTTCTCGACCTCGCCCTCGAGCAGCCGCGACACCGGGATCTTGGTCCAGCGCGCGACGACCTCGGCGATGTCCTCGGGGTCGACGATCTCGCGCAGGAAGCCGGCGTCGCCGTCGGTGCGGTCCTCGCGCTCGACGAGCTGGCGCTGCAGCTCCGGGATCTCGCCGTGGCGCAGGCGTGCGGCCTCCTCGAGGTTGGCCTCGCGCTCGGCGCGGTCGAGCATGCGCTGCGCCTGCTCCAACCGCTCGCGGATGTCCTGGACGCCGGTGATCGCGTCCTTCTCGGCCTGCCACTCGGCGGTCATCGCCGAGGACTTCTCCTTGAGGTCGGCGAGCTCGCGGTCGAGCGTGTCGAGGCGCCCGAGCGAGGCGTCGTCGGTCTCCTTGGCCAGCGAGGTGCGCTCGATCTCCAGCTGCAGGATGCGGCGGTCGACCTCGTCGATCTCGACGGGCTTGGAGTCGATCTCGATCCGCAGCCCGGAGGCCGCCTCGTCGATCAGGTCGATGGCCTTGTCGGGCAGGAAGCGGTCGGCGATGTAGCGGTCGCTCAGCGTGGCGGCGGCGATCAGCGCGGCGTCCTGGATCCGGACGTTGTGGTGCAGCTCGTAGCGCTCCTTGAGCCCGCGCAGGATCGCGATCGTGTCCTCGACGGACGGCTCGCCGACCAGCACCGGCTGGAACCGGCGCTCCAGCGCCGCGTCCTTCTCGATGTGCTTGCGGTACTCGTCGAGCGTGGTCGCGCCGACCGCGCGCAGCTCGCCGCGGGCGAGCATCGGCTTGAGCAGGTTCGCGGCGTCGACCGCGCCCTCGGCGGCGCCCGCGCCGACGATCGTGTGCAACTCGTCGATGAACAGGACGACCTGGCCGCCCTGGTCCTTGATCTCCTGCAGGACGGCCTTCAGCCGCTCCTCGAACTCGCCGCGGAACTTCGAGCCCGCCAGCAGCGCGCCGATGTCGAGTGAGATGACGCGGCGATCGCGCAGCGAGTCCGGGACGTCGCCGGAGACGATCCGCTGGGCGAGGCCCTCGACGATCGCGGTCTTGCCGACACCGGGCTCGCCGATCAGCACGGGGTTGTTCTTCGTGCGGCGCGAGAGCACCTGGATGACGCGGCGGATCTCCTCGTCGCGGCCGATGACCGGGTCGAGCTCGCCCTTGGCGGCGCGCTCGGTGAGGTCGACGCCGAACTTCTCCAGCGCCTTGTAGGTCTCCTCGGGGTTCTGGCCGGTGACCTTGTGGCCGCCGGTGACGTCGGGCAGCGCCTGCAGGACGCGCTCCTTGGTGACGCCGTTGGAACGCAGGATGTCGCCGGCCTTGCCGCCGAAGCCGGCGAGCGAGAGCAGCAGGTGCTGGATCGAGATGTACTCGTCGCCCTGCTCGCGCATCTCGGCCTCGGCCGCGCGGACGATGCCGAGCAGCTCGGGCGAGGTCGCCGGCTCCTCGGCGGTGGCGAGCGTGGGCAGCGTGTCGAGCTGGGCGTCGGCGTCCGCGCGCAGGGTGGCGGCGGGGACGTCGAGCTTGCGCAGCACGCCGGAGACCACCGAGTCGTCCTGGGCGAGAAGCGCGGAGAGCAGGTGCTCGGGGAGCGCCTGCGCGTTCTTGCGCTGCGCCGCGAGGGCGAGCGCGGCCTGGATGGCCTCCTGGGACTTGATCGTGAAGCGGTCGGCGTTCAAGGTGCTGTGGATCTCCTTGGGGAGTCGCAGATCTCAGTGGGGTCGACTGAGATTTTAGCAGCGCTGGGGCGCGGTCTCAACGGGTGCGTCCGGTCAGCGCTCGCGCGCCTTGGCGGCCGCGACCGCCTCGATCAGGTCCTCGTCGTCGAGATGGCCGGTCGCGCCGCCGACACGCGGCTGCAGCGCGCCCGCGATCCGGCGGGCGATGTCGCCGCGCGGGCCGGGCGGGAGCTCCCTGCGGCGATCCAGGAACGAGCGGATCGCGGCGAGGTCCTCCGGCGAGACGGCGGAGACGTCGAGCGCGCCGTCGGCGCCGCGCGGGAGCGCCGCGCCGGCGGGCATCGCCCAGCCGCTGGAGCCGAACTGCTGCGGGAGCGGGCCGGATGGCGCGGCGCCGGCGTTCGCGGCCGCGGCCGCGGCCGCGGCGAACGAGGCCTCGGCGTTCTTGGTGGCCTTGGGGTCGCGGACGACGACGGTCCGGGCGGCGAGGTCGCCGAGCCGCTGGTTGTTGGTGGTGACGAGGATCGAGACCATCGCCGGGAGGTAGAGCAGCGGCAGGCCGTCGACCAGGCGGATGACGTTGCGGATGCAGCTGGAGAGGAGGTCGACGGGGCGGCCGTCGTCGCGCAGGACGCGCAGGCCGGCGAGGCGCTTGCCGGGCGTGCGGCCGCCGCCGAGGACCTCGAAGGCGACGTCGTAGCCGAAGTACAGGAGGAACGAGGCGATCGAGCCGACGGCGAGGCCGAGCGAGTTGCTCAGGGTGAGCACCAGGACGAGCCAGACGGCGCCGATCAGCAGGAACTTCAGCGTGAGGTCGACGAGCGTGGCGGCGAAGCGCGAGCCGAGGCCGCCGAGGACGAGGTCGACCGTGACCCCTTCGGGCGTGGCGATCCGCAGCCGGTCCTGGTAGTCCTCCATCTGTGGCGCACGCTACCCGGACCGGCTACCGGTCATGACCCTCGACCGGTTCGAGCGCGAGCGCGCTGCGGGTTGGGGTGCGCTGGAGGCGGCGCTGACCAGGGCGAGGGGGCGCCCGGAGCGGCTGGGCGCTCCCGGGGTCCTGGAGCTGGGCGCGCTGTACCGCGGGGCCGCGGCCGACCTCGCGCTGGCGCGGCGGCTGTTCCCCGGCGACCCGCTGACGGCGCGGCTGGAGACGCTGGTGATCCGGGCGCGCGCGGTCGTCTACGCGGACGTCGGGCGGCGGCGGGCGCCGTGGGCGTTCGTCACGACCGGGTACTGGCGGCTGGTCTCCGACGCCAAGTTGGTGGTGTTGCTCGCGGCGGTCCTGTTGTTCGGCGGCGCGCTGTTCGCGTTCGTGTGGGGCTGGGCCGATCCGGACGCGGCGAGCGGGCTCGTGCCGGGGAGCTTCATCGACGGCGCCGACCCGCCGCGCGGCTCGCGCGGGCTGAGCGCGTCGGACTCCGCCGCGTTCTCGTCGGAGATCTTCACCAACAACATCCAGGTGACGCTGCAGTCGTTCGCGGCCGGCCTGCTGTTCGCGGTCGGCGGCGCGTTCATGTTGGTGTACAACGGGCTGATCTTCGGCGCCGTGCTCGGCGTCGCGGCGGCCAACGGCAACGCGGGCCAGGTGCTGCGCCTGATCGTCGCGCACGGCGTCCTGGAGCTGTCGTGCATCATCGTCGCGGCGGCGGCGGGGCTGCAGCTGGGCTGGGCGCTGGTCGCGCCGGGCCCCCTGCGGCGCCGCGACGCGCTGGCGGCGCAGGCCCGCCCGGCGATGGCGATCGTGCTCGGGACCGCGCCGTGGCTGGTCGTCGCGGGACTCGTCGAGGGCTACGTCTCGCCCGCGGGCTGGGGCGGCGCGGGGCCGTACGTCGTCGGCCTCGGGCTAGGCTCGTTGTACTGGGGGTTGGTCGTCTGGCGCGGCCGCGCTCAGAGCCGGCGCCGCGACTTCGCGCGCAGGTAGGCGCGGACGCAGGCGGCGGCGAGGCGGTCCGGGCGGGCTTCGACGACGGTCGCGCCGGCGCCGGTGAGCGCCGCGGCGGCCTGGGTGCGGGCGGTGAGGAGCGCTTGCGCCGCGGTCGTGAGGTTGGGGTCGCCGGACTCGGCGAGCTGCTCGACGTCCGGGTCGCGGGCCGAGGCGACGACGACCGCGTGGCGGCGGGTGAGGACCGGGACGGCGTCGGTCAGCGCGCGGGCGGCGGCGGTGTCGAGCAGGTCGGTGAGCACGACGACGAGCGCGCGCTTGCCGCCGCCGACGGTCCGGAACGCCAGCTCGTAGTCGCTGTCGCGCTCGCTCGGCTCCAGGTCGAAGGTCGCGCGGATGACGTCGTCGCCGGCCGCGCGGCCGGGGCGGATGCGGCGGCGGATCCTGTCGTCGAACGCGAGCGCGCCGGCACGGTCGCCGAGCTCGTCGGCGACGAGCGCGAGCGCGGTCGCGGCGTCGAGCGCGGTGTCCAGGCGCGTGCGGTCGGTGCCCAGCGGCGCGGCCATCAGGCGGCCGACGTCGAGGACGATCACGATCTCCTGGTCCTGCTCGACGCGGTGCTGGTTGGACATCGGGCGGCCCAGGCGCGCGGTCGCGCGCCAGTTGACCTGGCGGATGTCGTCGTCGGGCAGGTAGTCACGGACGCGCTCGAACTCGGTGCCGAGGCCGACCGGCCCGCGGGTCCGGATCCCGGCGTCGCGGTAGCGGCCTTCGCGCACGGCGAGCGCGAGACGGCGCGCCGCGGGGAGGTCGGGGTAGACGGTGAGGTCGGCGGCGCCGGTCGCCGCACGGCGCTGCCAGGCGCCGAGGCCGAGCGGGCCGCGGGTCCGGGTCGCGACGCCGGGGAGCGCGTGGCGGCCGCGGCGCAGCGGCGTGAGTTGTGCGTGGAGTTGCGTCGTCGCTTGTTGTACGTCAAGCCTCAAGTCCGGGACCAGCGGCTGCCGCACCACCGTCCGCCCGCCCTCGGCCGCGACGCTCAGCGGCGTCGTGATCCCGCGCGCGAGAACGCCCGCGACCTTGCGCTGCACCCGCGGCCGCTCCGCCCGCGCGACCAGCGCATCGCCGACCGCGACCGCGACCGTGAGGACCGCCAGCGCCACGGCGACGCCCGGCGGGACGATCAGCGCCGACAGCGCGACGACGACGAGCACCGCGACGGTCCGGGCCGTCAGCGCCACGCGGCGCTCCTCACCGCGGCACCGGCACGGCGGCGAGCGCGGTCGTGATGGCGTCGGTGGCGGTGTAGCGGTCCAGCTCGGCCTCGGGCGACAGGACGAGGCGGTGGGCGAGGACGGGGCGGGCCATGCGGACGACGTCGTCCGGCGTGACGTAGTCGCGCCCGCTCAGCGCGGCGGCGGCGCGCGAGGCGGCCAGCAGGTGGACGGCCGCGCGCGGGCTCGCGCCGAGCGTCACCGCGGGCAGGTCGCGCGTCGCGCGGACGATCGACACGACGAACGCCTCGACCTCGTCGGTCGCGCTCACGGCGCCGAGCACGGCGCGGGCGTTGTTGATGTCCTCGGTCGTGGCGACCGCCCGGACCTCCTCCAGCGCGGCGGGCGCGAGGCCGTCGCGCGCGAGCCTGAGCAGCGCGCGCTCGTCGCTCTCGGCCGGGTAGCCGATCGCGGCGCGGAACAGGAAGCGGTCGAGCTGGGCCTCGGGCAGCGGGTAGGTGCCCTCGTACTCGACCGGGTTCTGCGTCGCGACGACGACGAACGGCTCGGGCAGCGCGTGGCGGACGCCGTCGACCGTGACGTGGCGCTCCTCCATGGCCTCCAACAACGCGGCCTGGGTCTTCGGCGGCGTGCGGTTGATCTCGTCGGCCAGGACGACCGCGGCGAAGATCGGCCCGGGCCGGAACTCGAGGTCGCCCGCGCTGCCGCGCAGGGCGACGGTCCCGGTGACGTCGGACGGGAGCATGTCGGGCGTGAACTGGATCCGGCCGAACGACGTGTCCAGCGCGCGGGCGAACGCGCGCGCGAGCAGCGTCTTGGCGGTTCCGGGCGGGCCTTCGAGCAGGACGTGGCCGCCCAACGCGGCCGCGGCGAGCAGCAGCTCCAGCGCGTCGTCCTGGCCGATGACGGCCCGCCGGACCTCGGTCGCGACGCGATCGTGCAAGTCCTTCATGTCGAGTCCTCGTGGTTGGTCTGCGGTTGCGGTTGGGGTTTCGTGCGGGCGAGCGCCGCGGCAAGTGCTTCAACATGCGCGCGCCGCGGCGGCGGCAGCGGGCGCGCCGGCAGCTCGGGCGGGCCGAGGCGGCGGCCACGGAGGAGCAGGAACGCCAGCGCAGCGAGGGCGAGCAGCCACAGCGTGGTCTTGACGCTGGACGGCAGCGCGGCGAGGCCGGTCTGATCGCGGTAGCCGTGGACGGACTCCACGAACACGATCCGGCGCGCCGGCGGTCCGGCAAGGTGTAGGGCTTGCTCCGCGTTGTCGTCCCGCGCGAGCGCGCGGTTGCGCAGCGGCGTGGCGTCGTCGACGAGCGTCGCGGTCCCGCGCCCGATGCGCTGGATGCCTCGCGACGGGTCGCCGCCGAGCGCGGTCGCGGCGGTCCCCGCGAGGACCGCGTGGCCGCCGTCGCCGACGAACCGGCGCAGCGCGGCGCGCTGGCGCGACGGCAGGAGCGTCCCGTCGACGACCACGATCGTGTCGCTCGCGGCCGGCGTGTGCTCGTCCAGCGGCGCGCGCAGGCGGCGGACGTCGTGGCCGGCGCGCTCCAGCAGCGTCGCGTAGGCGGCCAGGCCGTCGGGCGTCGTCGCGTAGGACGACGACGCCGGGCCGGTGGGCTGCTGCGGCGCGCGGCCGAGCACCACGGCGACCACGACCAGCGCGAGCGCGGCGACCGCCGCCGCGAGCGTGCCGCGGCTCATCCGCGCCGGGCCTCCCCGACCACGGCGGGCCAGTCGCGCCGAGCGGACTCGGCGTCGTCCGGGCTCGCGTGGCGGCCGCCGTAGGCGACGGCGTCGTGGGTGGCGGCAAGCATGTTGTAGGTCTCGCTGCGCAGGGTCCGGCCGACGTCGCCGGAGGTCAGCGACGGGCGCAGCGCGATCGCGCGGGCGGCGTCGAGGCGCAGCAGGCCCGCGGCGAAGCGCAGCCGGACGGCGAGGTCGTGGTCGCCGGCGCGGTCGGCGTCGGCCGCCTGGCGCTCCAGCTCGGCGGGGCCCGCGGCGGCGGCGCCCGGGACGTCGCCGGGGCCGGCGACGCGGTGCGCGGCGGCGCGGCGGGCGCGGTCCTGGTGGTAGCGCACCGCGACGAACGTGACGGCGGCGACGAGCACGACCACGATCACCGCGAGCGTGACGTCGCCGGAGACGGCGCCGCCGGGCATGGCGTCGCGGAGGTCCTCCAGCCAGTTGCCGAAGGTCACGAACAGCGAGTGAAGAGGACCTCCGCTGTGGTGGTGTTCCTGGAAGCGGTCCTGCGCGAGGATGTCGCGCGCCTGCGCGCGGGCCTCGGCGGCGGTCACTCGTCCGGGACGGGCGGCGGGGGTTGCGACGGCGGCGGCGCGCCGGGCGTGTCGCCCGCGCCGGGCGCGACCGGCGGGGCCCAGGCGCCGGCGGGCGCGGCGGACGGCGGCAGGTAGGAGGAGGACGGCGCGGGCGGCGGCGTCGATCCGGCGCCGGGCGCGACCGGGTTCCCGAACGCGTCGCGCTGCGGCGCCGGGTCGTAGGCCGACGCGCCGCCCATCCGCTGGGCGAGGAGGGCCAGGTCGAAGCCCTCCTTGCGCACGCGCAGGTCGAAGTACACCAACGTGGTCACCGCGGCGATGAACGGCGTCGTGACCAAGGACACCAACAGGTCGCCGAACCGGGACAGGATCAGCGCGCCGGTCGAGGTGTCGTCGACCACGCCGGAGGCGAGCGCGTCGAAGGCCAGCCCGACGACGCTCGTGGCCACGCCGGCCAAGATGTAGGCCACGACGAAGCGGCCGCACGTCGCCCACCAGCGGCCCTCGACGAGCTTGAACGAGCGGCCGATCGCGCCGAAGCCGCCGATGCCCTCGACGAGCAGCACGGGCAGGGCGACCGACCAGGCGATCAGCAGCCAGAAGCCGGGCAGGATCAGGAAGAGGAAGCCGAGGAAGACCCCGACGACGAGCAGGATCGACAGCCACAGCGTGGCGCCGAGGCGGCCGGCGGCGAACGACAGCGACTCGCGCGCGGAGGTGTCGCGCTGGAGGTAGGTGTCGGCGATCGCGCGGTAGCAGGCGACGTTGCCGAGCAGGTAGGACAGGAACGTCAGCGCGATGATCGCGACCTGGCCCGCGGCGTAGGCGCCGGAGTCCGAGTACGTGGTCTTGGTCGCGTCGGACGAGAGGAGCGAGCCGGCCTGGTAGACGTCGGTCGTCGAGCTGATGATCACGATGTTCGCTAGCTCGAGCGGGAGCGCGATGACGAGCATCACCGTGGCGAGCGTCTTCCAGCGCGCCATGACGATCTTGATGGAGGCGTCGAGCGTCTCCCCGAGGTTGAGCGGCCGCATCTGGCCGGGAAGTTACTCGGCGGCGCGGGCGAGCAGCGCTGAAAGGGCTTGCGCGGTCTGCGCGTCGAGCGGGCCGGACCGGGTGATGAGGCGGTACCAGAGCAGGCCGAAGACGAGGTCGGTGGTCAGCGCGCGCCGGTCGTCCGGGATCTCGGGGGCGAGCAGGTCGTGGAGGACGGCGCGGCGGGCGGCCAGGAACTCGGCGAAGCGCGGCGCGAACTCGAGGTTGCGCTGGGACTCCGCGGCGAGCGCCTTGAGCAGCGCGGCGGCTCCGGGTTCCTGGGCGCCGTCGAAGGTGGCGGTGATGAACGCGTTGAGGCGCTGCTCGAGCGTGCCGTCGCTGCGCGGGGCCGGGACCGTGGTGGCGCCCCATTCGATGAGGGCCTCCAGGACGACGTCCGCCTTCGACGGCCACCAGCGGTAGATCGTCTGGCGCCCGACGCCGGCGGCGGTGGCGATCGCGCCGACGGTCAGCGCGGGATAGCCGTCCTCGCGCAGGAGGCGCTGGGTCGCATCGAGGATCGCCTGGCGCGTCTGCTCGTTGCGCTTGGGGCCGGTGTGCGGTCGGGGAGCCACGACGCCGCGCATGCTAGCCGAGACTCGTGGTCTCGGCTAGCTGCTACTGTCGAGACACAATGACTCGACAAATCGATCTGACCGGCAAGCACGCGTTGATCGCCGGCGGCACCTCCGGCATCGGCGAAGCGGCCGCCGCGGCCTTCGTGGCCGCCGGCGCCGACGTCCTGGTGACCGGCCGCGACGCCACGCGGCTGGCGGAGTCCACCACGCGCTCGGGCGCCTCCGGCCTCGTCTGCGACGCAACGTCGTCGGCGGACATCACGACGCTCGCATCCCAGGTCGAGCACCTCGACTTCCTGGTGCTCTCGCTCTCCGGCGCCTCCGGCGGCGGACCGTTCGAGACCCTCGACCTCACCGCGCTCCGCGAGGCCTTCGAAGGCAAGCTCTGGCCCCAGCTGACGTTGTTGCAGTCCTTGCTCCCGAAGCTCTCCGACGACGCCTCCGTCGTCTTCATCTCCGCAGCCTCAGCCCGCGCGGCGTTGCCCGGGACCACCGGCCTGGCCGCGCTGAACGGCGCGCTCGAAGCCGCCATCCGCCCGCTCGCGACCGAGCTCGCACCGCGCCGCGTCAACGCCGTATCTCCCGGAGTGATCGACACCCCCTGGTGGTCAGCAGCCCCAACCGATCTCCGCGAGCAGACCTACACCCAGATCGCCACGACCATCCCCGCCGCCCGCGTCGGCACACCCCACGACGTCGCCTCAGCCATCCTCCTCCTCGCAACCAACCCCTACATCACCGGCACAACCCTCCCCATCGACGGCGGCCTCACCCTCCCCCGCGGAGGGTGACCGGTCCAGAAACGCGGCGCGCCTCCGAGTGGAGGCGCGGTGGTCAGCGGGAGGGTTGGTCGGAGTCGCGCTCGACCGGGATGCGGCGGGGGCCGGGTGGGGTTGGTGGGTCCGGCGGCGCGGGTGTGGGCGCGGCTGCCGCGGGGGGCGACGGGATGATGTCGCGGGTGTGCTTGAGGGGGACCAGCTCGCCGCCGCGGAGCTCCTTCTTGACGGCTTCGATCTGGGCCGTCATCTCCTGCTGGAGCTCGGTGGTGCGGCGTTCGAGGGCGTCGACGCGGCGGCGGCTGCGTTCGAGCTCCTGCTCGAGGCGCAGGACGTGCTCGACGCCGGCGAGGTTCAGCCCCAGGTCGTTCGTCATCTCCTGGATGCGCCGCAACCGCTCGACGTCCTCGTGCGAGTACAACCGCGTGCCCTTGGGCGACCGCTTCGGCTCGATCAGCCCGCGCTGCTCGTACATGCGCAGCGTCTGCGGGTGCATCTCGGCCAGCTCGGCGGCCACGGAGATCATGAAGACCCCGCGGTCCGAGCTGACCGTCACGGTGGTGCGGGTGCGGCGGATGCCGCTCATGAGAACAGCCTCGCTCTCGGATCGTCGCCCATGACCTCGGACAGCTTCTCGACCGCCTCGGACTGCTCGGCGCTCAGCGTCGCGGGCACGTCGATGACGAACTTGTAATGCAGGTCGCCCTTGCCCTTCCCGCCGAGCCTCGGCGGCCCCTCGCCGCGCAGCCGCTGGATCGTCCCGTGCTTGGTCCCCGGCGCCACGCGCAGCTTCTTGCGCCCGTTCAGCGTCGGCACCTCGACGTCGGCACCCCGGATCGCCTCCGGGATCGTCAGCGGGACCTCGACCTCCAGGTTGTCGCCCTTGCGCTCGAAGATCGGCGACGGTGCGACGTGGGTCAACACGTACAGGTCGCCCGCGGGGCCGCCGTTGCGCCCCGCCTCGCCCTTGCCGGCCAGCCGGACGCGCGAGCCTTCCCTGACGCCCGCCGGGATGTTCACCTTGTAGTTCTTGACCGTCTTCTGCTGCCCAGCCCCTGCACATGTCGGGCACGGGTCGTCGATGACGGCCCCGGACCCGTGACAGCGGGAGCACGGCTGCGAGATCGAGAAGAGCCCCTGGCCCTGGGACTCGATCCCACGACCGCTGCACTTCGGGCACACGCGCGGCGACGTCCCCGGCTTCGCGCCGGTTCCGCGACAGGTGGGACAAGGCTGCGTCGTCGCGACGCTCAACGGCACCTGCGCGCCGTTGATCGCCTGCTCGAACGAGACCGCGACCGACGACTCCAGGTCCTTGCCGCGCTCCGGCCGCGGCCCGCGCGGCGGCTCCGTACGCGTACGCGTACCACCGCCACCACCCACGGGACCGCCCTCGCCGCCCCTGAAGATGTTGTTGAAGATGTCCTGGAACCCGCCGAAGTCGCCCGCGGAGAACCCACCGCCGGCGCCAGCGCCACCGGCGCCGCCGGCCGCGCCGCCGCCCATGCCGAAGATCCCGCCGCGGTCGTACTGCCTGCGCTTGTCGGGATCGCCGATCAGGTCGTAGGCCGACTGGATCTCCTTGAAGCGCTCCTCGGCCGCGGCATCACCCGGGTTGTGGTCCGGGTGGTACTGGCGCACCAACCTGCGGTGCGCCTTCTTGATCTCGTCCTGGGACGCCTTCCGATCGACCCCGAGCGTCTTATAGGGGTCGCCCGCGGTCATGCTGCGACCGCTTGCGAGCGCTCTGCGCGAGTCATGCGGCGACCACAACCTTCGCGGGACGGAGGATCTCCTCCTTGTAGCGGTACCCGGGCTGGTAGACCTGCGCCACCACTCCGGATGCCACACCGTCAACTGGCGCCTGCGCGACCGCCTCGTGCTGGTGCGGGTCGAACGTCTCGCCCTCCGGCGAGAACTGCTCGATCCCGACCCGCGTCAAGGCGGACAGCAGCTCGGCCTGGACCAGGCGGATGCCCTTGGTGAGATGATGCTCGGCGTCGGTCTCCTCGGCCTCGGCCGCGGCCAGCGCCCGGTCGAGGTTGTCCAGCGACGGCAGCAGCTCGCGCGCCAGGCGCGCGACCCCGCGGGCCGAAGCGACCTCGACGTCACGCCGCGACCGCTTGCGGATGTTGTCCGTCTCGGCGGCCGCGCGCAGGTACAGGTCCTTGTAGTCGGGCTCGGCCGGAGCCGCGGCCTCAGGCGCTTCCGACTCCTCAGGCGCCTCGGCGGCGGCGTCCTGCGCCAGCCCCTCGATGCCCTCGTCGACCTCGTTGGACTCGACGCCCGGCGCCGGAGCCTGCTGCTCCGGCGCCACGTCGCGCTCCTCGCTCATCGGCTACTTGCCCTCGTCCACGACCTCGGCGTCGACGACGTCCTCATCCGAAGAGGACGCGCCGTCCGCCGCGCCGTTGGCCGCGCCGCCCTCGGCGTCGCCGGCCGCGGCGGCCTGCTGCTGCTGGGCCTTCTCGTACATCGCCTCCGAGACCTTGTGGAACGCGGACTGCAACGCCTCCGCCTTCGCGTTGATCTCGTTGGGGTCCTCGGACGGCAGCGCGTCGCGGACCGCCGTGATGGCCGCCTCGATCTCGGTCTTGGACTCCGGGTCGACCTGGTCGCCGAGGTCCTTCAGCTGCCGCTCGGCCTGGTACGCCGCGTTCTCCGCGTTGTTGCGCGCCTCGGCCAGCTCGCGGGCCTTCTTGTCCTCGTCGGCGTGCGCCTCGGCGTCACCGACCATCGACTTGATCTCGGCGTCGCTCAGGCCGGAGCCCGACTTGATCTCGATCTTCTGCTCCTTGCCGGTGCCCAGGTCCTTCGCGGACACGGCCAGGATCCCGTTCGCATCGATGTCGAACGTGACCTCGATCTGCGGGATGCCACGCGGCGCCGGCGGGATGCCCGTCAGCTGGAACTTGCCGAGCGACTTGTTGTAGGTCGCCATCTCGCGCTCGCCCTGGAGCACGTGGATCTCCACCGACGGCTGGTTGTCCTCGGCCGTCGAGAAGACCTCGCCCTTGCGGGTCGGGATCGTCGTGTTGCGCTCGATCAGCTTGGTCATGACGCCGCCCTTGGTCTCGATGCCGAGGGTGAGCGGGGTCACGTCGAGCAGCAGGACGTCCTTGACGTCGCCGCCCAGGACGCCGGCCTGGATCGCCGCGCCGACGGCCACGACCTCGTCCGGGTTGACGCCGCGGTGCGGCTCCTGGCCCGTGAGCTCCTTGACCTTCTCCTGCACGGCCGGGTTGCGGGTCATGCCGCCGACCAGGACCACGTGGTCGATCTTGTCGGCGCCCTTGGCCTTGGCGTCGTCGAGCGACTGGCGGACCGGTACGACCACGCGGTCGAGCAGCTCGCTGGTCAGCTCGTTGAACTTCGCGCGGGTGATCCGGACGTCGAGGTGCTTGGGGCCGGACCCGTCCGCCGTGATGAACGGCAGGTTGATCTGCGACTCCTGCGCGGTCGACAGCTCGATCTTGGCCTTCTCGGCGGCCTCGTAGAGGCGCTGCAGGGCCATCGGGTCAGCGGTCAGGTCGATCGCCTGGTCCTTCTTGAACTCGGACGCGAGCCAGTCGACGATCGCCTTGTCCCAGTTGTCGCCGCCGAGGTGGTTGTCACCCGCGGTCGACTTGACCTCGAAGACGCCGTCGCCGATCTCCAGCACCGACACGTCGAACGTGCCGCCGCCGAGGTCGAAGACGAGGATCGTCTGGTCGGTGTCCTTGTCGAGCCCGTACGCCAGCGACGCGGCGGTCGGCTCGTTGATGATGCGCTTGACGTCGAGGCCGGCGATCTTGCCGGCGTCCTTGGTCGCCTGGCGCTGGTCGTCGTTGAAGTACGCGGGGACCGTGATGACCGCGCCGTCGACCGTCTCGCCCAGGTACGCCTCGGCGTCGGCCTTCAGCTTGGCGAGGATCATCGCGCTGATCTCCGGCGGCGAGTACTGCTTGCCGCCCGCGTCGATGCGCGCGTCGCCGTTGGGGCCGGAGACGACCTTGTACGGGACGATCGACTCCTCCTCGCGCACCTCGGCCTCCTTGCGGCCCATGAAGCGCTTGACGGAGAAGACGGTGTTCTGCGGGTTGGTGACCGCCTGCCGCTTGGCGACGGTGCCGACGAGGCGCTCGCCGCTCTGCGCGAAGGCGACCACGGACGGGGTGGTGCGACCGCCCTCGGCGTTCTCGATGACGGTCGGCTCGCCGCCCTCGAGGACGGCCATGCACGAGTTCGTCGTGCCGAGGTCGATGCCGATGGTCTTGCCCATGTTGGGGAGTGGCTCCTTTTTCTGCCAGCGAACGGGGAGTGAAATCTAAGCCACAGCATAGGAGATCTGAACGCGCGTCGGCCGCGCGGTGGACAGACCCGGCGTCAGGCCGCGTGCGCGGTGGCCTCGAGGACCACGCGATCCCGGCCCGCGGCCTTGGCCGCGTAGAGCGCGCGGTCGGCCCTGTCGACCAACTCCTCCAGCTCCTGCCCGGTCCACGCCGCGACGCCGATCGACACCGTCACGCCGAGGCGCAGGTCGTCGCCCGCCTCGATCGGCGTGCCCGCGATCGCCTCGCGCAGCGACTCGGCCACCGCCGCCGCGCCGTCGGGCGTCGTCTCGGGCAGCGCGATCACGAACTCCTCGCCGCCCCAGCGCCCCACGATGTCCTCACGCCGGACGCGCTCGCGCAGCCGCGCCGCGATCTCGCGCAGGACGACGTCGCCGGCGGCGTGGCCGTGCTCGTCGTTGACGCGCTTGAAGCGGTCGGCGTCGATCAGCAGCAGCGCAAGTTGATGGCCATGACGCCGCGCGCGCGAGAGCAGGACGTCGATCTGCCGCGACGCGCCGCGGCGGTTGGGCAGCTCGGTCAGCTCGTCGCGGTAGGCGAGGTCCTCGAGGTTGGAGTAGCGGCGCAGCGCGAGGTCCAGCAGCTGCCGCGAGCGGTAGGCGACGCGCACGCGCGCGATCAGCTCGGGGTCGGCGCCGGTGGCGGTCCAGACGTCGGCGGCGCCGTCGCGCAGCGCGGCGACGACCGCGTCGGCGTCCGCGTCCGGGTGGGCGAGGATCACCGCGACGCCGAGCAGCTCCGGGTCGCCCGCGACGTCGCGGACGAGCTGGCGGCCGCCGCCGTCGAGGCCGTGGTCGAGCAGCACGACATGCGGGCGCTCGGCCCGGACCGCCTCGGCGGCCGCGACGCGCTCGTCGCGGCAGAGGACCTCGGCGCCGACGGCGCGCAGCAGCTCGGCGGCGTCCGCGCGCATGCGGGCATCACGGTGTGCAACGAGCACCCGCACGTGCTGGAGAGGACCACCGACCGCCGTCATGTCGGGGCGTCCATGCCCAGAGAACCGCACCACGAAGCGGTGCGCACCGCCCAGGCGTCAGCGTACGGGCACGCGGCGGCCGATCGCGGCCGCAAAATCGGACACCCGTCCAGGGTCGTCCATGAAGAACAGCGACGGCTCGGTCAGCTCCAGCTCGAGGATCAGCGGGGCGCCGTCCTCGTCCTCGACGACGTCGACCCGCGCGTAGAGCAGCGGGCCGTCGAGCTCCGGGAAGCGCGCCGCGACGTGGGCCAGGGCGCGGGCCCCGAGCTCGCGCTCGGCGGCGGTCGCCTCGCGCGGGAGGATCGTCTCGGCGGCGAAGACCTCGGCGGTCGGGTCGGCGCCCGGGGTCAGCAGCGGACCCTTGTGGATCGCGTGCGAGAACGCGCCGTCGAAGTACAGCAGCGCGGTCTCGCCGCGCTCGTCGACCGAGGCGACGTAGGGCTGGACCATCGCGGTGCGGCCGCCGGCGTGGATCGCCTCGACCAGCGCCGCGGCGCGCGGCGCGTCGTCGGCGCCGTGGAAGCGCGCGGTGTCGCGCGAGCCGGCGGAGACCGTGGGCTTGACGACGTACTCGGCCCCGTCCGCGGGCGCCGTGAACGGCGCGCCCGGTGCGATCAGCTCGGTGTGGACGACCGGCAGCCCGGCGTCCTCCAGCTCCTTGAGGTACGCCTTGTCGGTGTTCCAGGCGACGATCTCGGGCGGGTTGAGCAGGCGGTCGCCGATCGCGTTCGCCCACTCCAGGAACTCGCCGCGGCGGTGCTGGTAGTCCCAGGTCGAGCGCAGGACGACGACGTCGTACCGGTTCCAGTCGACGCTCGGGTCGTCCCAGATCACGTACTCCGAGCCCTCGATCGCCGCGGGCAGCGGCGCGTCGTCGGGGTCTCCCTGCGGGAAGTGGGAGCAGGTGGCGAGGGCTACGCGCGGCGGGACGGACATGTCGCTCTCAACGTACAACTCGCGCAGCGCGGCCTCTGCGCGTGGCACGTGCGACGCCCGTGGCGCAGCAGGTTGACGTGGAACTCGAGCTCGGCGCCCGGCGGCGTGAGCGCGAGCATCGCGTCGTGGAGCTCCTCGAACGGCGCGCCGGGGCGCAGCAGGTGCAGGCGCATGCCGACGCGCGAGACGTGCGTGTCGACCGGGATGTCGCGCAACCCGTAGGCGAACAGGAGGACGCACGCCGCGGTCTTGCGCCCGACGCCGGGCAAGGCACAAAGGAAGTCGCGAGATTCGCTCACCGGTGCGTCGCGCATCCAGTCCAGGTCGAGCGTGCCCGGGGACGTGTTGGTGTCCTCGATCGCGACCAGGATGTCGTGGATGCGCTGGGACTTGACCTTCGAGATCCCGCCGGGGCGGATCGCCTCCTCGACCTCGGAGACCGGCGCGTTCCGGACCTCCTCCCAGGTGGCGAACCAGCGGCGCAGGCGCAGGAACGCGACGTCGCGGTTGCGGTCGCTGGTCGACTGCGAGAGGACGGTCAGGACCAGCTCGGCGAGCGGGTCCTCGTGGGGCGGCGCGAGCGGGACGCCGTAGACGTCGCGCAGCCGCTCGCGGATCCGGGCGACCCGGTCGCGCCGCGGCGCGCGCCACTCGGCCTTCGGGACGGTTGGGACGTCAGACGGCAAGCGCGCCGTACCGCTCGGTCGCGCGGGCGGCCTCGGCCATCGCGTCGGGCAGCATCGCGGCGACCGACGCGGGGTAGAAGCCGGTCCGGGCCAGCGCGGCGAGCAGGACGCCGGTGACGGCGTCGCCCGCGCCGGTGGTGTCGACGGGCGTCGCGGCGGGCGCGGAGACGTCGCGGTCCAGTCCGCCGCCGCGCAGCAGCGCGCCGCCGGCGCCGAGCGTGATCACGACGTGCTGGGCGCCGGCCGCCAGCAGCGACTGCGCGGCCGCGGCGGGGTCGGTCTCGCCGGTCAGCGCGCGGGCCTCCTGCGCGTTGGCCCTGACCAGGAACGCGCGGTCGGCCAGCGGGCCGGTGACCTCGACGGCATTGGAGGTCGTCCTCCAGCGCTCAGCCCGGAAGTTCGCGTCGACGACGACCGGCTTGCCGTCGCGCAGCGCGCGCTCGCGGGCGGCCAGCGTGACCGCGCGCTCGGCCTCGCCGACGAGCGTGCCGGAGGTGACGAACAGCGCGTCGCTGCCGTCGACCGCGTCCTGCGCGCGCTCGGCGCCGAGACGTGCGACCGCGGCGGCGGCGCCCGCGCCGTAGACGGCCGCCGACGGCTGCGCATCCGCGTCGACCGTGACGAACGCGACCGGCGTCACGACGTCGTCGCTGCGCTCGAACGCCGTCAGCTCGACGCCCTCGTCCTGCAGGCGCTCGGCCAGCCACGCGCCCCACGGATCGGTCCCGGCGCCGCCGGCCAGCGCGACGTCCGCGCCGCGGCGCGCGGCGGTCACCGCGACGTTCGCGCCCGCCCCGCCGAGGCGCGGCACGAACGCGTCGGCCTCGGCGAACGAGGCGACGGTGCGCTGGCAGACGAGGTCGACCAACGCCTCACCCAGGCACAGGATCCGCATCGCTGACGGAGCCTAGTGGCCCCTTCTCATAGCGCGGGCGGGATCGTGCAGGGCTTCACCATCCGGACACCACGTCGATCCTGACGGGTGGATAGGGTGCACGCCTCGGCAGGGGTTGTCCGCCCTTTCCCGAACACGCCGGAACGCGACCGTGGCAGCGGTCGCAGTCGTCGAACTGAAGATGTACGGGCATGGATGTCCCGTCCCACCCCGGACCAGGAGATCTGAGCCCGTGCCCGTCGCTGCGCCCGTCGTCGCCCATACCGCCGCCGTCTCGTCGAAGGCCGAGATCGCGATCGTCCGCGAGATCAACCGCGTCCGCCGCTCGCACCACCTCCGCGCGGTGAAGCTGACATCCCCGCTGGCCGGTGTCGCAAAACAGCACTCCAAGGAGATGCTGCAGCACAACGCGCTCACCCACTCGAGCTTCGACGGCAGGTCGTTCTCGACCCGTCTCGCCGCGGGCGGCAAGCGGCGCAGGCAGTACGGCGAGACGCTCGCCTGGGCGCCCGACGGCTCGCACGTCACCGCCAAGGTCCTCCTCAAGCTGTGGATGAACTCCGCGCCCCACCGCGCGGTGCTCATGAACGGCAAGCTGCGCCGCGTCGGCGTCGGCCGCATCCGCGGCGCCATGGGCCCCCAGGCCGGCGCCGCGATCACCGCGGACTTCAGCTCGTAGCGCACGCCGCGGCGTGCCCTGATCCGAGATCTCGGCCGCAGTAGCCGAGATGCTCGGCCCCGGATGACGGCCGTCGATGACCGGAGGTGAACCCCTGGTTCATCGAGGATCAGCGGCGGACGTCAGGCGGCGGCGAGCGCTCGGATGATGCCGGCGAGATCTTGGATCAGGGCACTACTCTCGGCGGCTCGCTCGTGAGCCGCCGTCGCCTCTCCCTTCCGCCCGCGTGGGTGTTCGCCGCCGTGCTGGCGGGCGTGTACCTGGTGGTCCAGCCGTACTCGGCGGACCTCGCGGCGCAGACCTACCGGACGTGGCTGTTCGAGCACGCGGGCTTCGTCGTCTGGGACAACGGCTGGTACGCGGGGCACCACGTCCCGTCGTACTCGATCCTGTTCCCGCCGCTGGCGGCGTGGACGTCGCCGCAGTGGGTCGGCGCGGTCGCCGCGGTCGTCACCGCGTGGGCGTTCGAGCGGCTGGTCGGCGACGACGCGGGCGCGCGGCCGGCGGCGTGGTGGTTCGCCGCGGGCACGGCGGTCTCGCTCTACACGGGACGGCTGACGTTCGCGCTCGGGCTGATGTTCGCGGTGCTCGCCGTGCTGGCGCTGCGGCGCGAGCGGCTGGTGTGGTCCGGGGCGCTCGGTGCCTTGGCCGCGCTCGCCTCGCCGGTCGCCGCGGCGTTCCTGGCGCTCGCGCTGGTCGCGTGGTGGTGGTCGACCCGGCGCACCGTGGCGACCGCGGCGCTGCTCGGCGCCGCGCTGGTCCCAGCGGTCGCGCTGAGCGTGATGTTCCCCGAGGGCGGGCCGTTCCCGTTCGTGCTGTCGTCGTTCCTGCCGACGCTCGCCGTGACCCTGCTGCTGCTGGCGATCGCCTGGCGCACCGCGCCCGGCCCGCTGCGCGCCGGGCTGGTCCTCTACGCGCTGCTGCTGCTCGCCTCCGGCCTGCTGTCGACGCCGATGGGCGGCAACGCCGCGCGCCTGGGCGCGATCCTGGGCGGGCCGATCGCCGCGCTGCTGCTGTGGCCGGACCGTCGCGCCGCGTTCGCGCTGCTGACGCTGCCGTTGTTGTACTGGATGCTCTCGTCGCCGTTCGACGACGTCCGCCGCGCCGCGTCCGATCCGTCGGTGCACGCGTCGTACTACGACGGGCTGTTGACCTACATGAAGGACCAGCAGGCGAGGGACGGCCCGTTCCGGATCGAGATCCCGTTCACCGACAACCACTGGGAGTCCGCGCGCGTCGCGCCGACCGTCCCGCTCGCCCGCGGCTGGGAGCGCCAGCTCGACCAGAAGGTCAACCCGTTGTTCTACGGCGCCGGCGCGCGCGACCTCACGCCGGAGAAGTACCGCGCGTGGCTCGACGAGAACGCGGTTCGCTACGTCGCGCTCGCCGACGCGGCGGTCGACTACTCCGCCGCCCACGAGGCGGCGCTGATCCGGTCGGGGCGCGCGACCTACCTGCACGAGGTCTGGTCCGACACGCACTGGAGGGTCTTCGCGGTCGCCGACCCGACCCCGCTGGCCACCGGCGTGCCCGGCGCGCGCCTCACCGCGCTGGATGCCGACCGCGTCGACCTGGCCGCCCCGCGCGCAGGGACCGTCCGGCTCGGCATCCGCTGGTCGCCCTACTGGCACCTCACGCGCGGCACCGGCTGCGTCGTCAAGCGCGGCGACTGGACGGACGTCCGGCTCACCTCGACGGGCCCCGCGCGCATCTCCGCGGGCTTCGCGCTCGGGCGGATCCGCGCCACTTCCGCGCGCTGCACCGACTGAACCCGCACGTTCCGGTTAGCGGGTGTTAGGTGTGGGCAACCTCACTGTGTGCGGGCTGTGAGTCGCGATAAGGTGGGCGATTCCATGCCGGTGCGTCTCCCCTCACGCCTCATGGAGCGGGTCTTTCCCCACGGCCCGTTCGACGTCGTCCGCCAGGTCCTCCTGTTCGCCGCGGCGTACTACGCGTACCGCCTGACGCGCGGCGCGATCGACGACCCGCAGGGCGCCGCGACCGCGTTCCAGAACGCGCGCCACATCATCTCCTTCGAGCAGGCGACCGGGCTCTACGTCGAGCCGACGATCCAGACGTGGTCGTCCGGATGGTCGTTCGCGACCGACGTCGCGTGCTGGATCTACATGAACGCCCAGACGACGATCTGCCTGGCCGCGCTCGTCTACCTGTACCTGTTCCACAACGAGCGCTTCTACTTCGTGCGGAACATGTTCATCGTCGCGATGGGGATCGCGCTGATCGGCTACATGCTCTTCCCGACCGCCCCGCCGCGCTTCTTCCCGGAGCTCGGGTTCCAGGACACGCTGTCGAACTACACGCACGTCGATCACAACGACGTCAAGGTCAACGCGCTGTTCAACCCGTACGCCGCGGTGCCGTCGATGCACTGCTGCAACGCGCTGCTGATCGGCTGGTCGCTGGCGCAGCTCGTCAAGTGGCGCTCGCTGCGGATCTTCTGGGCCTGCTACCCGCTGCTGCTGGTCTGGGTCGTCGTCGCCACGGGCAACCACTGGATCACCGATGCGATCCTCGGGGCGGCAACCGCGGGCCTGAGCTTCTACGCTGCCAAGTGGCTCGCGCAGAAGCGCCCGGAAGCGTGGGCCTTCACGCCCGCCAAGGCCACGGCCTGACACCCCCCTTCCGAGAGACACCATGTCCACCCCTTCTTCGCGCGAGCGGCGCGAGCTGGTGCGCAATCGCCTGATCGAGTCGCGCCTCACGCCCAACGCCATCTCGCTCACCGGCTTCGCCGTCTGCGTCGTCGCCGCGTTCCTCGTCACCCAGCGCCTGTTCTTCCTGGCCGGCGTCGTGTTCATCGTGGGCTCGATCTGCGACACGCTCGACGGCCGCTACTCGCGCATGTCCGGCAAGGGCTCGCCGTTCGGCGCGTTCCTGGACAGCACGCTGGACCGGATCGAGGAGGGCGTGGTCCTGACGACCGTCGCCGCGTACTTCGCCTGGAAGGGCCAGCAGTTCGCGGTTTCTGCCTGCGTCGTGGCGGTTCTGGCGTCGTTGATGGTGTCCTACACCCGTGCCCGCGCCGAGGCGCTGGGCGTCGAGTGCAAGGTCGGCATCGCGACCCGCGCGGTCCGCGTCGTGATCCTGAGCATCGGGCTGCTGTTCGCCCGCGGCGCGTCTTTGGCAGACTTCCAGCTACTCGAGCCCGCGGTGTACGTCCTCGCTGGGCTCTCGACGATCACCGTCCTGCAGCGCATCTTCCACGTGCGGAAGGCGCTGACCGAGCCCGCGCCGCTGTAACCGCGGACCCGCGACGGGATAGTTGATCTTCAGACTTCCCTAGAAAGGCAACACCCCCAAGTGACACCCACCAACGGCACCAACGGCATCACCGCCCCCAAGAAGACCGCCGCCGCACCGGCGACCAACGGCACCGCGCGCTACCAGCGCGACAAGGTCCGCGTCGCGATCATCGGCGTCGGCAACTGCGCGAACTCCCTCGTCCAGGGCGTCTACCACTACGCCGACGACGAGCACAACGAGACCATCCCGGGCCTCATGCACAACGACCTCGGCGGCTACCACCCGCGCGACATCGAGTTCACGTGCGCCTTCGACATCAACAAGACGAAGGTCGGCAAGGACCTCGCGCAGGCGATCTGGGCGAACCCGAACGACACGATCAAGTTCACCAACAAGGTCCCGAAGAAGATCGGCGTCCCGGTCTACCGCGGCATGACGCACGACGGCCTTGGCAAGTACCTCTCCGAGAAGATCACGAAGGCGCCGGGCGAGACGGCCGACATCGTGAGGATCCTCCGCGAGACGCACACCGACGTCGTCGTCTCCTACCTGCCCGTCGGTTCTGAGCAGGCCACGAAGTGGTACGTCGAGCAGGTCCTCGAGGCCGGCTGCGGCTTCGTGAACTGCATCCCGGTCTTCATCGCCCGCGAGGACTACTGGGACAAGCGCTTCAAGAAGGCCGGCCTGCCGATCATCGGCGACGACATCAAGTCCCAGGTCGGCGCCACGATCACGCACCGCGTGCTGGCCCGCCTGTTCCACGAGCGCGGCGTCAAGCTCAAGCGCACGTCGCAGCTGAACGTCGGCGGCAACATGGACTTCTACAACATGCTCGAGCGCGAGCGCCTGGAGTCCAAGAAGATCTCGAAGACCAACGCCGTGACGTCGGTCGCCGGCCT
The DNA here is from genome assembly GCF_000424625.1 of Conexibacter woesei Iso977N. Lineage (GTDB taxonomy): Bacteria > Actinomycetota > Thermoleophilia > Solirubrobacterales > Solirubrobacteraceae > Baekduia > Baekduia woesei_A. The sequence continues at coordinate 230,257 of NZ_AUKG01000001.1, forward strand.
CGACATCCCCGCCGGGGACGTCCACGTCGGCCCGTCGGACTACGTGCCGTGGCTCACGGACCGCAAGTGGGCGCACATCCGGTTGGAGGGTGAGGCGTTCGGCGGCGTGCCGCTGACGGCCGAGCTCAAGCTCGAGGTCTGGGACTCGCCGAACTCCGCGGGCATCGTCATCGACGCCGTCCGCCTCGCCAAGCTGGCGCTGAACAACGGCGTCGGCGGCCAGCTCGACGGCCCGTCGTCCTACCTCATGAAGTCCCCGCACAACCAGGTGCCGGACGACATCGCCCGCGACAACGTCGAGAAGTTCATCGACAAGTACCACAAGTCGAAGACCCTGACGTCCGCCCGCGGCGCCGCCAGGCCGGCCCGCAGGCGCGCGGCCGCCGCCGCGAAGTAGCCCCCGCGCTACCCACAGCCGTTCGCAGGACCGGAGGCCCGCTCGCCAGAGCGGGCCTCCGTCGTTCCGGGAGTGCGGCGGCGTTTCGCCGACGCCTAGTCGATCATTCGAATAATCGACTAGGCGTTGAATCGCCAGCCCCGGCGCGATTGGGGCGGCTCCGGCGCCAGGCGAAGGCGGTCGCGGTGGGCAGCTCGGTGGCGATCGAGGGCTTCACGGTCGGTGCCGACGCAATGGTCGGCCTCGTCGCGGGCGACCGTGGGCCGGATCCGAGCGATGACGAGCAGGCGGTCGCGGCGTATGCGCATGCGATGGACCACGTCGGGACGCTCGCGATCGACCCGGTGTTCCGGTGGTCGGACCGCGTGATCCTCGACCTGCACTTCGACACGTGCGCGTTCCAGCGTGACCGGACGCCGGGCCTGTGGCGCACGGGACCGATCGCGGTGACCGGCTTCGGCCCTGGCGCGGATCCGGCGTTCCGGGGTCCGGACGCCGAGACGGTCGCGGGGTTGATGGATGAGGTGGCCGCGTGGCTCGAGCGCGGCGATTTGGACGCACACGTCGCGGTGCGCGCTGCGATGGCGCACCTGCACGTCGTGAGCGTCCATCCGTTCGCCGACGGCAACGGGCGGATCTCGCGGATCGTGCAGTCGCTCGTGCTCGCCCGCGAGGGGCTGCTCGCGCCGGAGTTCTCGTCGATCGAGGAGCACCTGGCCGCCAACACCGGCGACTACTACCGCGTCTTGCAGCAGGTCCAGGGTGGCTCGTACCGACCCGAGCGCGACGCGGGGCCGTGGGTCCGGTTCTGCGTCGGCGCACACATCGCGCAGGCGCGACAGCGACTACGGCAGATCGAGGACGCCGGCCGGCGGTGGGCCAAGCTGGAGGCCCTGGCCGAGGAGCGCGTGTGGCCGGACCGGCTCGTCATCGCGCTCGAGCAGGGGCTGTTCTCCGGCGTCGACCGGGCCGGGTACGCGAACGAGGCCGGTGTGTCGCAGGCCACCGCGACCAACGACCTGCGTCGCCTGAGCGACGCGGGGTTGCTGGTCTCGCGGGGCCGGACGCGGAACACGCGGTACCACGCGTCCGCGGCTCTGCGGAGGATCGTCGGCGAGGACGAGTGAGGCCCGCTCATAGCGGGCCTCGGGTGCTGCTAGGAGTTGCGCTTGGCCTCTTCGGCCACGATGGCGGCGACTTCCGGGTCCATCCGGTCCAGGCGGTCCAGGTGGTCGGTGCCCAGCGGCTGGAGCGGCTCGGCGGCCTCGGCCTCGACGCGAGGTGCGCCCCTGCGCATTTCCTTCTCCATCCTCTTCTCGCGCAGGCGGTTCTCGCGGTTGAGCTTGGCCATGGTGGTGCGACGCTTGGTGTTCGAACCCATCGGACGGGCTCCTCTCGATGCTCGTGTGGTGACCCGCGTAGCGGGCGGTGCACGGCGCGTTGCGCGGCGGCGGCAGCAAGTGCGCGCAACGACTGCGAGACGTGCACGTGGCCGGCACGGAGTCCGGCCCGAGCAAGGCAGTATAGGACGCCCGAGTAGAGTAAGGCGTAAGCAATCGGGCGGTTTCGCCCGGGAAGGGGGCGCTCATGGCCCCGCAACAGGACTCCGTGGCCGTGCCCACGGCGTCAAGGCTCACCAACGCCGAGGCCGGCCTGACCACCGCGATGAGCGAGGTCACGGCGCAACTCGACGCGCCCGGACTCGCCACCGGCGACCGCATGCGCCTGCTCCAGCGCCAGGCTGAGCTCGGCGACCTCCGCGACGAGCTGGCCGTCCGCCGCCGCCGTCTCGGGCGCCCGGCGTGATCTAGCCGGACACGCGCCCCGCGCGTTCTAGAGTCCCTGAGCGATGCCGACGGAGTGGGAGGAGCGGTACCGGGACTCGCGTGCGGGGTTCGAGGCGTTCTGCGGCGAGACGCAGCGGCTCGTCGAGCGCCTGCTCGAGGACGGCGGGATCGACGTCGCCCAGATCGAGTCCCGGACCAAGACGGTCGACTCGTTCGCCGAGAAGGTGCGGCGCAAGAGCGGCAAGTACGCCGACCCGCTCGCCGAGATCACCGACCTCGCCGCGCTGCGCGTCATCGCCTACTTCCCGGCCGACGTCGAGCGCATCGGCGCGCTGCTCGAGACGCACTTCGACGTCGACTGGCCCAACTCGCACCGCCAGGACGCCGAGGCGCTGTCGGATCGCTTCGGCTACCGCAGCGACCACTACGTCGTGCGGCTGTCGACGGCGCGCGTCGGGCTGCCCGAGTACGCGCGCTACGACGGGATGCGCGCCGAGATCCAGGTCCGGACCGTCATGCAGCACGCGTGGGCGGCCGTCGACCACCAGCTCCGCTACAAGAACGCGTCGCAGCTGCCACCCGAGCTGCAGCGGCGGCTGTCGAAGCTCAGCGCGCTGCTCGAGGTCGCCGACGAGCAGTTCGCCGCGCTGCGCTCCGAGGCCGACGCGCTGGAGGCCACCTACGTCGAGGAGGTCCAGCAGGGCGACTTCTCGGCCGAGATCGACTTGCTCTCGCTCCCCGCGTTCCTGCAGGAGACCGGCCTGGCGCTGACCTGGATGCAGCGCGCCGTCGAGGCGGGCCTGACGCCGACCGCGGGCGCCGGCGAGCTCCAGTACCTCGTCTGGGTCCTGCACGAGCTGAGGCTCACGACGCTCGCCGCGCTGCAGCCGTTCCTCGCCGACGCCGAGCGCTGGGGCGTCGCCTACCTCTCGCGCCTGGCGGCCGAGGCCAACGCGCGCGGCTTCCGCCCCGTCGCGGCGCCCTACGACGTCCTGACGTTCCTGCTGCTGTCCAGCGCGCCGGCCGAGGTGATCCTGCGCAGCCCGTTCGCGGGCGTGATCGACCAGGCGATCCTGGCGCTGCGCGGCGAGGTGTAGCGCGCGCGGGGACTAGACTCACGCCCGTGGATCCGCTGGCGATCGTCCAGGTCAGTCCGTACCCGTGGGAGGACCGGCACGAGGTCAACTCCTACGTTCGCCGGTTGAGCGAGGAGCTGACGGGTCGCGGACATCACGTCGTCGTCGCCGCGCCGTCGCGCGACGAGGAGGCGGTCCGGCTCACGCGCCGGGCGATCCGCAACGGCGACGTCCTCGGCGAGCCGGGCGAGGTGCGGGTGCTCGCCGTCGGCGAGGTGCTGCCGATCAGCGGCAACGGGCGCGGGCGCCCGGCGGTCCCGATCGACGTCGCCCGGACGGTCGAGGAGCTGCTGCTCGTCTCGGCCTTCGACATCTGCCATGTGCACGAGCCGTTCGCGCCGTCGGTCTCGTCGGTCGCGCTGCGCCACTCGCGCGCGCTGAACGTCGGGACGTTCCACGCGCCGGCCGAGCGCGTCGTCGCGACGCAGGTCGCGCGCAAGCTGGTCACGCTGGTCTTCGGACGGCTCGACGCGCGCCAGGCCGCGTTCGGCGCGACCGCGCAGCTGCTGGACCGCTTCTTCCCCGCGGAGTACGAGATCGCGCACCCCGGGACGGCGCCGGAGCTCGCGCGGGTCGAGCGCGTCGACGGCGAGCCGCTGCGCCTGGTCTTCCTCGACGTCGAGGAGCGCCCCGCGCTGCGCGTCTTCCTGCGCGCGCTGCGGCGGCTGGGCACCGACCTGCCGTGGACGGCGACCGTCGTCTCCACGCAGGGCCCGTCGAGCTCGACGCCGCTGCGCGAGGGGATCCGGGAGCGCGTCAGGTTCGTCGAGGAGCTCGACGAAGCCGAGGCGCTCGCCCACGCCGACGTCCTGATCGCCGCCTCGTCGGGCGCGCTGCCCGCGCCGGCGCTGGTCGCGCGCGCCAGCGCCGCGGGCGTGATCCCGGTGCTGTCGCGCCTGCCCGTCTACGAGGAGCTGGCCGACGAGTGCGGGCTGCTGTTCGAGCCGGGCGACGTGGACGTCCTGGCCGCGCAGCTCGCGCGGCTGATCGAGGACGACGCGCTGCGGACACGGCTGCTCGGCTGCGCGCCCGCGCCCCGCGCGTGGTCGGAGGTCGCCGACCAGGTCGAGGCGTCCTACGCGCGCGTCGTCGACCGCCGCCACGACCTCGACGGCGACCCGGACCTCTGGGACCGGATCAAGGACCGCAGGCTGATCGACGTCGACCTGCACATGCACACCGACCACAGCGGCGACTGCGCCACGCCGGTCGAGCACCTCCTGGCGACCGCGCGCGACGTCGGGCTCGGCGCGATCGCGGTCACCGACCACAACGAGGTCAGCGGCGCCTTCGAGGCCGCGTCGAAGGCCGACGACTTCGGGGTCAAGATCATCATCGGCGAGGAGGTCAAGACCGCGACGCAGGGCGAGGTCATCGGCCTGTTCCTGAAGGAGAAGATCCCGCGCGGGCTGACGCTGGAGGAGACGGTCGCCGAGATCAAGCGCCAGGGCGGGCTGGTCTACGTGCCGCACCCGTTCGACCGCATGCACTCGGTCCCGGACTACGAGCACCTGCTGAAGATCCTCGACGACATCGACGCGATCGAGGTCTACAACCCGCGCGTCGCGATCGGCTCGTTCAACGAGGAGTCCGAGCGCTTCGCCGCCAAGTACCAGATCGTCCGGGGTGCCGGTTCTGACTCTCACGTGGCCGCGGGGCTGGGCTCGGTCCGGATCCGGATGCGCGACTTCGACGGGCCGGAGGAGTTCCTCGAGGCCCTGCGCCACGCGGAGATCACCACGAAGTCGGGCACCCTGCTGTACGTGCAGGCCTTGAAGTTCCTGGAGACCCGGGCGACCCCGAAGGCCGCGCGGCGCGCGCGCCGGGACCGCCGGATCCGCCGCGCGGCGCGCAAGGGCTGATGCAGCCGCAGGGGCCGACTCCGGGACCGTCGAATCCTGGATCGTCCATGCCAGCGACTGACGACGAGATCCGCGAGAAGTACCTCGAGCGCGCCATCCGCGAGCTCAACACCCTGACGCGGGAGATCCAGGGCTGCGACGCGTGCCCCCGGGGCGGCATCATGCCGGTGCTCGGGTCGGGGCACCCGCAGGCCGACGTGTTCATGCTCAAGCACGCGCCGCTGCCGTCGGAGGTCGAGGAGGGCGTCGCGTTCTACGGCCGCTCCGGGACCGCGTTGATGAAGGCGCTCAAGCGCCTGCAGATCGACCCGCTGGCGGTCTACGGCACGCTGTGCGCGAAGTGCCCGGTCGGCGATCCGTCGCTGGCCGACATGGAGTGCGTCGCCCGCGTGATCGAGGAGCTGGCGATCGTCCAGCCCAAGGTCGTGGTCGTCATGGGCGAGGACGCGTTGGGGATCTTGAACGATCTCAACGTCCCATTGTCGAAGCCGCTGGAGTACGTGCCGGGTGCGCGCCAGCAGCTGACGCCGTCGATCGACGCGATCGTCACCCCGAACATCGACGAGTGCCTGGACGAGGAGGACGCCAAGCGCGCCTTCTGGTCCGCCTTCCGGGTCTTGGGCGAGTGGTACGCGGACTTGCCGCCGTTCTAGGCGTCGGGATCGCGGCGCAGCTGTACTTCCTGCTCGCGCCGTCGCTCCCGGTCATCAACGACGTCGAGACGTCGATCGTCGTCGCGTTCAGCGTCGGCGCGGCGTTCACGTACGCGTTGATCGCGGGGGTCGTCCCGGTGAGCGATTCTCCGCCGCTGTTGTGGTTGATGGCCGCGGGCGGGCTGCTGCTGATGGCCGCGTTCAACGTGGCGGACTTCGGCGCGGCGGCGACGCCTGTGGAGGCGATCGCCTACGCGGGGTTCGGCGCGGTCTTCGCGGTCGGGCTGCTGGCGCCGTCGCTGGCGATCGCGCTGCCGCTGTTCGTGGCGGGGATCGACATCATCTCGACGTTCGCGGGCGGACCGAGCGAGACGCTGGGCAACGCCGGGATCACCCAGCGCGGCGACCCGCTGTCGCTGGAGATGCCGGACTGGGGCACGCACCTGCCGGCGGGGCGGATCGGGATCTCCGACGCGGTCTTCGCGGGCGTTTTCCTCTTGTACGTCCGGCGCTACGGGCTGCGCCCGCGGGCGACGGCGTTCGGGTTGTGGATCGCCGCGGTCGTGGCGATCGTGCTGAAGGTCTGGCTGGACAGGGCGATCCCGCTGCTGCCGCTGAGCGCCGCCGCCTACTTCCTCGTGAACCTGGATCGCATGCCGGCGTTGCTTCGGGCGGCAGACGAGGCGTAGCCTCGTCCCATGTCCCTCGAGGAGCACACGCTGGAGCAGGCGGGTGAGCGCTGCGAGGAGTGCGGGGCCAAGCTGACCGAGGGCGAGCTGCAGCTCGCCCTCGAGCGCAGCGGCCCCAACCTGTGCAGCACCCACCTGGCCGAGCTGGACACCGACGCCGTCGAAGACGCCGACGACCCACCGGGCGCGCCGGCCGCGTAGTCGCGCCCGGCCGGAGTCATCTCGCCGCGCGGCGGAGTGACCTCGCGGCGCGCGGCTGCGGGACGGCTCAGCTCGCGATCGGGCGGTGCTCGCCTTCGCGGGCGAAGATCTCGACGCCTTGGACGATGACGTCGCCGCGGATCTCGTAGAAGCCGCCGAGGTGCCAGATGCCGTCCTCGTCGTCGATGACGATCCAGGCGGTGATCTGCCTGCCGTCGGCGACGACGCCGCGGATGTCGATGCGGGTGCGGCCGCCGTGTAACCGGTGGGCGGTGATGTAGTCGACGGCGCGGTCGAAGCGGTCGCCGGAGTGCGGCCAGCGGATCACCGCGTGCTCGTCGAGCTGCTCCTGCGCGGCCGCGAAGTCGCCCTTGCGCAGCGCGCGCCAGAGCCGGTCCACCGGGTTCATGCGTCTCCCATCGTCAGGACGATCTTGCCGAGCTTGCCTCCCGCCGCGAAGCGCTCGTAGGCCTCGGGCGCCTGCTCGAGCGGGAACGTCTCGGCGATCGGCACGTCGATCGCGCCGCGCGCCACGAGCGGCAGGACGTGGCGTTCGACCTGCCGCGCGGCGAGCGCCTTCTCCTCGAACGGCCGCGCCCGCAGTGTCGAGGCGCTGATCCTGCCGCGCTTGCCCATCAGCGCGCCGAGGTTCAGCTCCGCCTTCGCGCCGGCCGAGATCCCGATCACGACGATCCGCCCGAGCGTGTTGAGCGCCTTGACGTTGCCGGCGAGGTTCGGCGCGCCGACGAGCTCCAGGATCACGTCGAAGGTCCCCTCGACATCGTCCGGCACGCAGACCGTGTGCGCGCCGAGCTCGCCCATCGCCGCGTGGTGGTCCTCGTTGCGCACCGACGCGACGACCTCCGCACCCGTCGTGCGCGCCAGCTGCACCGCCGCGGTCCCGACGCCGCCCGCCGCGCCGTGGATCAGCAGCCGCTCGCCGGCCTTCAGGTCGCCCTGCGTGAACAGCGCGTCGTGCGCGGTCGTGAAGACCTCCGCGAACCCGCCCGCCTGCGCCCAGCCGAGGCCGTCCGGGACCGGCATCAGCAGCCGCTCGTGGACGACCAGCAGCTCGCCCTGCCCGCCGCCGCCCACGAACCCCATGACGCGGTCGCCGACCGCGAACCGCGTCGCGTCGGGACCAACCGCCGCGACCTCGCCCGCGACGTCGAGCCCCGGGATGTCCTGCGGCCAGCCCGCGGGCGCCGGGTAGAGCCCGCGCTTCTGCATCATGTCGGCGCCGTTGAGCGCCGCGGCACGCACCCGGATCAGGACCTCGCCGTCGCCGGGCGTGGGATCGGGATGGTCTTCGACGCGGATCTCTCCGTCGCGGACGGTGGCGGCTCGCATGGGTCGCAACCTACCCAAGCGATCCGGCGGCAACCGACCGGCCGCGCGTGGTTCGCCGCGAAGTCTGCGCGAAGTCGTAACAACCTCCGTTACCTCCGAGGGAATTGGCTGGGCATGCTGGAGCAGGCAAGTTCCCCGCCATGACCTCTCCCCCTCACACCCCAAGTCGCGCCGCCCTGGCCGTCCTGCTCTGCGGGACGTTCATGGCGTCGCTCGACACCGCGATCGTCAACGTCGCCGGGCCCGCGATCCAGAGCGATGTGGGCGTCTCCGGCGCGGCGCTGCAGCTCGTCGTGTCCGGCTACGCGCTCGCGTACGCCGCGCTGCTGATCACCGGCGCGCGGCTCGGCGACGACCACGGGCACCGGCGGCTGTTCCTGGCCGGGCTGGCCGGTTTCACGTTGATGTCCTTGCTCGCCGGCCTGGCGTGGTCGACGCCGGTCCTGATCGCCGCCCGGATCGGACAGGGCGTCGCGGCCGCCGCGATGGGCCCGCAGGTGATGACCGTGATCCAGCTGCAATATGAAGGCGCGGCGCGGATGAAGGCGATGGCGTTGCTGGCGACCGTGGTGTCGGCGGGCGTCGTGGCCGGGCAGGTGCTCGGCGGGCTGCTCGTCGACCTGGACCTCTTCGGCGCGTCGTGGCGCCCGGTGTTCCTCATCAACGTGCCGGCCGGGCTGGCGCTGCTGGCGATCGGCCCGCGGCTGCTGCCGGTCACCAAGCGCCCGAGCGGGCGCAGGATGGACTGGCTCGGCGTCGTGCTCGTCACCGACATCATCACCTTGGCGATGGTCCCGCTGGTCTTCGGCCATCAGGTCGGTTGGGCGTGGTGGACGTGGGCGTGCCTGGCCGCCGCGGTCCCGTCGGCGTTGTTGTTGGTGTTGCACCTGCGGCGTGTGATCGCCCGCGGCGGCGCGCCCGTCGCCGACGTGCGGCTGCTGGCCGCGCCGCGGTTCGGGCTCGGGATGGCCGCGACGACCGCGGTGATGGTCGCCTACGGCGGCTTCCTGTTCACGATGACGCTGCACCTGCAGCAGGGGCTCGGCGACTCGCCGCTGCGCTCGGGGCTGACGTTCGTGCCATACGCGCTGGGGTTCGCGGCGACATCGCTGACCGTGCCCGCGCTGGCGGCGGGCGTGCAGCGGCGGCTGGCGCCGCTCGGGCTGGCGGCCAGCGCCGCGGGCTACGCCGGGCTGGGGCTGGCGACGCACGGCGGCGCGTGGCATGACGCGGTCGCGCTGCCGCTGCTGCTGGTCGCGGGCGCCGGGTTCGGCGCGGGCTACTCGCAGGTGATCACGCGGTCGATCGTGACCGTCCCGCTCGCACAGGCCCACGATGCGTCCGGGCTGTTCAACACCATCAACATGCTCGGCTTCGCGCTCGGCGTGGCGACGCTGGGCAGCGCGTTCCTGAGCGCGGTCGGCGCGCCGACGCCGGCCGAGACCGGTGGCGCGTTCGGCGACGTGGCGCTCGGCTGCGGCGCGCTGTCGCTGGCGGCGGCCGCGTTCACGCTCCTGCTCGCGCGGGCCGAGGCGGGCGATCGGACGAATGCGGAGGAGGCCGCACCGGTGATGGCGGCGGCATGAGAGCATGTGCGCCATGAGCACGCTCCCGGTCGACGGCTACCAGCTCGAAGGCATCTCGCCGCGGGCCTTCGAACACCCCGCCGACCGGGCGGCGACCGCCGCACTGGCCACGATCCCGGGGCTGGACCAGGTCGTCCGCAAGCTGATCGAGCTCGGCTACGAGCGCGCGCTGCGGGCGGCCTACCTGGGGTCGTCGGTGCGCCTCGGGCCGGACCAGCTCGGCGACACGTGGAACCTGCACAACCAGGTCTTCAAGACGCTCGACATCGACCAGGTGCCGGAGCTGTACATCACGCAGATGCCGTTCGCGAACGCATCGACGATCGGCTCGGGCAAGCCGATCGTGGTGGTCAACAGCGAGTTGGTGCGGTTGCTCGGGCGGGCCGAGCGGCGAGCGGTCCTGGCCCACGAGGCGGGGCACGTCCTGGCCGACCACGTCATGTACCACACGGCCTTGGTGATCCTGATCCGGCTCGGGTCGTCGCTGCCGATCATCGCGGGGCTGCCGGTGATGGCGGTGCGGCGCGCGTTGATGGAGTGGTACCGCGCGGCCGAGCTGTCCTGCGACCGCGCGGCGGCGCTGGCGACGCGCGACCCGGAGGCGGTGTGCCGGACGCTGATGGTCCTCGCCGCGGGCGCGGAGGCCGACCAGCTCGACCTCGGGCAGTTCATGGCCCAGGCCCAGGACTTCGAGAGCGGCGGCAGCGGGCTGGAGAAGCTGTCGCGCATGTTCCTGGACCTGAACATGACCCACCCGCTGCCGGTGCGGCGCGCGCAGCAGCTGATGGCGTGGGTGCAGTCGGGCGACTACGACCGGATCGTCGACGGTGACTACATGAAGCGCGGCGAGGAGCCGCCGGCCCGGGCCGAGGCCGGCGAGGCCGCCGCGCACTACGCGGACCGGTTCCGGTCGGCGTTCAGGGAGGCGGGCGATGCGGTGGGCAGCGCGACGGACCAGCTCGCCGACTGGCTGCGCAAGGACCGCGGCGGGGACGGCGGCGGCGAGTAGCGCCGCCGCCGCGCCAGGCGTCTAGAGCAGCTCGACCGCGTAGCTCGGCACGCGCGTGTCGTGGACGACGACGGCGACCGGCGCCTGGAGTGCCCAGGCGCGGATCGCGGCGCGGACGTCCGGAGCGACAGGCGTCGCGAGGTCGATCTGGACGGCGTTGCGCTGCGGGTCCGAGGAGGTCTCGACGAGCGCCTGGTCGTACAGCTGCGGCCAGCGGCGCCCGAACTCGTCCTGGACGTCGCCGAGCTCGCGCCAGGTCGAGCGGACCGCGCCTACAGCTCGCGGGCGTACTCGATGGTGGGCATGCCGAAGCGGGCGTCTTCGGCGGCGGGTGCTGTCGTGGCGAAGCCGAGGCGTTCGTAGAAGCGGCGGCCGCGGCCGGAGGCGGCGGGCGTCACGAGGCGGATGCTGGTGAAGCCGTCGGCGGCGGCGCCTTCGAGGGCGAAGTGCATCAACTTGGTTGCGAGGGGTGAGCCCTGCCAGCCGGGCTCGACGTAGAGCTGACCGAGGTACGCGACCTCCGGATCCTCCGGGCCACGCCGCGCGCCGACCGACGGGCGCCAGGTGACGTGGCCGGCCAGGACGCCGCCCGGCTCGGCGAGGAGGCAGCGTCCGCCGGGAGTCGCGAGCAGCTCGCGCAGCTCGTCGTCGGTCGGCTGCGGCGGCGTCCACCCCGGCGGCGAGATGTCGCGGAACCGCCGCATCGCCGCCCGCAGGTTGATCCCGAGCCGCGGCGCGTCGTCGGCCGTCGCCGGGCGGAACGCCCAGGGATCGTCGCGCAGGTCGCCCGCGCCGGAGGCGGGCGCCTCCGCAGCCTCCGCGTCCCTGCGCCGGATCACCCAGCGATCAGCGGTCCCGAATGGTGTATCGACCGGACCGGCGTTCTCGTAGCCGAGCCGGCGGGCGACCGCGGCGCTGCCGGCGTTCGCCGGGTCGATCAGCGAGCAGAGCTCCGGCAGGTCGAGCGCCGTGAACCCGAACGCGATCACGGCGCGCGCGGCCTCGGTCGCGTAGCCGTGACCCCAGGCGGCGCGCGCGAGCTTCCAGCCGACCTCGGTCTGCGGCCAGCCCGGCGGCTCGATGAACCCGACCCGTCCGAGGAACGCACCGTCCTCCAGCCGTTCGACGACGAACCCGCCGAAGCCGCGCAGCGCCCAGCTCCCGGCGTGCGTCGCGAGGTTGCCGTACGCGTCGTAGGCGGACTTCAGCCCGCCCAGGAAGCGCTGGACCTCCTCATCCCGCCCCATCTCGTAGTGCGGCTCGACGTCCTCGGGCCGGAACTCGCGGAGCAACAGGCGCTCGGTGCGCAGGCGTGGCGGCTGCATCGACCGTCCATCCAATCAGGCCCGTCGGCTACGGTCCCGCGATGCGCCGAATCCTGTTCGTCACCAGCCTGACCGCGCTGCTGGTCGCCACCGTCGCGTCCCTCGCCGCCGCCAACACCAGCCACGAGGGCTGGCCGAAGATCGACGGCAAGCTGAGGATGCACAAGCGCGACGAGAGCGGCAGGCTCCGCGGGACGTCGAAGAGCGACGAGCTCCTCGGCGGCCACGGCAACGACGACATCTGGGGCAGGAGCGCCGGTGACGTCCTGTGGGGCGACTACAAGCCCGGCGGCCAGCCGACCGCGCAGGTCGACCACCTCCACGGCGGCGCGGGCAACGACTTCATCTACGCCTCGCACGGCGAGAACATCATCGACGCCGGCTCCGGCGACGACACCATCCACGCCCACTACGGCCACGGCTCGATCGACTGCGGCGGCGGCACCGACGTCCTCTTCATCTCGCACAAGGCGAGGAAGGGCTACGCGATCAAGGGCTGCGAGACGATCTCCTTCAAGACCGCCGGCGCGTAGCCGCCCCGCCGGAGGCGCCGCGCCGGGAAGGCGCGGCGCGGCGACTCGCTGGCTAGGCGCCGCGCTCCAGCACCGCGACGCACTCGATGTGCGGCGTCTGCGGGAACATGTCGACGGGCTGGACCGTCTTCAGGACGTACCCCTCCTCGACCATCTGCGCCGCGTTCGGCGCCAGCGTCGTCGGGTTGCAGGACACGTAGACGATCCGCTTCGGCGAGGCTTCGAGCACGCGCCGGACGACCTTCTGCGACAGCCCCGCCCGCGGCGGATCGACCACGACGACGTCCGGCCTGCCCGCCTTCTCCACCAGCTCGCGCAGCGCCAGCCGCACGTCGCCCGCGAAGAAGCGGGCGTTGGAGATGTCATTGGCCTTGGCGTTCCCGATGGCGTCGGCGATCGCGTCCTCCACGATCTCCAGGCCCCAGACCTCGCCGGACCGCGAGGCCAGCGACAGGCCGATCGTCCCGATCCCGCAGAACAGGTCGTAGACGCGCTCCCAGCCCTGCAGGCCCGCCACGTCCGCGGCCACCCCGTACAACTTCTCCGCCATCTCGGTGTTGGTCTGGAAGAACGCCTGGCCCGACAGCCGGAACGACAAGCCGCAGACTTCCTCACCAATGGTGGGCTCGCCGGCCAGCAGCGACGTCGTGCCGCCCGCCGTCGTCTCCCCCACCGTGTCGATCTCGGTCAACAACAAGGAGTCGGCCGCGACCGCCGCGTGCAAGGACCCCGCCTCGATCTCGACGCCGTCGCTGACGACCAGCCGCACCTGCAGCTGCCCCGTCCGGCGCCCCTCGCGGATCACGAGGTTGCGCAGCGCGCCGATCTGCGTGCGCCGGTCATACGCGGAGTACCTGTGCGCGCGCGCCCACTCCAGGACGGCCCGCCGGGCGGCGTTGCCGCGCTCGCTCTGCAGCAGGCAGTCCTCGACGTGGACGATGTCCTCCCACGACCCCGGCGCGTGGAACCCGCAGATCAGCTCGCCGGTCTCCCGGTCCGTGCCGAACGAGAACTCCAGCTTGTTGCGGTAGCGCCACTGCTCGACCGCCGGGACGATCGGGAGCATCTCGAAGCCGTCGAGGTGCCCGAGCCGGCGCAGCGCGTCCTCGACCTGGGCGGCCTTGATCTCGATCTGCTTCTCATAGGGCATGACCTGCCACGGCGCGCCCGGGTGGTCGGCCTTGGCGGGAACGCGGTCCGGCGACGGTGTCACGACCTCCAGCAGCCGCGCCTCGCCGTAGTGGCGCTTGCGCTTGGTGACGGCGCAGCGGACCGTGTCGCCGGGCAGCGCGTCGCGCACGAACACGACCCAGCCGTGCTCCTCGTCGCCCCAGCGCGCGACCCCCGCGCCGCCGAACGCGAGCGATTCGATGTGCAGCTCGAGCTCGTCCCCGCGCTGGGGACGGGGCGGGCGAGCGGTGGCGGTGTCGTCGGTCACGCACCTAGGATGGCACCGCCATGGACCTCGACGCCTACCGGGCACGCGCGCAGGCGTTCGCGACCGACCTCAACCGCGCCCACCACCGCCGCTTCGCGGGCCACGACGGCGCCTGGGATCCCGACTCGCTGTACGCCCATCACGCCGCGGTCTTTGACGACCGCGCGATCGACGCGCTGCGCGAGGCGGCGGCGCGCGAGGGCGCGGAGGATGACGGCGTGCGGCGCCTCCTGCGCTTCGCGGTCGAGGCGCGGCTCGGGCGCGCGACCGCCCGGACCGACGCGGAGCGCGCGCGGGTCGAGGCGGCCGACGGGCTGGCGGATCTCACCGCGCGCCTGGCCGACGAGCCCGCGCTGGCGAAGCGGATCGAGCTGGAGGAGGCGCGCCTGGACGTCGTCGCCCGGCGCCTCACGCCGCTCGCCGCCGAGGGGCTGGAGCGCGTCCGCGCCGAGGCCCGCGCGCTCGGGTGGGCATCGCCACGCGCGCTGCTGGCGACGATCCAGGGCCAGGACCCGGGCGTTATCGCCGCGCAGGCCGAGGCGCTCCTGCGCGAGACCGAGCCGCCGTCGCTCGGCGCCGAGACGACCGCGCGCTTCGACCTCCCGCGGCTGCACCGCGCCGCGTGGGCGGACGCGGTCCTCCCCGGCGACCCGGTCCAACACCTACGACAACGCCTGCGCGCGCTGGAGCTGCCCGTGAGCGGCTTCGCGATCGACGCCGCGCCCCGCGCCGGCAAGTCCCCGCGCGCGTTCTGCGCAGCGATCGACGTCCCGCGCGACGTCCACCTCGTGGTCGCCCCGCGCGGCGGCCTGGCCGACCTGGAGGCGCTGTTCCACGAGGCGGGCCACGCGATCCACCTCGCCCACCGCGACCCACAGGCGCCCTTCGAGGACCGCCACCTCACCGACCGCGCGCACGCCGAGGCGCTCGCGTTCGCGCTCGAGGCCCACGCGACCGACGGCATCGCCGACCAACGCCTACAGGAACATCGGCAAGCGCTACAACAACTCCGGCAGCGCCAGCTCGCCGCCGCGCTCCTGCACGCGCTCGACCTCCTCGACGCCGGCCCCCACCCCGCGCTGCGTGAGCGCTACGCCCAGCGCCACGCGGCCGCGACCGGCCTGACCTGGCCGTCCGCGCCCTGGCTCGTCGCCGCCGACCCGCTGCTGACCGCCGCCGACTACCTCCGCGCCCTCGCACAGGTGCGCGCCTACGCGGGGAGCGGCAACGCGCCTGCCCTGTCCAGCGCTCTCACCGGTCAGCCGGCGCCCGGTTAGACTGCCGCGCGCTCTCCCTCCCCTCCGAACGAACGCGAAAGGTCCACTTCTTTGCGCATCGGTTCCCGCGCCGCCGCCCTCGCGGCAGCGCTCGCCACCGCGGCCGCCCTTCCGGCCGCCGCCTCCGCCGTCGACCCGCCGGATCCCACGACCACGGCGCTCGGCGGCAACCCGCTGACCGTCGTCGTCGGCTCCCAGGGCCAGCTCCAGGCGCGGCGCGCCGGCGACAGCTCCAACATCTTCTACTCGCCCAGCAGGGACCTCGGCGACGCCGGGTTCTTCCTGGCCTTCCCGCCCACCACCGCCGCCGGCCCGACCGCGCCCGCCCAGCCCGCGCCGCTCAGCGGCAACGTGTACGGGTTCGACGGCAGCGCCGGGCCGCACCTGCTCGAGGACTACGCCTTCACGCTGCCCAACCAGGCCGCCGTGACCGGCGACGGCAGCGCCGGCAACCCGTTCACGCAGGTCACGACCTACAGCGCCGCCGCCGACATGGACAACGACGACAGGACGCCGGACAGGGACGTCGCGGTCGTCTCCCAGACGACGACCTACGTCAGCGGCGCCCAGACGTTCACCGTCCGCTGGGACGTCAAGAACGTGACCGCGCAGCCGCTGCGCTTCAAGGCGATCGCCGCCGCCGACTTCTACTTCGAGGGCAGCGACGTCGGCACCGGCATCTTCACGCAGGGTCCGCCGCGCTTCGTGGGCGGCACCAACGCCGACACCGGCCGCTCCGGCGGGTTCGTCGAGATCCCGGCCCCCGCGCCGCTGCTGCCGTGGTCGCACTACCAGGCGCTCGCCTACCGCGACGCGACCGGCAACGACGTCTGGACGCGCCTCGAGGACGCGGCCGACGCGGTCACGCCGAGCTACGACGACACGGTCGTCGGCGAGCCGGTCGACAACGCGGGCGCGGTCGAGTGGGACCAGTACCTGGACGCCGCCAAGACGCTGCCGGCCGGCCAGAGCACGTCGTTCTCGCTGATGGTCCGGACGGCGCTGCCGGCCGCGCTGCAGTTCGACCAGTCCAACGCGGGCGCGCCGCAGGGCGTCCCGATCGCGTTCAGGGTCACCGCCAAGGACACGGCCGACAACCCGTTCACAGGCAAGAACCTGCTGTCGACGATCACGGGCGCCAACCCCGGGACGCAGTCCGCGGTGATCGGCGCCGACGGCACCGCGACCGTGACCGATCCGGGCACCAACGCGGGCGCCGACACGGTGGTCTCGTTCGTCGACCTCAACGGCGACGGGACGCGTGAGCCGAGCGAGCCGCAGGGCTCGGCGCTGGCGACGTTCGTCGACAAGACGCCGCCGTCGTGCAGGGTCACCGTCACCGGCGACCGGCCGGTCGGCGCGGGCGGCCAGGGCAAGCCGCTGGTCATCACGGTCAACTGCGACTCGCCCGCGACCGTGACGAGCGCGTCCTCGCTGACGATCACGCCGCCGGCGACGAGGAGGAAGGCCACCAGGAAGAGGAGCCACAAGGCCGACGCCGCGAAGGCCAAGAGGAAGCCGAAGAAGAGGGCGAAGGCCAGGAAGCCGAAGAGGGTCGTGGTGAGGCTGAAGGCGACGACGGTGACGGTCGCGCCGGGCACCGCGGTGCCGGTCAACATCACGATCCCGTCCTCGGTGGCCAAGAAGTACCCGGGCGCCACGGCGGTCGCGACCGTGACGGTCACGGCGACCGACACGGCGGGCAACGTCGCGACGACCAAGGCCACCAAGAAGGTCAAGATCGCCAAGCCGAAGGCGAAGAGGGCCAAGAAGAAGGCCAAGGCCGAGCACAAGAGGAAGTAGCGCCTCGCGCGGCGGCCGCGGCCGCCGCGCGCGCTACCGCGCTACCAGTAGCCGGCCATCAGCTCCGTCGCCCAGGCGGGCTGGTGGGCCGGCTCCTGGGGCGCGAACTCGTTCATGTAGGGCTTGATGTCGAGGACGGGCGTGCCGTCCACGGCGTCGAGCCCGGCGACCGCGATCTCGCGCCCGGACACGCCGAGCAGGCGGCAGCGCGAGACGCCGAGCCGGTTCGGCCGGTCCTTGGCCCGCTGGGCGAAGATCCCGACGCGCGGCCACGCGGTGTTCCCACGCGGGTGGCGCGCGCCGGTCTCGACGCGCGCCGGGTCGACGCGGTCGAACAGGTAGACGATCTCCAGGTGCGAGAACGCGGAGAGCCCCAGCAGCGCGTCGGGTGAGAAGCGCTCGTCGAGCAGCAGGACGGCGCGCTCGGCGCCCCAGTCGTCGTCGCGCACCTCGTCGCGCCCGCCGACGACGCGGGCGACCGGCTCCAGCTCGTACATGCCGCGCAGCTTAGGAGGCGGCGGCCAGGCGCTTCTCGACCGCGCCCAGGACCGACTTGCGCGCCGCGCCCCTGCGCTCGCGGTCGCCGACCTTGCGCAGCTGCGCAGGCGTCAGCTCCCTCAGGCGCCTGGTGATCTCCGCCGCGGTGAGGTCGTCGTAGCCGGCGATCGGGAACGACGCCGGCGCCGACGATACGCGGCGGCCACCACCGCCGGCCCCGCCGCGCACGGCGACCGTCCTGCGTGCCCGCTCGGCGACCCGCCGGACCGCGCTCCTGCCGCCGATGACGGTCTCGAGATCTGCGAGCAGCTGCTCGGTCTGCGAGCGGCCGGCCGTCAGCAGCGTCGCGAGCAGCTCCTCGGCGTCCTTGCGCGTCATCCGCCCGCGCCGGACCGCGTCGTCGACCGCGTCCTGGAGGCGGTCGGTCGTCAGCGTCACCGACGACAGCAACCGCTCCCGCACCCGCGCGCTGAGGTCGTCGGCGGCGGCGGGCTTCCTGGGCTGCGGCGACATGGCGCCGACCCTACCCACAAACGCCAACGGGTTGGCGCAAGTTCTGGCGATGCACCACGTTCCAGGTGGTGCGACATCCCCACACGGGTCCAGCAACGGGCCACGCGGGCCGACATTTCCCGGAACCCACACACCGACCCACTGGGAAGTGCGGCCCGCGCCCGTTCTGGGGCGTTCAGCGCTTTACAGGGCGCCGAGGAGCCACTCGAGCATCGCCTTCTGCGCGTGGCGACGGTTCTCGGCCTGGTCCCAGATGCGCTGGCGGTCGCCGTAGAGCACGGACTCGGTGATCTCCTCGCCGGGGTGTGCCGGCAGGCAGTGCAGCGCGACCGCGCCCGGTGCCGCGGCGTCGAGCAGCGCGTCGTCGATCCGGTAGGGGCCGAGGGCGGCGCGGCGGGCGTCGGCGGTGTCCTCGTCGCCCATCGAGACCCAGACGTCGGTGTAGATCGCCTGCGCGCCGGCGACCGCCTCGCGCGGGTCGTGGACGGTCGTCACGCCGTCGAGCGAGAACTCGGGCGGCGTGGAGCACACGACGTCCAGCCCGGCGATCGACCCCATGTCGTACAGCGAGCGGGCCATGTTGTTGCCGTCGCCCACGTACACCAACTTGAGGCCGTCGAGCCCGCCGAAGCCCTCGCGCAGCGTCAGCAGGTCGGCCAGCACCTGGCACGGGTGCGCGTTCTGGGTGAGCATGTTGAAGACCGGCAGCTGGTCCTCGGCGGCCAGGCCCTCCAGCTCGCTGTCGGCGTGCGTCCGGACCCCGACCGCCGCGACGTGGCGGCCGAGCACGCGCGCCGTGTCGCGCAGGGACTCGCCGCGGCCGAGCTGCAGGTCGCCGTCGCGGATGACCAGCGGGTGGCCGCCCATCTCGACGATCCCGGCCTCGAAGCTGACGCGCGTGCGGGTCGACGGCTTCTGGAAGATCAGTGCGACCGTCCGGCCGTCCAGCACGCTGGAGGACTGCGGCGCGAGCTTCAGCGCCGCGGCGCGATCGAGGATCGCGTGGAGGTCGTCGGAGGTGAGCTCGGTTCCGGTCAGCAGGTGGCGCATGGGCGAGCGGGGCATCATAGGACGCTGTGCGCGTCATCACCTGGAACCTGTTCCACGGCCGCTCGGTCCCTGACACCCCGCGGTCGTTGTTGGAGGAGTTCGGTTCGACCCTCGCCGCGTGGGAGTGGGACGTCGCGCTCCTGCAGGAGGTCCCGCCGTGGTGGCCGGGACCGCTCGCGCGCGTGTGCGGCGCCGAGGCGCGGGCGGTGCTGACGTCGCGCAACTTCGGCGCGGCGGCGCGGCGCTGGGCGGCGGAGCGGCGGCCGGACCTGATCAAGTCCAACGGCGGCGGCGCGAACGCGATCCTGGTGCGGCCGGGCGGCGGCGCGATCGGGCGGCACGCGACAGCGCTGATCCGGTGGTGGCCGGAGCGGCGCTACGTGCACGCGGTTGAGTTGGACGGCGGCCTGTGGGTCGGGAACGTGCACGCGTCGACGAGGGCGCGGCGCGCGCAGTCCGACATGGGGCGCGCGGGCGGCGCGCTGGCCGGGTGGGCGCGGGGCGCGCCGGCGCTGCTCGGGGGCGACGCGAACGTCGAGGACCCGCGGGTCGAGGGGTTCACGGACCTGGGCGGCGGCGGGATCGACCGGTTCCTCGGGCGGGGCCTGGAGGGCGCCGAGGTGGAGGTGCTCGACCCGGGCGCGCTGAGCGACCACGCGCCGGTGCGGATCGCGGTCTCGTAGGGTCTTGAGGATGCGCCGCGCTGTCCTGCTCCTGTTCGCGTTGTTGTCGTTGTTGGTTGTCGCCGCGGGTTGCGGCTCGGGCGGCGGCAACGGAAAGGCGACCGTGCTGAAGCCGGGCGAGCAGATCTCGATGAAGGGCCTGCGCTTCCACCCCGACCACGCGCAGGTGACGGTCGGCCAGAAGGTGACGTGGGTCGACGACGAGTCGGTCCCGCACGACGTCAAGGCCGACTCGGGCGCGAGGTTCCAGTCGGACACGTTCGGGCACAAGGGGACGTTCTCGATCACGCCGACGAGGGCCGGGACGATCAAGTACGAGTGCACGCTGCACCCGGGGATGACCGGGAAGCTGACCGTCGTCGCGAAGTGAGCGGCGCCGCGCTCGACCTCCGCGGGCAGCGCGCGATCGCGCCGGAGGTGTGGGCGCGCAGCGAGTTGTTGCGGTTGGTCGCGGCGGAGATGGAGCTGCGGGAGCTCCCGCGCGACGTGGAGCGCTTGACGTCCCTTATGACTCTCGATGTGGCTCACAACGCGCTGCGCGACGTGCCGCCGCTGCCGGGGTCGCTCCGGATCCTCTACCTCGGCGAGAACGCGCTGGACGCGGTGCCGGAGGCGGTCCGGGCGCTGGGCGCGCTGGAGTACCTGGGGATCGACGACAACAAACTGGAAGCGCTTCCGGAGTGGATCGGCGAGTTGTCGTCCTTGGTCGAGCTGCGCATCCAAGGCAATGCCATCACCTCGCTCCCGCCCGCGCTCGGCGCGCTCAAGGACCTCCGCGAGCTCCACACCCGCGGCAACGGCCTGACCGAGCTGCCCGGGACGATCGCCGGCCTCGCCTCGCTGCGCCACCTGGATCTCCGCGACAACCAGCTCCAGGAGCTCCCGGCGAGCATCGCGGCGCTCGACCGCCTCGACGTCCTCGACCTCCGCGCCAACCCGCTCCGCGCCCTGCCCGAGCTCCCACCGAACCTCAAGAAGCTCGACCTCCGCTGGACGCCCTTCTTCCCGGACCTCCCACCCGCCGCCCAAGCGGCGCGCGACCGCGGAGCCGTCGTCCTCAACTAGTGGACGAGCACCTTCAGGCCGACCATCAGCCCGCCCAGCGCGACGTTGAGGAAGCCGAAGAGGATCGGGCTGGCGCGGCGGTAGCCGAGGGCGCGGCCGACGGCGACGCCCCAGCCGAAGAGGCCGACGAGGCCCATGCCGATCGCCGCCCAGCCTGCCGCCTTGCGGTCCAGGATGCCGGCGACGCCGAGGATCAGCGGGATCGAGGGCAGGATCGCCGCCTCGAGGATCCCGATCTCCTCGCTGGCGTGCTCGCCCGCGATGTCCAGCCACGACCGTGCCGGGAACTCGACGCGCGAGGCCAGCGTGTCGGCGTAGACGTGGACGATCCAGAACACGAAGCTGGTGACGAGGACGCCGCCGAGCACGATGTCCGCCGACGCCCTGCCGGACTTCGTCAGCGCGATGATCACCGCCAGGACGAGCACCGTCCCGTAGAGCCCGCCGCTGCGCGGCGGCTCACGCGGCGGGTCGGCCTGCTCCGGGCTCACGACGCGGTCTCCGCCACGACCAGGCGCGCGCCGACGTCGAGCGCGTCCACGTCCATGATGTCGCCGTGCCGCGCCGCCCAGGCGCCGGACTCCAGGTCGGCGCGCAGCGCGGCGACCGCGCGCGGCTCGGCGTCGGCCGGCAGCTTGGACCAGACCGACGTCGCGGCGCGCACCGCCGGGTCCAGGTAGGCCTCCGGCCGGCGCCAGTGGGCGTGGAAGAACGCGTCCTGCACGTCCCACGGGATCGGGACCGGCGTGAGCGTCGCGTCCGGCGCCAGGTAGGTCCGGGCGCGCTCGCCCAGCGACGGGCCGCGCTGCGAGTAGGTGATGAACTCGGGCACGTAGTCGGTGACCAGCCAGAAGCGCCGGACCTCCGCGTTGTCCCAGTTGAACAGCACGACCCGGCGCCCGACGCGCGCGCACTCGCGCAGCCCGGTCGCCCAGTCCGACCAGTGATGATCGCTGAGCACGCTCATCACGACGTCGAACGCGTCGTCGTCGAACGGCAGCGCCTCGGCGCTCGCCGCGACGCACGGCGCCGCACCCCGCGGCCGCTGCGCCCGCATCACCGCGCTGGGCTCGACCGCGACGACCCGCCGGTCCGGCGGCTCGTAGCTCCCGGTCCCAGCGCCGACGTTCAGGACCGTCTCGGCATCGCCGAACCCAGCCCAGATGACCCGCGCGAGCCGCGGGTCCGCACGGCGCAAGCCGCCGTAGTCCGTCCCGATCGCGTCGTACAGCTCGCCCGCCAGCATCGGCGCAGCATCGCGGTTCAGCCGCGTGCGCGCAATCCGAAGCCGCGGAGCATCATGAGGGCGCGTTCGCCCATGCCGCCGTGGGCGGGCAGGATGCCGAGTTGGACGGAGGCGTCGTAGAGGTCGAAGAAGGCGCGGACGCGCCAGAGGCGCTCGCGCGGGGGGTCGAGCTCGCAGTAGAGGACGGCGTGCACGGAGAACCTCTTGCGGGTCACCGGGAAGTTGGGCAGCTCGCCGGTGTGGGTGCCGGTCAGCTTCACCGGCGCGGCGACGTAGCGGCCGTCGGTCAGGCGCTCGCCGGCGGTCTCGACGGCCGCGTCGGGGACCGCGACCCAGAGCCTCGCGGCGTGGTCGCCGAGCGCGTCGCAGCCGCGCAGGGCCGGACCGGTCAGCGGGTCCTCGTAATGGACGTCGAGCGCGCACACGCTCGCGAACGCGCTGCGGTCGCGGCCGACGAGCGCCGCCTGGAACCCGTCGACCAGCTCCGCGTGCCCGCTCACTGCAGAGGCCGCGCGGGGTCCGAAGGGTGGACGAACTCGGCGACGCCGTCCTCGGCGGTCGACGCCGTCGCGTGCAGGCGCTGCGGGATCCGCCCGGCGCTGCGGGCCAGCAGGCCGGCCTCGACCGCCAGCCGGATCGCGCGGGCCATCGCGACGGGATCCTCGGCGCGGGAGATCGCGGACGCGCAGAGCACCGCGTCGCACCCGAGCTCCAGCGCCAAGGCCGCATCGGATGCCGTCCCGACGCCCGCGTCGAGGATCACCGGCAGCGCGGTCTGCTCGCGGATCAGGCGCAGGTTGTAGGCGTTGTTGATCCCCATGCCGGAGCCGATCGGCGAGCCCAGCGGCATGATCGCCGCGCAACCGACGTCCTCCAGGCGCTTGGCCAGGACCGGGTCGTCGGTCGTGTACGGCAGGACCACGAAGCCTTCGTCCACCAACTGCTCCGCCGCGGCCACCAGCTCGACTGCGTCCGGGAGCAATGTCCGCTCGTCACCGATGACCTCCAGCTTGACCCACTCGGTGTCGAACGCCTCCCGCGCGAGCTTCGCGGTCAGCACCGCGTCGCGCGCCGTGTAGCACCCGGCGGTGTTCGGCAGGACGCGCACGCCCGCGGCATCCAGCACGTCGACCAGCGACCCGCGCGCCCCCGGGTCGATCCGGCGCAGCGCGACCGTGACCATCTCGGTCCCCGACGCCCTGATCGCCTCCGCCAGCGTCTCCAGCCGCGGGAACCCGCCCGTGCCGAGGATCAACCGCGATGAGAACTCCACCCCTGCGATGCGCATGCTGCCCGTCATCCTCCCTGAACCGCGATCAGCACTTCCACCCGCGCCTCGTCGTCGACCGCGAACGTCGACCACTCGGACCGCGGCACGACCTCCGCGTCGACCGCCACCGCGACCCCGCGGTCCGGGACGTCCAAGGCCTCCAACAACTCGCTGACGCTCGCGCCGGGCGCGACGGCATCCGACGGCTCCCCGTTGACGTAGATCATGTGGTCGCCCCCACGGCGAAGCGCTCCGGCCGGAGCGCGTGGTCGGGCCGCCCGCCGGTCAGCTCGTCGGCGACGAGCTCGGCGGTCAGCGGCGTCAGCAGGATCCCGTTGCGGAAGTGGCCGGTCGCCCAGACGATGCGCTCGTCGGCCGGGTCGGTCCCGACGATCGGCGCGTTGTCGGGCGTCCCGGGGCGCAGGCCCGCGAACGCCTCCTCGATCTCCAGCTCCAGCACGCCCGGGATCACCTCGGCGGCCTCGCGCAGCAGCTCGTAGACGCCGAGCGCGGTGACCGACGTGTCGAAGCCCTGCTCCTCCACCGTCGCGCCGAGGTAGTAGCGCCCGTCGCCGCGCGGGACGAGGTAGCCGCCCTCGAAGCGCAGGACGTGGTCGCACAGCCCGGGACCCGCGGGGTCGCGCAGCCGCAGGGCCTGGCCCTTGACCGGCCGGACCGGGGCGCCGGACCACGCGCCGGCGGCGAGGACGACGCGTTCGGTGGGAATCGAACGTGGGTCCGATACCTCCCGTCCCGTGACGATCTCCACACCCGCACGCCTGCACGCCTCCGCGAGCGCCGCGACGACGCGCGCCGGCTCGACCGCGTGGTCGTCCGGCAGCTCCAGCGCGAGCCGGACGCCCGGCGCCAGCGCGGGCTCGCGGCGCCGCGCCTCGCTCCCGAGCAGGCGCTCGACGCGCAGCCCCAGCCGCTCGCGCTGCTCGCGCTCGCGTTCCACGTGCGACGCCTCGTCGGCGTCGCGCGCGACCAGCAGCGCGCCGCAGGTCCGGTAGCCCACGTCGACCCCGGTGACATCGCGCAGCTCGTCGGCGAACGACGACCACCGCCGCGCGCTCTCCAGGTTGTGCGCCAGCAGCGCGCGCTCCTGCGGGTCGGCCTCGCCGACCGGCGCCAGCATCCCGGCGGCGGCATACGACGCGCCCCGGCCGAGCGACGCCTCACGCTCGACCAGCACGACCTCCAGCCCCCGCTGGCGCGCACGCCAGGCGACGGCGAGGCCGATGACCCCACCGCCGACAACGGCCACGTCCGCATGCGGGAGCTGCTTCGTCACGCCCTGTCGAGCGTATCGCCGCGCGCGACCGTGCCGTCAGTTGCCACACTGACGCGCCGAATGACGTCGTCCCTGCTCCAGCGCCGTCGCCGGCGGCTCGCCGCCGCGCGGCTGTACCTCGTCAGCGACGCCCGGCCGGGCGGGCGCGACCTCGAGAGCGTGCTCGCCCCCGCGCTGCGCGGTGGCGTCGACATCTTCCAGCTGCGCTGCAAGGACGCCACCGACGCCGAGATCCTCGAGGCGGCGCAGGTCGCCCGCGAGTGGTGCGAGGTCGCCGACGCGTTGTTCATCATCAACGATCGCCCGGACCTCGTGGCGGCCACCGGCGCCGACGGCGTCCACGTCGGCCAGGACGACACGCCCGTCGCCGAGGCACGCCGGATCGCGGGGCCGGACGCGCTCGTCGGGCTCTCCACGCACTCGCCCGAGCAGGTCGACGCCGCCCACGAGCAGGGCGCCGACTACATCGGCGTCGGCCCCGTCCACACGACGCCGACCAAGCCCGGCCGCCCCGCGGTCGGCCCCGACCTCGTCACCTACGCCGCGCTCAACGCGACGCTCCCGTGGTTCGCGATCGGCGGCGTCGACACCGACACCATCGACCCGGTGATGCTCGCGGGCGCCAACCGCGTCGCGGTCGTCCGGGCGATCACCGAGGCCGAAGACCCCGAGCGCGTCACCCGCCAGCTCGCCCACGCGCTGGAGATCGGGCCGCCCGGCGCGCGCAGGCCGCGCAAGTCCTCCGAGGAGCGCACCGCCGAGATCCAGGCGACGCTCGAGCCGATCCCAGAGGGCGTCCGCCCGCTGCCGCTGCAGATCGCCACCGCGACCGCGATCGCGCTCGGCCTCGTCAACCTCGTGCTCGCGATCACCGGCCACAGCGGCAGGGGCGGCGCCGGGACGCTGCTCGTCTACTGCGCGCTGATGTTCGCCGCCGCCTACGGGATGTGGAACAAGCGCTACCTCGCGGTGCTGCTGTTCCAGATCCTGCTGGCGGTCCTGGTCGTCTTCTTCTTCCTGTTCCTGCTGCGCGCCTCGTCGGTCGGCGACGTCGCGCTCAGCCTCGCCGTGATGCTCCCCGCGGGCGCGTTGTTCTGGAAGCTGGTGCGGGTCCTCGCCCGGCTCCAGATCCCGCCCGCGCGCACCGCCTGAACGGCACACCCGACCGGGCGTAGGGTCCGACCACCCGTTCGCTACATTGCGAGTCATGTCCGACACGACGTTCGATGTCATCGTCATCGGTTCGGGACCCGGCGGCTACGTCGCCGCCGTGCGGTCCGCGCAGCTCGGGATGAAGACGGCGGTGATCGAGCGCGACGACGTCGTCGGCGGCCGCTGCTTGAACTACGCCTGCATCCCGGCCAAGGCGGTCCTCCGCTCGGCCGACATCCTCTCCGAGGTCCGCGACGCGGGCGAGTTCGGGATCAACCTCAACGGCACCGAGCCGACCGTCGACTTCGGCGCGATCGGCGAGCGCCGCAGGAAGGTCATCACGACGCTGACCGGCGGCGTGTCGGGGCTGTTCACCAAGAACAACATCGAGGTCATCTCCGGCGAGGCGTCGCTGACGCCCGACGGCGGCGTCAAGGTCGGCGACACGGTCTACACGGCCAACAAGGGCGTCGTGCTCGCGACCGGCTCGGTCCGCAAGCCGCTGCCCGGCCTGGACTACGGCGCCAACGTCATCGGGACCGAGGAGGCGTGGGCGCTGAACGAGCTGCCCGGGACGCTCGCGGTCATCGGCGCGGGCGCGTCGGGCACGGAGATCGCCTCGGCCTACCAGCGCCTCGGCACGCAGGTCACGCTCTACGAGGGCCTCGACCGCGTGCTGCCGACCGAGGACGCCGACATCTCGAAGGCCGCCAACCGCGGCTTCAAGAAGCAGGGCATCGAGATCAAGACCAACACCTTCTTCGACGCCGCCGACACCGGCAACTACGACTACGTCGTGATCGCCGCGGGCCGTGGCCCGGACGTCGCGGCGCTCGGCCTCGACGGCATCGAGCTGACCGACGCCGGCCTGATCAAGGTCGACGGCGCGATGAGGACGAGCAAGCCCAAGGTGTACGCCATCGGCGACCTCGTGCCCGGCCCCGCGCTGGCGCACAAGGCGTCCGACGAGGGCGTCATCGCGGTCGAGGACGCCGCGGGCCTGAGGACGCACCCGATCTCCTACCTCGACATCCCGCGCGCCACGTTCTGCACGCCGAACGTCGCGAGCTTCGGCCTGACCGAGGCGCAGGCCAAGGAGCAGGGCTACGACGTCACGGTCGGCAAGGTCCAGTACGGCGCGGTCGGCGCGGGCACGGTCTACGGCGACCGCACCGGCGTCATCAAGATCGTCGGCGACAAGAAGTACGGCGAGATGCTCGGCGGCCACATCGTCGGGACCAAGGCCACCGAGTTGATCCAGGAGCTCGTCAACGTGAAGCTCCTGGAGGGCGGCTACCCCGAGGTCGCGAGGATGATCCACGGCCATCCGACGCTGTCGGAAGGCGTGATGGAGGCGGCGCGCGCCGCCGACGGCTGGCTCATCCACGGCTAGTTGTAGGACCTGATGGGCGGCCTGGAGGTCACGCAGCACGGCGGCGACGGCGACGAGGACGCCGGCGCGCCGCCGGAGCCGGAGCGCGCGGCCTTCTACTTCGACTTCGCCTCGCCGGTCGCGTACCTCGCGGCCGAGCGCGTGCTCGCGACGCTGCCGTTCGCCGCGGAGTGGATCCCGATCCGCGCGCCGCGCGCTTGGGACGACGGCTTCCGCTGCGCCGCCGAGCGCGAGGCCGCGCAGGAGGATGTTGTCCGTGTTGCCGGCGCGCGCTCGCTGCAGGCGGTCCGCTGGCCGCCGGAGGGCTTCGCGAGCGAGACCGCGCTGCGCGCCGCGACGTACGCCAAGTCGATCGGGCGCGTCGTCGCGTTCTCGCTGGCCGCGTTCCGCCAGGCGTATGCCGGCGGGGCCGACCTGAGCGACACCGACATGGTGTTGATCGCGGCGAGCGCGTGCGAGATGCACCCGCGCGCCGTGCTGCAGGCGCTGGAGCGCGCGGCGGTCGAGCGGGAGCTGACGGCCGCGACCGCACTGGCGGTCGCGCGCGGTGTGACCGAGGTGCCGACCGTCTGGATCCCCGACGGCCGGCTGCTGGAGGGCGACGCCGCACTGGACTCCGTCACCGCGCCATGAAGGCTCGCGCCCGCTACGAGGTCCTGGTGGAGCGCGACTCGATCGAGGTCGTCGACCTCGACCAGGGCGAGGGCATCCTGTTCTGGGACTGCACGCCCCGCCAGCGCCGCCGCATGCACGAGGCGCTGATCCGCGACCTCGACCGCCTCAGCCCGCAGGACTTCCTGTACGAGTGGGCCGTGGCCGAGCCGTCGCAGTTCGACTGAGCCGCCGCAGCATGAGGCGGATCACCGGGCCGTAGGCGGCGCCGAGGGCGCGCTCGAGCGGCGGCGGTGCGGAGAGGGTGATCGTCAGGGTGTCCGGCGTGACGACGTGGTCCATCGTCACGGCGCCGCCGACGCGCCACGTCCACGAGCGGGTGCCCTTGTTGATGATCTTGGCCGGGACCGGCACGACGCCCACCAGCCGGACGAACCCACTGCGCCCGATCTCCACCTCTGGCTCACCCAGCCCCCACGCGCCGCGGACATGCGGCGCCCACTCGTGCCACCGCCCCGGCTGCGCGAGCAGCGCCCACGCTGCGTCCGGCGCGTCGCACGGGACCTCGTAGCGGAGCATGCCCCGGGATACGCGTCAGCGCGTGTCCTGGACCAGGCGGCGGAGGTGGGACAGGGCCGCTGGGCGCCGGTCGTCGTCCTCGGGCAACGCCGCCAGGAGGCGGCGGCAGGCTTCGAGGTCGTCGCGACCGGCGGCCGAGTGGACCCAGCGGTGAAGGTGGTTCGCGCTCCCGGAGCGCAGGACGGCTTGGCGGACCCGGAAGTCCAGCGCCTCGCGCGCCTCGGCGATCAGCGGCGTCTCGGACCGCGGCAGCAGCGGGCCGGGGTAGGCGTCGAGCAGCGCGTCGAGGCCGGAGGCGTCGTCCGCGACGCGTTCCTGCGCGGTCAGGAAGTCGGCGCGGGCGAGCGCGTCGAGGCGGTAGGGCTCGGCGAGGAGGCGGTGGCCGAGGATGCGGCGCAGGCGCGACAGCTCGGCGCGGGCGGTCACGGGCTTGCCGAAGTCGCCGTGGGTGGCGATCGCGACCTCCTCGGCGGTCATGCCCTCGGGGCGCAGCGCCAACAGCACCAACAACTCGGAGTGGCGACGGGAGAGCGTGACCGTCTCACCACGGGACACCTCGACCTCGGCGCGGTCGCGCCCCAAAGCGCGCATTCTCAACCCGGGGCGCGGCACGGCCAGCGGGAACGCGCCGCGCAACGCGGCGTCCTCGCGCGCCGCCTCGGCGCGGGCCGCCGCCTCGCGCGCCAGCACGCCCTCGACCATCCGCGCCGCCGCGGTCACCAGCGCGAGCGAGTGCGGATGCGCCGTCTGCAACGGCCCGGACAGGTCGAGGACACCAACGACCTCGCCGGTCACCGGATCGTGCAACGGCGCGGCGCTGCACGTCCACCCGTGCACCGGCGCCGCGAAGTGCTCGGCGCTGAACACCTGCAGCGAGTGGTCGACCGCCAGCGCGGTGCCCATCGCGTTCGTCCCGGCCGCGCTCTCGCTCCAGCGCGCGCCGCGCATCAGGTTCACGCCGCTGGCCCGCTCGATCATGCGCTCGTCGCCGTCGATCCACAGCAGCGTCCCGTCGGCGTCGCACACCAGCAGGACCTGCTCGCCCTCGGCCCGGACGTCGTCGAGCAACGACCTCAACACGCCCTCGGCCGCGGCCAGCGGCGAGGACGACCAGCGCTCCCCCGCCTCGTCGCCACCGAACATCACCGGAGCAAGGCCACCAACAACGTCGACGCCCGCCGCGCGGCAGCGCCGCCACGAGTCCACGATCACGCCGCGCAGCTCCGGCCCCGGCTCGGCGCCCTCGCCGAGCACCGCGTCGTGCGCCCGCGCCAAGGCCAGCGCGCTCCGGCGCCGATCGCCCGTCGAGGGGATCGCGACCCAGGGATTCGTCGTCACCGCGACACCGTTTCTACGCCCGTCGCAACCGAGTTGCAACCCCCCTGCGCGTACGTTCGCGCCAACCCCAAAGCAGCAGGAGGAGAGATCATGGCGCTCGACGCCACCATCGACCAGCACGCACGCGACTTCGTCACCCGCGAGCACCGCATGCTCATCGGCGCGGACTGGGTCCCCGCCGCATCCGGCCAGACCTTCGAGACCCTCGACCCGTCCACCGGCGACGTCCTGGCCTCGGTCCCGCGCGGTTCGAGCGAGGACATCGACCGCGCCGTCAAGACCGCGCGCGCGGCGTTCGCCCCGGACTCCCCGTGGCGGCGCATGAGCCCCGCCGACCGCGGCCGCGTCATCCACCGCATCGGCGACCTGATCCTCGAGCACGGCGACGAGCTCGCCACGTTGGAGACGCTCGACAACGGCAAGCCGCTGGCCGTCGCCAAGGCCGCCGACGTCCCGCTCGCCGCCGACCTGTTCCACTACATGTCGGGCTGGACCAACAAGCACGGCGGGTCGACGCTGCAGATCTCCGTGCCCTACATGCCGGGCGCCGAGTGGCATGCCTACACGCTGCACGATCCCGTCGGCGTCGTCGGCCAGATCATCCCGTGGAACTTCCCGCTGCTGATGGCCTGCTGGAAGCTCGGCCCCGCGCTGGCGTGCGGCTGCACGGTCGTCCTCAAGCCCGCCGAGCAGACGCCGCTGTCCGCCCTCCGGCTCGGCGAGATCTGCCTCGAGGCCGGCGTCCCGCCCGGCGTCGTCAACGTCGTGACCGGCTACGGCGAGGAGACCGGCGCGCCGCTGGCCGCCCATCCGGACGTCGACAAGGTCGCGTTCACCGGCTCGACCGAGGTCGGCCGGCTGATCCTGCAGGCCGCGGCCGGCAACCTCAAGAAGGTCTCGCTGGAGCTCGGCGGCAAGTCGCCGAACGTCGTCTACGCCGACGCCGACCTGGAGACCGCGATCCCCGGCGCCGCCAACGCGATCTTCTTCAACCACGGCCAGTGCTGCGCGGCCGGCTCGCGGCTGTTCGTCGAGGAGTCGATCTACGACGACGTCGTCTCCGGCGTCGCCGACCACGCCAGGTCGATCCAGGTCGGCCCGGGCCTGGACCCGGCGACGCAGATGGGCCCGCTCGTCTCCCAGGAGCAGCTGGACCGCGTCTGCGGCTTCCTGGCCTCCGGCGAGACCGAGGGCGCCGAGACCGTCACCGGCGGCAAACGCCACGGCGACCGCGGCTACTTCGTCGAGCCGACGGTCCTGGCGGGCACGAACCCGCAGATGAAGGTCGAGGCCGAGGAGATCTTCGGCCCGGTCGTGACCGTGCGGCCGTTCGAGAAGGGCGGCCTGCCGCCGGACGCCAACGCGACGTCGTACGGGCTGGCCTCCGGCGTCTGGACGAAGGACCTCGCGAAGGCCCACCGCACCGCCAGGGCGCTGCGTGCGGGCACGGTGTGGATCAACTGCTACAACGTGTTCGACGCGGCGCTGCCGTTCGGCGGCTACAAGGAATCCGGGTGGGGCCGCGAGATGGGCGCCGAGGCGCTCGAGCTCTACACCGAGGTGAAGTCGGTGGTCACGCTCCTCTGACCCCCCGCTCGGCCGGGCGTCGCGGGTAGTCTCGTGGCCCGCGATGCCCGGCCATCCCCTCCTCCCCACGATGCTGCTCCTGCGGCGCTTCGAGGAGCGCGCGCTGGAGCTGCACGGCGGCGGCGAGATCGCGGGGTTCCTGCACTCGTGCCGCGGCGAGGAGGCGGTGATCGCCGGCGCGGCGTCGGTGCTCGACGACGGCGACGCGGTGCTGACGACGTTCCGGGCGGTCCCGTGGGTGCTCGCGCGCGGCGGGCCGGCGGAGCCGGTGATGGCGGAGCTGCTGGGGCGCGTCGACGGGTGCTCCGGCGGGCGCGGTGGCGCGACCCATGTGCATGATGTCGCTCACGGCGTGCTCGGCGGCTGGGGCATCCCGGGCGGGCACGCGCCGGTCGCCGCGGGCGTGGCGCTGAGCGGGCGGCTCGCGCTGTGCCAGATGACGGCGGGCGCGACCGCGCAGGGCGTCGTGGGCGAGACGCTGGCGCTGGCCGCCATGTGGGAGCTGCCGGTGGTGTTCCTGGTGACGCGCGACGTCGCCGCGCCCGGCCCGCCGCCGGCCCGGACCGAGCTGTTCGAGCGCAGCGCGGCGGCGGGCGTCGCGGGGCTGCGCTGCGACGGGATGGACGCCGGCGCGGTCGCGCGCGTCGTCGGCGAGGCGGTCGCGCGGGTGCGCGCGGAGCGGCGGCCGCTGCTGGTCGAGGCGCTGATCCGGCGGTCGGTCGATGTTGTAGGACAAGATCCGGAGCCGGAGCTGGAGGCGGAGGTCGCCAGGGTGATCGACGCCGCCGTCGCGTTCGCGCGCGCCTCCCCGGAACCGCTGGCGAGCGCGCTGTGAGCGTCACCTACCGGGAGGCGCTCGGCCGCGCGCTGCGCGATGCGATGACCGCCGACGAGCGCGTGCTGTTGCTCGGCCAGGACATCGGCGCACACGGCGGCGCCTATGGCGTGACGGCCGGGTTGTTGGAGGCCTTCGGCCCGGAGCGTGTCCGGGATGCGCCGAGCGCGGAGGCGGCGCTGGTCGGGCTCGGGATCGGCGCGGCGCTGGCCGGGCTGCGCCCGGTGGTCGAGATCACGACCGCCGCGTTCCTGCCGCTGGCCTTCGACCAGGTCGTCCATCAACTTGCGGCCGCCGGGCCGATGAGCGGCGGCGCGCTGCGGGCGCCGCTCGTCCTGCGCGTGCCGCAGGGCGCGGGCGCGCGGCTGGGGCCAGTGCATTCCGCCAACGTCGAAGGGCTGCTGCACCACGTCCCGGGGCTGCGCGTGCTGGCGCCCGCGAGCGTCGCCGACGCCTACGGGATGCTGCGCTGGGCGGCAACCGAGACCGACGAGCCGACGGTCGTCCTGGAGCATGTGCAGTTGTACAACTCGACGGGCGAGCATGTTGGTGTGGTCGATGACGTCGCGCGCGCGGCGGTCCGGCGCGCGGGCGGCGACGTGACGCTGATCGCCGCGTCGCGGATGGTCGGCGAGGCGCTCGCGGCCGCTGCCGTGTTGGCGGACGAGCACGGCGTCGAGGCGACGGTGGTGGACCTCCGCACGCTGCGCCCGCTGGACCTGGAGACCGTCGCGACCGCGGTCCGGGGCGCGAACGGCCGCGCGGTGATCGCCGAGGAGGGCTGGCCGCACGGCGGCGTCGGCGCGACGCTGGCCGCCGCGCTGGGCGGGCGCGTCGTCCGGGTCAGCGGCGCGGACCGGCACGTGCCGTACGCCGCGACGCTGGAGGCGGCTGCGCTGCCGGACGCCGGGGCGATCGTGGCGGCGGCGCTCCCGCTCGCGCAGGTCCGCGACCGCCGCGCGCTGGGCGCACCCGACCACACCATGTCGATCGAGGTCGCGCTGGCGTCGTTGGACCGGGGCTCGCCGATCGCCGACCAGGTGGCCGCCCGTTGCGCCGACCTGCTCAGCGGCTTCGGCGAATGCGCGATCGTCGCGCCGGAGGAACCGCTCGTGCTCCTCGGCGAGAACCGCCGGGCGAGCGCGCGCCGCCCCGCGCTGACGCTGACCCTCGGCCCCGTGATCGCCCGACCGTCGGCCCGCGACGGCGCCGTGACCGTCCACCGCTTCGCCACGCTGACGCTCGCGCTCGCCTCCGGGCTGGCGTCGGCCGGCGACGCCACCGAGCTGCTCGCCGCGCTGCGCGAGCGCCTCGCCGCGCCCGCCGAGTAGCCGCGTCGGGAGCGGCTCCGCGGCCGCGGAGCGCTGCGCGTCCGGCGCGGCGGAGTAGTGCTACTTCTTGGGGGCGGAGCCGAGGCCGCCGAGGATGCCGCCGACGGCTTGGCCGACGCCGGTGACGGTCTGGCCGATGGCGTCACCGGCGGCGGTGACGGTGCCCGCGGCGGCCGGGGAGACGGGCTGGAGGGCCTGGCCCGCGGCTGCGGTGGTGTTGCTGACGGCTTGGCCGGCGGCCTGGGTCGTCCCGGCGACGGCCTGGCCGGCGGTCGCGGTGATCGTCGTCGCGACCGGAGGGGCGGTCGGCGTCGTCGGGGTCGAAGGCGTGGAGGGTGTCGAGGGGGTCGTCGTCGCCGGCGTGCTCGGGGTGGGCGCGGCGGCGGTGCTCGACGAGGACGACGGCGCGTCGTCGGTCGCGCGGGGCGACGCGGTCGTGTCGGCGGGG
Source organism: Conexibacter woesei Iso977N (assembly GCF_000424625.1). Lineage (GTDB taxonomy): Bacteria > Actinomycetota > Thermoleophilia > Solirubrobacterales > Solirubrobacteraceae > Baekduia > Baekduia woesei_A. Next base: position 264,197 of record NZ_AUKG01000001.1, read on the forward strand.
CCGTTGCTCGCGGCCGGCGCGTTGGACGGTGCGCCGGCCGGAGCGGTGGGCGCGTGGTCGCCGGACCTGCTGGGCGACGGCGCGGTGTGGGACGAAGCGTGATGGCGCGCGGTCCGGCGCGTCGGGACGGCGTGGCGCGATGTGACCGGCACCGCCGGCAGCGTCGACACGCTCGCCGCGGCCGCCTCAGCCCCGACCGCGGCAGTGCGCGTCCTGGCGACGCTGCTCGCGCCGCCGGAGTCCTGGGCCAGCTCGGTCGCGCCCGCGCCCACAGGCACGCGCATCCCGGGCCAGCCGTGGAAGGCCATGCCCGCGGAGACCAGGGCGAGGATGATCCCGCCCGCGGCGATGATGGAGCCCGAAGCCCCAGCCGCCGCAGCAAAAGCCCGCAAGAAGCGCATCCGGGGGACCCATCGGCCGTAACGTTCGGGGCCTAAAGGTCAGTGGGCTGACAGGCGCGGATCAGCCGCCGATGCGGCCCGGGTTGTCGGCGCCGGCGATCGTCGCGTTCGGCCGCTGATCCGGGTCGACCGTCTTGATCGGCACGGGCTCGTCCATCCGCACGATCACGCAGAAGTCCCTCGTCGGGTTCGGCCCCGACCAGCAGGTCCGGAAGACGTCCGGCGCCGGCCGCCACGTGTCCTCGCCATGCAGCGGCAGGTAGCGCGCGGGCGCGCGGTGGGCGGCGAACACCCGCGCCGCGCCGACGGCCCGCGCGGCGACGCGGTCGCTGTCGCGCAGCGCGCCGTGGTGCGCGAGCCCGCCGATCAGCAGCAGCGCGCACAGCGCGGCGATCCCGAACGCGCCCGCTCGGTCGGCGGCGATCTCGCGCGGCAGGTCCGGGCGCCGGATCCTGATCGCCAACACGCCGACCCGTGGCGCGACCGCGATGACGATGACGTTCAGGAGCCCCGCCGCGATCAACGACCCCCACAACGACGAGCGCCCGCCCGCGAACGGCAGCCGCGCCAAGATGATGGTGTCGGCGATCACCAGGACCGCGAACGTCGGCCACATCCACGCGCCGCTCAGCCGCCAGCGCAGGCGTGCGCGCCAGACGGCGAACCCCTCGCGCTGCTCGGCGGCCTTGGACACGGTCTCCGAGTGTGCCACGCGACGTACACTGGACGTCGTGGATCTCTGGACCGTGCAGCTTCCCGGCCACGTCCCGTACGACGAGGCCCTCGACCTCCAGCGCCGCGTGCGCGCCGCGCGCCAGGCCGGGACGATCCCGGACACCGTGCTCACGCTCGAGCACGCGCCGGTCTACACGCGCGGCCGGCGCTCCGATCCGGCCGAGCTGCCGTTCGGCGACGCCTGGTACGCCGAGCGCGGGATCGACGTCGTCGACACCGACCGCGGCGGCAAGGTCACCTACCACGGCCCGGGCCAGCTGGTCGCCTACCCGATCGTCGCCGTCGACGACGTCATGGCGTTCGTGCAGCGCCTCGAGGACGTCATGGTCGACGCGCTGCGCGAGGAGGGCCTCGACGCCCGCGGGCGCGCGCACGAGGGCCGCGACTTCACCGGCGTGTGGGTCGGCGACCGCAAGGTCGGCTCGATCGGCCTGCACATCTCCCACGGCGTGACGATGCACGGGTTGTCCATCAACATCGATGGCGACCTGGAGCCGTTCACCTGGATCGTCCCGTGCGGCCTGGGCGGCGTCGCGATGACGTCGATCGAGCGCGAGAACGGCCGCGCCGGCCGCATGAAGTGCGTGCGCGCGCGGGTCGCCCACGGGCTGGCCGACGCACTCGGCCACCGCCAGCGGATCGTCACCCCGCAGGCGCTGGAGCGCGCGCTGGCCGCCGTGCCGGCGGGCGCGGGCGCCGCGCTCTCGACATCCGGCTGATCCCCCCGGTCGAGGGATCAAGCGCGCGGCGCGGCGCGCCGACCTCAGGAAGGCCATGGACGGCACGCTTCGCATCCTCCTCGTCATCGTCGCGGCGACCCTGCCCGCGGCCCTGATCCACGAGCTCGGCCGCGCCGCCGCCGCGCTGCTGCTGACGAAGGGGCGCGTGATCGTCCTGCTCGGCAGCGGCCGCCCGCTGGCGTCCGTCCGGATCGGCAGGCGCCTGCTGCTGGCGCCGACCGCGCGGCTGCTGCTCGACGGCGAGTGCCTGCACGAGCCGACCACCTCTCCGCGCCGCGCGACCGTGATCCTGCTCGCGGGCCCGCTGGCCGGCGACGTCGTCTTCCTCGCCGCGGCCGCGCTGGCCGCGACCTGGCAGGGCGGCGTGCTGCAGCACCCGACGCTCCAGCTCGCGCTCTTCACCTTCGCGCTGGTCGCCCTGACCCGCGCCTCCGCAGACCTCATCCGCGCCCACGGCCACCGCCCCGGCCTCGTCGCCGCACCCGCCGCCGGCAAGCCGGTCCCGGCCGCTCGATAGCCTAGGGCGGCGATGGCCGCAGAACCGCAGACGCCCCGTCGTGAGCACAAGACGCGCTCGCGCTCGAACCCCGGCGGGATGGACGTGCTCACCGTCCTGGGCCCGGATGTCCTGGACATCAAGGCGCGCAAGCCGAAGTGGTTCAAGGTCCCGATGCCGGGTGGCCCGCGCTACCGCGAGCTGAAGGCCAAGATCGCCGACGACAACCTGCACACGGTGTGCCAGGAGGCGGCCTGCCCGAACATCGGCGACTGCTGGGAGCGCGGCACCGCGACGTTCATGATCCTCGGCGACACCTGCACGCGCCGCTGCGGGTTCTGCCACGTCAAGACCGGCAAGCCGACCTGGAACGACCCGCTGGAGCCCGCGCGCGTCGCCCGCCAGGTCGCCCGGATGGGCCTGCGCCACGCGGTCATCACGAGCGTCGACCGCGACGACATGCCCGACAAGGGCGCGCACGCGTTCGTCGGCGTGATCCGCCAGATCCGGCGCCAGTCGCCGAACACGAAGATCGAGATCCTGACGCCGGACTTCCAGGGCCTCGACATGCCGCTGGCCAAGGTCATCGCCGAGCGCCCGGACGTCTTCAACCACAACGTCGAGGTCGTCCCGCGCCTCTACCCGATCGCCCGCCGCGGCTCGACCTGGGAGCGCTCGCTGCGCGTCCTGGAGACCGCGAAGGAGATGGGCGGCGAGGCCGTCACGACCAAGTCGGGGATGATGGTCGGCCTGAGCGAGACGCACGACGAGATCGTCGACGCGCTCGGCCAGCTGCGCGAGAAGGGCGTCCAGGTCATCACGATCGGCCAGTACCTGCGCCCGACCGAGAACCACCTGCCGCTCGTCCGCTACTGGGCGCCCGAGGAGTTCGACGCGCTCGCCGCCGCCGGGATGGCGATGGGCTTCGACCACGTCGCCGCCGGCCCGCTCGTGCGCTCCTCGTACCACGCCGACGAGCACGTCCCGCAGCCCCAGCCGGGCACCGGCCCGCTGGCCGCAGCCGCCGCCGGGTAGCCCGCGAGCCTCACGACCGGCCGTTGTTCCCGCTTAAGGACAACATCCCGACGACGCGCTTCCCGATCGTCACGGTCGCGCTGATCGTCATCAACACGCTCGTCTACTTCGTGCTGCAGAGGGGTGGGATCCTCAGCGCGCCGCCGGACTCCGGCGTCATCGACTACGGCTGGATCCCCTACGAGATCTCGCACTCCGGCCAGCAGTGCGTCGCCCAGGGCCAGAACATCGCGTGCGGCGACATCTCCGGCCAGCCGTCGCTGCTCGTGACCGCGTTCACGTCGATGTTCATGCACGGCTCGATCGTGCACCTCGGCGGCAACATGCTGTTCCTGTGGATCTTCGGCAACAACGTCGAGGACTCGATGGGCCGGATCAAGTTCATCATCTTCTACCTGCTCGGTGGCCTGGCCGCGCTGGCGCTGCAGACCGTGGTCGACCCGAACTCGGCCGTCCCGACAATCGGCGCGTCGGGCGCGATCGCCGCGGTGCTCGGCGGCTACATCCTGCTCTACCCGCGGGCGCGCGTCCTGACGGCCGTGATCATCATCCTGTTCTTCACGCTGATCGAGATCCCGGCCATGTGGTTCCTGGTGATCTGGTTCGGCGAGCAGCTGCTGCTCGGCGCGCTCGGCCTGACGACGCCGGGCAACAGCGGCGGCGGGGTCGCGTACTTCGCCCACATCGGCGGGTTCGCGTTCGGGCTCCTGGCGATCCGGGCGTTCGCGCACCGCCGCAACGACACCTACGCGGCGACGACCGCCTGACGCGCCGATGCGACGCCGTTCCGTTGTCATAGTCCTTGCGTTGCTCGCCGCGGCGCTCGCCGCGCTCGCCGCCGGCTGCGGGACCAACGGGTCGACCCCGACCACCAGGGGCAACGGCGTGCCCCGGGAGCCGCTCCAGGTCTCCAACGGCCCCGTCGCCGCGTCGCCGGGCACGAGCCCGCTGACGCTCCAGCTCACCACCGGCCAGCCCGACCCGGTCCAGATCAGGTTCGGCAGGCAGCCCCGCGCCGGCCTGCTGTTCGACCTCGACACCGGGAAGATCCTGTGGCGCAAGGACCCGACCCGGATCCTGCCGATCGCCTCGGTGACCAAGATGATGACCGCGCTGGTCGTCACCGACAACGTCAGGCAGGGCGCCAAGGTCAAGGTGACCAAGGAGGCGCTGGCCTACCAGGGCTCCGGCGTCGGCGTGCTGCCCAAGGGCAAGTGGGTCGGGCTCTCCGCGATGTTGTACGGGTTGCTGCTGCCGTCCGGCAACGACGCGGCGATCGCGCTGGCCCAGCGCACCGCCAGGACCGTCCCGAGGTTCGTCGCGATGATGAACGAGCGCGCGCATCAGATGGGCCTGACGTGCACGCACTACTCGACGCCGAGCGGCTTCACCGACGCCGGCAACCACTCGTGCGCCGCCGACCTCGCGGTCGAGGCCCGCGCGATCCTCGACAACAGGCGCGTCGCGACGATCGTCAGGCACCGCAGCGCGGTCCTGCCGTTCCCGATCAAGGGCGGCAGGTTGTACTTGTACAACCACAACCCGCTGTTGAAGGACAACTACCCGGGCACGCTCGGGATCAAGACCGGCTTCACCGACGCGGCGGGCAGGTGCCTGGTCGCCGCCGTCGAGCGCAACGGCCGCCGCCTCGGCGTCGTCCTGCTGCACTCGCCCGACATCGGCGGACAGGCCGAGAAGCTGTTCGACCGCGGCTTCCGCGCCATCGGCTGAACGTCCAGTTCCGGGTTCAGCCGGGAGTCGGGATGCCGACATCCCGGATCGATGGCGATCCTGCCTCCGATCCCGCCCAACGAGGCCGAGCGCCTCGCGGCCCTGCGCCGGCTGAACCTCCTGGACTCGGAGGCCGACCCCGCCTACCAGGCGCTGGCCGAGCTGGCCGCGTCGCTGCTGGGCACGCCGATCGCGGCGATCAGCCTGATCGACGCCGACCGCCAGTGGACGAAGGCCGGCGTCGGGCTCGTGCACGGCGACCAGGACCCGCGCGACATCGCGTTCTGCGCGCACACGATCGCCGCCGACACCGACCCGTGGGTGATCGACGACGCCGCGGCCGACCCCGACTTCGCCGACAACCCGCTGGTCACCGGCGGCCGTGTCGGCTTCTACGCGGGCGCGCCGGTCCGGACCGCCGACGGCCACGCGATCGGCACGCTGTGCGTGATCGACCCGACGCCGCGGACGCTCGACGACGCCGGGCGCCAGACGCTGCGCACGCTCGCCGCCGCCGTGTCCGCGCACGTCGAGGTGCGCCGCCAGACGATCGCCGCCGCCGAGCGCCACGCCGAGCTGCGCGCGGTCCTGGAGCACTCGCCCGACGCGTTCCTGCGCTGCGACGCCGAGTCCACCATCCTGGAGATCAACGCCCGCTGCGAGCGCCTGCTCGGGTGGGACCGCGACGCGCTCGTCGGGCTGCGCGCGGTCGACGTGATCCTGCCGCTCGCCGACCGCGAGCAGCACCTCGCCAACCTCGCGACGGCCGAGCGCACGCACGGCATCGACGGCATCCCGCACGAGCCGGCCGAGTTCACGGTCCGCCACCGCGACGCCTCCACGTTCCCGGTCGAGCTGTCGATCGGCGCGACCCCGGGCCCGGACGGCATCCGCTTCAACATCTTCCTGCGCGACATCACCGAGCGCGTCGAGCGCCGGACCGAGCGCGCCCAGGAGACCGAGGGCCTGGCCGCGCTGGCCGAGGTCACCTCGCGCCTGGCCCGCGGCCTCGACGACGCCGAGCTGCGCGACCAGCTCTGCCACGCCGCGGTCAAGGTCGCCTCCGGCGCCGAGGCGATGCTGTTGGTCGCCGACGGCGACGGCGTCCTGAGCGTCACCGGCGCGACCGACCCGGCCTGGAACGGCATCCGGATCGAGCACGAGACCAAGTCGCTGGCGCGCGAGGCCCACCGCGCCCGCGCGATGCGCTTCACCGCCGACACCGCCGCCGAGGGCTGGACGGTCGCCGCCGAGCACGGCATGCGCTCGACGGTCATGCAGCCGATCATGGTCGACGGCCGCTGCCTCGGCGTCCTGTCGGTCCTCTGGCGCGAGCACCGCCCGGTGCTCGGCGAGCGCACCGAGCGCCTGCTCGGCCTGCTCGCCCACGAGGCGTCGACCGCGTTCGCCCGGACCGCGCTGTTCGCGCGCCTGGCCGAGCAGTCGCGGACCGACGCGCTGACCGGCGTCCTGAACCGCCGCGCGCTCGACGACGAGCTGCACCTGGCGCTGCTCAACGCGCGCCGCGACGGCGCCGCGGTCTCGGTCGCCGTGCTCGACCTCGACCACTTCAAGAACTACAACGACACCCACGGCCACTCCGCGGGCGACACGCTGCTGAAGGGCGCGTGCGCCGCGTGGAGCGAGACGCTGCGCTCCGGCGACGTGCTCGCCCGCTTCGGCGGCGAGGAGTTCGTGGTGGTCCTGCCGGGCTGCGCGTCGGCCGACGCCGGCACGCTGATCGACCGCCTCCGCAGCGTCACGCCGGGCGGCCAGACCTGCTCGGCCGGCGTCGCGTCCTGGAACGGCTCCGAGGCGATCGGCGACCTGCTCGAGCGCGCCGACCAGGCGCTCTACCGCGCCAAGGGCGCGGGCCGCGACCAGGTCGCGCTCGCCTAACGCTCGCGGAGACAACGGCGGTGCCGTAAGGTCCGCGCTCCAATCGACTGGCTGGTCAGCCAACTCAGGAGGAGCGAGAGAGCGTGGATCTCAACGACACGCCCGAGCAGGCCGCGTACCGCGAGAAGGTCCGGGGTTGGCTCGAGCAGCACAGGGCCGAGGCGCCCGCGGCGCGTTCGACGCGCGCCGGGGCCGAGGACGAGTCCTACCTGGCGGCGCGGCGCGCGTGGCAGGGCAGGCTGGCCGAGGGCGGGCTGGCCGGCGTCACGTGGCCGCAGGAGTTCGGCGGCCAGGGCCTCGGGCCGCTGGAGCAGGTCATCGTCAACCAGGAGCTCGGGCGCGCGCAGGTGCCGGGGATCCTCGACGTCATCGGCCTCGGCATGCTCGGCCCGTGCCTGATCGCGCACGGCACCGACGAGCAGAAGACGCGCTACCTCGGCCCGCTGCTGCACGGCGACGAGGTCTGGTGCCAGCTCTTCAGCGAGCCCGCCGCCGGCTCCGACCTGGCCGCCGTCCAGGCGCGCGCGGTCGTGCAGGACGACGGCTCGTTCGTGCTCAACGGCCAGAAGGTCTGGACCACGAACGCGCAGTTCTCGTCCTACGGCCTGCTGCTCGCGCGCACCAACCCGGACGTCCCGAAGCACAAGGGCATGACCCTGTTCATCGTGGACATGAACGCGCCGGGCGTGACCACCCGCGGTCTGCGGCAGATCAGCGGCGAGGCCGAGTTCAACGAGGTCTTCTTCGACGACGTCAGGATCCCGGCCGAGAACGTGGTCGGCGGCGTCGACAACGGCTGGGGCACCGCGCTGACCGTCCTGATGTTCGAGCGGCTGACGATCGGCCTGGGCTCGGAGGGCTTCGGCTACAACGCCGACCGCTTCGCCCGCGCGCTGGCGTCCGACCCGGTCGCGGCCAGGGACAAGGCGGTGCGCAAGACGCTGGGCGAGATCGGCACCGACCTGCTCGCGCTGCGCTTCGGCAGCTACCGCACGCTCAGCGCGCTGCAGCAGGGCCAGATCCCGGGGCCGGAGTCCGGGCTGGCGAAGGTGACGACGGTCAACGCGGCGATCGCCGCGGGCGACCTGATCGCCGACGTCCTCGGCCCGGACGCGTTGGACGAGGACTCGGAGTGGGCCTACATGATCTCGTTCCTGCCGGGGCTGAAGTCCGCGGGCGGGACCGAGCAGATCCTGCGCAACACGATCGGCGAGCGGGTGCTCGGCCTGCCGCCGGAGCCGCGGCTGGACAAGGGGATCCCGTTCTCCGAGCTCCGCGCCAAGGAGAAGGAGGCGGTGGCTTAGATGGACCTCTCACTGACCGACGAGCAGGAGTTCCTGCGCGAGGCCGCCCGCGGGACGCTGGCGCGCTTCAGGGTGATCGAGGCGGCGCGCGAGGCGCTCGACAACGGGCTGGGCGAGCTGCCCGACCTCTGGCCCGCCGCGCGCGAGGCCGGCTGGGCCGGGCTGCTGATCTCCGAGGAGCACGGCGGCGCGGGCCTCGGCGTCTTCGACGCGATGCTCGTGGCCGAGGAGACCGGGCGTGTCCTGGCGCCGGTCCCGTTGTTGGGGTTGTTGCCGGCGACGTCGATCCTCGACGCCTCCGGCGACGAGCGCTGCGCCGCGGTCGCGGCCGGCGAGCTGCGACCGGTGTGGATCCCCACGCGGCCGCCGGGCGACCTGGAGGCCAACTGGACCGTGGACGGTCCGGGCGCCGCCCGCCCCACCGCGCCCGTCATCGAGGGCGACGGCGACACGGTCCGCGTGACCGGCCGCGCCGCGTTCGTCCCCGACGCGCCCGGCGCCGATCTGCTGATCGTCGTCGGCGTGGACGGCACGGTCGCGGCGGTCGAGGCCGGCGCCGAGGGCGTCACCGTCGAGCAGGTCGTCCGCTACGACGTCACCCGCGCGCTGGCGCACGTGACGCTGGAGAACGCGCAAGGCGTACGCCTTGCTGTCGACGCCGGCGTCGCAGCCGACGCCTGGTACGTCGCGCAGGCCCTGATCGCCGCCGAGGCGGTCGGGACCGTCCAGACGACGCTGGCGATGAGCGTCCAGTACGCCAAGGAGCGGTTCACGTTCGGGCGCGCGATCGGCAGCTACCAGGCGGTCAAGCACGAGCTCACCGAGGTGCTCCGGCGCCTGGAGAACTCGCGCTCGCTGCTGTTCTACGCGGGCTGGGCGCGGGACTCCGCGCCGGAGGAGTTCGCGCTCGCCGCGAGCGCCGCGCGCAGCGCCGCCGGGGCCGCGCTGGACTTCGCGGCACGGTCCAACATCAACGTGCACGGCGGCATCGGCGCGACGTGGGAGCACGACGCGCCGCTGTACTTCCGGCGCGCCCAGTTGACCCGCCGGCTGGTCGGCGGGCACGGCGACGCGACCGATCGCGTGGCCGAACGGCTCCTCGCAGCCTGAGTGCAGATACCCCCTGGGCCGGTGGGAAACCCTTCCCACCGGCGCTGAGGGTTGCTACGGTGCCGCGCGAAAGGCCCGATTCCGGGCTCCAGAGCAGCGTGTTGGCGTCGCAGGTGGTAGGTCCGCAGTGGCTCCCTCAGCGTCCGCAGCACAAGTACAACATGGGGAGTTGCAGCACATGGCACAGGGCGTCGTGAAGTGGTTCAGCGATGAGAAGGGGTTCGGGTTCATCACGCCGGACGAGTCCGGCAAGGACCTCTTCGTCCATCACAGCGACATCGAGGCGGACGGCTTCCGCACGCTCGCCGAGGGCGCGCGCGTGGAGTACAGCACCGAGGCCGGGGCCAAGGGCCCGAAGGCCGTCGGCGTCCGTCCCCTCTAGGGACGCAGAACATCACGCTGCCGCCGTCCGCCGGAGCAGGCGGGCGGCGCGCAGTCGCTGTCGCTAGGCGAAACGCCGGCGCGCCCGTGGGGCGTGCAGGAGCGTGCGCATCGCGCGCCAGCCGCGGCTCGGCGCGTCCGGGTCCTGGGCCAGGTGACGCGCCTGGTTGGTGCCCATCGCGATCGCGTTCATCGTGAACGCGACGTCGTCGGCGCGGGTCCCGCGCGGAAGGTCGCCGGCGGCGATCGCGGCCTGCGCCTCGCGCGCCAGGACGCGCAGCCACTCCTCGTGCTGGGCGCGGATCGCCTCGCGCACGCGGCCGGGACGGTCGTCGAACTCGCACGAGGCGGCGGTGATGAAGCAGCCGCCGGGGAAGACGTCGCGGGCCAGGTAGGACATCCACGCGTCGGCGATCGCCAGCAGGCGCTTGCGCCCGGGCTCCGGCGCGACCGCCGCGGCGCGGTCCCAGACCTCGCGCTTGTAGACGGCGCGCGCGGCCGAGAGCGCGGCCAGCTGCAGCTCCTCCTTGGTGCCGAAGTGCCCGATCACGCCGGCCTTCGACATGTCCAGGTCGGTCGCCAGGCGCCCGATCGTCAGGCCCTCCAGCCCCTCGACGGACGCGACGGCGACCGAGCGGTCGATGATCGACGCGCGGGTCAGCGCGGCGTCGGCGGCGGAGCGGCGGGGCATGACAGACGTCAGCTTACCGATCGACCGGTCGCTATTGACATAGCGAACGACCGGTAGTTAAGTGCTGGCGCATGAAGATCACACGCCTCGGTTGGGCCGGCCTCGAGCTGGAGTCGGAGAGCGGCGACGTCGCCGTCATCGACCTGTTGACCTCCACGGAGCCGATGCGCGAGCGCATGGGCGAAGCGCACACCGCGCTGCCCGGGCCCTCGCGCCCCGGCGCCGCGCGCCTGGCGCTCGTCACCCACCTGCACCAGGACCACACCGACGCCGACGCGATCGCCGCCGCGCTCTCGCCCAAGGGCCGCCTGCTGCGGCCGGCCGCCGACAGCGGCCCGTTCCTGGAGGTCGCGGGCGAGCTGGAGGCCGAGAAGCGCCTCGTGCAGCTCGACGTCCGCCAGCAGGTCGTCCGCGAGTGGGAGACCGTCACGGCCGGCGCGTTCACGTGCACGGCGATCCCCGCGGCCGACGGGTTCGGCGACGTCCAGGTGTCCTGGATCGTCGAGGCCGACGGCGTCCGGGTCTTCCACGGCGGCGACACGCTCTTCCACGGCTGGTGGTGGCGCGCCAAGATGCGCGCGGGCGGGCCGATCGACTACGCGTTCCTGCCCGCCAACGGGCCGGTCGTCACGCTGCCCCACCGCCAGCCGGCCTCGCCGCGCAACGCCTGCCTCTCCCCCGCCGAGGCGGCCGCCGCGGCCTACGTCCTGCAGGCCGGGCTGGCGATCCCGATCCACTACGACGCCCTCAACAACCCGCCGGTCTACGCCCAGGTCGACGATCCGGCCGGGTCGTTCCTGGCCGAGTGCGCGGCGCTGGACGTCGCGGCGGCGGTGGTGGAGCCGGGCCAGGTCGTTCCTGACCAGGTGGTCAGCGCCGCGTAGCCGGGTAGCCCCTGGCCCATGGCCGCAACCGACGTCAGCGAACGCGAAGCACGACAGGTCGCCGAGGATGCGCGTGAGAGCGAGTGGAACCTGCCCTCGTTCGGCAAGCAGCTGTTCCTCGGCCACCTGCAGCTCGACCTGATCCATCCCCAGCCGAGGCTCGACCCCGCGCGCGTGGAGGAGGGCGAGGCGTTCCTGAAGGACTTGCGCACCTTCCTGAGCGAGCACGTCGACCCGCTGCTGATCGAGCGCGACGCGAGGATCCCCGACGAGGTGATCGAGGGCCTCAAGAGGCTCGGCGCGCTCGGGATGAAGGTCCCGAAGCAATACGGAGGCCTTGGCCTCTCGCAGGTGTACTACAACCGAGCGCTGACGCTCGTCGGCTCCGTGCACTCGTCGCTCGGCGCGCTGCTCAGCGCCCACCAGTCGATCGGCGTGGCCGAGCCGCTGCTGCACTTCGGCTCCGAGGAGCAGAAGCAGGAGTGGCTCCCGAAGGTCGCGACCGACCACATCAGCGCGTTCCTGCTGACCGAGCCCGACGTCGGCTCGGACCCCGCGCGCGTCGGCACGACCGCCGAGCCGACGCCGGATGGCAAGGGCTATGTGTTGAACGGGACCAAGCTGTGGGCGACCAACGGCGCGATCGCCGACATCGTCGTCGTGATGGCGAAGGTCCCCAAGAGCGACGGCCACCGCGGCGGGATCAGCGCGTTCGTGTTGGACTACAACACCGACGGCGTGAGCGTCGCACACCGCAACCAGTTCATGGGGCTGCGCGGGATCGAGAACTCCGTGACGTTGTTGAAGGACGTCCACGTCCCGGCCGAGAACCTGATCGGCAAGGAGGGCCAGGGCCTGAAGATCGCGCTGACGACGCTCAACACCGGGCGCCTGGCGCTGCCGGCGATCTGCCTCGGGACCACGAAGGCCGCGACGAAGTACGCGCGCGAGTGGGCCGCCGAGCGCGTCCAGTGGGGCCAGCCGGTCGGCAAGCACGACGCGGTCGCGCAGAAGATCGCGTTCATCGCGGCGTCGTCGTTCGGCCTGGAGGCGATGCTCGACGTGGCCTCGCGGATGGCCGACGACAAGCAGCGCGACATCCGGATCGAGGCTGCGATCGGCAAGTTGTACGGGTCGGAGATCGGCTGGAAGGTCGTCGACGAGCTGATCCAGATCCGCGGCGGCCGCGGCTACGAGACCGCCGAGTCGCTGAAGGCGCGCGGCGAGCGGCCGGTCCCGGCCGAGATGATGCTGCGCGACATGCGGATCAACCGCATCTTCGAGGGCTCGACCGAGATCATGCACCTGCTGATCGCGCGCGAGGCGGTCGACCAGCACCTCGCGGTCGCCGGCGACATCCTGGAGCCCGAGGTCGCGCTGGGCGACAAGGCCAAGGCCGCGGTCGGCGCGGCGCAGTTCTACGCCAAGTGGCTGCCGCAGCTCGCGGTCGGCGAGGGCATGAAGCCGGGGTCGTTCGGCGAGTTCGACGCGCTCGGCACGCACCTCCGGTACGTCGAGCGCGCGTCGCGCAAGATGGCGCGGTCGACGTTCTACGCGATGGGCCGCTGGCAGGCCAAGCTGGAGCGCAAGCAGACGGTGCTGGGCCGGATCGTCGACATCGGCGCCGAGCTGTTCGCGATCTCGTCGGCCGTCGTCTACGCCGACACGATCCGGCGCGAGCAGCCGGGCCGCGCCGAGGAGGCGTTCGCGCTGGCCGACCTGTTCTGCAAGCAGGCGCGCCGCCGCGCCGACGCGCTGTTCGGCGACCTCTTCGACAACGACGACGACGCGGCCTACGCCGTGGCCCAGGACGTCCTGGCCGGCAAGTTCACGTGGGACGAGGAGGGCATCCTCGACCTCTCCGGCGACGGGCCCGCGGTCGCCTCCTAGCGGACCGGGCGATAGCGTGCGCAGGGATGTCGAGAACCGCCCCGCGGCTCCGACTCCCTGCCATGCGATACATGATCATGATCTATGACAACGCGCAGTCCCGGGAGCTCTTCACGGGGCCGGAGGGCGCCGCGCTGATGGGCGACATGGAGGCCCTGATGGCCGAGCTGAGGGACTCGGGCGAGTACCTCGGCGGCGAGGCGCTGGCCGATCCGGCGCAGACGCGCTCGGTCCGGGTCGTCGACGGCGTTCCCGCCGTCACCGACGGGCCGCTGGCCGAGGCCAAGGAGCACTTCGGCGGCTACCTGATGGTCGAGTGCGACTCGTTCGAGCGCGCCTGCGAGATCGCGCGGCGCTGGCCGAGCGCGCGCTTCACGCCGCTGGAGGTCCGGCCGCTGATGTCCGGCGGTGGCGAGGAGATGTGAGCACCGCGTCGCCGTCCGGCGCGACCGAGGAGCTGCTGCGCGCGCTGGCGCCGCGGGTCCTCGGCGCGCTGGTGCGGCGCCACGGGCAGTTCGACGCGTGCGAGGACGCGGTCCAGGAGGCGCTGCTGGCCGCGGCGCTGCAGTGGCCGGAATCCGGAGTTCCGGACGAGCCGTTCGCGTGGCTGCTGACGGTCGCCTCGCGGCGGCTGGTCGACGGGTTCCGCGCCGACTCGGCGCGCAGGCACCGCGAGGACGCGGTGTTCGTGGAGGGCGAGCGGCTCGTGGCGGAGCCGACCGCCGACGCGCTCGACGCGCCGCCGGACGAGGACGACTCGTTGTTGGTGTTGCTGCTCTGCTGCGACCCGTCGCTGTCGGCGCCGTCGCAGCTGGCGCTGACGCTGCGCGCGGTCGGGGGTCTGACGACCGCGCAGGTCGCGGCGGCGTTCCTGGTCCCGGAGGCGACGATGGCGCAGCGGATCTCGCGCGCCAAGGCGACGCTGAGGAGAGCGGGCGCGCGCTTCGCGCTGACCGACGACGACACCGCCGAGCGCATGGGCGTCGTGCTCCATGTGCTGTACCTGATGTTCAACGAGGGCTACATGGCGTCGTCGGGCGACGTGCTCGCGCGCGCGGAGCTGACGACCGAGGCGATCCGCCTGACCCGGATGGTCCACGCGCTGCTGCCCGGCGACGGCGAGGTCACGGGCTTGTTGTCGTTGATGCTCCTGACCGACGCGCGCCGCGCCGCGCGCGCGACGAGCGGCGGCGACCTGATCCCGCTCGCCGAGCAGGACCGCATGGCGTGGAACCACGCGGAGATCGCCGAGGGCCTGGCGCTGATCGAGGACGCGCTGCGCGCCACGCCGCTCGGGCCCTACCAGGTGCAGGCGGCGATCGCGGCGCTGCACGCGGAGGCGCGCGCGGCCGACGAGACCGACTGGCCGCAGATCCTCGCCTTGTACAGGTTGTTGGAGCGGTTGCTCCCGGGCAACCCCATCGTGTCGCTCAACCACGCCGTCGCGGTGGCCGAGGTCGACGGCCCGCGCGCCGCGCTGGCGTTCCTGGACGAGCGCGACCTGGACTCGCGCCTGGGCGAGGCGACGCACCGCGCGGACGCGGTCCGGGCGCACCTCCTGGAGCGCGCGGGATCCCCGCGGGCCGCGCGCGAGCTGTACCGCGCGGCGGCCCGGCGGACGACGTCGCTGCCCGAGCGCCGCTACCTCGAGTCGCGCGCCGCAGCGCTCGATTGACCGCGCGCTGGGCAGGGTTGGGCAGGTTCGGGGGAACGGCGTTCACCGCGGGGCGCCCATCGTTCGCCGCGCGATCACGCCTAGGAGGCATGACGACGACGACCGAGCGGTTCTCCATCGGCGGCCGGGCCGCCTCGCTGGCGCTCCTGCGGGCGCGGATCGCGCGGCTGCCGGGGGTCGCGGTGCTCGACGACGCGCACGCGACGCGGCGCGGGCCGGCGCGGCTGCTGATCGACGTCCGGGGCACGGGGTCGACGGGCTACGAGATCGGGCGCAGGATGCGCGCGTTCTCGGGCGTCCCGCTGGACGTGTGCCGCGAGCACCGGCTGGTCGTGGAGTTCGACGAGCACGAGGAGATCGCCGAGCGTGGCGAGCGGCTGCTGTTCGCGCTCGCGCACGCGTGCCATGCGGCTTCGGGAGCGGCCGCCACGCACGCGTAAGGGGGTCGCGGGTGCGCGTAAGGGGTGATGTGCACCGTCCTCCCGATGTGGCGCGGGGGCCTTACGAGCAACATGATGGTCATGACCTCCTCGATCTCCCTCCGCCCCGCCCGCCCCGACGACGACGCGTTGTTGGAGCGGTTGTCCGCACTCGACTCCTCCGCCGAGCGCCCGGTCGTCCGCCCGGCGCTGCTGGCCCTGCGCGACGACCGCGCGATCGCGGCGATCTCGCTGCGCGACGGGCGGGTCGTTGCCGACCCGTTCGAGCCGACGCGCGACGTGGTCGCGCTGCTGGCGACGCACGCGCGTGGCGGCGGTGGCCGCGTGCGCCGCGGCTGGCGCTTCCCGCCGCGCCCGGCGCGCCCGCTGGTCCCGCGCGCCGCCTAAAGTAGAGGCGTGCTGCCGAACGACCCCCGCGACATCCAGACCCGCGCGGACTGCGAACGGCTGGTCCGCTCGTTCTACGGCAAGGCGATGACCGACCCGATGATCGGGTTCCTGTTCACCGACGTGGCCAGGTTGGACCTGGAGGAGCACGTCCCGGTGATCACGTCGTTCTGGGAGACGATGCTGCTCGGCACGAGGTCCTACGGCGGCGGCGCGTTCGCGCCGCACGTGTCGCTGCACCGCAAGGCGGGGCTGCGCGGGCCGCACTTCGAGCGCTGGCTGGTGCTGTGGACCGGGACCGTGGACGAGCTGTTCATGGGCGAGCGGGCCGAGGAGGCCAAGGCGCACGCGCAGCGGGTCGCCTCGGCGTTCGCGCGGCGGCTGTCGACGTTGGCCGACGACGAGGTCGTGGCGGAGGAGATCGACGGCGCCGCCGGCCTGCCGGTGTCGCTGGCGATCACGCGACACGGCTAGCGCTGTGGAGGTCCGGGTCGCGCACACGGCGGAGCTGGACGCGGCGACCTTGGCCGCCGCGCGGGAGTTGTTGTACGAGGTGTTCCCGGACGACCTCGAGGAGTCCGACTGGGAGCATGCCTTGGGTGGGATCCACGCGTTGGCGGTCGTCGATGGCGATCTGGTCGGGCACGCGTCGGTGATCCAGCGGCGCCTGGTCCACGGCGGCCACGCGTTGCGCGCGGGGTACGTGGAGGCCGTGGCGGTGCGGGCGTCGCACCGCAGGTCGGGGGTCGGGACGTTGTTGATGTCCTCGATCGAGGAGATCATCGCGGGGGCCTACGACCTGGGTGCCCTGGGCGCGAGCGATGAGGCCGTTCCGTTCTACACGGCGCGCGGCTGGCAGCGCTGGCGCGGGCCGTCGTGGGCGCTGACGCCTTCGGGTGTCGTCCGCACCGCGGAGGAGGACGGAGCCATCTACGTGCTACCGCTGCCGTCGGGCCCGCCGCTGCAGCTGGACGAGCCGCTCATGGCCGACTGGCGCGAAGGCGACGTCTGGTGATCAGGCCGCCTGCTTCGCCCGCAGGTCCGCGACGATCGCGTTGGCATGCCCATGGCCCATGTTGTGCGTGTCCTTCAACCACGCGACCATCTCCATGTGCTTGGTGATGCCGGTGGCAGCCACCAGCTCCTGCCACTCGGAGACCGGGCGCCCGTACTTCCTCTCGATCGACGGGAAGTAGCTCGCCGGACCCTTGACCTTGTTGTCGTCGCTCATGCCGCCTAAGACGGAGCGACGACCGCGGACTCATCGCAGACCGTCGTGACCAACCCGGTCGTGACGTCGTAGACATGCCCGGAGATCGGGTGCCGCCCCTTGAGCTGCGGTGCACCGAGCAGCTTCCCGACATCAGCGGCGACCGTCTCCACCGGATCGACGACCGCCCCCTCGCGCAGCGCGTCCGGATCCTCCACACCGATCCGCTCCGCATACCGCGCCCGGAACCCCGCATCCGCCAGCGCGCCGGCGCCGCACTGCGTGTGGTGCATGACCGCGATCTCGAACAGCGGCCCCTCGCCGCCGGGCATCAGCGTGTCGGCGAGCACCCCCAAGAACACCAACTCCCGCACCACCTCGTCGGTCACGCGCCCACCGACGTTCCGGATGACGATCGCCTCACTCAACTCCAGCCCCAGCACATGCGCGGGATCCACCCGCGGATCCAGACAAGCGATCACCGCCACCCTCAACCGCGGCACCACCACCGCGCCCTCATACCCACCCTCCTCGG
This sequence comes from Conexibacter woesei Iso977N, assembly GCF_000424625.1. Taxonomy (GTDB): domain Bacteria; phylum Actinomycetota; class Thermoleophilia; order Solirubrobacterales; family Solirubrobacteraceae; genus Baekduia; species Baekduia woesei_A. The sequence goes on from NZ_AUKG01000001.1 coordinate 281,741, forward strand.
CGAACCTCCGGTTCCGCCCCGACACCTCCGCAAGTTGCGTCATGCAACGCAGTGTGGAGGTTCGGCCTTCCACCCGCAAGCACGCGCATCCTGCGCCGGGAGCTCGTCGCCGATACCGTGCCGCGCATTCCTCGACCGTTCGGCATCGTTCTCTGCGTCGTCGCACTCGCCGGGTGCGGCGGCAAGGCGCAGCACACCACCACGACCACAGCACCCGCGGAGCACACCGCGTCCGCGGCCGAGCGCGCGGCGCTCACGCAGGTCGCCGCGGACCTGATCAACGCCTACGAACAGGCCGACGCGAAGACGTTGTGCGGCCTGCTGACCCCCGCTGCGCGCGACCACTGGAGGTCCCAGCTCGCCGCCGGCAACCCGGCGCTGGACGGCAGGCCCTGCCCCCAGCTGATCACCTCCGACACGTTCGGCGACCCGGCCGACCAGCCGCCGGCCATCGACGAGGCCGGCACGTTCAAGTTCCGCCGGGTCACGACCGACGGCACCCACGCCACCCTGACGTTCCCGGACGGCCGCAGCTGGCACCTCATCCGCACCGGCGGCCACTGGCTCATCACCGACATCCCCCTCGTCCCGAGGTCGCTGATGTCGTCGCAGACGACCTGACGCCCCGCGGCGCCGGCGGAGACCACCAACCGCCTGAAGCGCTGGCTCGACCACGCGCCGGTACACCAAGCGATGGCGGCGGTGGAAGTGTGGCCGCGGACGCGACGGGTGGCGCTTCCTCGGCGTCTCGATACCGCGTGAACCGAGGGATGGAGCCAGACGGGATCGAACCGACGACCTCCTGCTTGCAAAGCAGGCGCTCTCCCAGCTGAGCTATGGCCCCAAGGGCTGGGAGTGTAGCTCGGAAACGGGTGTCAGCGGCGGCGGAGGGTGCGCCACTCGTCGAGGGCTTCGCGTTCGCGGAGGTGGGCGATGGCGGAGGTGTCGATGTCGAAGTCGTGGGCTGCGTCGGAGCACCAGACGGAGGGATGGCGGTCCAGCCAGCGGCGGGCGTCGCGGCGGCCGAGGTCGATCAGCCGCTCGACGTGCTCCTCGTCGAAGAGCAGGAACGACAACAACTCGCCGCGCGACGGCGAGCGGCCCCCGCCGAGCAACCGCGACATGAAGGGGTAGTCCGGCCGGAGCCAGCCCTTCACCCCCGAGTAGCGACGATCGAACACGTCGTCGGCGATCGCCGCCAGCTCGCCGCGGCGCTCGGGCGCGACCAACGCGTAGGAGATCTTCTTGTAGGGCTTGCGTCCCCGCGCCGCGCGGTACGCGTCCGCCGCGCCCCGCCCCGGCGGCGCGTCCACGATGAAGGAGTTGATCGTCGCCAGGCGGTGGAGATCATCCACAACTTGGTCGACCAGCAGCCCGTCCAGGATGTTCGCCGCCACGTCCGCCAGGCGCGGCGCCCCAACACCACCAACAACGGGATCGAGCCGCGACTGGAACGGCTGGAACCCGATGACGACAACTCGGTCGGCCCCCAGCGCCAGCGCCGGCGCAACGGGCGCGTTCAGCCGCGTGCCCCCATCGACGTAGTGCCCCGCCATCGGCGCCGGGTGCTCCACCTCGACCGGCGGGAACAGCACCGGGATCGCCGCGCTCGCCCGGACGTGCTCGCCGTCCAGCACCGCCGGCACGTACTGCAGCGGGTCCGCGGGCCGCGACGCCGGCACGCGCCGCACGCTGTCCACGAACGCCACCGGCCCGGACCGCGCCAGCGACGTCGCGACCACGCACGCCGACTCGATCAGCCCCGTCCGGACGTTGCGGTGCAGCGCGTCCCAGTCGACCCACCGGTCCAGCGACCTCCGCAGCGGCGCCGGGTCCAGCAGCCCCGCCAGCCGGACGCCCGGGACCTCCAGCGCCTCGCCGAGCATCCGCAGCGCGGTCCACCCCAGCCCCGGCCCGACCAGCGGCTTGATCACGTCGCCCTTGCGCATCCCGCGCCACTGCGCCAGCAACACCTCGACCGCCTCGTCGGCCGGCCGGTCGGCCACCGCGCCCAGCGCCGTCGCGTTGATCGCGCCGACGCTCGTCCCGCACAGGATCACCGGCCGCTCGCCGCGCGCCTCCAGCAGCGGCAGCAGGACCGACAGCGCGCCCACCTCGTAGGCCCCGCGCGCGCCCCCGCCCGGAAGCACGATCGCGACGCGCGGCGACTCGGCGGCAGTGGCGGACACCCCGGAAGGTTCCGCTGCCACAGGCCCCCGCGGTACCGACCGGCGGTCCAAAGCGGCGCCCCACGCGAGCGACAGGAAAGAACGCGGACGCGCCGGGGCTGAGGTGGCGTTCCGGCGCGTCCGCGGCGTCCTTCGTCCTCCGTCTCCGGAGGGCGTAGCGCGCCGGGACTGTTCCCCGATGCCGGCGCGCTGCCTGTGTCACGGACTTCTTCGGCCCGCCGCTGAGGGACCCTCAACGCATGCGGCCGGAACTGGACGTCTGGACGACCCGGACGCCCGGACGACCCGGCTACAGCCGGATCGCGCCGTCCATCAGGACCACGCAGTCCCCCGCGACCTGCACGCGATCCCCGGCCACAGCGGTCTCCAGCCGGGACGGGCGGCCCATGTCGACGCCCTGGGCGATCGTCGCCGCCGGGCGGCCGGCGTGGTGGTGCAGGTACGCGCACAGCGGCCCGGCGGCGCTGCCGGTCGCCGGATCCTCCAGGACGTACGAGCGCTCGGCGAAGAACCCGCGCGCGTGGACGAGCCCGTCGCCGCCCTCGTCGCCCTCGCACACGAAGGCGTACAACACCATCGTCGAGGTCCGGTCCTCGAGCGACTCCACGCGCTGCAGGTTGGGCCGGATGCGCTGCAGCGCAACGTGGTCGCGGAGCGGGACCATCAGGTGGAAGATCCCGGTGCTGACCGGCTGCACCGGCAGGTCCGGGTGCGCGTCGGCGGGGCCGAGGCCGAGCGCGCCGAGGACCGGCAGCGGGTCGACGGGCGCGCCGAACTCGCTCGGCTCCTGGAGCATCGAGGCGCGCGCCACGCTGTCGCTCGCGAACTCCACCTCGACCGGCTGGATCCCCGCGATCGTCTGCTGCAGGTACCGCGCCTCGCGCTCCCCGCGCGCGTGCGCGACGGCGACCGCGGTCCCCAGCGAGGGATGCCCGGCGAACCGGATCTCCTCGACCTGGGTGTAGATGCGGTTGCGGTAGTCGGCGCCGTCGGCGGTCGGGCGCTGGACGAACGTGGTCTCCGACTGCGCGGTCTCGCGGGCGACGGCGACCATCGTCGCGTCGTCGAGCCCGTCGGCGTCGTGGATGACCGCCAACCCGTTCCCGGCAAGGGGTGTCGACGTGAAGACGTCGAGCCAGGTCAGCGGCCGCGCGGTGCTCAGAAGTCGAAGTCCTTGGGCGGCTTCTGCTCGAACCAGAGCCTGTCGTGCTCCGGGGTCTCCTGCAGGAAGTCCGGGGTGTCCTGGAGCTCGTCGTCGGCGTCCGGCTCCGGGTCCTCGTCGGCCGGGACCGCGTCGTGCGCCGCGGGCGCGGCCGGCGGCGGCGCGACCGGGTCGCCGTGGGGCGGCGCGGACGTCTCGTGGTGACCGAGCGCCTCGCCCAGCTCGGTGGCCGAGAACTCGCGCGTGGCCTGGTAGGGATCGCCGTGCGGCGGCGTGGACGACTCGTCCTCGCGCTCGGCGAACGGCGCGTCGTGGGTCGCGGGCGGGTCGGAGGGCACGGCGTGCTCCGCGGCGGGTGCGGCGGGCGCGTCGTCGAAGCCGAACTCGTCGTCGTAGGCCCCGGCCGGCTCGTCCAGGCCCGCACCATCGTGATGGTCCGCGAACGAACCGCCGTGATCCTCCGCGACCGCCGCAGCAGCGCCGGAGTCGGCGCCGGGCGCCTCGCGCCGGACCGGACCGAGCGCCTCGGATTCCTCGCGCTCGATCTCGCTGGGGTCCGCCCCACGGCGGCGCTTCAGCTCGAGATGCTCCCGGATGGCGTCATCCAACAGGCCCATGGTCGCTTTAGCGTAACGAGCCCTGCCGCCGGAGGGCGAAGGCGGCGTTAGCCCGCGGAGACCGTGCGGTTCTTCCCGGCGCGCTTGGCCTGGTAGAGCGCCTCGTCGGCGGCGGCGATCAGGCCGCGGACGTCCTCGGCCGACACCGGCAGCGCGGCCGCCCCGAACGACGCGGTCACGCGCAGCGGCTCGGCGGCGTCGTCGCCGAGGATCGGGAGCCGCAGCGCCTCGATGCCCTCCCGGACGCGCTCGGCCAGCTGGTGGGCGCCCTCCAGGTCGGTGCCCGGCAGGACGACTGCCAGCTCCTCGCCGCCGTAGCGCGCGGGCTCGTCGATCTCACGCGAGGAGGCCCGCAGGATCCGGGCGACCTCGCGCAGGACGACGTCGCCCATCTGGTGGCCCCAGGTGTCGTTGACGGCCTTGAAGTCGTCGATGTCGAGCATCACCAGGCCGAGCTGGGAGTCGAAGCGCTTCGCGCGCTCGACCTCGGTCGCCATCGTCTCCTGGAAGCGGCGGCGGTTGGAGAGGCCGGTGAGCTCGTCGGTGACCGCCTGGCGGTTGACGGTCTCGTGCAGGCCGACGTTCTCGACGCTGACCGCCGCCTGGCCCGCGAGGTAGTGGAACAGCTCGCGCTCGCGGTTGGAGAACGGCTTGCCGACGCGCCAGACGCAGATCGCGCCGGCGATCGCGTCCGCCTCCGGGCCGGCCGCGGGGCCCTGCCGGAGCGGATGGGCCAGCGCGTGCGCGCCCTCGACGTCGGCGAACGCCGGCTGTCCGGTGCGCAGGACGAGGCGCTCGACCTCGTCGGCGGCGGCCGCGGGGCGGGTGGGCGCGCCGACGGCCGTCAGCGGGCGGCCGTCCATGAACGCCTGGCCGCCCTGGGCGGCGACCGCGTCGACCGCGGTGCGCACGACGATCTCCAGGAGCGCGTCGCGGTCCAGGTTGGAGGCGAACGTCTCGCCGATGCGACGGAGGCTGAGCTCCAGGCGGACGCGTTCCTGGGAGAGCTCCTCGAGGCGCTGCTCGAGCTGCTCCGACATGTTGTTGAACTCGTCGCCGAGCTGGGCGAACTGGTCGGTGCCCGACGTCGGGATCTTGGAGGAGAAGTCGCCGGCGCCGAGGCGGCGGGCCGCCGCGAGGAAGCCGTCGACCTGGCGGTTGAGGCTGCGCGACACGACGACCGCGGCGACGAGCGCGAGCAGCGCGAAGCCCAGCAGGACCACGCCCGCGACGAGGCGGCCGCGGGCGATGTCGTCGTTGGTCAGCGAGCGGGGCTCCAGGACGGCGACCTGCAGGGGTTGGTCGTTGAAGCCCGGAGCGGTGAAGGAGGCGGAGCGGTAGTCGGTGTTGTTGATGGACGTGGTCCCGGCGTGCTGCGGGAGGTCCGGGCTTTTCGGAGTGCTCGAGATGGTGCTGGCGATCGTCGCGCCCGCGCGGGTGACGATGGCCTCCAGGCCGGTGGCGCGCTTGACCTCGTTGGCATAGACCTGGGCGTCCTTGACGGAGACCTGGAGGTCCGCGACCGGGCGGCCGTCGGCGACGAGCGAGCGCGTCGCCGGGAACGAGGCGCGGGGGTTGCCGGCGTCGGCGAGGGGCTCGGCGTCCTGGGAGAGGACGATGCGCTTGGCGTCGGTCGCCTTCAGCAGCCGCTCCGCCTCTTGTTGTACGCGTTGCGGGTCGTTGGAGCGCAGCGCCTGCGCGAGCCTGGGGTCGCGCCCGATCCGGGCGGCGATCCGGTCGGCCTCGCCGCGGGCGGCGTAGTACTGCGAGATCGCGGTCTCCTGCCGTGCTGCGACGCGGGCGTCCGCCTGGCCGTTCTCGGAGTCCGCGATCAGCCGGAAGACCACGAAGGTCACGGCGACCATCGGGACGATGACGATCAGCAGGAAGAACAGCCGCAGGCGCGTGCGGAAGCTGCCCAGCCTCGCGCGCGCGGAGCTGAAGCGATCCCCCAGATCACCGCTTGGTGCAAGGTTCGACATCTCCCGCGCCGCAGCGTACCCGCGCGCGGGCGTATGTCCGCAAGGCGTCCACCACGACTTCCCAGCTACAATCGCCCTTCCACCTCGGGGCTATAGCTCAGTTGGGAGAGCGCCTGGATCGCACCCAGGAGGTCGGGGGTTCGAGTCCCCCTAGCTCCACTCGGATGAAACCCCTGCTACCGCGGGGGTTTCGTCGTTCACGGGGTGTGTGGCTGCCGGCCGATTTCGAGGTCGCGTAAAGGCACTAGTGCCTTTATTCCGCGATATGTGCCCAGATCACCGCGGATTGATTGCGATTCGGGCCACCATCCCCGCCGCTACAGACCGCGCCCGTATCGCAGCCAGTCGTAGAGACAGACTGCCTTTGCCCACTGCGACGAGACCGGCTGACGATCGGTGTCGAACGACTCGCGGTTCGCGACCAAGAAGTTGCGGAGCCCGTCAAGCTCGATCACATCTTCGTCCAGGAACGGCAGGTAGTAAAGGACATCGTCCGCCGAGCAGGCCTCGACCAACGCCGCAAACGACGCAACCCCCTTCAGGTTCCGCTCCGCCCGCTGCCTGTACGAGCCCAGGCCTTTAAGCAAGGTCTCGCGCGCCTCGACCCGATCGACGACCCGAGGAGGCAGCTGCGCCTCATCAGCGACGCGACCGTCGGCGTGAAGAAGGTCAGCGCCACGGAGGTACTTGTAGACCGGCAACATGGTGGTCTTGCTTCCTAGGCGTGGATTCGGCAACGCCTCCAAGACAACCCGGGAAGGGTCGTAGCCTCTGTCGTCAAGGACGTCGTCGAGCAGGTCGGCACGATTGAGACCCACGTACGACGTCGTCAGCTTGGCAATCGCGCCGATGCCCGCGTAGACCTCGACGCTCGACGGATCCGCGGAAGGCTCGAGTTCCTCGACGTACGCCCGGGCCGTGGGCTCACTGGTTTTCACGAGTTCGTAGATCTCTTTGCGCAAGTGCCGAAGGAGCCGTGCGGGGATCCGGCGCTTGACCGTCCCCAGCGCGGTGAACACCTCGCGGAAGTCCGGAACCACGATGCTCTGGACTGGGATAGCGAATCCTTCCGCCGAGATGACGGTGGACGCCATAGCTGGCGTAGCCCCCGGCTTCCACTCAACGAAGAGCAAGCGATCCCGCAAGTCCTGAATGCGATCGTCGGTCAGACACCGCGCGATGTCGACGAGGACCCGCTGGACGTTGCGATCTGTCAGTGAGTAGCCCAAGAAGATCACGGGATGCTCGACGAAGATCGTGAGCAGCTTCGCAGCGAGGTATGGATTGCGCTCGTCGAATCGAGCGTAATCCTCGGCGGTCAGTACCAGGGAATTCGGCTGTTCAAATGAGCCGTGGATCTTGTAGATCTCGCCGATGCCCTGCGGGTCAGAGAACAGCAGTTCGTCTTGACCGACGTACGGATGCAGGTCGGGCCGCACGTGCTCGAGAACCGGATCGAAGTTCGTGGTGATGATGCCGTCGATCACCGCCGCCTTCAGCAACTCGATCTCCTTGGCAAGTTCGCCTTCCGTAGGCAGACGATCGACAGCCTTGGCGAGGTGCGCGCTGATCTCAACCTTCAAGGCCGAGTCGCGAGCCACGATGAGTTCGGCATTGGCAGCCCGGCTTTCCTCGTACCGAGGATCGGACCACCACATCTCGTGAAAGTCGTTCGCCAGCAGCGTTGCAAGCCGAGGGAGGTCGCCGTCGGCGGTCGAGGCGTAGTACTCGTATGGCTTACTCAGCGGCTCCGCGAAAAGACGAAGCAACGCGGGCCAGCTCTCCGCACCCGTGTAGCGGATCGACAACCCAGCACCGACGAAGAGATACGGCACGGTCAGGCCGCCCAGGTGCTCGGTGAGCTGGTCCGCCAGGCCGCCCGCGGCCACGTCTGACTTGCTGACACGACGACGCGCGCGTTGCCGAGGTCGAGGTGACGACGAAGACCCTGAGTCCGTTGCCATAAGTGGCCACAGAGTGCCGCATTTTGGTGCCCCGAGGAGTCACGCGAGAGCGAGGCCCCGTACTGGCCGCAGCCTGACCGACATGTCGTAGGAAGCGATGCCTTTTGACGATTCGTTCAACACGGTCAGCACGACTGCACGGCGTTGCCGGCTTTCGCGCCATTACAAGGGACATACGAGAATCGTGGATCGGTGGCAGAAGACAGTTCGGGACCGTCCGATCGATGCTTTACCAATTCAGGGTGATGTCACCGCTGGCCTCTCTTCATTCCGATCCGGCCCGTATCGCCATCCTTTATCCCGAGGTCTACGACTTGGCGCGCTTTCGCGAGGGTCGCCGCGAATTCCCGCCCTTTGGCCCGTTGTACCTCGCGGCCGTCGCAGAAGAGGCCGGGCACGAAGTCGTCCTTATGCGGATCCAAGAAGACGCACCCGACGTCAACCTCAAGGGCTTCGACGTCGTGGGATTCTCGATCTCCTCGTCGGCGACGTATGGCGTGATGCTGCGTGCGCGCCGCACCGCCTCACTGAGGCCCGACGCGCTGCTTCTCGCCGGAGGAGTTCACGCAAACTTCTACCCCGAACAGACCCTCGCGGACTTCGGCGTCCATGCCGTCGGCGTCGGTGAGGGCGAGGCCGCGCTTCTGGAATGTATCGACCGGCGCCACGCCCCGGATCGACTTAGCGAGGTCGCCGGTCTATGCCTCCGGGCCACCGACGGAACCACATACCAGACCGGTAACCGCTCAGTCAGCAAAGACATCAGCGATCTCCCGCTCCCGTCGCGCCACCTGCTGCCCGACGACGCAGTCGTGATGACCGACCGTCTAGCCGATACCGATCTGCGCATGGCACACGTCATGTTCAGCCGCGGCTGCCCGTTCCCCTGCCGGTTCTGCGCGGCCGCGAGAACCATCATTCAGTACAGATCAGGCGCCAGCGCACGCGCCGAACTCGAACAGCTCCAAGAGCGTTACGCCATCGAGGGATTTGCGATTGTCGATGACAACTTTATTGTCAACCGCAAGAAGGTCGCTGAGATTTGCGCGGCGATCACGCCGCTCGACCTTCGCTGGTCTGCGCTGTCGCGAGTCGACACCGTCACCCCAGAGTTGCTCGCAACGATGCGGTCCGCCGGCTGCATCGAGCTGAAGTTCGGCATGGAGTCGGGCAGCGCCCGGATGCTTGAGTTGATGAATAAAGGCGGCAAGGTCAGCCCCGATGTGATCCGACGCGCCGTCGCCGACGCGCGAGCGGCAGACATCGGCGTGAAGCTGTTCGTCATCCACGGCTACCCGGGTGAAAACCGAGCCTCGACGGCGGAGACGATGAGCCTGCTCGATGAGCTAGCGCCCTCGGTCGACCGGGTCTCGCTCTTCCGATTCGTTCCGTTGCCTGGAACCTATGTCTATAACAACCCCGAGGAGTTTCGGCTTAGCGGAACCGACCGAGACCCCGAGTGGGACGGCGACTGGGGCCGCTTCCACATTCACCACAACGAGCACCACTGGTGGGGAGACGAGAGCGACTTCGCCGAACTGGAGTCCTCGTATCGCGAACTCCGCGAGTACGTAGATTCGACCTGGCCAGACCGCCATGAATCCGCCGCGCCGTGAATGTCATCGTCGAGGAGGACGGCGCAGATGCGCTGCTCAGAGTGATCGTCGCCCTTGGCGATTACTCGCATGAGGCAGACCAAGATTTAGGCCACCGCCGACATCGTGCGCGGGCCGACATCGGCGTGCTTCTCAACCGCGCCAAATACCACCCTGAATCTCCTCGCAGCCAAGAGGACGCTCAAGCGAACCTCGTCGGTCTGCTTCTAAAGGAACTCGAAAGCGACCCGCGCCTCGCAGTCGCGGACGCAGTGGTCGCCGTACCGTCAAGCAGGGGCACTTTCTCGAACGACATCGCTGCCGATCTGGAACACGGACTCAAGATCCCGGTGTACATAGGTCGCGCCCGGGTCCAAGGAGGTCGAGCCGCCAAGAACCACGCGGTCAAGCGGCAGTACGACGTCGACACGCGGCTCGACGACATGAGCGTGGTGATCTTCGACGACGTCTACGACACCGGCAGTTCGCTGTATGCCCTCGCCAGCGCGGCGATCGCGGCTGGCGCGAAGAACTGCGCCGGTCTGGTGATTGCCCGAAAGCTCAGCGGCTAGGTGCCTCCGAACATATGTTCGCCCTTTCGTCCGTCCGTGTCCCTACGCTCCCTAATATGCCCTCCGCCCAGCCTATGCCGGGCTCCCACCACCGCCCTTTGACCACCGACTACGGCCTGCGTCGCCTCGCGCTGACCGCTGTCGGGCAACGCCATGCCCGTGAGGCCCTTCGCGACGGCCGCGGTAGCCGACTCTGGGACGAGCTCGAAGAGGAGCAGCGCGCTCGGCTACGTGAGCTTGCTGAGAATCTCGACCAGCGCAACGTGCGCATGCTGTTGCCAATCGACCCCGACTGGCCCGCAGCCCTGAACGACTTGCCGACCCCGCCTGTCTACCTCTTCGCGTGGGGTTCGACCGTCCTTCTCCAAGAGCCCGGTGTCGGTATGTGCGGATCACGCAACGCAACCGAGCGAGGTTTAGATGCCGCCCGAGCTTGCGGGCGCGAGGCTGCGCTTCAGGGCATGCACGTCATCTCGGGCTACGCCAAAGGCGTCGACACCGTCACCCACCTCGCCGCGCTCGAGTCTGGCGCCGGCACCGTAATCGTTCTCGCCGAAGGGATTCTTCATTTCCGGCCTAAGCGCGTCTTCGACAACGTCGGTCTTGATCCCGAGCGCGTCCTCGTCCTCTCGCAGTTCCCGCCCTCCCAGCGATGGACCGCCGGCGCTGCCATGACACGCAACGGCGTCATCTGCGCGCTCGGCCGCGCGCTGGTCGTAGTAGAGGCTGGCGAGCGCGGGGGCACCCTGAACGCCGGTCGCCAAGCGCTCAAGTTGGGCCGACACGTCTTCGCTCTGCAGTTCGGTGACGACGCTCCCGCGGGCAACCGGTCGCTATTCGCCGAGGGCGCTCGCCGGTTAGCGTCCACCGGTCAGCTGAGTCAAGCGCTACGAGAATTACGCCCCGCCTCACCCTGAGCGGCAGGAGCAAGAATCCACGCGGCGAAAGGTGCTGCGTCCGCGCATGCCTGCCCCTGCCGCCCGCATCTCGTCGTCATCGGCCCTCGCGGCTCTCCTCGCGCAGCGACCGCTCATCGAGATCTCGGCCGTCACCGAGCGAGGTTGGCGGTTGGCTCGCCAGGGACTCGCTCCCGCGCATCCCACAAACCTCGAAGACTTGGCCCGCATCCACTGCGGCCTTCACTCAGCTCGTCAGCTCACCCCTTGGGTCACGCTCCACGCACGCCAGAGCACAGCGTCACCGGCACTGCTCCGGCAATCGCTCATCGAGCGCCGGCTTCTGCGCCTTCGCTGCATGCGACGCACCCTGCACCTCGTCCCGCAGGATCTCGCACCGATCGTCCACAGTGCCACCCTCGCCCAACGCATCGCGCCATGCCGCCTTGCTCTCCAGCGGTCTGGACTGAGCGCTCGATTGTGGTCCGCAGTCTCCGACGCCGTGACTCTTTCGCTAGAGGACGGGGAGCTTGGCTACCGCGACCTTGAGCATGAGGTCATCGCACGAGTCCCGCGCTTGATTCGCCGGAGAGACGACTGCCTCGCCATGGTGCGTCTAGCGATCAAGACGCTATGGGAAGAAGGCGCGCTCCTGGTCGGCGACTCAAGCCCGAGCCTCCATCACGAACACCGCACCTTTGCGTTGACCACCCAGGCAGCGCCCGGCCTCGATCTCAATGCCCTGACTCCTCGCGCGGCGACATCGCAGCTTCTGCCGCTATACCTCGAGGGCTACGGCCCTGCAAGCGTTCGCGATTTTCGGTGGTGGTCAGGTATCGGGCTGTCCGACTCTCTCCCCGCATGGGAAGACCTGGCTGATCACCTCGTGCGTGTGCGTATCGCGGAGCGCCCCCACGAAGAGCTCATCGCTCTTGATCGCACCATTTCTGCCCTACTCGAGGGTCAGTGGGAGACGCTGGTCGACGACGGCGCCGCACAGGTACTTGCGTACGAAGATCCTGCCCTCAAAGGCTACTTCGCGACACGCTGGCGCTACGTCGATCATGCTCACCAGCACCGACTGTTCAACACCATCGGTGAAGCGCGCGCATCGCTGATGCTTGACGGACGAGTCGCAGCTGTGTGGCACTGGGACCGGCCTAGCCAAAGCCCGCGATTAGAGCCGCTCCGCCCACTTCGCGCCGGCGAGCGGGACAGACTGAACACGGCGCTGAGTCGAGTTACCGGCTATCTCCGCAGCGAACCCCTGCTCCGCTGACCAAGCGCGAGGTTGGCTGACCTTTGCCACGCGTCAGCGCCTTCGGCGCGGGCAAAATGGCCCACAAGAAGTCTCACCGTATGTCGGCCAGCCGACTAATCTCCGCTTCCGCAGTTTCTGGGAGGTCCGGCGGCCGCGAACTATCGAGGTTTCTCAGGGGCCACGCCTCACGGAGCTCGGGGGCCGTAGTTCAGGATCTCTTGCACAGAGACGGGCGCCGCCGTGTTGTCATCGGCAATCGCGACGGTGACGCCACCAGCTTGAACTTCACACCGATACGGCGCCGCGCTCTGGCACCAAGCCGTGGCAACGACCGTCCCGCTGTTGTCGGCGCTCTCCAAGACGTACGCCTTGATGCCAGGCTCGTCTTTGGCGGGGTCACGCGTCGGCCAGGACGTGGTGCGCAACGCGGCAGAGGCGGTCACCCATCCGCGAGCGAGCGCGGGAGGCAACTCGACGTACTGCTTGCCGCCAGGCTCGACGTCCGCACAGCGGCGCGGCTCGGACTTCACTCCGCCCCCACCATCCGACAGCACCGAGCGCACGAGCACCCATGTGCCAGCGGTCGTGAAGATGATCTGGAAGTCACCGGTTGCGATAGGGGTGCGTTCCGAAACGCCCAGCAGCGTTCCGTCGGCAGCGAAGCGAAGGCCCTCCGCGACCGGATCAATCGCAGCCTTCGGGTTCGCCAAAAGCACAGCTGCGGGATGGTTTGGGCCGACGACGCCCAACGCGCGGGTGGTGCCATCCGCCTGGCACACGCCGAGAACGGTGAACACCTCGGTGCGTCCGACTCGCACTGCCAGGCCCGGGCAGCCCAGGGTCGGGCCGCCGATAGTCGCCCACGCCATCGCCAGCCCCGCGCGCGCCTGCTTGTAGGTGTCGCCGGCCTGCGCTTCCTGCCGATCACCGCCTACGCCGGAACCAGCGGGGATCGCGCAGGTATCACCTTCGGGGGGCGCGGGGTCGGGCACAGCCGGCAGCGGCGTTGTCGTCTGAGGTGCGGTGGTGGTGGAGGCGGACGAGCCACGGTGCCTCGGCGCGTTGCCACCGCCGTGCTTGCCACCCTGCAGTGCGTCATCGTTGTGCTTGACATGTGCGAACCACTTTTTGACGGACGGCGCGAGGGCCATCGCCTGTGCACCGCAGCTGCCACTCAAGATCACGAACCACACGATGACTAACGCGCTGAAGGCCCTCGGGGAGCGCTCGTTCGCGAAGAGCCGCTGGTCGATTTGGTTGATCCGATCGGAGTCCAGGCGCCCCATCACGTTCCCCCGAGCCGCGGTGATCCGAGGGCAGGCGCGAACGATCTCGGTCCCCGTGGGGAGGTGTCCAAGATCGGCGAGCACAATCTTCCGGTCCGCAATGAGCCAGCCGACCGGCCAAGCGGGCAAGGTGAGCGCTAGCGCCCGCCATGGATGAGGCTCGCTGAGTAAGAGGGCAACGCCGACGGCGAGGAGGTAGAGGCCCCCGGCGATCTCGCTCGCGTCGAGCGTGTTCAGGCATCGACGCCGGTACGCCGTCCAGTTGGGATTCGCGACGGCCCGGTGATTCCAGTAGCCGCCGGCGAGGTGAACGACCCCGCGACCGAGCACGATGAGCCCCAGCGCGACGTTAGCCGCCGCCCCGTAGCGGGTGAGTCCAGCGGTAGACAAAGCGTGCGACCAGCGCAGGACGACGCCGCCGGCCGAGAACGCCGTCGCGGCGATCGCGACGCGACGACGCCGAGGAACGCGCGTCTCGGACGAGGCGCCGCTGTCGTCCTGGGGGGTGCTGGAAGGCATCCGAACTGGGCGTCACGTGGCAACCGTGATCGCTGCGCTCACCCCTCCTGCCGGATCCGTGGATCGTCGCCGTGGACGGCAGCGAGGTACGCCGTCACGGCCTCATCCTCAGTCACCTCTGCGCGAAGCGCCTCTGTCTCTGCTGCCCTCCGGAGGATGTCCAAAGCGGCGGCCCAATACGGTTCAGAACGTGGTGAGCGTTCGTAGAGACGGCGGCGATCCCACGCCGCAATCGAAATTGCGGTCAGAAGGTTGTTCGTGGCGAGACGCGAAAGCTCCGCCGACACCTTGTTTTCGGGGACGTCGAGCTGGCCTGCCATCTCGCGCGCCCAAAAAGGCCCCCTGCCGACGGCGATGAACGCACCGACCTCAGCTCTGAACTGCGTCCCGAGCAACGACTTGGACAGCGCGCGCGTGTGTTCCTTGATCCGTCCGACGTCTGGCGTACGGTCCATCCTGGGCCTCCGTCCCCAAATTTCGAGAACTAGCCTAGCTTAGATGGTCACCAGACTCTAGTTGCTGGTTGCTGGCCTCTGGCGACTCGGAACCACGAAGCTGACCGCCGGCCACCGAGAGCTCCCGACGAGGACCCGCACCCGGGCCTTGGCAGTTCCGTGAACCCCCTTCGGAGCCAATACTCGGCGCCGCCCGCGGACCGCAAATATTTACGAGCGAACGATCGCTTTGACTAGCTCGGTGGATGCCGCCCGTAAGCGTGCCCGGTCATGTGCGTTAGAGACGTGCGCGAGCCGAGGTTCGTCCCGCGCCGGGCATTCACTGCGTGCGGGAGGGCACCACAGCAGCGGTGTAGCGGCGCGGCTTGTCGCTGACCTGCTTGAGGTCGCCGGCCTTGGCGCGGCGGGTCAGGCAGTTGGCGACGGCGCCGGAGGAGCGGCCTAGGGCGCGGGCCACGCCGACCGGGCCGACAGGCTCGTCGAGCGAGCGGACGTGGTTCATGACGAGGTCGTCGAGCTGGCCGGGGCGCAGGCGGTCGATAGTGGCCTTGGCCCAGCGGTCGGGGGCGCGGCGGCCGCCGTCGCGCTTGCCCGTGGTGCGGGTCACCGTTCCGGCGCGTTCGAGGGCGGCGAGCTGCTTGCCGACGGTCGAGCGGACCAACCCGGTGGCGTCGGCGATCTCGGCGGCCGTCGAGCCGGGCTTCTCGGTGAGGGCCTCCAGGATGGACTGGCCGGCGTCGGCCGTGGCGTTGGTCTTGTTGCTGGTCTTGGCGGGCATGATGATGTCCTTCGGTGGTGGTTGTACCTAGCGCTCGGTCGAGCGAGGCGGGTTGTTGGTGGTGTCGGTGAGGACTTCGGCGGTGAGGGCGAGCGCGATGGCCTCGCCGGTCTCCCAGATGCGCTCGCCGGTCGGCGAGCGCCAGGGGCCGGTCCTGCCGCGCCACTGGCCGCGAGTCCAGCCGCGGGCGGCCAGGAGGGTTTCGGTGGCGGCCGAGGGCAGGAAGACCATCGTCACCCCTCGGCGGTCCCAGTCGCCACGAAACGCCTCGTGTGCCCGGCGCAGCCCGTCGGCGGTCGTGTGGTTGTTGGTGTGGTCGGTCATCGGTCGTGGTCGTTGTCGGTGGGGATGGCCCAGCGGCGGGTCGGATCGAGCTGCTCGCGCAGGACGTCGAGGAAGAGGCGGCGCGCGAGCGGCGACTTGTAGGTGTGGTGACGCAGCGCGTAGTGCCAGTGGCCGGCGACCCACATCACGGCGCCGAACGCGGTGATCAGCAGGCCGAGCGGGTGGCCCGCCAGCGCGAGCAGGAGCCCGGTGACCGCCACGGCGATCCCCGCGATGCGCAGCAGGAACCCGCCGGCCAGCCAGGCGACGACCAGCAGCACCGCGACCAGCGCCAGGAGAGTGGCGAGCAAGGACATGGCCTACGCCGCCA
Source organism: Conexibacter woesei Iso977N (assembly GCF_000424625.1). Taxonomy (GTDB): domain Bacteria; phylum Actinomycetota; class Thermoleophilia; order Solirubrobacterales; family Solirubrobacteraceae; genus Baekduia; species Baekduia woesei_A. The sequence goes on from NZ_AUKG01000001.1 coordinate 297,672, forward strand.
CGAGTTCGCGATCGGCGCTGACGGGCAGCGCCAGCGGCTCGGCCGGCTGGGGCTCGTAGTCGTCGTAGACGAAGGCCTTGAGCCGTGCGCGCTCCTCTGGGCTGCGGCGCATCATGTGCGCGTAGACCTTCAGCGTGAAGCGCGGGTCGGTGTGGCCGAGCTGAGACATGACGCTGGTGGGGTCCTCGCCGCAGGCCACGAGGATCGAGGCGAAGGTGTGGCGCAGCTTGTGCGGGGTCAGGCCCTTGGGCAGCGGCACCTCGCCGCGAGCGAGCAGCAGCTCGTCGGCCGGTGCGAGGGCCGGGGCGAGCATCCGGTTTCTGACGTTGTCCTTGTCGCGCCGCGTGCCCTTGTCGGTCGGGAAGACGTAGTCGTCGGGACCGGCCTGCGGGTGGCGAGCCTTGTGGGCGGACAGGATCCGATGCAGCAGCGGCAGCATCGGGATCTCGCGCAGGCCGGCGTCGGTCTTGGAGCGCCCGACGTAGAGGCGGCGGTTGACCAGGTCGACGTCGCGCCAGAGCAGGTAGCCCAGCTCCTCAGCACGGGGGCCGGCGAGCACCAGGGTGGCGATGAGCGCGTGGCGGTCGGTGGCGCGCCAGTAGGCACTGGCGTCCAGGTCGGCTGCGGCGTCCAGCAGGGCCATGATCTGGCCGACGGCGTCGAGGTGGACGGGGCGCTTGGCGTCGACCTTCAGGCGCCGGCGCCGGCCGTGGGCGGCGTTGGTGGTGGCCTTGCCGTAGTCGACGGCGACCGACAGGTAGGAGCCCAGGACGTCGATGGTCTTGTTGATCGAGGTCGGCGCCAGCGGGCGCAGCACGCGCCGGTTCTCGTCGCGCAGCGGCCGGCGCCGGTCGATGGCGGCGCGGCGCTCGGCGCCCTCTTCGAGCTTGAAGAGGCGGTACTCGTCGACGGCCTCGGCCTCGAACTGCGACAGCGGCCGCGGGCCGAAGTAGGGCCAGAGGTGCACGCGCAGCGCCCACTCCTCGTACTCCCACATCCGCTTGGACACCTCGAGCTTGCGGCGAGCCAGGCGCTTCTTGGAGAACCCATAGAACGTCAGCTCGGCCGTCGGCACCTCGCCGTCTGCGTCCTCGGCGTCAGCAACGACCGGGGCCGGTGCGTTGCGCTCGGGCGGCACCCAGATGCCGCGGCGCACGTCGGCCAAGATGTTGTCCAACTCCTCTTCGGCCTTGGTGTGCGTCCAGCCGTCGTGCTCGGTGCCGAGGGTGAGGTAGACGCGCTTGCCGTAGGCCAGGAACCGCAGCGCGTAGGTCCGCCCGCTGCTCCACGGCCGCTCGATAACCGTCCCTTCCTTCTTGCGCCCCATGGCCGGCTACCGCCGCTTGCGCGGGCTCGAGGCCAGCGGGACGCGGCGCGCGGCCGTGACGACCAGCAGCACCGTGTCGGCCAGCGAGCGGGTCCAGCCCTCTCGCTCATGGCCCAGCGCGAGGTAGACGCGCCGTCCGTCTCCTGCGGCCAAGCGCAGCCCGTAGCTGCAACCGCCCGGCTGGCGACGTTCGACGATGTGTCTGTTCTTATATGTCAACTTGACCACCCTTTGATGACGGGGCGGCGAAGCGGACGAGGGCGTCGAGGAGCGAGCCGACGGCCCACCGGGTTGGTGGGAGTAGGCTTCTCATCGCGTCGAAGTCCTTTGCTTCGCCGCCGTGGCCGGGGGCGTTCACGCGCCGCCCGGCCGTCTTGATCTCTGCGTCGCAGACGTTAGCTCTGCTCGCCCCCGAAAGGGAAGTCCTTCTGCGCAATCGGACGCAATCCCGGGCGATCGTCGGACATCTGCCCCGTGGGTTTCGCCGACCGGGGCGGCGATGGCGGGACCGGGGCGCTCGAGGTAGGCGGCGACACGCGTGGGGTCAAAGCGCAGCCGTGGGCGCACGCCGGTGCCCAGCCGTCGCACGCCGAGGTCGTCGGCGTGCTCGTAGACCCAGCTGCGTTCGATGCCCCATCGCGCGGCGACCTGCGCTGCCGACAGCAACCGGCCGTCGTCTTCGACTGGCGCCCTGACCGGTTCATGTTGTTGGTGGACAAGGTCGGCGACGCGGTGGGCGAGCTCGTCGAGGCTGCCCGGGTCCAGCCGGACGACGATGACCTCACCGTCCTGGTCGCTCATGCCGGCCGCCGTCGAGCGGCTCGGGTAGGGCGGACGGGGGGCGGGACCTCCTGGACCGCTGCGTCGGTGCCGTCGCTCCAGTGGGTGATCCGGGCGCGGGCGATGTCGATGTAGTCGAGGTCGCGTTCGATCCCGAGGAAGCGGCGCTGCTCGAGGAGCGCGGCGATTCCGGTCGAGCCCGACCCGCAGAACGGATCGAGCACCAGCCCGCCCGGTGGGGTGATGAGGCGCACCAGCCACCGCATCAACTCGATCGGCTTGACCGTCGGGTGCGGGTTGTGCAATGGCTTCTTATGGGGGTTGGTCGCGCCCGGGAAATGCGCAAGCCGGCGGGCGGGCAGGTGCTCGCAGCCGGCGTCGCGCTCGGAACGGCGGGTCTTGGTGACGTACAGAAACCGGCTGGCACCGGGCCGCTGGGCCTCGATCTCATCCACCGGACAACGATCCGCGCACCTGTTGGGCTGGCAGTGCTCGTCATGGCTGGCGATCATGTGCGCTGGCCAGCGCCTCATGCCGGGCTCGTCGGGCCAGCGCACGGCGCAGGCATCGACGTTCAGTGCCCCGGTGCCGTGCCGCTTGAGGTTGTCGGTGGTTGTTCCGTCGACCGGGCGGCGCGCGAGGACGATCGGCTCGTAGAACGGCTTGAGCGTCGTCGCGCGGCCGCCGTCAAAGCGGCGAGACTTCGGGATGCCGGGACCGAAGATCCACATCAACATGTCGCGGATCTCCAGGCCGCCGTCCTCCAGGCCACTGGTCAGGCGGTGCGTCATCCGCGTAGCCCCGAACGCGACGACGTGCCCGCCAGGCTTGAGCACCCGGTGCAGCTCGGCGGCCCAGGTGGTCGTCCAGCGCTCGAACGCCTGGCCCGGGGTCATGCGGCCGTGGGCTTGGCGGGCTTGGCGCCGGATCGCTGTGCCGTCCCAGGAGTGGTTCTTGATGTCGATGCCGTAGGGCGGGTCGCAGACGACCGCGTCGACGCTCTGGTCGGGTAGCCCGGGCAACAGCTCCAGCGTGTCGCCCGGCACGACGCGCCAGCGCTGGCCGTCCTCGAGCAGCGGGGTCATGCGCTCTCGCCGGTCCAGTTGACCGGCCGCTGAACATGTAGGCGTTGGAACGTCGTCGCCCACGGACCCTGGCTGAGCAGGTCCTCGAGCGTCACGATGGAGATCGCGACCTGCGGCGTGGCTTGCAGCAGCGGATCGGCCTGGCAGAGCGCCAGGACGGTCTGTGCCCGGCGCCGTAGGGCGGCGGCGGGGGCGTTGGTCAACACGACCAGCACTTCGGGGAACACGGGGTAGGTCTGGTGCCATTGGGGCTCCTTGTCGTTCTTGGTGGTGTAGGTGTGCAGCCGGGCGTAGCGGCCGAGCTTTGAGGCGAGCGCGGCGGTGGGTTGGGTGGCGCGGTCGAGTTCGAGGAAGCGGTAGTGGAAGGCCAGTCCACCGTCTTGGAGGTGTTGGAGGTAGGTCAGGACGGCGTCGGCGATGACCAGCTCCGGACGCCGGCCGGGTGTGGTACCGATCGGGTGGGCGATCTCGTGGCGCCAGGCCAGCGGCCCGAACTCGTCGCCGCGCTCCCGCGCCGCCGCCACGAAGGCCAGGCCGACGTCGTTGACGGCCAGCGTGTGAGCGCTGAGCGCGCTGGCCGCGTGCCGGGCGTCATCGGCGCCGCGGCGCGCGCCGGCGGTCTGGGGGTGGGCGAGGTGTAGGGCTTGGTGGCCCTCGGCGGTCAGGAAGTAGATCCGCCGCGAGCCGCCCGTGTGGACGAAGTCGACGAGACCCGCCGCGACGACGCGGGCCATGACCTTCTCGATCCAGCGGCGTCCCGCGGTCGGGGCGTGCAGCGCCCGGAGCTGGCCGGCTGTCAGCAGCCGGTGGGCGTCCAGGCTCTCGAGCATGTCGCCGGCCACGGCCGGCAGCGCCGAGGCGCTCACGACCCGGCTTCCGGGTTGCCGGTGCGGATGACGTGCGGACCCGACGGAACCGACGCCGATCGGCCGCCCGTCGTCGTCTTGGTCAGGTGGGCGAGGATGCGGCCGGCGTGGCCGTCGACCTGGGCGAGGCGTTCCTGTACGGGTTGACGTCCCGCGGTTGCGTCGATGGCCTCGTCGAGCAGCGCGACCTGGTTGGGCTGGCGGTGCTCGGCGTGCAGCTCGGCGGCGGGGATGCCGTGCACGAGAAACGGCGGGGTTACCTCGCGACCGAGGGTGACCGAGGCCAGGTAGGTGAAGCGTTCCAGCCGGCCGAGCACGGCGGGGTCGGGATATGTGCCCCACTCGGCGCTGATCTTGCGGGCGGCCTTGGCGTTGACGGTGGTGGAGTGCATGTGGGACCGGTTGGTCGCCACCGCCGTCCAGGTCGAGTCCAGTAGCCGTGCGGGGTCCTGGTTAAACAGCTCGCCGCGCCCGCCGAACTTCGCCATCTGCTCAAGCAGCGTCGCGAGGTTCGGGCTGTCATAGGTCTGCAGCTCATCCAAGGACACCAAGAACGGCTTCCGTGCCTCCGGCGCCATCGCCCCGCGCGCCTTGAGCGCGTGCAGGAGGTCGTAGACGATGAGGTTGGCTACGAGCCGGTCGCGCGACGAGCCCGGACCTGGGCAGACCAGGACGATCTGCTCGCCGGCCAGCGCGCGGCGAGCGTCGTAGGTCGAGACGGGGCTGCCGAAGAGCGCGGCGATCGACTGCGAGGCGCGCAGGCGATCCAGGACGTTGGTGACCGCGGTGATCGCCTCGCCCGGCAGCGACGGGAAGCGGTCGGTGAAGAAGCCGCGGTTTGCCGGCCGCAGGTGCGGCAGCGCCGCTGCCCGCCAGTCCTCGTCGGAGAGCAGGACGGGGACCTCAAAGATCGTCGGCGCCAGCTCGGGCGGCAACGTCAAGGCGAGTTCGGTCAGCGCTTGGGCGGCTTGGGTGGCGAGGTTCAGCGCGCGGGTGTTGCGCTCGTCCCAGCGCAGCGCGGCCGCGAAGGCGTCGACGAACGCATCGACCTTTGCCGCGGCCTCGTTCGGCGTGCGGGCGGTGAGCGCGAGGAGGTTCCAGCCGGGTTGGTTGTTGGTGGACTTGCGTTCGGAGAGGTCGATCTCCACGACCCGGTCGCGCAGGCCGGCGGCGGTCAGGTAGGTCTTGATCTCGGCGATCGCGTCGCCGTGGGGATCCATGAACAGTCCGCCGCGGCCGGCCAGCGCCCAGGCGACGAAGCGGACGATCGCCAGCTCGGTCTTGCCGTAGCGCGACCGGCCCGACATGTAGGTGAAGAACGTCTCGCTGGCGTGAACGCCGACGACGCGTTGGCCGGTGCGCGTGTGGATCCGACCGAGCGGGATGACGTCGGGCTGGCCGTGGTAGTCGGGTAGGCCGCGTGGCGGGGATGGGATCGCTCCACGACTGCGGGCGACGTTGTCGGCGTGGCAGTGCACGGTCGGGGGCTTGAGCAGTCCTTGGACCTCGCGCACCGAGACGATGTCGCCGCGGCGCGCCGCGAACCGGCCGGACGCGAGCCGGCGGTCGAACAGCCGGCGGCGCCATGGGAGGTCGTCGCCGAGGAAGCCGAGGCCGCCGAGACGCAGGCCTCGGGCGCGGAGGTGGTTGGCGGCGCCCATGGCGTCGGTGACGGCCAGCACGGAGCGCGTGGTGGCCAGCGCCCGGCCGCGGTCTCGGGCCTCGACGCGCAGCGCGAGCTGGAACTGCAGCAGCGGGTGCTGCGGGGCGAGCTTGCGATCCAGGCCCTGCGTGTCGTGGCGACGCTGCACCGTGTCTGACGGCGTCGTGCGACCCCGCGACCGGCCCTCGTCCAGCAGCGCGGCGAGGGGCTGGTGGTCGGGGTCGCGAAGCAGGCGACGACGGACGCGACGGGCCTCGCCGGGTGAGAGGACGCGGGCGTCCAGGACAAGTCGGGCTTGCTCGCCGTCGGCGGGCTCAAGCTGGTCGACGGCAGCGGCCAGGCCCTGAAGCAGGTCGGGTCGCAGGCCGGTCTCGGCCAGCGCCTCACGGGCCGAGCGGGCGAGCACGAGCCGCGCCCGCACCACGCGCCGCAGCCTGCTCGTCACCGGCCCGGGATCCGGGGCGGGGTCATGTAGCTCGACACCGGGGTAGGCGGCCAGCGCGCTCTCCAGCGCCGGGCGCGAGCGCCCCGGGGCACTGACCCGGAAGCGGACCAGCCCGTCGGTGTCGGTGACGACCTCGAAGCGCACCGCGCTGGCCGGACGCGTCAGCCAGCCACCTCGAGGACGGACCCGGCCCAGCCCGGCGACCATCTGCTCAACGTCCTCGGAGGTCGGGTCAAACTCCTCTGGGGGCAGCAGGTCAAGCGTCACCCGGGAGGCCAGCGCCCTGCGCGTCAGGACCGCTCGCAGCAGCACGACCGCGGCAGCGAGACCGGCGCTGCCAGCGGCTACCGGTAGGGCGTCGACGAGCGAGACCGAGACGCCGCCGGAGCCAGCCAGCCGGGAGACCATCCGACCAGCCAGCAGCAGCAGGAGACCCGCGCCCATGGCGATCGCCGCCGCGCGATCACGAGGTGAGTCAGGCCTCACCGCCAGCACCCCACCGTTACCGCATTGAAGAAGATCTCGCCAGCGAGATCCGGCCCAGATGCCGCGCGATAGCGGGCGATCTCGGCCGATCGAGGTCCAGGGCCATGTGCCCCGCCCCGCGACCCTGCATGCGACCCACCCGGCGACCCTGCATGCGGCCGACAGGCGTACTGCGCGACGAGCTGAGCTCTCATCGATTCTGCTCCTTGTTGGTGGTGAACGCGTCGACCCATGCCGGCGCGAAGTAGGTGCTGCGCGGGGCGTTCTGCGCCTCGCCGGTCGAGGCCGAGGTCAGCCAGGAGAGGTGCAGGTGCGCGTTGCCGCCACACGCGCAGTGGGCGGGGTCCCCGTGGCCGGGGTAGCCGTCGTAGCCGACGAAGCGAAACGGCGGCCGCGCACATGCCGGCGCCACACCCGAGGCCGCACAGGACCGCTTCCAACCGACGGCTCGGGCGAGGCGTTCGGTGCTGGTCTGCCAGCTCTGGCCGGGGTCGGGGACGAGGTCGACGGCGGCGCCGAGCGGGTGCTCCCCACCCGAGGCGTGGATGGCGTAGCAGGCGGTGACCGTCACGCGGTAGCGACGCGCGAGCCACAGCACGTCGTCTCGGATGCGGCGATCGCACTCGATCGCCGCACCGACGGTGATGGTGATCGGCAACGCCTGAAGCCCGCCCGGACCGTGGTCGCGGACGACCGGCCCGAGGCCACCGTCGCCAGCGGGCTGCACGTCGGTGCTGCCGCCGCAGCCGCCCCCGCCGTCGGAAGCTTGGCCGGAGCCGAAGCCGTAGGTCACGGCGCGGGCCATGACCTGGTCGGCGTAGTCGGCGGTGGCGTCGCCGCAGGCGCCGTAGTAACCGCAGGCGGCGTCGTAGTAGTCCTTGTAGCTGCCGCCGACGGGCGGAGCTTGCTTGGCCTGGCGCAGGATCCGCGCCGCGGTGAAGACCGCGTCGGCCGGATCGTCGGGATCGATACGGCCGTCGTGGTCGGCGTCGACGCCGTAGCGCTCCCAGAGCGTCGGCCCGTCGCCGGGGCTGCACGGCGACCCGCGCCGGACGGCGATCTGCATCGGCCCCGCGCAACCCGATCCGTTATCGCCCGCGCAAGATCCGTGGTTGCACTCCTGCGCGCCGATCGAGGCCAGGAAGGCCCAGTCGATGTCAAACCGCCGACCAGCGGCACGGTAGATGCGCAGGCGCACAGGCGGGATCTCGTGGGCCTTGTTGGTGGTGTTGCTCGCCGCTGCCGTGGTGCAGCCGCCACCGAAGCTCGCGCCGGCGATGGCGATCACGACGCCGACGACCGCCGCGGCGCCCAGGCCGATCGGGGCCGCTGCCGCGAGCGCGACTCGCGTTGCGGTGCTCATGACGTCTCAGTTGGACGGCCCGCGTCGTCGGGGCGTGGTCGCAGCGACGGTCGTCGGGATGGTGGTGGCGGATTGCTCGGCGGTCTCTTGGCGTCGTGGCGCTTGCGGCGCGGGCGCGGCGACGAGGTCTGGGCGGTGTCGGTCTGCTCGCGCTCCGCGTGGCCGCTGGGGCGGGTGACCGGACGGCGAGGCGCGGTCTCCTCATCGGCCTCGCGATCGATCGGCGCGCTCTCATCGCGTGCCGGACGCGCGCCGCCGTGGTCGCGGCGCGCCGTCGGCCGTTGGTGGATCCGCGGCGACGGCTCGGCAACACGCGGCGCCGGTACGGGCGCGAGCTCGGGTTCGACCGGTGGCGGCCGATGGTCGACGGGAGCCTGGTCGCGCCGAGGCCGAGCGGGAGGCTTGGCGAGCTTGGCCAGTCGGTAGCCGACAAAGCCCGCACCGAGGAGCTTCTTGAGGTGGGCTTCGCGTTGGGGTTCGTGACCGGAGACGGCGGCGATGATGCTCCCGGCGAGCTTCTGGCGTCCGAGGAAGACCATCCACATAAACATGGACTGGCAGCCAAAGCTGAACAACCACCCCATGTTGGTCGTCGCGTCCTGCAGCGCCGCCACGACGGTGAGCAGGATCGTCAGCACCAGCGCGTAGACGGCCTTGCGGACGAGGTAGGTGCCCAGCTGACTGGCCCAGTTCTTGAACAGCGCGTGACCACGGCCGGGGACGATCGCGGCGATCAGCGCGACGACCGAGAAGGCCGCGAGCAGCAGCACGACCATCTGGGCCAGCAGGATCGAGATGGCCAGCGTCCCGAGCAGCAGGACCGACCCGAGCTCGCCGACGAGAACGACGATGGCGAGGAGCAGGCGCTGGTATTGGCCGCCCTTCTCCATCGCGTCGGTCGCGGGCTTGTCGGCAACCGCGGGGTTGTAGGTGTTCTTCTCCGGGTCGCTGTCGGGCAGCTTGGACGGATCGGCGTTGTTGATGGCGTCGTACTCGGCGTCGCGATCGGGCGAGCCCGGCGCGAAGGCCAGGAAGTGCTGGGGGTAGCGCAGCGAGTTGTCGATGCACTCCTTGCCGGCGGCGGTGACGTGGCCGTCGCGGTGCAGCCGCGCGCGGGCGTGCGCGTCGGCCGCGGGGTCGGCGGCGAGCGGCAGGACGGGGACTGAGATCGGGTCGTGGTCGGTGCTGCCGGTGCCGATCTTGATGCAGTGCTGGGTGCCGCCGAACTCCAGCGCGACCCACGGACGCAAGACGAGGACGTCGAAGAGCTCGTCGCTGGCTTGGCGGTGGGCGTCGGGGCCGGTGGTGACCTTGCCGTGGATGCTGACCGACAAGAACGCGTCGGCGATCCGGTTGTCCCACTGGGTCGCGCGGCCGATCGTCGCGTCGGTGTTGAAGACGATCGCTAGCGCTATGACAACGTAGATCACCGACATGCCCAGCCCGGCGGCGGTCTCGCTGTAGCGGCGCTGTACGAGCGCGCGCCACATCGCCCAGCAGCCGGCGACGACGACCGCGGCTTCCATCCACGGCGCGCCCAAGGTGTTGGCGTACAGGTTGTGGATCGCGTCGGAGACCGGGGCAAGCGCGCCCGCGCCGCCGGTCTGGGGCGAGCCGTTGACGAGGTCGATCGAGAAGGCCAGCGAGAAGAGCTGGATGACCGAGTACACCAAGAACGCCGTGACCTGCCAGATCATGTCGGCAAAGAACCCCGCGATCCCCGGACCGATCCCGGAAGCGTCGACGCCACCGGTCAGGCTGGCCTTGACCATGCTGAAGTGCTGGTCGAGGTCGTAGGCGCCCAGCGGGTAGCGGTCGGCCAGCGGGCCGACCGGATCGCCCGGCCCGGAGTTGTAGTACAGGTCGCTTGCCCCGTGAGCGATGGCCGGCGCGGCAAGCACGCCGAGGACGACCAGCGCCAGGACCGCGAGGATGCGTCGGCGGCTCATCGCGCGGCCTCGCTGCCTCTTGAGGGGACGGTGTCGATCGCGATCAGGAGGTCGGCGTCGGGGACGTGGATGCGGATCGGCGCGACACGTCCGTGCAGGTCGCGGATCACGCCGACGCCCGGCGCTGGGTTGGCGTCCAGCCCGTGGTGGGGCGCGTCGGCGCCGACCAGGCGCAGGACGTCCTGCCAAGGGCCGAAGCCCATCCGGGTTCCGGCGAGTTCGTCGATGCCGTCGAGGTCGCCGACCAGCTGGGTGATGAGCACGACCGTGGCGTTGAACGCCCGCGCCAGCCGCAGCAGCCGGTTGATCAGCGCACGGCCTTGGGGCGAGGACAGCAAGAACCAGGCCTCATCGAGGATGACGACCTTGTGCTGGGCGCGGTCCTCGCAGACCAGCGCCAGCGCCAGCGCGGCGATCAGAGACAGGGTCGCGACCGAGACGCGCTCGGCGCGCGTGTAGGTCTCGCGCGCGACGCCGGGCTCGGGCAGCGTCAGCCCCGGCGTACGGATCGTCAGGATCGGCCGTTTCAAGGTGATGGGCTCGGTCCTGCCGTCACCGAAGCCCAGGCGGGCCAGGCCGACGTCGGCCAAGACGTCAAGCGCGTCGGCCACCTCGGTACCGGCGCCGTCGAGCTGGCCGAGGCGGTCGATGACCGCGCGTGTGCTCGGCGCGGGTTGGCGTGCGATGTCGCGCACGGCGCGGGCGATCGCGCGCTCCCACGAGGCCGGCGGATCGCGCAGCAGCTCCAGCAGGTAGGAGATCGCCAGCTCCTCACGCAGCTCCGGGACGCCGATGACCATCGGATCCAGCCGGCCCTGCTGGCCGGCCTCGCCGCTGAGCTCAACGACATCAACCTGATCCTCCAGGCCGGGGATGCGGGTCCAGCCGTGGTCGGGCTTGGGGTCGAAGTCGACGACGATGCTGCCGCGGCAATGGGCGCCGTGGCCGATGACCTGCGCGGTCACCGACTTGCCCGCGCCGGGCGGCCCGGCGACCAGCACCGCGGTCGGCTTGGACTCGCGCGAGGGCGCGGTGACGTCGAAGTACAACGGTGCGCACAGCCCGTCGATCGAGTGCCCGAGATACAGGCCCCCGTCGTCGCCGATCTGCGAGGTGGCGACCGGGACCATCGCGCCGAACTGCTGGGCGGTGACGTGCTGGACGTACTCCCCCACCCGGCCGCCGTCGGTCCGCGGCAGATGGTCAAACCACAGGCGCTCCTGCAGCCCGCGCGGCCGGTACAGCGGAAGGTCGCCAAAGGCGGTGCGCAAGCGTTCGATGCGGCGCTCGAGCAGCTCGCGGGTCTCGGCGCCCAGGGTCAGTGAGATCGAGGCGTACAACATCGGCGGCCGTGCACCGGACTGCAGGACCTGCTCGTACTCGCGCGCCAACGTGCGGTCATCGTCGGCCTGCCACGCCGGGCCCGTGCTGGACTCCAGCTGATCGCGATAGACCTGCTCGGCATCCACGACGCGCTTGCGCACCTGCCCCAGGGCCTCGCGGTTGCCGATCCAGCGCGCGTGCACGACCGCGTCGACCGGGAAGTTCAGGACGTCCAGCGGTGCGTGCAGGACCTCGGCCGCCGGACCGGGGAAGACCGGCTCGTCAGCTAAAGCGCCCACGCACAGCGCGGCCTGGAAGCTCTCCTGTTCATCGGCTTCGACGTGCAGGCTCGGCGGATGCGCCGGGTCCTCACACAGGACCGCGGCGGGTAGGCGCCAGAGGTCCCAGCCCAGCGGCTCAAAGCGGGCGACCTCGCCATCGTCGGTTTCGATGACCAGCGCGTCGGGCTGCCAGTGCGGTTCGAGGTCGGGCGCGGCGACGCCGCGCAACGGCGCACGCGCAAGCAGCCACTGCACCTCGCGCGTGCGCGCGCGACGCAACCCGATCACGCCCGCAAGCCGCTCATGGACCCGCGCCTCGGACTCGGCCAGCACGCTGAGCTGGCGCTGCGATAGCGCCGAGCCCCTCCCGAAGCCGGGTACCGCCGCCAGCACGCGACCAGCCTCCGCCGTCAGGCGAGCACCGAAGCCGTGCGGCGCGTCGGCCTCCAAGCGCACGCCGACGAAGGTCTCGACCTCGCGCCCACCGCCGCAGGCCAGCGCCTCACGGTGCGACGCGAGCAGCTCGTCCCAGGCTTCCGGCGCGTACGGCGAGCGCAAGCCGGCGACCTGGTCGACATAGGCATCGGGGTCGATCGGCCGGCAGACGCGCCAGAGCGAGAAGTCGGCCGCGATCGCGTCGACCATCCGCTCCAGGCGCCGCTGCACGGTCCACTTCTCGCCGTCATCGAGCAGCGGGTAGACGACGGGCTCCAGCCGGTACAGCGCCATCGCCTCGCCACTCGGACCGAGCAGCAGGTTCGCGCGCGTGTAAGTCAGCCCGATCTCGCGCGCCGCGGCACGGGCGGTCATGGACGCAACTCCAAGCGCTCGCCGATCGCGAGCTCGACGGTCTCGACCATCGCGCCGCGCACCCGCCCAGCAGTGGCGACCGGCGTCGCCGCCGCACGCCCGCGGCGCCGGCGGTGAAGCACGACCGGCTCGGCGAACCGGACCCGGCACGGGCCTGCGACGCGGCCGCGGACGACCGTCGGGCGGTGCTCGTCGCGCGCGATCCGGACCGCGGCGCGGGTGACCGTCTGCTGGCCGCGCACCGGCAGCGCCTCGCCGACGCGGCGCCGGCCCGCGATCCGGACCTGCGCCAGAGACCAGAGGTGGCGGTGCAGGCTGCGCCCGTCGGGCGTGATCTGCGACAGCGCCGTCGCCGCGACCGCGGGCACGACGACGAACCGCGTGGGCCAATCGAGAACCCCAACAACCCACCCCACGATCGTCAGCGTGCTGCCGACGACCGCGGCGCGAGTCGCGCCCTCCAACCGACGGCCGAGCCGGGCGCCCGACATGTAGGCCAACACCGCGCCCACGAGCGCGACCACCGGGCTGCGCCCGGCGATCACCGCCACTCCCGCCGCCACCGTGGCGGCGTAGGCCAACCAGCGCAGCGGCACGCCGCCGGGCACCGGGATCGTCCGGCCGTCGATCGCGTAAATCCGCCGGTCCGGGCGGAACACGCGTTGATAGCTGCGCACGACCGCGCGCCGCTGCTGCTGGGACATCAATCCGCTCCCGGTCCCGGCTAGAGGATCTGGTTGCCGAGCGACCGCGCCGTCTTGGCGATCTGGTCAGGACTGAAGACCAGCCACGCCACCACGATCGCCGCCATCAAGAACGTGGCCAGCTCGCGGTAGCGACGGTTGGCCAAGAACCCCAGGCCGAAGATCGCCACCACGCCCGTGTACAGCTCGGCGGCGTAGTGGCGCATCAACTTGCTGACGTTGGCCCCGACGTCGTTGCCCGCCGCCCACGCAAAGGCAGGGAAGACCAACAACACCAACAAGGCGCACGCCACAACGACGACGGCTCGGCGCTTCAGACGCATGACGTCGGCTCCTCGCCATCCGCGTCGTCGGCCGCGTCCTCAAGGACGCGTTGGCGTAGGCGGAAGGCGAGTTGATCGAGCACCCAGAGACTCGGCCAGTCGACCAGCTCGTAGACCGCCCGATCGCCGTCCTCCACGCGCCGGACGATCCCGGCGCGAAAGAGGACGGCGAGGTGGGCGTGGACCGCGACGTCGGGTTCGCCGACATCGCCGACGAGCCGATCGAAGGTCTTCGGACGCCCGTCGAGCGCCTGAAGGATCCGGATCCGCGTCGGGTGGCCGAGCATGCGCAGCCGCGTCGCGACGACGTCGGTGCCCAGCTCGGTGAGATGCGTAGACGCGGCCGACGGGTGACGCCGCGTGTGACGAGGCAGCCGAGGGCCGACCTCACGTTCATGCCTGCGAGAAGAAGTGCTCATACCTCCTTCTCAGGCCACCGCCCGCAGATCCGGTCAAGGACTACATGTCGCGTGTCCTCGTCTGGACAAATCGAGATGTAGTTCTTGGTCGGGACCCCGCGCGCTCAATACCATCGCCTAGCTCGGCGCGCGTCACGGCACGCCGAGCCTGCAGCGGCGCATCCGTCCCGCAGGAAACGCCGCCTCCAGGCGCACCGCGGGGCAATCTCCAAAGAACTATAACTTCTTGTACCGCACGTAGGCGGCAGCAAAGCCGGCCGGCACACCGAGCACGCCGCCGATGGCAGCACTGGCGATCGGGGCGTCGAAGAGGCTCCCGAGGAACCCGAACGCGACCGTGAGGATGACGAAGACGGCAAGCGCCGTCAGGCCCGCGTCTGTCGCGTCGGTCACGCCCGATCGGGGCGCAGGACGTGGTTGCGGCGACCGGGGTGCCGCGACGGGGATGGGGTCGTCGTCAGGCGGCCGAAGAGCCGACACGGCTCAGCAGGCGACGATCAGGTAGAAGGACCGGTCGACCGGGTTGCCTGCGGTGTCGTAGAGCTGGACGCCGACCTTGCCGCCGTCGTCGCGGACAGTCGCGTAGCCGGGCGGAGCGCTGGTCGCGTCGAAGCCACCCAACGTGACCGAGTAGGCGCAGTTGGAAACGCTGGTCGGGAAGCCAACGGTGTAGCTTCCAGAATTGATCGCGGTGTGCGCGCCGGTCACGCCCGGGTTGGCGGGGCGGACGATCTGGCCCGCGCCGTTGACGGCTGCGAAGTAGCTGACGGTCGCGGGACCGGCAGGGCCGGCCGGTCCTTGCGGACCCGCGTCACCCTTGGCTCCGCGCAGCTTCTTCAGGGTTGGCGTGGAGATGTCGGCCGAGACGATCGAGTGGTTCTTGATCTCGCGCGAGCCCACGGCGCTGGGACGGATCTGCGCGGCGCCCACCGAGTTGCGCGGCAGCTTGACGGCCGCGTAGGCGACCCCGCCGCCGCTGATTGAGATGATGATCGCCGTGATCGCCAGGAGGTCGGACCTCGTCAGCTTGGACCTCCGCTGCGCCTGCGGTTCATCGGCGCGTGCTTGCTGTTTGCGTCCCCACATGTCGGATGCTCCTGGCCTGGTTGAGTTGTCGATGTCCTACTACCGCGTGACGACGACCGTTGTGATCGGCGTCTTTCCGGTGACGAATGGATAGCCGGCGTCGGGTGGGATGATCGCTCGGAGCCTGTACCGCTCGGGGCGGCCCTTGAAGACGAAGATGCGCGTCCAGGATCCGTTCGGCCTGGCGCGTGCGTCTCCGAACAGTTGCCAGTCGCCGTTGACCTTGACCCACAGCTGCACCAGCTTGTTCGGCGTCACATAGCCGCCGCGTAGGGTGCCGCTGAACCGCACGCCGTGCCTGGTCCTGACCCGTCCCGCTCGGAAGTGCCTGCCGCTGAGGCGCAGGGTCGTTGAGGCCTCGACGCCGAGGTGAACGTCGACATAAGACGGCCGCACGGTCGGTGTGCCCTCGTAGCGGATACGAAGGGTTCGCGATGGTCCGCGCTTGGCTGTCCGGAAGCTGAATGAACCTGACTTGGTCGTCTTGATGGTCCGGACCGGCGTCCAGTCCCTCGCGCCGTCGATCAGCTGGGTGATGGCGATCGAGGTTCCGGCCATCGACTTGTTGTCCTTGTCGGCCAGCCGCCCCGACAGCCGAGTGCGCGTCGCGTAGCGCAGCCGGACGCGGGTCGCGAGGTACGTCACCCGCTTTCGGTGGGAATGCCGTGTCTGACGACGGCCGCCGGCGAGGCGAGTCGGAGAACGCAGCGGCAGCGTGACGGTCATCGGCGTTCCGCCGGCCAGCGTGGTGGTCGTCTTCTCGTTGCCGGCCGCGTCGACTGCCTGCGCTCGCAAGTCGTAGGGGCCGTCGGGCATCGTCTCGTCTGGGAGGTTGACCGACATGCGGCCGCCGTCGATCTTCGCGGGGAGGCTGGTCCAATCGGTGACGCCTACGGGCTTGTAGTCGATCGAGCCTGAGGCCAGGCCGCTCGTGGCGTCGTCAGCTTGCACGACGATCCTGGTGGGATCGGTCGGATCGATCGGCGAGAAGACCGGATTTGGCGGCACGCGGTCTAGGCGCAGATGCAACTTGATGGCATTGCTCTGCGTGTTGTTGCCGGCCGCGTCTCGCAGCCAGAGGGCCAAGATCCAGTCGCCGTCGTCGTGGACTTGAAGGCCGTTGAGCGCGGCGATCTGCCCATCTGCGCTGGCGGCTGTGCATTTGCTTTGCGCTCCTGCGGCTGGGCAGAGCTGCCAGTTGATCCCCGCCAGAGGTGCGATGCCGACTTGCGGGTTGGTCCAGTTGATCGTAAACCCGTCCGTCGAGTACCACGTGGTGTCGATCTGGTCGCCGTTGACCGTGGCAGGCCCCGGAGGGCCGGGCGGCGTGTTGTCCACCAACTCGGTCACGGGGTCTGTCGTCGTCGTGTTGCCCGCCGAGTCCGTGACCTGGACTGCGACGTGATGGACGCCTTCTGGCTGCGTGAGGGTGAAGGTGTCGACGCCGTTCGGGCACGGCACCGACTGACTGTAGTTACAGGCGCGATCCCTGCTCCCGGCGACGCTGCCATCGATGATCAAGGCGGTATGGCGGATCCCGGAGTTGTCGGAGGCGTCCACCGCGAGGGTCTGCTCGCCGCTGACCCAGGCGCCCGTCCACAGCGCGCCGGTGACGGAGTTGATCGTTGGCGCTGAGTCGTCCTCGAGACGTACGGTCGCTGCGACCAGTCGCGACCACGCCGCGACGTTGCCGTGCGTTGCGTCGTTCGAGCTCAGCGGACACGTCGTGTTCTCTGGGCAGAACACGTCGAGGTACACCGTCCTGGTCGACGGCGGGATGCACTCAAACGACGACGATCCCGTGCAGAGCGGGAGCCAACGGTTGGTACCGGTGAAACTGCAGCCGTCGACGCCGCCCGATCCGCAGCCGAGGATCACCGCGCTGCCATTTGACAGCGCGGTCTCCCACGTGTGGTCAGAGCGAAAGAAGTCATAGGTCGCCAGCATCCCGGCGATCGACGTACCTGCCGGCGCGTCGAACTGCAACCGCGCGTGCAGCGGACCCGTCGCGCTCCCTCCCCCACCCGGGTTCAGCGAGTTGCGCGCGATCATCCCCCGACTCGGATCGTTGTTGGTGGGACAGGCCGCCGAAGCGGTCGCGTGACTGGTGTCGACGTCGACGTGCCACGATCCGCTGGGCCCGCCCGCGGCATCGCACGCCGTCACATCGTAAGTACCCGCTCGGGCCAGCGGCGCCAAGAGCAGCAGAGCGAGCACGGCACCCGTGAGGAGGAATGACCTATAACTACTCACCGAGAAAGCTCCCGTTCCCGGAGCTGGTCGACGACGAGGTCCTCGACCTCGACGCAGACCCCCCGGTCGTCCCAGACGGCGGCGTAGCCGTTCCGGTGCCTGCGCTCCTCGGCTGCGAGAGAGTCGACGTCGTCGACGCCCTCGAGCCGCCCGGCCTGGCCGCAGCGTAGTGCGCTCGCCTGCGTGCCCTGTGCCGAGGTCTCGTCCTGTGCGCCGGAACGACAACCGCCGGCTCGGGCCGCCCCATGGTTGTGGTTACGCCCGCCAACCCTGCGGACACGACAGGCGACGGACCCGCGTGCTCGACAGGCAGTCCGTTGACCTGGCCAATCACCGCGACCGCGCCGCCACCGATCGCCAGCACGCCCATCACCGCCGCTGCGGCCTTCGCGGCTCCCGGCTGAGCAAACAGTCCCGGCCCGACGCCGCTGCCGACCACCGCGAGCTTCGTCGGCGCACGCTTGGCCAGCAATCGCGCCCCGAAGACGAACGGCAGCGGCGACAGGATCTGAACCGCGACGCGCTGGAACTTCAACTGCTCGCGCTCAAGCTGCTGACAGGCGTCGCAATGGCGCAGGTGGCGCTGCACCTCGCGCTTCTCCCTCCCGCTCAGCTCACCGGCCAGCAGTGCCGCCAACCGGCCGCGCTCCTCATCACCGACCTCGACGCCGACCGCATGGTGAATCAAGGAGTAGAACAACCTCCGCGCGTCGTGCAACCTGCGCCGCAGCGTGCGGGCGCTCATGCCGAGCTGCTCAGCTAGGCGCTCCTGATCCCAGTCGAGGTGATCGACGGCCAGCAGCACGACCGCCTCCTGCTCGTCGAGCGCGCGCAGGCCGCCGACGACGATCGCGCGGTCCAGCACGGCTTTGGCGTCCGGACCGCCGTCGTCGCACAGCTCGTTGGCCATCGTCCCAAGGACCTGGGCCTCGAACTCGCGCTCGGCCATCGAGCGATCGGTGCCGGCCGCTCCGATCGCCGCGAAGTCCACCGAGATCAGCCGTGGCCGCTTCGGCCCATCGCGACGTCCGTGTTCGGCACGCAGCGCCTGAACCGCGGCGTCGCGCAGGTACCGGTACAGAAGCCGGTTGCGCTCCTCGTCGGCAAGTTCCTGCAGCGCCGCCCAGTTCTCATAGACCCGCATGAGCGCTTCCTGCAGCGCGTCCTCGACGCCGATCCGCCCGCCGCGGCCCTCACCCTGCCGGCCGAGCACGCCACGGAGGTAGGCACCAAATCGGTCGGTGTACTCAGCGACGAACTGCTCGTAGGAGCGCTCTACCGGTTCGGACGTAATCGCGGCCATCGATACCTACTCAGACGAAACGGGTCGCCGGACGGCCACCCAATGTCCTCCCGCAAACACATCCGGTGAGTCACGCCGTTCGCTGAGCACACCTACCCAAGCGGGGCGATTCTGTACCCCCGCTCAGAATTTGCAGAGCTACCCACCGCAAAGCTCCACTTGAGGGGCCGGTTCGTCACAACCAACTTTGCTGCGCGTCTCGCCGTCCTCGTTGAGACAGCCCTCAGCACCTACCCGGGACGCCCGCTCGCTCCACCTCTTCCCACCGGGACCCCTCGCCTGCCAGGTCAGCCCCAGCGCACGGGCAGCGGGACGCCGCCCGCGGCGTGGCTGACGGCGCGGGCGGTCGTGGCGAAGGTGTCGGCGCGATGCTCGGCGGCTTCGGCCACCGTCGTGAGCAAGGACATCATGTTGGTGAGGCTCGGGGCATCCTGGTGGGACAGGTGCTCCAGGAGCTGCGGGTCCCAGCCGCCGACGCCGGTGGTCATCAGCGTCTCGCCCCGCCGCGTGATCTCCAGGCCGACGTCGCGGCGGTCGCTCGCGTTGACGTTGCGAGTGATCAGCTGGGCTGCGACGATCCGGCGGATCACGCCGTTGGTCCCGCCCGCCGTCAGCTGCATCTCGCGGGCCAGCTGCCCGGGCGCGATCCGGCCGGCGCGGCGGACGATGTCGAGCGCGAGCAGGTCGGTGGCGTTGACGTCGCGGCGCGTCGCGGCCGCCGCCGCGCGCTGACGCGCGGCGGCGGCGACGAGGCGGTCCAGGGCGTCGGCGATCTCAGCGGCGCTCGCCATCGGCCAGGTCCTGGGTGAGGTCGCGCGCGGCGCGCAGGACGTGCGGCAGCACGGCGTCGATGTCCAGCCGGCGCCCCGACGCGCTGACCGCCGCGACGACCTCGCCGTCGAAGACCACCGGCGCGGCGACCGCGCGCACGCCGGCCTGGTACTCACCGTCCTCGATCGCGTGCCCGTCGGCCCGGATCTGCACGAGCTCCTCGTCCAGCTGCGCGGCCTCCGTGATCGTCCGGTCGGTGTGCGGCGCCAGCCCCGCCGCGACCAGCGACCTGCGCCAGCCGTCGCGGTGGGCCAGCAGCAGCTTGCCGCCCGCGGTCGCGTGTGCCGGGACCAGCTCGCGCAGGTGCGGGTGCTCGTCCTGGGACCCGAGCGCGGCGTGGCACAGGCACACGACCGACCCGTACGACGGCGCCACCAGGTGCGCCGCCATCCGCGACCGCTCGTGCAGCAGCTCCACGTACGGCCGCCCGCGCCGCGCGACCGGCGAGTGCTCCAGCACCTGCGCGGCCAGCGCCACCAGCCGCATCGTCGGCGCGTAGATCCGCCGCGTGTCGCCGCTGCGCTGCACGTAGCCCTCGACCACAAGCCTCTCCAGCACCCGCCGCATCGTCCGCGGATGGGTGTCGATCGTCGCCGCCAGCTGCGGGGCACTCAGCGGCGACAACGCGAGCATCTCCAACGCCCGCATCGTTCTGGCCACATGCCACGCATCGCCGGCCGGGTCGGCCGCGCTCACGCCGGCTGCTCCGGCGGGTGCAGTTGCTCACGCCGGGCGATCGCTGCATCGCGTAGCTCGATCAGCTCCCGGCAGATCCCGATGCGCGCGACGAAGGCGTCGAGATCCTCCAACGCGTGGGGCGCCGGCACGCTGTCGTCGAAGAGCAGGGTGATCGCGCGATCGGCGAGCCGGCCGATCTGCTCGGGCGCCAGGCCGAGAAGGTCAAACGCCTCCACGACGCGGGCGGCCTCCAGGATCCGGGTTCGGATCTCGTCGTTCCATTCTCCGCCGGTGTCGCAGGCGCGCTCGAGCTCGTCCTCGGCGGCCTCTCGCAGCCGCGCTAAGACGTGGTCGGGCACGTCGAGATGCTCGGGCCAGGTACGGTCCGAAGTGCTCATGGAGTTCGCGCTCCTTGGGCCATGCCCCCGGCCGGTCGCACGGCGCGGGGGCGCTCAATTTCCCGGACCCGCAGGCCCGGCCGACTTCGTATGCCCACCGATCCCCGGCAGTCCGCCGCGAATCAGGGGTCGGCGGCGACGCTAGCTCGCTGACCGAGAAAGGGGAAGCGAGCCAGCCGAGCGCCTCGCGAGGTGGGGCCACACAGTTTTGCTCATCCGACGCACAAAGGTTCCGATCTATCTGTGCCGTCCGGGTGCTCATCCGATGGCAGGGGTCGCTGATTGCGTTGGTGTCCGTGAGCGGGCGTAGCGTGCGCGCATGCTGTTCGAGCTGACCGAGCGCGAGGCGATCCGCAGCTACCTGCGCGCCGTGCGCCGTGAGCAACTTCGCGCCCGCGTCCTGGGCCGCGAGGAGCAGGTCGTTGACCTGCTCGCCGCCCAGGTCATCGCCGTCGACGCCGGCCCCGAGGACTACTACCAAGCCGTTGCGGCACCGTTGGACTACATGTTGTCCTTGCTCGACCGGCCGCAGCTACGTGACCGGGTCTCGCGCGTCGAAGTGGATCTCGACGCCCTCGACGATGATGCTCGCGCGTTGCTGGAATCCCTGCTCGCACGCGCCGGCGCGATCGTGCGGCTGCGGGGTTCCCGCGCCGGGGGCTGACCGCCCGGAGCGCGGCACCGTGAGCTACAGCCCGGGCGACCGCTCGACGCCCGAGCTGCTGGGCGACTGGGCGGCGATCATGCGCGAGCTGCGCGACCGCGACGTCATCCGCACCGACAACAACCCGGTCGGCGACATCGCTGAGGTGATCGTCGCCGGCATGCGCGGTTCCTTCAGCCAGGCCGGCTGGGACGTGCTGACCGCTGCGGGTGAGCGCATCCAGGTCAAGGCGGTGCGCGTCACCGCCACGACCAAGCGCCGGTCGCTGAGCCCGATCCGCGACAGCGCCTATGACTCTGTCGTGGTCGTGATGCTTGACGAGGACTTCCAGGTCACCTAGGGCCTCGAGCTCGACCGAGCGCTCGTCGAGGAGCTCTTCGCCCACCGCGCCTACGTCAACGGTCGCGTCATCACCGTCACCCGGGCGCTACGCGCCCACCCGCAGGTCACGACGGTCGACCTCGCGCCGGCCGCCACACGGCTCGGCACCTGAACCCGCGCCGAGCCCGGCTAGTAGAAGACGTAGCGGAACTTCGTGCCGCTGCAGAAGCGGCGCAGCTTCAGGCCCATGGTCGATCCGTGGGAGCGGTTCTCGGCAGAGGGCACCAGCGCGACGTCGGCACGCCAGCCCATCGGGTTGCTGCCGCGCGTCAGGCCCGGACCGCGCCCGCGCGCGACGGCGGGCGGATACTCGTCGCGGTCATAGCCGGGCTTGGTCGCCACGCCTTCCAGCAGGCGGGCGCGGCGCCGTGCTGCGCCGGGGCGGTTGAGGACTAGCGTCCGCGGCCAGCCCCTGCGCAGCGCGCGGAGGAAGTGCCTGCGGATGTTGGGGTACTTGGTCTTAGAGAACGTGACGTCCTGCACGCCGGGCGGGGTCCTGCACCTGGCCGGGTCCGCCGCGCTCTCGGCAGGTGCTGTTGACGAACTTGTCGTGTCGGGCGCCACGGTCGAGCAGGCGCAGGGCAGCGACTCGCAGTAGATGCCGTCGCCGTCGGGGTCGCGGGTGTCGCCCGCGGCCTGCGCGGCGGCTTGGTTGGGGTAGTCAGAGCACGCTGCAGCGTGAGCGAGCGTGGGCGTCCGGCCGGAGAGGCCGGCGGCAAAGACGCCGGCCAAGACGATCGTGAGCAGCAGGATCCGAAGAGGCGACACGCCGACAGCACCCTAGCCCGGCGCCCGGGCGCCGCCTCGCTGGCGCCTGGGCCGAGGGCCGGAATCGTCTCGTTCGAGCAGGCGATCGGGCCAGAGCGCGAGCGCAAGCTGCATGGCCGCAATGACCAAGCTGCAGGTCGGGTGGTGGGTGGCGAGGCAGCCGATCGCTCGGAGCAGTGCTGTGAGGCGGGTCCGCAGGACGCGGGCGGAGTGGTTGTTGGGCTCGAGGCTCGCTCGATCATCAGGTGAGGAGAAATCAGGCATCTGCTCCTCTAGCCAGTCAGAGAGCCCAATTCACCCCCCTCGCGCAAAATTCTCCCGGTCGCCGACCTCCTCCTGGCTGTATCGGCGCTCGGTCGCGCGGCGGGCCGGTCGACCGAGCTCACCCCGATCGCGACAACGGGTGACGCGGGTTAGGGTGAGGCGGCGCCATGACGACCCGTTCTGACCGTGGCGACCACTTCACGCCGTCAAACAGCTCGGCCATCGTCACGCCGAGCCCGCGAGCGATCCTCTCTAGCGAGGAGGTCCGGGCATCGACCTCGTCGCGCTCTATCCGGCTGAACACCGCGGGAGCCATCTCGCACGACCTTGCGAGCTGCTCCTGCGACAGATGGAGCCCCATGCGCAGCGACCAGACCCGGTACCCGATCGTGATCTCGACCGCCATGCACGCAGCGTCCACCAAGAGCCGCATGCGCACCACAACCGCGAAGTTACGAAAAGTCTTGCGGAATCCTAACTGATCTGTAATCGCATGCGGGTAAGACTTGCTGTTATGCGTCCGGAAGTGCGAACTTCTTGCTCTCGCCGTCCCTTGACTCCGACATTCTCATCCCCCATCGCTACGCCACTTAGAGAGGACAGCAAGTGGCTGAGCGCGCAGCGTGGCGGTCGCGACAACGCCACGACTCGTCCCGCGAGCGAGCGCCGACGCGAACGTCCCGACGGTGGCGACGGCGGTCGCGTCGCGGAGGATCACTCCGCACGGCACGGCGCAGGTCCACCACCAACGGGCGACACACCATGCTAAGACACGTGGCGCCGTCCGCCACCGCTCCGACGTGAAACGCGGTCCAGCAGCCAGCACTGCGACGCCGGCGATCACGTAGCCGGCGCCTGCCGTGAGGACAAGTGCAAGCGCAAACGCCAGGGCTGTGTCCGACGGCACCGCTGCGAACGGGAGCCCGAGTGCGGCGCCGAAGAGCGCTGGGCCGGGCACCCAGGCCGCGAGCCGCGCAAGCTCCAGCCCGCGCAACACGCGTACCGCTCGACCCTCCGCGGCAGCGGGTCGCCGCAGCGCGGTAATCGAACCTGACCACCAGACCCGGTTTCGCCGTGCCGTCTCACCCACGCCCGGCTTCGTGTCGGTCGTCGCAACGGAACGGACCGGGGCGATCGCGCGGCCCGCACGCGAGAGGTCATAGCCGAGCGTGATGTCCTCCGAAGGCTCCTCAAAGCCAGCGGCGGCGACGTCTGCGCGGATCGCCACACAGCAGCCCACGGCGTACGACAGCGGAGCCCAACGACGGCGTTCGACGGAGCCGCGCCGATACCCGAGTCGCAGAAGCGTCAGCTCGAATCCGAGCCGCCAGCGCGTGTGGAGCAGAGCGTCGGCCCGGACAGGCCAGGCGCTGCCGGGCGGTGCCGCGGACACGACGAGCGGCTGCAGGACGTCCGGCCATACCGCACGGTCAGGTCCAGCCGCCGCCACCACCGCCTCAAGCATGCCCGCTTCGACCTGCGTGTCGCTATCGACCATGATGATGTAGTCGGCGGTACCGGTCGCGAGTCCCGTCTGCGCCATTGCCAGGTTGAAGCGGGCCGGCTTGGTGTTGATCGCGGCCGGCGTGCGGATCGCCGTGACGCGCCTGCTGCGCGGCGTGGGTACGTCCGCGCCGACCACACAGATCCGCAGGCGGCAGCCCGCAGGCACGCGCGCGGCGAGAAGCGCTTCGACGGCGGCCGAGAGCGTCGGTTCGCCGGTCGTCGCGATGATCGCCAAGAAGCGACGCGGCCCTGCACCGCCAGCGAGATGGCTCGGGCGACGCAGCCACCGAGCGTTGACCACCGCGGCTGCGCTCACAATGAGACCCAGCAGAGTCCAAGCCCCCGCGAGCACGACGAGGGCAGCGGCGAGCGCCGGAAGGAGCGCGAAGGTCGCGGTGAGCATCCTGCGCCGGGACCGTACCGATCCTGGCGGCCGCTCGCCCGTACTCTGAGCGCACAGATACACATTGCGATCAGCGCTACTGCGTTTCGCAGTGCACCTGATCGGCAAGACAACATCCCATCTGCCGCCTGGAGCAGCACTCGGCCGAACCAATAACCTAGTCATTCGGCAAGGACCACTCAAAAACAGCGTGCGCAATATACTTTCTGCCTGTAGGTTGCCGCGCTATGCCCGAGGCTGGCGAGGAGAAGGAGCCCGAAAAGGCGTCGCCGCAAAGCCGCGCGATCGCGTTCTGGACCGTTGCCGACCACGGTCCGCTCTCTCTCAGGGCGCTCGAGCAGAAAGCGCGCGCCGTCGGCTCTCGGAGCTCCGGTGATCGCACCCTTCGCAAGGCACGCCCGGAACTCGTCGACGAGGGCTGGCTGGAGAAGGTCAAGGGGCAGGGCAACCGCGACGATCAGTGGCGGCTCGGACCCCGCTCGTGGATCCTCGCCTTCGCCGTCGGACGTGAGGAACTCCGCTGCGCGCTCGTAGATGGCCACGGCCAACACCACTACGGCGAGGTCTGTCGCGCACTGGTGCTGCCGCTCTGGCGCTCTCGGGCGCACCCGCCGCTGTCCCCAGACGATCTGGTCACCGAGATGGCGGCCCTGACAAGAGCAGTGTTGGCCGGCGCAGCCGGCCACCCCAAGTTCTCTCCTCCGCAGACTGTGGCGTTGGCGTGGCCCGGCCAGATCGACGAGGAGGCCGGCGGTCCCGTCAAGTACGAGCGCAACGAGAACGGGTGGGAGCAGAGCGTCCGCCTTGATGAGCTTGTGGCGCGTGCAGTCGCCGAGGCTGGGATCACCGGCGCGCGTGTGTTGCTCACCAACGACGCCGACTCTGAGTTCATCGCCGAGAGTCGATGGGGTGTCGCAAAAGGTGAGCACACTGTGATCGGAATCAAGCTCGCGGGTGGCATCGGCTGCTCGGTCCTGGTCGACGGTCGCGTCCACCGCGCCAAGACACGGACGGTTGGCGAGCTCGGGCATCTACCGGTTCGTGTCGACGAACCCATACCGTCGGACCTCGCGAAGTCCCCGCCGAACGGTGTCCTCGGGCTCGATGACCTCACCTACTGCTCGTGCGGGTCTAACGGCGCGCCACACCTCGAGCGGTGGGCCTCGGGCCGCGCGATGGTCGAGCGGCTCACGCCCCACCCCGCCGATCTCGCCGATGGCTATGAGCCAGCGCTAGAGCGGATCGATGCGGCGTCCGGCGACGCGATCTTTGTCTTCAGCCAGACGGCCGAACTGATGGCGCAGGCACTTGCGGCTCCGATCCTGCTTTTGGAGCCCGACTTGGTGGTGGTCTCCAGCGCGCTCAGCCCGGAGCGGATCGTCGCCCAGTTGTCAGGCAAACTGCCGGGCCGCCTCATGCGTGATGTGCGGATCCGCGCCGCCGAGCATCCCGGCGGTAACTGGGCTCCGGTGCTCGGAGCGGCCGCGCTGGCGTTCGAGCGGTGCGGATATTGGGAGACGGCGAACGACGGTCAAGCGCCTATGCGCCAAGAGTTCCGCGGAGAGCCCCCGAGGTCACCTACCTGACGCTTGCCGCAGGCGCGGGCCAAACGCCGCTCGGATCGTTCCGCGTCGTCGGAACTTCGGCATTCGAACTGCCGCGGGTCGGAGGTTCTGTAAACGTGGATGTACCGGTGCTCGGCGACCCATCTCCCGGACGGATGCCGACCGGAGCCACGGCTCGTTTAGGGACTATCTCGGATGGGCTCCTTGGCGCCGGGGATCGGCTTGAAGAGCCCGCCCGAGCGGTTCTACCGTGCCGCCACTCGGTCGATGCGGGGCGCTCACCAAACGAAGGGTGCCGACGGGTCGATGTGGCTCTCCAAGCACGAAGGATCTGCACATGCTCATTGCCGAACCTCCCCGCCGGGATCGGGGAGACTTTCACGAAGAGCTCTCGCTCGGTGTGACCGTAGACAACGTCTCGACCCGCGGGTTGCGGCGGGCGCTCAAGTTCGCCGCGATTGTCGTCGTCGCCGGCGCGTGCGGCGGGGCGGGCGCGCTGGTTGCGACCGGAACGGTCGGCGTCTCGGTGCGCAACCGGAGCGCGGCGCAGGTGCCGGGCGCGGCACCCACCAGGAACCAGACGACCGGCGCCGACCGGCACGCCACCCCCAAGCACGGCCACGGGACCGGCAGGGCCTCGTCGACGACGCCGAGGAGCAAGACGCACGACAAGCCGGGCTCCAAGCGCAGCTCGACGACGATCAAGCTCAGCGCCGGGACCTCCTGGAAGGGCGGCGCGAGCGGTGCGACCAAGACGAGCCCGGCGGCGGTGGCACCGGCGGCCGTGGCCCCGGGCACCGGGGCCAGCGGTACCAAGGCGAAGATCGTCCAGCACGCGGAGACGCACACGAGCGGGCGCAGGACCGGGGGCGGTTCCGGAACGACCTCGCGCCCGCCGAGCGGGTCGGGCACGGGGTCGGACACAAGTTCCGGAAAGGACGCCACGACGGACAGGGCCAGCAGGCCGAACTCCGGCGTCAGCCAGCAGGTGCACAGCGGCCGTGACGCGACCGGGGCGCAGTCGGTCGACGGCACCGCTGGCGCGGCGAGCTCCGGCGGCACGGTCGTCCTGCACTCAGTGCAGCGCAAGGTGCCGGTCGCGCATGCGGTCGCGCTCATTGCGAAGAAGAAGCCGGCCAAGCGCAAGTCGCACAAGGCCACCAAGAAGACGAAGAACAACAAGAAGAGGAAGCCGAAGCCGAAGGCCAGGCCGAAGGTCGGTCAGAGCGTCACCGCGGGCGGTGCGGCCACCACCGGTCAGACCGTCGGCTCAGGCTTCTCGGGCGCGGCGTCGACCGGCGGCACTGTGCTCGGCCCTGGCGCCACCCAGGGCGGCGGTCCGACCGTCAGTGGCGGCGGGACGGCGGCGGGACACGACAACGCCCCGGTCACCGGCGCCAACGGCACCACCGCCGGCAACGACAGCACCGCCATCGGTGGCGACAACGCCCCCGTCACCGGCGCCAGCGGGGCGACCGCCGGCAACGGCGGCACCGCGGTGGGCGGCGATGTGGGGTCGTCCTCCACGCAGGGCGCCGGCTCGCCGGCGGGGACGAACATCGGGTCAGGGGCGCAGTCGATCTCGACGGTGACCACGATCACCTCGACGACCACGACAACCTCGACCTCGTCGTCGGTCTCGAGTACCAGCACACAGACGGCCTCGACGGGGTCGGCGACGGTGACCGAGAGCACGAACGGCGGATCGGCCACGTCAGGCAGCGTGACGCTCGGGGGCGGCAGCACGATCCTCATCGGCGTGCCGGCCTGAGGTGACTAGGCGAGGCGACCCGGCCGTGGGGTCGCTGCGGACCCCACTTCGCGGCGCCCGACTCGCCGCCCCAGGCCTTGCTGTTGGGATCGGCTGACGAGTGTGTGAGGGCGGCCGGAGGATCACTTCCTCCGGCCGCTTCCCCTCAAGCCGGCGCCGGTAGCCGTTGCCGTCGTTGCGGTTCGGTGCCCAGGCGGCGGGGAGGCCTTGGCGGCCCCGTCACCCGGCGTGCCGAGCCACTGGCGAGCAGCGGGTCGTGCGTGAGCTTGAACGCGTCGGTGCGTCACCGTCGGGTTGTTCCTTCCGGGGCTCCGAGCGCGCCGTGCCCTTCGGTCGTCGGCCGGCGCGCGGCGATCATCAGCGTCGGCGTCCGCTCGGCGACGACGCTGGCGGCGGCAAGCCGCACCTCAGGGTCTTCGCGCGCGTGCGCGCGAAGACCCTCAGATCGCGGGCGGTCGCGCTCGATAACCCCTAATTCCGGAAACCCCAGACGTCAGTCAGAAGGCCTCTCGGCCGTCGCTGCCTAAGAGTGCGCCAACGTCACGCTGCACCCGCGAAAGGTTGGTGTCGGGCGCTGCGTCCGATTCTAGGTCGCGCCCTTGCGCCGTCTCAGCGCCGAGGCGACACCGGGACCGTGATGGTCCGCGGACGCGTGGTCCCGGCGCCGTCGGAGAGCTGAGCCCGGAGCCAGACCTTAGTCGTCTTGCCAGCGATCCTGCGACGGAGCGCCTTCTTGACGGGAAGCGCAACGCTCGCTGACCGATCGGAGCTCGCGCGTCCGAGCAGCGCGCCGCGCGGGCCTCCCAGCCGGGCTGTCACGTGTGCGGCCTGGCAGTCGCTGAGCCCGCGACAGGAGAGGGCGATCGTCAGGTTCGCTCCCGACCAGCGGGGCCGGCGCTGCAGGATGAGAGCGCAGGACTTCGGGTTCGACACGTCGGTGGCCGGGCCGTCGGCCGAGGCTCGGACGAGGAGGGCCTTGTCGCAGCGGTTGGCGATCGCCGCGACGTTCTGGCCGTCGAAGGCAAACCGGTCCTGGCCGTAGGCGCCGACGCCGCGCAGGACCGTGTGGGCCCGCGTGCCGGCGGTGTCGGTGACGAGAACTTCGCCGCCGGTGACCGCGTTCGCTCCGCGCGGGACGACCAGCGTTGCGACGCGACCGTGCGCCAGGCGCGCGCCGGACAATGTGCTGCCCGCTGGGATCGGCAGCACCCGGGGGACCGGCTGTGCCGCAGTCGCGACGACGACCGCGACGGCGTTTGGCGAGTTGGGATCGACGTGGCCGAAGAGCGCCAGTGTGCCGTCAGGGTCCAGCGTGAGGCGAACGTCACCGTTGACCAGCGCCACCGGGACGCGCAAAAGCTCTCGGCCCGTGGCGTCGGCAACGACCGCGGCGCCTGGGCCGGCGCCGTCGGGAGCGCCCGTCGGCTCAAGCCACGCGGTCAGCGACCCGGCGACCACCACGGGCGAGACCGCCGTCGGCGGCAGGGCCCGGCGGGTCTGGCTGGCCACGTCGAGCACCTCCAGCGGACCGCAGCCCATCCCTTCGGTCGCCACCTGATCGCCGTCGGCGGACGGGTACGGCAGGTCCCGCGGGAACACGCAGGCCGCCGAGACCGCGGCCAACGGGCCGCCCAGACGGCCCGCCCACGTCCGGCTGAGGTGCTGGCCGGTATCGCCGGATCGGCCACCGCCAAGGTCGAAGACGGTCGTCACCGTCGCCACCAGCGTCGTGGGAGTCGCAGCGACCGCCGCCAAGACCCCGCGGCCGGTGAAGGAAGCTCCGTCCGTGCGCGCAGGCTCCCCGGACAGCCGCGCCAGCACGGTGCTATGCGCGCCCGCGGCCGCCTCGATGCGCACCGGGCCGGCTCCCGACTGGCGGGACGGAACGTAGACCAACCGCGATCCGCCCAGAACCGGCCCCTGCGCGGGCGCGTAGGGCACGGTGCCCACGACAACAGCCCGCGCCGCGGCACTCGTCACCACCGACAGCCCGGCAACGAGCACCAGCATGACCCCGAGCGTACGGCCTCTCATGCTGCGTGAAACGCGCACCGACCCCTCGTGTTGCGATCGACGCACGACAGAACCTCGGCCGGTCAGCATCCTGATGCCAGCGCGAGGGGGCTCTTGCCGTTGTCGGTGGCCCATTGGCGCACGCGGCAGAAAGCCGAGCGCGACTGCGGATTGTTCCAGGCCGGCGACGTGTTCGGGCCGACGCCATACGGTCGTTGCCCGTTTGGCTCCAGCAGCCGCGAACTGCCGAGCACACCGGTGTCGAAAGCCAGGCCGTCCCTTGTCTGCGCGCCGGCCGTCACAGCCGCCAGCGTGGGATACGCCTCGTTGAGTTGCCAGAGCGTGAACATGCGGGCGCCGTTCTGCGCCGCCCGGTTCAGCGCGCTGGCCAGGAACGTCGCGCGCTGCGACTCGCTCCACGCCACCGGGCTGTGGCCAGCCCTAGCCACCCTCGACCCGTAGGGCACGTTCCAGTAGCCGAATTCTGTGATGTAGAGACCGGGCTTGTTCCCGGTCGGCGTTCGGAGCTGGCCGTTGTGGTACAGGTCGCTCAGGACGTCCTGGAAATGCCCGATGTCGTAGATGCCGGTGCCCTTGCTGTTCGTGCGTGGGCTGGAGCGATGCTGGTAGGCGTGCCACGCGACGCCGTGAGCCACGAGGTGCGGTGAGGTGTCCACGACGTCCCTGAGGAAGCCGAGGGTCGTCTGCGACGTCCGATGAGCGTGGTCGCCGTTCCTGCAGCTGACGGGCTTGACGGGACGGGTGATCTCGGACAGCTCGCCCAGGTACACGATGGCACCCTGGTTGGCCGTCTTGGCGGCGCTGTAGCCGGCCGAGTACAGATTGCGGTAGAGCGTGCTGGTGTCTTTTTGGACCCTGTCGCACGTTCCGGCTGTCAGGAACGTAGCCAGGTTCGGCTCGTTCCAAAGGGAGAACCGATGGACGCCGAGCGGGTAGAACTCCGTGACGACAGCGCTGACCAGGCTGGCGAACTGCGCCGGGTCAGGATTGACGTTATGCCTCGTCGGATAGTCGTAGTCGGCGCTTTCGATCGTCATGTACGGCGTCAGCCTGGCCCGCTGGGCGCAGAACACGGCGTTGCGCAGGCCCTGGCGGTAGACGTCCCTGTCTGGGGCATCCATGTAGCGCGACCAGTAGACGTTGATGCGGATGTAGGTCGCACCGCCTTGGCGCATGCGGTCGAGCGCCAGTTGGGGCGACGCCGGGTCCGTGGCCGCTGCCAGCTGCGGCATGGCGCAGCGCACCGCAGGATCAGGCTCGTTCTCATCCTGCCTTTGCAGCGTTCCTGAGGTCAGGTCGTCGTCCGACCAGGCGATGGAGAGACCAGCGCTGCCGCTGACCGCCTGCGCCGATGGCGCGACCAGGCTGTGGGACCCGGTGTCGCCGTCAGGGTCCTCGGGCGTGTCCGTGTCTGGGGTCCAGGTGGTGTCGCTGACCGGGTAGGGCGCGGTGCCGAGGTGCACCGTGACCTGCGTGCCGGAGCGGCCGACGGCGTCGGCGCGCTCGTCCCCGTCGATGTCGCCGGTGGCGAACCCGTTCGCCACCGGCAGCACCGTCGTTTTCGCGGACGCGCCGAAGGCGGTGCCGCTGGAGGGCAGGTAGCTGACGGTGCCCGACGAGTCGCGGACGAGCAGATCGGCGGTGTCGTCGCCGTCGGCGTCGTCGATGACGAGATCGCCGGAGGGCGCGGCGCCCCAGTCCTGCATCGTGCTGAACGTGTTGGCGTCTGATGCGCGGACCTCGACCCGGCCGGCCCGGACCAGCACGAGGTCGGCGAGACCGTCGCCCGTGACGTCGCCGAGTTGCGGCTGGCTGCCGGAAGGCAGGGAGGCCCAGGTGGCCAACTCGTCGAACACTCCGCCGTCGGCGTAAGCCGACTTGACCGTGCCGTCGCTCTGCACCAGCAGGAGGTCGTCGGTCCCCGAGCCATCGACGTCAGCCGTCTCGAGCCTACCGGCGGGCGCGCCAGCTAGCCACACGGCGGGCGTCCCGAACGAGTCGCCGCTGGAGAGCGCGACGCGGACGTCAGCATCACCGGAGTTGCGCGCCACGAGGTCTTGGTCGCCGTCGCCGTCGACGTCTGCCAGCGCGACGTCAGACGCGTCGACCCCGCTCCATGTCGACCATACCGCCCCCGTTTCGAAGCCGGCCGCGCCGTCGGACGCGAACACCTTGATCACGCCATCCGTGGAGACCGTCACGAGATCGTCCGTGCCACTGCCGTCGACGTCACCGACGAGAGCTACATCCGTAGCCCCGATGGTCGTGGTGATACGAGAGACCGTCACGGTCCAACTCGCAGAAACCGAGGTGTTGCCCGCAAGATCCTGAGCCACTTCTCTGAAGGTATGTGCCCCGTCCGTCAGCGTCGTCTCGTCGAGATCGACCTCTTGACTGACGCCTTGCGGGCACGTGCGCGGCGGGCTGTCAGGTGTGGAGCAGGTGGATGCCGCTGCGATTTGAACCGGTCCGCCGTCGATTTCGAGCGCGACGCGGCGAATGCCAGAGATGCGTCCGCTAGATCCGGCGAGGTCAGTGGCGCTCAAGGTCACGCTCGTCGTTCCCTCACCGTCAAGGGAGCCATTCGCCAAGTCATGGAGCGCCCCGCTTGGCGCGCTGTCGGGCCGCGTGGTGTCCCAGTTGGCGTCGGATGCCGCCCAGGCCGGTGACGCGGGCAGAGCCGAGGTCCTTGGGCTGGCGGTGGCGACATGCTGGTACTTGTCGTAGGTGTAGGTCGTCTGGCCGTCGTCGGTGGGTGTGGCGGTGGCGTTGCCGGCGGGGTCGGTGACGATGGTGGTGCGCGTGGTGGTGTTGTAGGTGTAGGTGGTGGTGGGGTTCTTGGTGGTGTCGGTCGGGTGGGCGGCGTCGAGGAGGCGGACGACCTTGGTCACGCGGGGGTTGCCGATCGCCGGGGTCTCCCAGGTGATGAGGGTCTGGCGCCCGGAGGGGTCGGTGATCCTGGTGAGCAGGTTGTTGGTGTAGGCGTACTGGGTGGTACCGCCGCCGGTGCCGGGTGCGGTGGCGGAGTTCAGGACGGTGCCGTCGCTGCCGCCGTAGTTGTAGGTCCAGGTGTGACTGCCGTCGCCGGTGCTGGCGGCCATGCCGTTTGAGTTGTTGGGCTGGGTGATCGCGCGGCTGGCGTTGGCGGTGATCGTCGTGCTGCCGCTGGTCTGCACGGTGTTGACGACGTTTCCGTGGCTGTCGACGACGGCGCGCTGCTGGCCGGTGTCGTAGAACAGGTAGCTGGTGTTGGTGGTGGTGTCTGTCAGCCGGTAGGGCAGGTTGGAGAAGCCGCTGGATGAGCAGCCGGTCCACGACGTCTTGCACAGGGTCAGGTTCGGCGCCCCGGCGGGCGAGTTGTAGGAGTTGCCGGCGCCGGGGGTGAAGCGGAAGGACGACCCGCCGGGTGAGACCCAGTTGACCGAGCCGTCGTCTTCGGGCCAGAGGCTGGAGATCGTCGCGCCGTCATACCAACCGCGGCCGTAGTGGCCCCAGCCGGAGGCCATCGCCGAGCGCCAGGAGCGCGTGACGCGCACGTCGTCAGCCCCCGACGCCGAAAGTGAGGCGTCGCGCTCGGTGTAGGTCAGGCCGCCGTTTGAGACGTTGACCGCCAGCTGGCTGTGGTCCGACAGCGCCTGGCTGTCGTTGGTGTAGGGGCCGTCGAGACCGCGCGGGTCCTCCCAGTCGATGTCGACCGCCGGCCACTGGGCCTGGTTGCCCTCGGTCGAGACGAAGGAGTAGACCTGCTGGGGTGCGCCGGCATCGGCGGCCAGCTGGATGCCGTTGTCGATGCTGTCGCCCCAGGCCCAGCTCTGGATCGCTTCGGTCGGGACGTCGAAGTAGTACCAGTAGCCCTGGTGGCCGACCGACGTGGCGATCCCCGGGGTGCCGGTGGTGTCGCCGCCCGGCGTGGTCCAGCTCGTGCTTCCGTCGCGGGTGTTCCACGTCGCCGCGCCGGTCCACCCCGCGCCCATCGCGCGGACGCGCAGGTTGGAGCTCGACTGCGCCGCCGTGCCCGGATCGAACAGCGACAGCGTCGCGTCGTAGATGACCGCGTCCTGCGGGATCGCCGAGCGCACGTTGAAGTACAAGTTGCTGCGGTAGTTGTGCGACGCGTCATGGCCGACCCTCAGCGTCGGATCGGCGCACAGGCTCGTGGCCGCCGACGACCCGTCAGCCAGCGTGCAGTCCAGCTGCGCGCCATGGAAACGCAGACCGGAATCCGACCAGTACACGTCGGGATCGACGGTGACCGGGAAGGTGCGGTCCGGGTTGGTCAGCCAGTCGTGGTCGACGGCGAGCGTCAGCGTCCAGCCGTCGCCATCCGCCGCCGCGGCGATGTGCAGCGTCGTTGCATGCGAGACCGCCGCGGGCTGCGCGCTGTCCCACACGACGGGCGCCCCGAGGCGGAACGCGACCGCGCCATCTCCGTTGCGGAAGGTGATCGAACCGTCGGCCTCGTCGGTCGGCGACAGCCCGGCACCGGCCCTGATCCTGTAGGTGAACACCGAGCGCGCCGAGGCGTCAGCCAGCGTCAGCTGCTCACGAAGGCCGCCATTGATCGCCTGATACTCGGCATCGACCCCGTCGGCCACGCCGTCATACGTCGCATGATCGCCATCGACCGACGCCGTGGCGTCGGCGCCCTGCATCTGGATCGACAGCGAATCGCCGTCGTGGCTGAACCTGAACGGGTCGTCGAGGCTGCTCGGGATCTGCGCATCGCCATCGTTGGCACGCCGGTGCACGTAGCCGGAGTCACCGGAGACCAACGAGTTGTCGATCTCATGCCAGTCGCCGCCGTCCTGGTAGTGGACGGGCTCCGGATAGACGCGCGTCGTCAAGCTCCCGTCATCGCGCCGGAACGTCTTGGACTGCTCGGTGCGCAACCCGACGACCTCATCGTCGCCGGCCGGAGCCTGCTCCTGGGTTGGCGCGGCGACCGTCGGCGTATCCGCAGCCGACGACGAGTCGGCGTTCGTGGTCGACCCTGCGACCAACGCCACCAACAACGCTCCTGCCGCGGCCCACAGAGAGACGAGCACCACCCAGCGCAACGAACGAACGCCCACGAAAAACCCCACCAGAATCGAGAAATGGACCGACGCCGCGCAGGAGGAGAGCAAGCCGCGCAGCCGCTCAGCACCCAACATCAAACAAACCCATTACGTCAAGCAACGGACCGTTCAATGTCCACCAAGAGACCGTTGAACAGATGTACGAGGTTTGAGTGCTGCATTCGCGGGTATCAGTGTCGGCTTCCGCCTGGGAAGCCGACTAACCCACAACGGCCTCCTGCGCCCGCATACCGGCTCTCCGATCACACCGAGACCGACAACGGCGCCGCCGCGCTCGCCCAGCCCGGCGCTGGTCGCCTGGTACCAGCGCAGCCACCACCACGCCATCGCGCCGCAGACCGCGAACCCTCGCGTCGACGGCACCTTCACCGCACCACCCACCCGCTACGCCGTCCCAGACTTCGGCCGTGACCCGCTACTCGTCGCCGACCCCGCCGACGTCGTGTTCGCCACCCCGGAAGGCTGGCTCGTCCACGCAGCGCCATGATCGAACCGACAACATGTAGGCGTCGATTTCAGCGCTCCTCCGCGGGAACGCCGACCCATGGAGACTCAGCGATCAGCCATATCCGCAAAGCCCTGCTCGACCAGCGCTCCCGGCCGATAGAGGATCTCCGACAGCTCCGCGCGCGCGGACTCGAGCAGCGCGGCAGCCGCTGGGTCGACCTCAACCGTGCTGTAACCGACCAGCCGGACCGGTGGAGCAGCGAACCAGCGCTCCGGCTCGGCATGAGCCAGCAGCGTCGCGTCACCGATCGGCTCGCGGCGCCAGCGGCCAGCCGCCTCACCATCGAACGTCAACCGACCGCCATAGCCGGGCCCGAGCAGTTGGAGACCGAAGGCGTCGGGCGCGAAGAAGTCTTCGAAGGCCACGGTCGTCGCGGCGTTGCCCCGTGGCCGGTAGCCGGGCCGCACCGGCCAATCGCCGGGAAGACCCAGATCGTCATACAGAGCCATCGCCGGTTTCCAGCCGCGACGGACCGAGGCGTATACGAGGTCGTTAGCCGTCGCGCGCAGCAGCTCGCTGAGCTCCTCGATTTCCCGGTCCCAAGCTTCCTCGACTCCGTGACCGGCGACGATCAGCGCGATGCCGCCTCGCGCGTGAGCCGAGATGGCGCGAAAGCCGTCGGCGTCGACACAGGCCGAGGCGACCGAACCACCGCGGGCCGTCTCACGCACCATGGCCGCCACGATCTCGCTGCCCAGATCGGCAGGGACGACCCACCCCGTCCCGGTCGCGCTCACCGCCGTCGGCGCCGCCGCTTGTGCTCTGGCACGTGACCACCGTTCGCCGGCTCGCAAAGCCTCCGTGAAGGCGGTCCCGTCGGCGTCCCCCGAGAACCGGCTTCTCGAGCGGTCCGAAATTGGCTTTCCCAATTCGGTGCTTGCCCGAGCATCCAGCGCACGCTCAAAGCTCAGCTACGAGAGAACGCTACAGCCTGTTTCAGCGCTCTGCGCTAGCGTCAGCGCCCCATGCGCCAGCGCAACTCTCCAGCCCGACCGACATGCTTGGCGAACGCCGCGTCGACCGCGCCCTCACCCGCGCAACGTAACGCTCAGGACGGCTCAGTCAATACACCGCGCCAGGTTCTCACTGACGGCCGGCGCCGGGACGGTCTGCGTGCGTCGTGTCAGCCCGCTACGCCCGTGCTCCGAGCCATCTCCTCGACAGCAGCCGGTCCGCCGCGCGGCGAACGCGTGCCGTGCGGCCGCAACCGACGCCACCCTCCAGGGCAGTACAGGATGGGCTGCTCGAGCACGCGGGTGGTAGGTCAGTAGTGCGCGCCTATACCAACGACCTGAGCTTTGCGCCCGGCACGGTGGCCGAAGATGTCAGCCAGGTCGTGGCCGCCTGGCGCGGCAGGCACTCAGGGCTTCCGGCCGACTGCGGGCGGGTCTGGACGCCGGGCACCGATGCCTACGAACTGGCCGACGGCAAGTCCACGGTAGAGATCAACGTGCTGGAGGCCGCCGAGGGGCGGCTCTGGCAGTTCGAGCTGCGCCACCCACACGCCGAGGACCCGGCAACAGAGGTGGTGGCGCGTGTAACCGTCGGCGACGTGGCAGAGCGTGTCAGCGCCTCGGTGCTGCTGCATACCGAACTGCGCCGCCATCAGATCACCGACGAGCGCCAGCCCATTCACGCACCGCGCGTGGTGGCTGACCTGCTGCGCCGCTTCGAGGTGCTCGACGCCGGCCAGCGGCTGACGCCGGGCCCGGCCGTTCTGGCCTCAGGCGAGGTCGACAGCTTCATCGACGAATTGCTGCTCTCGCCGGACCGCACCCGCCCTGTGCTCTTGGCCTCCGACAACCCGCTCACCCTGGCGCCGGCCGTCGATCCGGTCCGTCTGGCCAAGGAGACCGCTGGACTGGCCCACACTTTCTTCACGCTCTACGGATTGCCGGGCGCGGCCCTACACCGACGGCTGGGCGGTCTGGGCTGTCCACCTGGAGCGGTGCGGCTTTGGTGGCCGGGCATGACGCTCGACGACGACCCGCTGCGCCACCCACTGTGGTCGCTTGAGCGCCTGCGGGCTTGGCGCGGGCGCCGACAGCCCATCACGGTGATCGCCGAGCGTATCGGGGCCGCGGCGGCGGTAGTGGCCGCACCTGCCGACCACAGCCGCATCCGCCGTAAGGCAAAAATCGCCTCGTTGACGCGCACCGGCGACGGCACCACCGACGAGTGGCTGGCCGACTACGACCGTACGCTCAAGACCCTCGACGAGACGCGCGACGACCTGCAAGAGATGCGCGAGCAGCGTGACGTCGCACGCGCCGAGCTTGAGGACGCACAGGAGCAGATCGACGCGCTACGGCGCCAGATCGAAGAGGAGCGCCGCAACACGGGGCTGGCGCTGGCCCAAGCTGTCCGACCGGCCGACGCGCCTCAGGCCGAGCCGGGCTCAGACGCCGACGACGACCGTGAGTTGGCCGTACCCGGCGACGTCGCCGAGGCGCTGGCCATCGCCGAGGAGCGCTGCCCGCACCTAGTGGTCACTCGTCGCGCTCGCGAATCGGCAGCCGACAGCCCCTTCGAGCAGCCAGCTGAGATCCTCGATGTGCTGCTGCGCCTAGAGCGGTTAGCTGCGCTGTGGGCGCGCGAGGGCGGCATCGGCAAGTCGATCGCCGATAAGGCGCGCGAGCTAGGACTCGCCTGGCGAGGCGACGTGAGCATGAGCACGCGCCCAGGTGGCAGCCGCGCCGACCAGTACGAGTTCTCCCACGACGGCCAGACCTGGACGATGGGCCCACACGTGGCACTGGGCTCGGGCTCGGGCGCGGGAAAGGTCGCACGGATCTACTTTTCCTTCGATGATCAATCGGCGGACAAGACCGAGTGGCGCTTTGTGCTCGGGCAGGTCGGTCGCAAGCTCGAGGACTCGACCACGTAGCTCACGACCCCGCACAGTGCCGCATCACGGACAGGTCTTCGTCGTCCCGCGGCATGAGCGCCAGACGCCGACTCATCAGATGTAGACCCCGCCGTCAAGTTGTCCTCATTGATCCCGGGACAGCCATCGGTGTGCTCGGACGCTCCGTGTGCGGCCGGTGAAGAACGATCGCAAGCCACGCCCGATAACGCCCAGCTACGGAAACCACCCCGCGCGTCAAAGTCCGTCGGCTGAGGGCCAGGACCGCGTGCGCTTCATCGCGGCTGGCCGTCAACGCAGCGTCGGGCAGACCCCGTCGCCTCGAACGCGCTGAAGGTGTAGGTGAACCTGCCGGGCAGGATCGCCACCGCTTCCAGGGTGATCGGGGCGTTGACCGGCGCCCGGGTGCCTGGCAGCGGGCATTGCGCGCTGACGCGCGCCACCGATGCCAGTGAGCCACGTCGTGGGTGTGACACCTTGCGCGTGCCGAAGCCCGCGCAGTCCAAGGTGTAGGAGAAGCCCGCCGCCACGGCGCGGCGCGTCGCTGTGCGGATGCCGAGGTCGCGCAGGTCGGGCACGACGCGCGTGCGCCCGGGTGGCGGTGTGGTGGCCCCGGCGCAGAAGTGCGCCGGCCCGTAGCTGCGGTCAAAGCATATTCCGCGGCCATAGCGCCGGCGCAGATAGTCGAGGTTCGGCGCCGTCGGGTTGACGACCTCTACCGCGACGCACGTCGCGGCCTGCCCGGTCGCCGTCACGTAGATCCCGGAGCGGGCGAGGGCTGTGATGTCGCGCTCGATGCGCCGCTGCAGCAACCCGCGATCGACCGACGCCGGCCTTCCGCCGCGGCCGTCGCCCGAACCGAGCGCCAGCGCGGCGGCCACAGTGACCGCCGCCGCGACGACCACGGCGCCGACGCCCAGCGCCGCGCGTCGCGCGTCGCTCCAGGAGCCTCATGTCGCCAAGACAACACAGGCTGGCCCGTCCGCGTCAACCCCGCGGTCGGCTACGAAATCGCCGGGGCCGCCGCGACGGGGACGATGATGACCTATCGGTTCGTCGAGGCCATGGGCGTTTCGGGATACGCTGCTGTGCGGTGACGACGGGGGAGTGAATGGGAACGCTTGAGCAACGGTCGCTGGTGTTCGACCAGGGCACGTCCGACAAGTTCTGGACGATTCGCGTGGACGGGTCGCAGCACACAGTGCACTACGGGCGCACCGGCACCGCGGGGCAGGTCAAGACGAAGGACTTCCCGTCGGCCGACAAGGCGGCGAGCGACGCCGAGCGCCTGATCGCGGAGAAGCTGCGCAAGGGCTACCGCGACGCGACGAGCGCGACGCCGATGCCTGCGCCGGAACCCGAGCCCGCGCCCGCGCCGCAACCCGCACCGCAACCCGCACCGGCGTCCGACGCCGCGGTCGCCGCCGGCGCGTCCCCGTCCCCGGCGCCCGCACTCGACGACCGGCCGCCGCTGGACCTCCGCCCGCACGAGTGGTCGCTGGCCACCTGGCGCCCGCTGCACGATCCGCCCGCCGACGAGCCCGTGCCGTTCGACCCCAGGCGCCTGCGCGCAGCGATGAGGGCCGCCACCAGCGAGTGGGCGCTGCGCTGGCCCGCGTCGCCGATCCCCTTCCCCATCACGCGCGAGGAGGCCGCCTACTGGCTCCGCGCCGGCCAGCCGGTGCGCTGGGGCGACACCGCACTGAGGCGCCACGCCGCGGTGATCGACCAGCCGCCGGACCTCACGGCCGATGCGGCGATCGCGCTGGCCCGCACGAGCCAGCTCCCCGGCGGCGAGGCGATGGCGCCGCTGGTGACGCTGCTCGGCCCGGAGCGAACGCTCGACCTGCTCCTGGCCCCGCGCGCGAAGCCCGGCAACGAGAGCCCGGTGCTCGGCCTGTTTGCGGGCGTGCGCGCCTACCTGCTGCCCGCCCTGTCGAGGGCCGACCGCGACCGCCTGCGCGAGCGCGCGCGCACGTGGCTGACCGACGAGCTGCGCGACCCGGGCTACCAGCTCGGCGATGCCGCGCTGCTCGCGGCGCAGGTCGGCGGGCTCGACGCGCTTGTCCAGGAGCTGTGCGACCGCTGGCCCGACGGCTGGTTCGCGGACTCGGGCAGCGCCGGCTCCTGGGCGACGATCGCCTTCGGCGTCGGCTCCGCGCAGGCCTTCGAGGACGTGGTGGAGCGCACCGGCATGCGCTTCGCCGAGGAGCATGAGATCGCCGGGTTCCTCGCCCACACCGAGCTGCGGCGGCTGGACCGGCTCGTCGCGTCGGCGTTGCGCCAGGAGTCCCGGGACGCGGCCGCGACCGCCATCGGCGCGTTCGCCGCCCGCGTCCACGCGCTCGAGGCCGCACCCGGCATGCTCGAGCTGATGGTCGGCTCGCGGGCGCCGTCGGTCGCGCGCGACTGGCTCAACGACCATCCGCGCCAGACCGCGCGCGGGCTCGCGCCGCTGCTCTCCCGCTCCGGCCGCCTCGCCGACGCGGCGGTCGACCAGCTCAAGCGCATGGCCCGCGGCCCGTCGCGACCCGTGCTGGAGGAGCTGGCCGCCGAGCTGGCGCCCGGCGCCGAGCGCGACCGCCTCCAGGACCGCGTCCTGGACGCCGCCCTGCCCGCCGGCCCCGAGCTGGACGACGCACCACCGTGGCTGGCCGACGCCGAAGCGCGCCTGGCCAGGACCGCGCTCCCCGCCTGGCTGGACGTCACCGCCCTCCCGCCGCTGGAGGTCGACGGCGGCAGCCTCGGCGCCCGGCACCTGCCGACCGTCCTGCGGATTCTGCGCGCGAGCGCCGACGACCCCGACCCGGCGATCGGCCCGCTGCGCGCGGCGATCGGCCCGGGCAGCCCCGCGGCAGAGGAGCTCGCCTGGTCGCTGTTCGACGCGTGGTCGGCCGCCGACGCGCCGACCAGGGACAGGTGGGCGCTCGTCGCGATGGGCCATCTCGGCGGCGACCGTTGCGCGCTGCGTCTCGCGCCGCTCATCCGCGCCTGGCCGGGCGAGAGCCAGCACAGGCGCGCCGTCGTCGGCCTCGGCGTGCTGCGCGGCATCGGCACCGACGTCGCGCTGCTGCAGCTGAACGGCATCGCGCAGAGGCTGAGGTTCAAGGCCCTGCAGGCGCGGGCGCGCGAGGCGATGGAGGAGATCGCCCGGGACCGCGGCATGACCAAGAGCGAGCTCGAGGACCGGATCGTCCCCGACTGCGGCCTGGACGAGCACGGCAGGCGGGTCTTCGACTTCGGCCCGCGCCAGTTCGAGTTCGTGCTCGGCCCCGGGATGAAGCCGATGCTCCGCGACGGCACCGGGAAGCTGCGGACCTCGCCACCGAAGCCCGGCGTCAGGGACGACGCGGCGCTGGCGACGGCAGCCGTCGCCGACTGGAAGGTCGTGCGCAGGACGGTGGCCGACGTGGCCAAGGTCCAGGGCGCGCGTCTGGAGCAGGCGATGGTCGGGGGCCGCCGCTGGCCTGTCGCCGACTTCGAGGCCCTGATCGTCCGCCACCCGCTGCAGCGCCACATCGTCGCGCCGCTGGTGCTCGGGACCTACGCGGCCGACGGCGCGCTGACGGCCACCTTCCGGCTGACCGACGAGGGCGACTACGCCGATGCCGGCGACGAGCCGTTCGCCCTGCCCGGCGACGCCCGGGTCGGCATCGTTCACCCGATGGCGCTCGACGACGCCACCCGTGCCGCGTGGGGCGAGGTGCTCGCCGACTACGAGCTGGTGCCGCCGTTCCCGCAGCTGGGACGGCCCGTCTACGAGCTCGAGCCCGAGGACCGCGACGCGCGCGTCCTCACGCGCTTCAAGGCCTATGAGATCGGGCCGGGCGCCCTGGTGCGGATCCTCGAGAACCTGGACTGGACCCGCGGCGTGCCACAGGACGCCGGGATGTTCCACCTGCACAGCAAGTACTTCCCGGACGCCGACTGCACGGCGGTCGTCCAGTACGAGGGCGGCATCCCCGCCGGCTACATCGTCGAGGCCGAGGACCAGCGCGTGACCATGGTGTACGTGATCTCCGGGCGCGGCGACGCGTGGGACTTCGGCTACGGCCTCGACGACGGCCGCCGCGACAGACGCCAGCTCCTGCGCTGGGGCGACGTCGAACCGGTGATGCGCAGCGAGGTCCTCTCCGACGTTCAGCACCTGGTCGCGAAGGCCAAGCCGTGAGCGCGCCCGAGAGCCGCCAGCGGCCGCCGGCCGAGGAGCTGCACGCCGAGGAGCTCGCGCGCCTGGTCGCGCTCGACGCCGACGTCCAGCGCCCGCCCGGCTGGCGGATGACCCCGGCCTCGGCCGTGCGCTTCATCGCCGGCGACGCGAAGCTCGGGATCGCGCCGAAGTTCGTGGGCGAGCGCGCGTTCGTCGAGCGCTGCGTGGTCGCGCTGGCGACCAACCGAGGGTTGATGCTCATCGGCCGGCCGGGCACGGCCAAGAGCCTGCTGTCGGAGCTGCTGGCCGCCGCGGTCAGCGGCGACTCGACGCTGACGATCCAGGGCAGCGCCGCGACCACCGACGACGCGATCAAGTACTCGTGGAACTACGCGCTGCTGCTGGCCGAGGGGCCGTCGGAGCGCTCCCTGGTTCCCGCGCCTCTGCACACCGGCATGCGCGAGGGCCGGATCGTGCGCTTCGAGGAGATCACGCGCTGCCCGATCGAGGTCCAGGACGCGTTGCTCTCGGTCCTCTCCGATCGCGTGCTCGTCGTGCCCGAGCTGGACGACGAGCAGCGCACGGTCTTCGCCGCCCACGGCTTCAACCTGATCGCCACGGCCAACACGCGCGACCGCGGGACCAACGAGATGAGCGCCGCGCTCAAGCGCCGCTTCAACTTCGAGACGGTGCTCCCGATCGCCGACCTCCAGGACGAGATGGCGCTCGTGCAGCGCGAAACCGCGCAGATGCTCGCGCGCGTCGGCATCGCGGCGCGGCTGGACGACGACCTCACCGAGGTGCTCGTCACGACGTTCGCCGAGCTGCGGACGGGCAGGACCGCGGGCGACAAGGCGATCGAGCCGCTGGCCAGCGCGATGTCGACGGCCGAGGCCGTGTCGGTCGGCTACGCGGCCTGCGTGCAGGCGCACTACTTCGGCGGCGGGCGCGCGGCGGGTGCGGGCGACGTCGCCCAGCACCTGATCGGCACGGCGATCAAGGACGACCCCGACGACGTCAAGAAGCTGCGCCACTACGTCGAGCAGGAGGTCCGCGGCCGCAAGGGCAAGGCCTGGAAGGACCTCTACGCGGCGCGCGGCCATCTGCGGTGAACCCGCGCGTCCACCTCTTCGGCGTCCGGCACCACAGCCC
This sequence comes from Conexibacter woesei Iso977N, assembly GCF_000424625.1. GTDB lineage: Bacteria > Actinomycetota > Thermoleophilia > Solirubrobacterales > Solirubrobacteraceae > Baekduia > Baekduia woesei_A. The sequence goes on from NZ_AUKG01000001.1 coordinate 341,155, forward strand.
GCAGGCGGCGCGCATGGTCCTCCGGCTGATCGAGGAGGTCGCTCCCGCGGCGGTGCTCGTCGAGGGACCGGCCGACTTCCAGGCCCAGGTCGGCGAGCTGGGCCTGGACCACCGCGCGCCGGTGGCGATCTACAGCTCGGTCGCGCGCGACGGTCAGCGGCGCGCCGCGTACTACCCGTTGTGCGAGTACTCGCCGGAGTGGCAGGCGATCCGGGCCGGGCTGCGAGCGGGCGTTGTTGTAGGCCTCATCGACCTGCCGTGGGTCGCGCTCGTCGACGCCGAGGCGCCCGAGGAGCGCAATCTCTACGGCGACCAGGAGCTGCACCGCTCGCCGGCGCTGCCCGCGCTACTGGAGCGCCTCGGCGTCGATGGCTTCGACGACGCCTGGGACCTGCTGGTCGAGGTCGACCCGGACCTCACGCTCGCCGACTACCGCGCGCGGGTCGACGCGCTCTGCCGGGAGCTGCGCGGCCCCGAGGAGCATGTTGGTGTGGAAGACGCGCGGCGCGAGCGCTTCATGGCCGCGCAGGTGCGCAGGACGCTCGCGACGGTCGACGGGCCGGTCGTGGTCGTCACCGGTGGCTTCCACACGGAGGGGCTGCGGCGGCTGCTGCACGATGACGCGCAGGCCGCGCCGGCCGAGGCGCTGCCCGAGCCGCGCGCCGGCGACGGGCGGGTCGTCGCGTTGACGCCCTACTCCTACGCGGCGCTCGACGCGCTGACCGGCTACGCGGCGGGGATGCCGAACCCCGGCTTCTACGACCTGGTCTGGCGGGCGCGGACCACCGACGCCGGCGCGGATGAGCGACCGGCCGACGTCGCGCTGGCGCGCATCGTCGCGCGCCTGCGCGAGCTCGACCAGCCCGTCAGCCCCGCCGACCTGATCGGGCTGCGCGTCACCGCCGAGGGGCTGGCGGCGCTGCGCGGGCACGCCGAGGTCTGGCGCCGGGACCTCGTCGACGGCATCCGCGGCGCGCTGGTCAAGGACGAGCTCGAGGCCGGGATCGTGCACCCGATGCTCGCGGCGTGCTTCGAGGTCCTGCGCGGCGACGCGCTCGGGAGGCTGGCCGACGAGGCGCGGCGCCCGCCGTTCGTCACCGACCTGGAGGAGCGCCTACGGGCGCTCGACCTGGAGCCCGCGGCGCAGCGCCGCGGCGTCACGCTCGACCTCCGGATCCCGCGCGAGCTGGAGCGCAGCCGCCTCCTGCACGGGCTGGCGGTGCTCGCGCTGCCGGGCTTCGAGGCCGCCGACGTCGTCGCCCGGCCGCAGGACGGCGCGCTGCAGGAGCGCTGGACGGTGTGGCGCGCCGTGGGCCTGCCGGGCGCGGCGATCGAGGCCGCGGCCTACGGCGCCAGCGTCCCGGCCGCCGTCGCCGGCCGCCTGCTGGAGCTGGCTGGCCGGCTCGCCCACGACGCGGCGGGCGCGGCCCGGCTGCTGCAGGACGCGCTGCTGGCCGGCGCCGGCGACGTCGCCGGGCCGCTCGTCGCCCGGGTCGGTGAGCTGATCGGCGCCGATCCTGATGTCGCGTCGGTCGGCGACGCCGCCGCGTCGCTGCTGCACCTGTTCCGCTATGAGTCGGTGCTCGGCACGGCCGGCGACGCCGGTGCGGGCGCGCTGCTGGCGGCCGCCTATGAGCGGTTGTTGTGGTTGTTGGATCCGGGCGGCGGCGCGGCGCCCGCCGAGGACGCCGGCGTCGAGGCGATCGCCCAGGCGATCGAGGTCCTGGAGCGCGCGGGCGACGCGCTCGGGCTCGGCCGCGAGGAGCTGCTCGGCGTCCTGGAGCGCCTCGACGCCGACGACGCGGCGGCGCCCGGCCTGCGCGGCGCGGCGCTCGGCGCACGCTGGGTGCTGGACGCGGTCGACCCCGAGGCGCTGGACGCCGCGCCGCTGCGCTTCGCCGATCCGGCCGCACTGGGCGACTTCTTGTATGGGTTGCTGCGCCTCGCCCGCGAGGCGGCCCAGCGCCGGCCGGAGCTGCTGCACGCGATCGACCGCGTGCTCGTCGGGTGGGAGCCCGCGGCGTTCTTGGAGGCCTTGCCCGCGCTGCGCCGGGCGTTCGGCGCGCTGGCGCCGCGCGAGAAGGACCGGGCGGCGCGGATCGTCCTGGGCGAGGCGCTGGAGCGCGTCGCCGACCCGGCCGAGGCCGAGGCGCTCGCGCGCCTGGAGGCGTCGCTGGCCGGCGTCCTGAGTCGCTTCGGGCTGCGGGGTGCGGCATGAGCGACGACGACGTCCGACGAGCGCGTTGGCGCCTGGTCCTCGGCGCGGAGGCCGCCGCGGCGTGCGCGGTCCCGGGTGGCGGCACGGGCGACGCCGGCGAGCCGCTGAGCGACGAGCAGCTCGCCCAGGACCGCGCGCTGACGTTCCTCTACGAGCGCGAGACCGGCAGCGACCGTCGCAGCGGGGGCCTCGGCGGCGGCGACGGGCTGACCGTGTCGGCCTGGATCAACGACGTGCGGGAGCTGTTCCCGCGCCGCGTCGTCGAGCGCCTCGAGCACGACGCGCTCGACCGCTACGGGTTGCTGGAGCTGGTGACCGACGCCGAGGTGCTGCGTCAGGCGCAGCCGAGCATGACCATGTTGAAGGCCGTGCTCTCGACCAAGCACCTCATGAAGGGCGAGGTCCTCGATGAGGCGCGGCGCATCATCCGGGCGGTCGTCGACGAGCTGCGCGAGCGGCTGGCGCGCGAGGTCGTCTCGCCCTTCGCCGGCACGCTGGACCGGCGCCGTCCCACGCGCCACAAGGTGGCCGCGAACTTCGACGCCAAGGCGACCATCCGGCGCAACCTGAAGCACTTCGACCTCGCGAGCGGCCGGATCGTCATCAACCAGCCGCTGTTCTCCTCGCGCGTGCGCCGCCACGTCGACCGCTGGCAGGTCATCGTCCTGGTCGACCAGTCGGGCTCGATGGTCGACTCGGTCATCCACGCGGCGGTCACGGCCTCGGTGTTCACGGCGCTGGGCACGTTGATGGACACGCACCTGGTCGTCTTCGACGACAGGGTCGTCGACCTCACCGAGCGCGCCGGCGACCCCGTCGAGACGCTGCTGGCCGTCCAGCTCGGCGGCGGGACCGACATCGCGCAGGCGATGGCCTACGCCGCGCAGCTGGTGACGCGGCCCGACCGCGCGCTGGTCGTGCTCATCACCGACTTCTGCGAGGGCGGCGCCGTCGGGCCGCTGCTGGCGACGACCAAGGCGCTGATCGAGTCGGGCGTGACCGTCCTGGGCCTGGCCGCGCTGGACGCCGACGCGGTGCCGGGCTACGACCGTGGGACGGCGTCGCGGATCGCCGCGCTCGGCGCGCACGTGGGCGCGATGACGCCGCACGAGCTCGCCGTCTGGGTCGCGGAGCGGGTGGCGTGAGCCGAACCGACCTGATGGCCTTGACGGGCGAGGACCTCGTCCTGCTGGCCAACCGCGGTGTCGTCCGGCGCGCCGAACGCGAGGTCGCGGCGGGCGCGGAGCTCGAGGTCGCCGAGGACGAGGCGGGGACCGTCACGGTGACCGGCGCCGACGCGACGACGACGCTGCCGGCGGGGGCGCGGCTGGAGGACTCGCGCTGCACGTGCGCGGCGGCCGGGCTGTGCCGGCACGTGGTCCGGGCGGTGCTGGCCTACCAGGCCGCGGACAACGGTGCAGCGAGCGCCGCCGTCGGCGCGGCCGACGCCGCGTGGGACCCCGGCGCGATCGGTGACGAGGTGCTGGACGCCCACGTCCCCAGGGCCACCCGCGCCCGGGCGCGCACCCGGGCGAAGACCGGCGTCGCGGTGTCGCCCACGCGATCGGCCAGGCCGCTCGCGCAGATCCACGACGACGACGTGGTCGTGCGCTTCCTGGTCCCCGGCGACCTCAGCTACGCGCGTTGCTCCTGCGCGCAGCCGGCGCCGTGCGAGCACGCGGTCCTCGCGGTGCTCGCGTTCCGCGCGCTGCCGGACGGCGCCGACGCCGGGCTGGTGGAGCTCGGCTCGCCGCCGCCGGTCGATGCGAGGGCGCGCGCCGAGGTCGAAGACGCGGTGGCGCTGGTCGCCGAGGCCGGCGTCGCCTCTGGCCGCCAAGGGACGGTCCGCGTCCTGGAGCACGCGTCCGCCCACGCACGGGACGCCGGCTGGGCGTGGCCGGCGGCGGCGCTGGACGACCTGGCCGAGGCATGCCGCCGCCACGCCGCGGCCGACCCGGCGTTCGCGCCTGCCGAGGTCCCGCGCCTGGCCGGCGAGGTCCTTGCGCGCCTGGACGCGATCGCCGGCGGCACGGTGCCGCGCGGGGTCGTCGCGGGCGGGCCGCGGCGCGCCGACGTCGAGGTGCGCGGCGGCCTGCTGATCGGGCTGGGGACGCGGGTGCGCCGCGCCGGCGCGACGTCGCATATCGACGCGTTGATGTACGACACCAACAACGCGCGCGTCGTCGCGATCGGGCGCAGCCTCGCCGACGGCGACGGAGGTCCCATGCCGTTCGCCCGCCTGGCCGCGGGGTCGGTCCGCAAGGGCATCACCTACGCCGACCTCGGTCGCGGCCAGCTCGTGGCCACCGGCGCCAGGATCTCGGCCGGCGGCCGGGTGTCTCTCGGACGGCGCCCCGCGTCGTCGAGCCCGCAGCGGCTGGACTGGGCGACGTCGCTCGGTGGTCTCGTCGCGGAGTCGTTCGCGGAGGCGCGGGCGCTCTCGTCCCACAGGCTCCCGCCCGCGCTGGCCGCCCGGACGCCGGCGGAGAGCTTCGCGGTCGTCGCCGTCGAAGGGGTCCAAGACGCCGGGTGGGACCCAGCCGAGCACGCGGTCGTCGCGACGCTGCACGACGGCGCAGGCGGCACCGCGACGATGGTGCACCCCTACACCGCGCCGGGCGCCGCCGGCGTCGAAGCGCTGCTGGCCGGCCTGGACCACGCGGCTGCCGTGCGCTTCGTCGCCGGCTACCTCACGAGGTCCGGGCTGCGGCCCACGGCCGTCGTGGTTGAGGACGACGCCGGGCAGCGCACGATGCTCCAGCCCTGGGTCGACGCGGCCGGCGCGCCCGCCACCGACCGCTCGGCGCTCCTCGACACGGAGCCCACGACGGTGCTCACCGAGCTTTCCGGCGCTCTCGCCGACCTCCTCACCGCCGGCGTCGCCCGGCCCGACGCCCTGACCCGGGACCGCTGGGCCGACCTCACCGAGCGCCTCGACGGCGCCGGAAGCACCGTGCTCCTCCGGCCTGTCCGCACCCTCTCCGAAGCCCTCGGCCGCTCCCTGCGCGCTCCACACGATGCGACCTCTGACGCCGTCGATGCCGCCCTCAAGCTCGCCGTCCTGCTCGCCGTCGCCGATGGGCTCGACACGTACACCGACACGGCTTCAAGTTCGCCGTAGAGCTCCTCGCTCAGCCGGTCAAACAATCTCCCGCCCAGCGCCGCTCTAGGCACTGGAACGGCGCCAGTGCCTGGATCGCCCGGAATGATCACTAATCGGCTGGTATCCGAGTCCAGAACTGGAAACAGGGTCGCCGGGAAACCCCTGCAAATCGGTCGCTTTGATGGCGCAGGCTTCTTGCATCGCACTCGGGAGGTCATAGACCTCGAAGAAGTGCCGATTTCCAGGAACTTCTCGTCAAGATCGAGTGCCCTCTTGGAGATTGTCCAAGAGGTCGCGCACACCAGAACGAGCGCGTTCGTTCGAGGATTGCCTAGCGATCAGGGCGTCCCGCGATAACGCGGTATTTCGGAGCGCCGCGGCGACCAAACCGATCGTTTGACTCCGAGCCCGGCGCCCGTACCGACGTCATCCCGACCGCGGTCAAGGCCACAGCCCGAGCGTCGCTGTGGTCATCAGGCGACCGACGCGGCCGGGAGCGTTGTGCTCCCGGCCGCCCGATGTCTAACCCGTCGCCAGGATCAACCGCCCCGTGTTCGTGCGCGCTTCCAGATGCCGGTGGGCCTCGGCCGCCTGCGCAAGCGCGAGCGTCTGGATCGGCACGCTGATGGTGCCGTCGGCGACCAGCGGCGAGACGGCGTCGAGGGCCGGCTGCGCCCGGGTGGGGTCGGTCTGGAGGAACGTGCCGACGACGAAGCCGGTGGCGCCGACGCTGCGGCCCCAGAGGTCGTCACCGGTGAACGGCTGGTCTGGGTTGGGGCTGGCGTGGCCCATGATCAGCAGCCGGCCCTCGGGCGCGAGGACGTCGAGGCTGGCCTTGCGCAGCTCGCCGCCCACGGGATCGACGATGATCGCGACCTGCTCGCCGTCCAGCCCGTCCGGGAACTGGTCGCCGCGGATCACCTTGTCGTGGCCGAGCGCGAGCGCAGCCTCGACGTGCGCGTCGGCGACGACCGTGCCGATCAGCCGCTCGGCGCCGAGCGCGCGGGCGACGGCCGGGAACGCGGCGGCCAGCCCGCCGGTCGCGCCGTGGACCAGCACGGTCTCCCCGCCCCGGATCGACACGGCGTGCGTGAGCGCGAGGTGCGCGGTCACCGCGTTGGGGAGTGAGGCGAGCGCCTGGTCGGTCTCGACGTCGACGCCCTCCAGCGAGACGGTGCGCGCCGCGTCGGCGAGCGCCACGGTCGCGTAGCCGCCCAGCTCGACGAGCGACAGGGTGACGACGCGCTCGCCGACCCGGAACTGCTCGACGCCGGCGCCGAGCTCGCGCACGAGGCCGGCGACCTCGATGCCGGGCACGAACGGCGGGGGCGGGAAGCGGTCGTCGTCGGCGTGGTCGCCGCGGCGGAAGATGACGTCGATCATCCCCACGGCGGCGTGGGTGACGTCGATGGCGATCTGCCCGGGCCCCGGACGGGGATCGGGAAGCTCGGCCTCGGTGAGGACGTCGGGATCGCCGAACCGGCTGATGGTGATGGCGTGCATGCTGTGAGGCTCCTTGTGTGGGCGTTGTTGGGTTACTTGCTGAAGACGGTCTGGGTCTCGAGGTACGCGGCGATGCCGTAGCGGCCGAACTCCCGGCCGATCCCCGACAACTTGAAGCCGCCGAAGGGCGCATCGGGCGCGTCGATGACCTCGTTGACCATCACCCGCCCGGAGCGGATCCGACGGGCCACCGCGCGACCGTGCTCGACGTCGCCGGTGGCGACGTAGCCGTGCAGGCCGTAGGGCGAGTCGTTGGCGATCGCGATCGCCTCGTCCTCGTCGCGGTAGGTGATCAGCGTGAGCACCGGGCCGAAGATCTCCTCCTGCGCGATGGTCATGTCGTTGGTCGCGGCGAACAGCGTCGGCTTGACGTAGTTGCCGTCGCCCAGTCCCTCGGGGCGCCCCTCCCCGCCGGCCAGCAGCTCGGCGCCCTCCGCGATGCCCGTGCGGATGTAGCCCTGGATGGTTTCGTACTGGTCCTCGTCGAGGACTGGGCCGACCACGGTGGCGTCGTCGTGCGGGTCGCCGACGTTGATCGCCGCGATCCCCGCGACGAGCGCCTCCCGGATCTCGTCGATCCGGCTCTCCGGCGCCAGGATCCGGGTCCCGGCGATGCACGCCTGGCCGTTGTTGAACAACCCGGCCCGGAGCGCGAACGGCACGGCCTGGGCGAGGTCGGCGTCTTCGAGGATGATCGTCGGCGACTTGCCGCCGAGCTCCAGGGTGACGCGCTTCATGGTCTCGATCCCGTTGCGCGCGATCGCCTTGCCGGTGGCGGTCGAGCCGGTGAGCGAGACCTTGTCGACGTGCGGATGGCCGGTGAGCACGTTGCCGACGGGCTGGCCGCGGCCGAAGACGAGGTTGATCACGCCGTGGGGCAGGCCGGCTTCGCTGATGGCCTGCATCACCGGCCAGGCCTGCCAGATGCCGCGCTCGCTGGGCTTGAGCACGACCGTGCAGCCGGCCGCGAGTGCGACGCTGGCCTTCATCGCCATGAACCAGCTGGCGCCGTTCCACGGGGTGATCAGGACGGCGACGCCGACCGGGACGTAGTTGACGGTGGCGTGGCCGACCTGCTCGGTGAACGTGTCCTCGGTGACGAGCTTCTGCGCCTCGACGAACCAGTCGCGCGACTGGTCGACGATGTAGGCGGCCGTCGGCCGCGTCGTCCCGAACTCCTCGACCAGCCCGAGGATCATGTCCTCGCGCCGGTTCTCGAAGGCGTCGGCGAGCTTCTGCAGGTAGCCGCGTCGCTCCTCGAGGCTGGTCGCCGACCAGCCGGGCAGCGCGCGCTTGGCCGCCGCGACGGCCTGCTCGGCGTCGACCTCGTCGCCGAGGACCGCCTCGGCGATCTGCTCCCGGGTGATCGCGCTGTTGACGGCGTACACGTCGCTGCCGTGCGACGGCACGAGCTTCCCGTCGATGAACTGCTGATCCAGGACTTGCATTGTTCGGCCTTTCCGCTTGTTGTGGAGTTGACCGCTACAACGTCCCAGCCGCGGCGCGCCATCGCGCCTGGCAGATGCCCTGGACTTCAGGCGACGGGCAACCAGGCCCGGACGACGGTGCCGTCGACCGCGAGCCGGCCGCCGTTCGCCGTGAGGCGATCGCGGAGCGCGGCGAGCCCGGGTCCCGCGAGCAGGTGGCGACCGCCGTCGCCGCCGCGCACCTCAACCTCCAGGACGCCGTCGGCGACGCGGGCCCGGACCCGCACGCGCGTGACGGCGCCGGCCAGCGCCTCGGCGACGACGAGGTAGGCCGTGGTCTCCAGGCTTCGGTCGTCCAAGCGCGGGACGGCGATGTCGATGTCGACCGCGACGCCGAGTTCCGCGGCGAGCGAGTCGACGCCGGCCCGGAGGCCTTCGCGCCCGAGCGCCGACGGCATGATCGCGTGGACGACCGCGCGCAGCTCGGCGAGCCCGCGTTGGGCGTGGGTCAGCGCCTCGTCGACCAGCGTGACCGCGGGCCCGTCCTGCTCGCCGAGCGCTGCCCTGGCCAGCTTCAGCGTGATGACGGTCTGCACGAGGCGCTGCTGCGCGCCGTCGTGGAGGCGTCGCTGCAACCGGCGGCCCTGCGCGTCGGAGGCCGCGACCAGCCGGCGCCCGAGCGCGGCGTCGCCGGTCACCGCGCCGCGCCGCTGCGGACGTAGGCGAGCACCGCGTGCACCCGGCGATGCTCACTGCTCACCATCCCGATCTCCAGCTTGCGCAGGATCGCGGTGACGTGCTTCTCGACGGCCGCCTCGGTGACGCTCAGCGCGCTGCCGATCCCGGTGTTGGACTTGCCCTCGGCCATCACGCCGAGCACCTCGAGCTCGCGTGGCGTGAGCCGGGCGAGCGGATCGTCGCCGCCGCGGCGGCCGAGCATCCGGCTGACGACCTCGGGGTCCAGCGCGCTGCCGCCTGCGGCCACGCGGCGGACGGCGTCCACGAAGGCGCTGACGTCCCCCACCCGCTCCTTGAGCAGGTAGCCGACGCCCTCGGCGCGCTCGCCGATCAGCTGCAGCGCGTAGCCGGCCTCGTAGAACTGCGACAGCACGAGCACGCCGGTCTCGGGCATCCGGCGGCGGACCTCGATCGCCGCGAGCAGCCCGTCGTCCTCATGGCGCGGCGGCATCTGGACGTCGACGATGACCACGTCGGGCTTGTGCGCGAACGCCTTGCGCAACAGGTCCTCGGCGTCGCCGGCCTGGGCGACGACGTCGAACCCGGCCTCGGCCAGGAGGCGCGCCATGCCCTCGCGCAGCAGGACGTCGTCCTCGGCGAGGACCACGCGCAGCGTGGTGGCGGCATCGCGCGAGAACCGCACAGCGCCGTTGCTCGTCCGCATGTCGCAGCCCACCTTCCTGAAGGTAACGCACAAGCAGTGCGATAGGCCGACAGTAGCGCGGAGCGGGCCGCAACGCAAGCGCACATCCTGTGCGTTACCGTGCGGCGCGTGGATTACTACCAGCGCGCACGCTCCCCGGAGCGCAAGGCCGAGCGCGCCCAGGCGCTTGTCGAGGCCGCCCGCGAGCTAGCGACCGAGCGCGGGGTGCGGAGCGTGACGCTGACGGCGATCGCCGGTCGCGCCGGACTGCACCACTCAGCGATGCGGCGCTACTTCAGCTCGCACAAGGAGGTGCTGCTGCGCCTCGCCGGCGAGGGCTGGACGGACTTCGCTGCGACCGTCCGCGCCGACCTCGCCGCAAAGGACCAGGTCGACGCCGCAGGACTCGCGGGCACGCTCGTCGGCGGGCTGGTTCGGGATCCGCTGTTCTGCGATCTCCTCGGCAACTCCCGCAACCTCGAAGAGGACGTCGACATCGCCTACGTCCGCGAGTTCCAGCACATCGGCCTCGTCGCGGTCGAGGACCTGGTCGCGTCGATGACGCAGGCGATGCCCGCCCTCAGCGCGGCCGGCGCGATCGACATGGTGGCGGCCGTGCACAGCGTCGCCGGGACGCGGTGGCAGGTCACCCACCCGCCCGAGCAACTCGCCCGCCTCTACGACGACGACCCCGACCTCAAGGCGCTGGCCGGGGAGTTCGTCCCGTCGGTCACCCGGCTGCTCACCGCCGTCGGCATCGGGCTCACCGCGCCGGGCTGAGCGGCGTGCTCAGCCGCCCTCGATCAACCGCCGCAACAGCGCACCCGGCAGGTCGTCTTTGGGGACGAACCCGACCGCGCCCGCGCGCAAGGACGCCGGTCCGTTGACCGGGTCGGAGTCCGACGAGATCAGCACGACGCGCGGCGCAGACGGCAGCGCGGCGAGCGCGACGGTCAGCGCGAACCCGTCGCCGTCGGGCAGGCCGATGTCGGCGAGCACGACATCCGGCCCCAGGTCCGAGGCCCTCGCGACGGCCTCGGCGAACGTCCCCGCCTCGCCGACCACGACGTGGCCCCAGGACGCCAGGACGCGGGCGGCCAGGTGTCGGAAGGAGGCGTCGTCGTCGACGACGAGGACCGTACGGGCCATCAGGCGTCGATGCTCGCAGACGTCGGACGCGGCGATGGTGGGGCCACCCATAGCATCGCCCGGGGAGGTCGCCGCCGTGATCGTCTGGCTCGTGGGGATGGGCACCGCGGCGTTTCGCCGGGATCGTGCTCCCATGTCCATCGCAACGCTCCATCTCCACGATCGTGCAGCGCCGCTGACCGAAGGCTCGGCGCTCGTTCTCCACGCTGCGGCCGCCTTCTACAACGGCCTAGGCCACTACGAGCAGGCGCTGCGAGCGGCGGAGCTGGCCGCCGCACATCCGGACGGCTGGGGGGACACGGCGCTGCTCGTGCTCCCGGAGCTGGTCGAGGCGGCCAGCCGCTGCGGCGAGGCCGAGCGGGCCCTCGGAGCGCTGGAGCGGCTCGCGCGGCTGGCGCAAGCTGGCGGCACCGACGCGGATCTCGGGATGGAGGCTCGCTCGCGGGCCCTGGTCGATGCCGGGCCGGCCGCCGAGGGTCTCTACCGCGAGGCCATCCGGCGGCTCGGGGACGCGCGGATGCCGATGGCGCTGGCCCGCGGCCATCTGCTCTTCGGTGAGTGGCTGCGCCGCGAGGGCCGGCGGGTGGATGCCCGGGTCCAGCTGCGCACCGCGCAGCGGATGCTGAGCGAGCTGGGCCTTGAGGACTTCGCCGCCCGCGCCCGTCGCGAGCTTTCGGCCACCGGGGAGACCGCGCGCAAGCGCACGACGGAGGGCGACTACGCCCTCACCGCCCAGGAGGCCCGGATCGCGCGGCTCGCCGGCGACGGCCACACCAACCCTGAGATCGGCCGCGAGCTGTTCCTCAGCCCGCGCACGGTCGAATGGCACCTGCGCAAGGTCTTCTTCAAGCTCGACATCGGCTCCCGCAGGCAGCTGCGCGACGCGCCGCTGGAGCGCGTGGCATGACGCCAAGGCGCGATGCGAACGCGACGCGCCGCGAGCTGGAGGTCATCGACCGGCTCGACAAGCTGCGGGTGATCCTGCCGGCGATGGCGCTGGAGACCGCTACGGCGCGCCGCGAGACGGTGCGGCTGCGCGCCGAGAACGCGCGCCTGACGCGTCGGCTGGCCGAGATCGAGCCGCCCGCGGACGCGTCGCGCTAGCCGGCGCCGACGGGCAGCGCGACCCGCAGCGCCGTCCCGGCGCCCGGCGGGCTGACGATCGCCAGCGTGCCCTCGCCGGCTTCCACACGGTCCAGGAGACCGGTGAGGCCTGTGCCACCGCTGGGATCTGCGCCGCCGACGCCGTCGTCGCAGACGTCGATCACCAGCTCGCCGGTCTCCAGGTCGACCGCGACCGCGACGCGCGCGTGGCTCGCGCGCGCGTGCTTGACCACGTTGGTCAGCGCCTCGGCGACGAGGAAGTAGGCGGTGGTCTCGATCTCGGCGGCCAGGCGCGCGCCGGTGACGTGCAGGTCGACCGGCAGGCTCAGGCCGGCGACGAGCGATTCGAGTCCGGGTCGCAGGCCGCCGCGGGTCAGTGAGGCGGGCAGGATCCCGCGTACGAGATCGCCGAGCTCGGCCGTGGCCTGCTGGGCGTGGCGCAGGGACTCCTCGACCAGCTCGGCGGCCGGGCCGCCGTCCTCTCCGAGCACCGCGCTGGCGAGCTTGAGCGTGATGACGGTCTGCACGAGCTGCTGCTGGGCGCCGTCGTGGACGTCGCGCTGCAGGCGCCGTCGCGTCTCGTCGGCGGTGGCCACCACACGAGCGCGTGAAGCGGTCAGCAACGCTCGCGCGTCCGCGCTGGCGATCGCCGCGGCGGCGATCTCGGCGAACTGATTGAGACGGTGCTCGGTCGCGGGCGGCAGCGAGCGCCTGGCGGTGGCGTAGAGCACGCCCCAGAGGTCGTCGCCGACCGTGATCGGCACGGCGACGCAGGCCACCGGGCCGTCGACGCGCGCTGGGCGGCGCGTGGCCCGGACCCGGGCGATGACACCGGCGGGCTCGGCGGTGACCCGTGTGCCTGCCGGGAACGATCCATCGGAGACCGCGACGACGACGTGGCGCCCGTCTGCCTCCAGGCGCGTCAAGGTCATGGTTTCGTCGGCGACGAGGTTGGAGGCCTCGGTCGCGACCGCGTCGAAGACCGCCTCGGGCGCCGCGCCGCGGGCGGCCAGCTCGGCGACGCGCCGCAGCGCGGCCTGCTCGTCGGCCAGCTGCTGGACCTCGGCGCGCGCCTGCACGTTGGCCAGCGCGGCGGCGATCAGGTCGGCGAACTGCTTGAGCCGCTGCTCGACGTCGGGCGGCAGCTCCCGATCCGGCGTGGTGATGCCCAGCACGCCCCAGATCCGGTCGTCGACGAAGATCGGAACCGCGACGCAGGAGCCGACGCCGAAGTCGTCGTGCGCCCAGGCGCGCCCCGAGACCGGGGAGTAGTCGTCCAGCCGGGCCGGGCGGCCGGTGCGCAGGATCTGGGCGACGATCCCCTCGTCGTCGGCAGCGATGTCGACCCGGCGGCCGATCGGCACTGGGCCGCCGCTGCTCGCCGCGACGAGCGTGCCGCCCGCGTCGTCGTCGACGCGGAAGAGGCTGGCAGCCTCGTCCTCGATCAGGCGCGACGCCTCGTCGGCGACCGACGCGAACAGCTCCTCCTCTCCGACGCCGCGGGCGACGAGCTCGGCGACGCGCCGCAGCGCGGCCTGCTCGGCGGCCAGCTCGCGCAGCCGCAGCTGGGAGCGGGTCCCGGCGATGACCGTGCCCAGCAGCGTCGCGAACTCGGCGAGCCGGAGCTCGATGCCGGGCGCCAGCGGGCGGTGCAGCGCGGTCGCGATGAGCACGCCCCAGAGGTGGCCGTCGATGAAGATCGGCACGCCGGCCGAGCCGCGCATGTTGAGGTGGCGCGGCAGTTCAGGCCCGCCTCCAGGCAGCGACTTGTAGTCGTCGATCCGGCTCGGCCGGCCTGTCTGCCAGACCCGGTCGACGACCCCGTCGCCGCCCTTCTGGCGCCGCCCGACCGTCATCTCCGGCGTGTGGACGCCGTGCACGGCGACGATCACCCCCGTCCCGTCGGGCTCGTAGCGCCCCAACAACGCCACGTTGACGGCGAGCACGCGGGAGACCTCGAGCACCACCGCTCCGAACGCCTCCTCCGGTGTGCCGCCGCGTGCGGCGAGCTCGGCCAGCCGGCGCAGCGCGGCCTGCTCGTCGGCGGTCCGGGCACCGCAGGACGGGATCTCGCCGGCGACCGTCCGGTCGTCGGCGTGCGCCACGTAGTGGCGGTGAGCCGCGGTGATCCGACCGTCGCAGACCTCGACGATCTCGTGAACCAGGCCGCCGAGGTACCACGTGCCCACCGCGTCCGCCGCGGCCCGCTCGGCCGCCTCCGGGTTGACCAGGCGCAGCTCGGTCACGATCGCGCCGGGCGTCTCGGCGACGGTCCGCTGCGGCACCAGGATCACGCCCGGGAAGCGCTCGAGGAGGTCGTGGGAGGCGGTGATCGCCGACGCGTCGTCGAGTACCTGCGCGAGGGCGTCCATGTCCCGGGCGTTGAACGCCGTGTGGTACCGGAGCGCCAGCGAGCGAGCGTCGGCGGCGAGGGCCGATCGGGGCATGTGCGGTCATCGTGGCAGCTTCCGGGTCGGCCGATGGTGGGGCCAGCCAGAGCATGTCGCCGCCGGCCGTGATCCGGCGATCAATCCTGGCTGAACAGGTTCAGGAGCGACAGGAAGATGTTGACGATCGAGACGAAGATCCCGGTCGCGAGCACCACGACGTCGTCCTCGGTGCCGTGCTGGCGCAGGTAGTTGAAGTCCACGAGGATGAGCACGGCCGAGATGCCGCCGATCGCGATGCTGATCAGGGGGCTGCCGCCGCTGCCCAGGAGAACGAGCAGGAGGCTCGCGAGCAGGACGCCGAAGATCGCGTAGGTCAGTGGGCGCAGCCAGCCGGCGAGGTCGCGGTCGATGGCCAGGCCGCCGGCGCCCATCGCGGCGACGACCAGCGCGGTCACGGCCGCGGCCTGGGTCACGGCGGCGGAGTCGGCGTTGGCGTAGGAGCGCAGGACCGGCCCGAGCCCGAGGCCGATCACCAGTGCGACGGCGAACAGCCAGCCGATCGCGAAGCTTCCGATCCGGAACCGCTCGCCGCCGAAGGACTGCAGGAGCAGCATCCCGAAGCCGATCAGCGACAGGACGATCGCCTGGCCGGAGGAGAGGTCGCGGCCGGCGAAGCAGCCGGCGGCGAGGAAGCCGACCGCCGCGGCCACGAGGAACATCACCGCTCCGAGCAGCGCGGCGGTGGTCAGCGTGCGTTCGGCGGTCGGCTGGGACGGCAGGACGCTGGGAATGGGCTGGTCGGTAGGCATAGGACAAGCTTCGTCGCCGCGGGCATCGCTCGCGCCGGGGAGAACCACCGGTCTAGGCTCGCGCGGAGGCGATCTCGCGTCGTTCGCCCTGCGGCGGGTGGACCACGAGCACCGGCACGGCGGCGGCGCGCAGCACGTGGTGGCTGACGCTGCCGAACAGCAGTGAGCGAAGCTGACCACGTCCGCGGCAGCCCATCACGATGAGGTCGTGTCCGCCGCGCCTGCCCTCGCGGACGATCGCGGGTCCGGCCCGGCCGTGGGCGAGCTTGCGGGTGACGGTGAGCTCGACCGGGACGCTGTGCGCCGCCGCGTCGAGCTGGATCTCGTAGGCGCGTTCGAGCTCCAGGCGGTCAGCCGGCGTCTCGACGACGGTGCCCTCCGCGGCCGCGGCCGCGGCCCACTGGCTCGCGTCCGGCACCACCGTCATGAGCGTCAGCTCGGCACCGTCGGAGCGGGCGATCGCGATCGCCTCGTCCAAGGCGCGTTGTGCCTCAGACGAGTGGTCGAACGCGACGAGGATGCGCCGGAACATCAGGCCGCGACCAGGACGTTCGCGGTGAGTTGGATCGTGGACATGCGGTTGCTCCATGGGTCGGCGTGGGAAGTGCTACGCCTACGTTCCCGCTCCCGGGCCGCGGCGCCCAGCCCCCTGGCCCCACACTTCGCACGAGGGCAGGCCCCGGGTCGGGTAGGGCTGGCCCGCCCTCAGACGAGGACGTCGGCCGCGAGACAGACGACCAGCGCGACGAGAGCGACGGCGATGAGGACGCCGGCCAGCACCCGTGAGGGCGCGTCGCCCGCGGCCCGTTCGGGGACTAGTGCTGGTCCATCGCGTTGCGGCAGCGTGTCCCGGGCGGCCTGTGCTTGCCCTGGTCCGACGAGGATGTCGCGGGGGCCGGCGGCCAGGAAGTCGGGGACGTCGAAGCCGGGCGCGCGCTGGACGATCGAGGGGATGCCTGCGGCGCGCAGCAGCTCCTGGAGGGCGTCGGCCTGCACCTGGTCCTGGGCGTGGGCGACCTTGACGAGGGGCTCGGGGGTCGGCATCGCCCGACGATCGCAGCGTCGGGCGGGCGTCGCGCCCGGGGCGCCGACTGGTCTCGGCGCCGCCGCCGATCCCGCGCGCGGCGATCTGCCGCCGCTCTTGGCACATCGACATCGCCAGCTCGGCGGCCACCCGGCCGCGCCGGTGGCACGCAACGGGCAGGCGGCGGCGGAGACGCCAGCTCCGCCGTCGAGAAAGGTGAAGCGAGCCCCGCAGCGGGCCGCGCCAGGCACTGACCCCTTCGGGCACTGGGATTCCCCAGTGCCTGGAACCCCCAGGATCCCCGGTAATCCCCGACGATCCGCGCGACGGGCCGACGACAAAGCACCACAGAAGTCCCTGCAAAACGGCCGCTTCTGCCGCGCAGGCTTCTTGCATCGCACCCAGGAGGTCGGGGGTTCGAGTCCCCCTAGCTCCACTCGGTCGAAGCCCCTGCATACGCGGGGGTTTCGTCGTTCAGGGCATGCCCTTGATTCGCCCCGAGTGCCGCTCCGTTTCAGGCACCAGTGCCTTTATTCCGAGATATGTGACTGGTTCGCCGGGGATTACCGGCGATCCGGGCGCTGTGTGGCCGGGGCGCCGGGGTCCGGGCTTGCCATTTGTGACGATCCGCGCGACCCTTCGGTGAGCAGCCCTGTTCAACTTCCCGGAGGACCGTCATGCCGCAGGCCATCTACGCGATCGTCCTCGTGCTCCTCGTGGCCTTCATGGTCGACGCTGTCCGTCGGGGCACCTGGTACGGAACCTGGTGCGCCTCCGGGAAGCGCGCGAACGGCTCCCAGTTCCCGGGCGGCCCCCACCGCGATCCGGGCCGCTTCTAGCTCGCGCCGTCCGCCGCCGGCGGCATCCTTCGCCAGCCGTTCTCCCCACCGGCTGGCACTCCACCAACGCGCCAGGCACTGGGCCCCTTCAGGCACTGGGATTCCCCAGTGCCTGGAACCCCCAGAATCGCCGGTAGCGCGTCGTCCTGGCCCGTGCGCTGGTCATGCAGCCGAAGGTCCTGCTCCTCGACGAGCCGCTCGACCTGCCCGCGGTACGGCTCCGCCGCGTCTACCGGTACCGGCTTGACCGCCGTGGAGGAGTTCGAGCGGCGCGGCGGCCCGCGTCGGGGATGGACCGCTACGGCCCGATCGTGAGCGGACCCACCAAGACCGGCGGCGACGTCGTCGGGACCAGGTTCACCAGCGAGTCGCCGGCGTGAACGCCGGTCGCGACGAGGCAGTTCCCGGTGCCGGTGTCGACGGCGTAGTACGTCGGAGCGGCGGCCGGCACCGTGCTCGTCGACCCCGCCCGCCAGACGTCGGCCGTGAAGAGGTGGGTCTCGACGTACCGGTAGGTGGACCGGTCCAGCGTCGCCGCGTAGCGCTGCGGCAGCGTGATCACGGGCTGGCCCGTGCAGGCGGCGTCGGTGTACACCGGCCCGCCGGCGACGTCCAGGTACGCGGCGGAGTTCGAGAGGCCCCCCTCCGGCACGTAGGTGTAGAGGCCGCCGTCGACCATCACCGAGTAGGCGTTGAACTGGACGTTGCCCCCGGCGAGCCCCGCGAACTGCCCGAGCACCCGGCCGGCCGGCCCGTAGACGTTGAGCGGCGCGTTCGTCCCGTTGGTGCCGTTCGTCCCGTTGGTCCCGTTCTTCGACGATCCGTTCGCGCCGCTGGAGCCGTCGGCGCCCGCGCGGCCGGGAACGTTCCACGTCACCTTCTTCGCGCCCTTGGGGCACTTCTTCTTCTGGGCCTTGGCGGTCGTGAGGATCTTCACGGCGCCGGTCTTCGTCGTCACGCAGGCGGTGATCGTGGACGTCGCCGCCGCGTGCGCGCCCGCGGCGCCACCGCCCGCGATGGCGAGGGCGACGAGCGCCGCGATGAGGGCTCGCGCGCGCATCACGCCACCGTCAGCGGGCCGGGGACGTCCGCCGGCACGGCCACCGGCGTCAGGCTGAAGAGCGGGTCGCCGGGGTTCGCGATGTACGGCGAGCAGAGCCCGGCGAAGTCCTGGCTGTAGTACGTCTGCCCGGCCTGCTGCGTGCCGGCGGCGACGCCGAGCTTCCACGCCCGGGGCGTCCCGTAGGCGCCGGTGACGGTGTCGATGGGGCGCAGGACCAGCCGGTACTGGCTCGCGACGAACGCGGCGTTGACGGCGTCGATGGCGAGTGAGGGCTGGCCGCTGCACGCGGGGTCCGTGAACAGCACGGGTGACGCGACCATGGAGGGGAACAGCTGCCCGTTCCCGGCGTAGGTCCAGATGCCCCCGTCGGCGAGCACGTAGTAGAGCGAGATGGGGCCGGCGGACAGCAGCCCGAGCTGGAGGCCGACGACGTCGCCGGTCGCGCTGCGCACGGCCGCCGGCGTGCCGTTCGTGCCGTTGGTCCCGTTCGTGCCGTTGGTCCCGTTGACGCCGTTCGTGCCGTTGGTGCCGTTCTTGCCGTTCTGGCCCGCGACGCCGGTCGTCACCCAGGTCATCTTCTTGTAGCCCTTCGCGCACTTCTTCTTCTTGGCCTTCGCGGTGGTGAGGACCTTGACCGCGCCCGTCTTCGTCTTCACGCAGGCGGTGATCGTGGTCGGCGACGCTGCGTGGGCGGGGCCGGCGGCGAGCAGCGCGATTGCGGCGGCGGCTGCGGCTGCGGCGAGCGTCGGCGTGAGCTTGCTGAACATGGCGTCCTTCAGGACTGAGGCGGCGGACAGGGCACGGAGACGCTACTTGGTCCGGGGACGGACACCGGCCGGATGCCGGCAGTCGTTTCTTCGCCTCGTTGCGCAGACCAGCCGATCGAGCTAGAGCCGGCCGGGCGGCGACGCGGCCGGAGCCTCCCAGGAAAGCGCACGGGCGACCGCAAGGAACGCATCCCGGGCGGGGCTCGCGCGGGCCGGGTTCCACATGAAGTCGGTCCGCTGCTCCAGCACGCCGCCCGCCAGCGCGACCCAGCGGAGGCCGGGCGGGAGCGACGCGCGGACCGCGGCCGACGCCAGCACGACGCCGCGTCCCTCCGCGACGTCGGCGAACGTGGGGTCGAACGACAAGCGGGGGGTCACGAGGCGCGCGGCGAACCCGGCCGCCGCGCAGGCGGCCAGGACCGCGTCGTAACGGGCGGGCAGTGCGCCTCGCTCGTGCATGAGGAGGCTGCGATCGGCGAGCTCGCCCAGCTCGAGCTCGGGCCGGTCGGCCAGCGGGTCGTCGGCACGCAGGACGACCCCCGTCGCGCGGCGAGCCAGCTCCTGCACGAACAGGCCCTCGGTGTCGGCCGTCCAGCGTGCGAGCGCGACGTCGATCCGCCCATCGCGCAACGCCTGCGGCAGGTCGGGGGACGGCAGCTCGGACGTCTCGATCCGCACGTCGGGATGGGCGTCGGCCATGGCCGCGACCAGGCGTGGCGCGGCGTCGAAGGCCGCCGAGCGGCCGAAGCCGAACCGCAGGACGCCCGCTTGGCCGGTGCCGCGGCGTCGTAGGTCCTCCCAGAGCTCATCGACCTCGCGCAGCAGCGCTCGCCCCCGCCCTGCCACCGCGGCGCCGGCGTCCGTGAGCCTGACCTCGCGCGTGCTGCGGTCGAAGAGCCTGACGCCCAGCTCGTCCTCGAATTGCCGGATCTGCGCGCTCAGCACCTGCTGAGAGACGCCCTCACGCGCTGCGGCGCGCGTGAAGTTGAGCTCGTCGGCGACGGCGACCGCATAGCGAAGGTGGCGCAGCTCGGGCACGGCAGCTGATTGTGACGTGACAACCGCCGGCTGTTTCTCCTCGAGGCCCGCTCCACATACCGTCGGCGCCCATGACGGACTTCGAGGTCATCGCCCTCTTCACGCCCGCCGACGGTCAGGCCGATGCCGTGCACGCCGGGCTCGCAGCCCTCGTCGCGCCGTCGCGCGCCGAGCCGGCCAACCGCGGCTACACCGTGCGGCGCATCAGCGCGACGCCGCCGCGTTACGCGGTCTTCGAGCGCTACCGCGACGCGGCCGCATTCGAGGCCCACCGCACGGCCCCGCACACGTCCGCCTTCCTCGAGCGAGCCGGCGAGCTGCTCGCCGAGCGGCCCGAGGTGCTCGTCTTCGAGCCCGGAGAGGTCAGCTGACGCGGGCTCGCGCGCACGCCGACCGCTGGCTGGCCGCCTGGAACGCGCACGACCTCGAGGCGATCCTCGCCTCCTATGCCGAGGACGTCGAGCTCGTCGCGCCGACCGTCGTGCGCCGATGGGGCCGTCCCGACGGCCGGCTCGGCGGGCGCCAGGAGCTCCGCCGCCACTTCGCGCTCGGCCTCGAGCTGGCGCCGGACCTCACGATGACCGAGGAGCGGCTGCTGACGACGCCCGGCGGCTATGCGCTCCTCTACCGGCGCGAGAACGGCAACACCGCGCTGGACGCGGTGCAGCTCGACGACCACGGCTTTGCCCGCCGTGTGCACGCCTACTACGAGCGCACGCAGGACTGACGCGCGCCTGCTTCCGCGCAGGCTCAAGACGAAGATACGTGACACGTCATTGACTTCGGTCCGCGGGTCTGCCAATTTACGTGACATGTCATCTATCACCTTGGACAACGGCATCACCATCCACCCCATCCAGACCGGCACCGTCGCCATCCGCAAGCGCCAGACCGACGGCGCGGGCCGCAAGCGCACGAGCTTCGCCCGCGTCCTGTCCGACAGGAACTGGACCGAGCCGCTGCCGATCCTCACCTGGCTGATCGAGCACCCCGAGGGCCTGATCCTGGTCGACACCGGCGAGACCCCACGGGTCAAGGAGCCCGGCTACTTCACCTCTTGGCACCCGTTCTTCCGCCTCGGGCTGAAGGAGTGGGTCGAGCCCCAGGAGGCCGTCGGCGCCCAGATCGAGCGCCTCGGCTTCTCTCGGGAGGACGTGCGCTACGCCTTGGTCACCCACTTCCACACCGACCACGCGGGCGGCATCAACGACCTGTCGGCCAGCGAGATCATCGCCTCGAAGAAGGACTACGACTACTCCAAGGGCTTCCTCGGCAAGGCGCGGGGCTTCCTTCCGCAGCACTGGCCGGCGGGCTTCGCGCCCCGGCTGATCGAGTTCGACGACGGCCCGTTCGGCCCGTTCGCCGCGTCCACGACGCTGACCTCGGCCGGCGACGTTCACCTCGTGCCGACCCCCGGCCACACTCCTGGGCACTTCTCGGTCGTCGTCGAGGACGGCGACACCGCGCTCTTCTTCGCGGGCGACACGAGCTACACCGAGAAGCTGATGCTCGACGGCGTGGTCGACGGCGTGAGCGCCGACGTCGCCGCGGGCCACGACTCGCTGGCCCGCATCCAGCGGCTGACCGCCGAGCGCCCAACGATCTACCTCCCCACGCACGACCCCCTCGCGCCGGCCCGGCTGGCCCGCCGCCAGGTCACGACCGCGAAGGCGGTCGTGTGATGCGCGTCCAGGTCACCCAGCACTACCCGCAGGCGCCGGAGACGGTGTACGCCTACATGTCGGACCCGCGCAACATGCCGGCATGGAACTCCGCCGTCACCAGCGTCGAGCCGCTCGACGGGGGCACGCGTTACGTGATGCGGCGTGATCTGCCATCCGGAGCTGCCACCAACGAGCTGGACGTCGTCTGCAGCGTCCCACCATCCGCGCTGACGATCCGCACGCTCACCGGTCCGACCCCGTTCACCTACCACTACACGCTGGAGAGCGCCGCCGGCGGCACGACGCTGCGCCTCGACGGCGAGGTCGAGCTGGGCAGCGTGATCGCGCTCGCCGGACCGCTGGCGACGCGGTTCGTCGAGCGCGGCATCGCGGCGAACCTCGCGACGCTGGGGCTGATCCTCGACGCTCGGTGACACGTCATGTAACGTGGTGCCCATGGAGGCCGTCGAGGAGCTGCGGTACCTGATCCTCGGCGCCCAGCGGGAGGGCGCGCGGGTGTTCGCCGAGCTGCTCAAGCCGCTCGGCCTGACCGCCGCCCAGGCCGAGGTGCTCGCGGTCCTCCGCGACGCCGACGAGCCGCTCACCGTCCGCGAGATCGGCGAGCGGCTGGTGTGCGAGAGCGGCAGCCCCAGCCGCCTGGTCGCCACCGTCGCCGACGCCGGGCTCATCGAACGCGGCACGCGCGAAGGCGATCGTCGCGCCGTCGAGCTGACGCTCACGCCCGCGGGCGCCCGCGCGGCCCAGCAGGTCGCCAGCGCCGAGCAGGCGCTGCATGCCAGCCTGGCCGCCTCGCTCACCGACCGCCAGGTCGATGCGCTGGTCAGCGGCCTGCGCAAGCTCGTGGACCAGCGCGCGGCCGGCGCAGCAATCGCCCATCGCCGATGAGCCACGGCGACGACATACACCAATCCGCCAGGTCGAGTCCCCCTAGCTCCACTCGGTAGAAACCCCCGCAATCGCGGGGGTCTCGTCGTTCATCGGACGGCGCCCTGATCGGCCGAAGTCGCGCTCCCTTTCAGGCACCAGTGCCAGGCGCGCCCCGCAGGCCAGGCGGCAGCGATGCCGACGGCGGCTCAGCGCCGACGGCTGGCTCCTAGCCGTGGACCGTAAGCGTCTTGCTCATCGTCAGGACCTTCTTCGACCCGGCCGGTGCGAACGTGACCTTGACCCGCACACGCACGTCGCGGCCGTGGGCGATCTTGGTCTGGTTGGCCCTGCTGAGCTTCGCCTGGATCATCGCGGTGGTCGACGAGGCGAGCGTCTTCGTCGTCTTCACGAGGCCGCCGCCTGAAACCGTCAGCTTGCCCGCGCCGAGACCGCTGAGCGTGAGCTTGAGCGACGTCGCCGTGTGCGAGGACTTGACGATCGCGAGCTTGCACGGTGTTCCGAGCGTGACGCTCGCCTTGGACTGCTTGCCGCTGTGAGCGGTCGCGACCTGCTGGGCCACCTGCGTCGACTTGCAGATGTCGACACCCGAGACCACCAGGATGCCCTTCTTGCCGCCGTTGAGGTTGAGCTGGAAGTCCGACACCGGGGCGTCGGGGATCTTGTCGAACGTCGCCACCAGGTGGTTGTCGACCACCTGCGAACTCGCCCGGATCACCAGGGTGATGCCGCCACCCTGCAATGGGATGGCCAGCGCCGGCAACGTCCGGATCTGACGGCCCGTCTTGGGGTCGGTGCGGACGTTCTTGACGAAGTACACCGGTCCCCTGAGCGGCTCGTTGAGCAGCGGCGTCGTCGCGGTCGCCCTGCCTACGATCGAGCGCGCCGGGCACTCGGGCAGCGTCTTGAACCCGGACGCGAACTCGCACAGGTCGTTCGACTGCGAGTTCGTGGTATCGAGCGCGAGCGACAGCGGCAGCGTCACCGAGACCTTCTTGAGGTTCGCGCCTGCTGCGGGCATCTTCAGCGTCGCGCTGAACGACGGATGCTTGCCGTCGGTCGTCTGACCCCTGCCCGCCAGGCCGATCGCGAGCTTCGGCAAGAAGCCGAGCGCCTGGCAGTCGCCGACCTGGAACCGGCTGACGACGTCCTTTGAGGCGCCCTGGGCCGACGTCACCGTGCCGGTGATCTGCATCGGGTCGCAGGACGTCGGCGACACCATGAAGCCTGGGCGGTTCATGTTCACCGTGATCCGCTGGATGTCGAGAGGGATCCCTTGCAGGATCGTTGGAATCGGGTCGCTCTTGACCGTGACGTGCGCGTCGACCGGATCGACGTACAGCGCGGCCCGCACGATCACGACGCCGAGATCCAACGGCCCAGCCTGCGCCGGCACCACGATGCTCAGCGAGTACGGCGCACCCTTGTACGGACCCGCGAGGTACACCGCCGTCGGCGCTTTGCCCGCCATCGGGATCGACAACGGGCTACTACCCGCGCCGGCCGAGACGGTCGTGGTGCCGACCTGCGACTCCGCCGAGCACGTGCCTGCGTTCGCCTGGGCGTCCGGGCACAGCGGGACCGTGCCGACGTGCGCGAGGAGCCCCGGCGGCAGCCTCGTGGTCAGCCCGTTGATGTCCTGCTCGCCATCCGGCCGCGACAGGTTGAGCACGAAGCTCGACGAGCCGCCCGCTGCCGGGTTGGTCAGACCGGCGTCGAGCGTCGGCTCGAACTTCCCGGGCAGGTCGCAGGCCGAGTTGATCGTGAACGAGCTGTCACTCGAGACCGGCGTGGGCGACGCCCACGACGTCATCTCGGCGTGCGTGATGTAGGTGCCGCAGCCCTTGGGCGTGCGGAGCGGAGCCCGAACGCCCGCCTTGAACTGCAGGTGCAGGTTGCTGAACGGGAGTTGCGGGCTGTTGTCGACCGTTGTCGTCAGCTGCCCCGTGGCGGGGTCAGCCTCGATCTTGCCCGGCAGCTTGATGACGACGCCCTGACCGTCGGCCACGATGTACATGGCCAGAAGCGAGTGGAACGGGTTGTCGTTCTGCGTAGCAAGGTAGATCGAGCCCTCGATCGGGTCCGGCAGCACCGGCGTGTCGATCTTGACCGAGCCGATCTTGGCGGCATCCGGGCAGTGAGCCGGATCCGGACTGGTGAGCGCGACGTCGGACAGGGCACAGCCGACGAGGCCGTCACCGCCGCCGGCGGCGACGGTCATGCCTACGGGCAGTTTGACGACGGCCTTCTTCAGGGGAGGCGTCGCGAGCCCCGTCGGGTTGTCGTTCTGGGGGATCCCGAGGTCCACGGCGAGGCCGGATGGGGCGCCTGCCTTCGATACGACGGGTTTCGCCGTCAGCGTTGGCTGGAACTTGAGGCGGTCACACGAGTCGACGCCTGCAGGGGTTCCATCCGAGAGGTGCGAGACGACCTCGGCCGTCTTGACCTCGTCCGGGTGCTGCCACGAGGTGGCAGAGACCTTCGTGGTCAACGGTCCGGCCGAGCAGTCCGACGGGTTCGTCAGGAACGGCAGCGGGGCCAAGCCGGAGGAGCCCGGAACGTTGCCGGCAGCCCCCGGGTTGCAGAAGAACGGCACGAACGGGGGGATCTCGACGCAGTACTGACCGCGGTGCACGTCGTGACTCGCATCCGCGGGCACCCCCCACAGAGTGATCGTCGTACCCAGCACGGCCGTCGGCTGCGGGATGTCGCGCAGGTTGAACGAGAGACCGTAGTCGCCGCCGGTGCGCACCGACACGCGCGACGTCACTGGGAACAGGCCGGCCGTGAACCCGAACTCCGCGGGCGTGCCCGGCGACGTCTCCATGTTGAAGAGCGGCTGCGTGAGCGTGCCGACGGTCGTCCCGCCGAGTGCCTGGCGGATGGCGACGGTCCCGACCTGGGAGCCCATCGGGCACTGCACTGTCGCACCGGCGGTGGCTTGGGCGAGCTCGTCGTCGGTGCACTTGGGGCCGATCGTCGGATCACCCGCGAAGCCCACCGGCAGATCGACCCGAAGGTCCTTGAGGTTCTCCTCCGGCTTGACGGTGCCGGAGCTGTCGGTCACCGTCGGGAAGTCGATCGCCGTGGTGAGATCGTAGGGATGGACCCCAGCTCCGGTCTCGACCGTGCCGTCCGCCTTCAACGAGCTGTTGTCGAAGCTCGTGATCCCGAACTCGGCCTGCGCGGGGGTGGCGCCCACCAAGACCAGCAGGGACAGCGCCATCGCCAAAGCGCTCAGCAGCCCGAACGCTGCGCCGCGCGCACTATTGCCATGCACCCTGGACTCCATCCTCCGAGCAGTGTCGAGACTCACCGGCGACATCACGAGCGACCCTTCTTCTTGCTGACGGCCGGCTTGAAGGTCAGCGACACGTGTGTCGTCGACGCCGACCCCTTGCTCGGCTTGAACGCGACGCGCGCGACGAGCTTGAGCGAGCTGTGCTGCTTGAGCCGCGCGATGGACCGTTTGCTGAGCTGAACCGTCACGGTCACGGTCTGCGCCTTCGTGGCCGCCTTCTTGGTGGTATGCAGGCCTTCACCAGAGACGCTCACCGCGCCCTTGGCCGGGACCTTGACCTTCAACGTCGTCTTCGTGCCTCGCACGGTCTTGGGCTTGGTGACGCTGACCTTCCTGGTGGCGGTCGCCGTGTCATCCGCCGGGGCGACGTTCCCGATGCCGAAGAACGTGACGGTCGCCGCAGGCACCAAAGGCGCAACCGCTGCCGGATCGCCCTGACACGCATCGGCGATGCATGGCTCGTCGGGGGTGGGTGGCGGTGGGAACCCGCCGCCCACGCGTGCGTCGTAGAGATCGGCTCGGGTATCGATGTCCTGCCCGACCAGTTGCTCCTGGGTCGAGAACAGCACGTCGCTGCCGCTGGGGGTCGCATCCTGGAACGTGGCGTCGAAGCCACTCGTCCCGGTCGACACGAGCGCGGGACCGCTGTCGGACCACTCGTAGACGTCCTGGTGGCCGTTCGTGTCCTCGCGGACGACCGCGTCGGTGGTGTCGAAGAAGACATGTTGTCCGTCGGACGTGATGTTCCGCTGCGTGGGGCTGAACAGCGCGTTCGCGGGCGGAGTGATCCTTGCATCACCCGAGGGCGGGGAACCGTCGACCCGACACGACACACACACCAGGTTCTCGTCGTCCGCGGAGTAGCGGTAGATCTCGCCTCTCGGCGTGCCGCTCAGCGGATCGGTGTTGTCATAGCTCGTCAGGCGGCCCACGGACAGCAGCAAGGCGAACCGGCCGTCCGGCGTGACGCGCGAGGTGACACCGAGCGGACCGTTCGGCGCTGAGCTCCAGTTCGCCGCGTCGGTGGGATCGAGCGTCGCGATGAACTTCGTCGTGCCGGCGTGCAACACGTACAGATTCATGGCTCCCGACGTGGCGCCGTCGGCGAGCGCGCCCTGTGCCACAACGTAGATGTACGAGCCGTCGTCCGACGCGCCGACGACGCCCTGGACGGCCGCGCCGGTAGCCGAGTCTGCGGAGTTCGCGTCCACCGTCAGATCCGTGAGGTGCCCCGATGCCACGTCAAACGCGTAGAGGTCGTTCCCGGCGTCAGTGGTGCCGCCCGATCCGTCGTCGCCGGTCGTGGCGTCATCAGTGAGCTCCACTGGACTGGTGAAGTACACGGTACTGCCATCCGCCGTGGCCGCCCAGAAGGTCGCCGCGCCCGGTCCGAGCGGATCCGGGACCGTGCGTTGCGAGGCGCTCACGGCCTTGGTGGAACTGCCATCGATGCGAACGTAGAGTGCGCCGGACTCGGAGAAGAAAATTCGCCGCCCGTCGTCGGAAACCGCGTGCGACACTCGCCCCCCAAGTGCCGCACCGCCTCCTAAGATCGCGGTATCAGCGGGGGTGCCGTCTGGCCGGATCCCGACGTTCCGAAGCTGGCCGTCGACCCACTCGTACGTCCCTACCGTGGCGGTCGCGGGCGCGTCGGGAAGCAACTGGTCCTGTGCCTCGAAGACCAGATGAGAGAAGTCCTTCGAGGCCCCCCCGAATCTGGCGAAGCTGCCGTAGTCGCCCGTCACCGGCCCCTTGGTCAGCAGCCGGTAGGAGTCGTTGCCGATATCTTGGAGATAGAGGTTGGCAAGACCGGGGGTCGCGTCGGGCGTCAAGGCCGGACGGGCGGTGAGAATGACCGCCTTGCCGAGATCCGGCGAGAACGCTTGGGTGAGCGGATAGCCAAACCCGCCCGGCAGAGGCTCCTGAGGTGGGCTAATCGACTTCGACGTCCAGCCCGCGGAAGTTCGTTGCCCGATCGACATGTTCTCGAACGCGGCGCTCACCGCTCCCGGCATCGGACCGAACGTGTCGAACGCCACCTTCGAACCATCGTCGTTGACCACCGCGATGTCTCTGGCGAACTGCCCGAAGCCGAAGTCCTTGTCGACGGGCGTCACCTGCTCGTACTCGCGGCCACCCGCGGTCGCGGCGCCCGCCGCCGCCGCCGGATACGCCGCTACCGCAAGGGTGGCCATGCCGGCCAACACGGCCCGTGTCATCCGGACCGGGACCGCCGATCGGAGGTCCCTCTGGCTCTTGCTCATATCCGGTCAACTCCTGCTGCTCTTGCCGCATTGACGGCCGATGCCAAAACGTTCGCTTTTCGAGAAGGCGCCGGAGAAGCCTAAGGCGCGACGCGCGCGTGAAGGGACACCAATCCGCGTCACTCTGCCATCCGAATGGCTGAGTGCCAATGACCGATGGGCTCCTCCGAGCCTCGGCGCGACTGTAAATGGCCACGTGTGCCAAAGTCAACACGCCGTGACATGTCGGGATGGGTTGGGCAAGAATCGAGCGAGGCGGCGGCCAACCATCGCCATCACTCCGTCGCGCGTGCGACCGTGTCAACGCCCGCTGCTTGCACGTAAGACCTCGCCTTTGCGTCTGTGACGTACAGCGGCTTCGGTGAGGACACCGTGTACCTGGCGGTAAGCCTCGCGGTGATCGAGCCACTTGCTTAGTTACGCTCAGTGTGCCGAGCAACAACGGGTTCGGCGCTTCGACCGTGCATGTGGCGAGAAGCTCGCAGGGCCGATCGGGTATAGGCCGCCGCTCAGCGAGGTGAGTAGCGCATTGACGAGTGCCATACGAGCAGGTGATGTCTCGCCGACCCCGATCGGGCACGTGAACACCACGGTCGGAGCGGTCACGGTAGGAGTCCCGTTCAAGCCGCTGGTCCACCTGAAGCTGGCGGCCGTCGGAAGGCCCGTCCCGCCACCGACCGTCGAGACCGGTCAAATAGTGGTCGGGTTGATGAACCCCGCCCGCGCAGATTGCCTGCGCAGTGGGCGCCCGCACCCATCGCGAACAACGGCAGTGGATCAATCGTCACCTCCTGTGTGCCGTGGGGCAGCAACCCCGACGCCATCAGCTCGCAAGTCGCTCTGTCGGTCACCCGCGGTCGAAACGACGACGCCGAGCGTCTCGCTGCGTGGTGTGGACATACGAAAGCGGGGTGGTGATCTTAAGATCACCACCCCGCGTGCCGGTTAGGCCACGTTCAGCACAGCTGGCTGCACGCGTCGTCCCTTTCGAAAGGTGCTATCAGGGACCGAACAGGTACAGCGAGGCCGGCGAGTCGACCTGGTACGTAGCCGTCCACCTGGTGGTGGGCGGGCACAGGCCGCCGCTCAGCGACCTAATCGGCACGCCGTTGAAGCTCACCGTCGCCGGCGTGTTGCCGGTGAACGACCCCGAAACGGTGCCCGTGCCGTACGAGCAGGTGATGGTCCCGCCCAGCGGGTTCGGGCACGTAAACGTCACGGTCGGAGCGGTCACGCTGAGAGTACCGTTGCCACCGCTTGTCCACGTCAGGCTGCCGGACGTCGGAAGGCCCGTAACGGTGGCCGACGCGGAGCAACCGCTTGGATTCGTGCTCGTACAAGACGAGAACGTCAACCCGGTCAGGTTGCCGGTGACCGGCCTGCCGGTGCCGCCCGCGCTGGTGGTCCTAAGGGTCACGGACGAGGCCGCGCACGAGAGGGTCGGGTTGATGAACCCGCCCGACGTCTGCAGGACAGCGCTCGACCCAGTCCTCAGCCTGGCCGAAATGGTCGTGCCGGAGGCCACGATGTTGCCCGTCGGGCACGGGTTGGTATTGACGTTACAGAGCACGTCCGCGGAGGCCGTTGAGGCTCCAGCAAACGCGACGAGGGCGAAGACCGCGATCATGGCCACGCCGAGGGTCTTGATGTGTCGCATGGATAATCCTCCAAAACTTGACGGTTGCACACCGTCAGTGACTTGGGTAAGCGCATTGATTACTGCGCTGTGATGCGTGAACTTCCCTCTCTCGGATCGCCGGGCGTCCGCACCCATCGCGGACGACCAGCGTGGACTCAATCTTCACCTCCTGTGTGCGCGGTTGACGGCTTCCGCGGTGCGCGGCATGAGCGCAGCGCCGGAGCCCAAGAAGCAGACGAGCGTCACAGCTTCGGCCCACGGGTTGCTGCGTCGAGCGCTGCTTATTTGGTATGAGTCAGCGTTACTAATCGCTTTGTCATAGTTGAAGTTCAGCGATGCAACGAACATAGATCAGGCTTAGGGGACGGTCAAGACGACGTCACAGCCAGTTGGCTCCGGGAGCGTCAGGGCGACGCCACCCGCCATGACCCGACTGGATCACGCCTGGCGCTAGCCCCTTCAGCCCTGCGATCGCGAGTGCCTGGAACCACCGGGATCGCTTTCCCACGACCACTCCGTTCCGTTGGTTGACCGTCCGGCGCTATGTACACCGATCGGGGCGGTTGACGTAGCGGCCGCGAGGCTAAGCACACCGACCGGTACCCTGAGGCCATGACGGAGTTGGAGAAGGGACCACGCGGCCTGCGCCGCGGCCGGGGCGCACGGGAGCGCATCCTCGGCGCGTCGTCGCAGCTGTTCCGCGAGCAGGGCATCAACACCACGGGCATGGACCAGCTGTGCGCGGTCGCCGAGGTCTCCAAGCGCACGCTGTACCAGCACTTCTCCGGCAAGGACGAGCTGATCGCCGAGCACCTGCGCCGGTTCGACCCCAACATCCTCCCCGAGGTCTTCGACCGCACCGACCTCACCCCCCGCGAGCGGCTCCTCGCCGCCTTCGAGATCCACGCGCCCCTGTGCCCGTTCATCGCGGCGGCCGTGGAGATCCAGGACCCGGACCACCCGGCGCGCGTCTACGCCGCCGAGTACAAGCGGGCGTTCGCAGCGCGACTCACCGAGGCGGCCCGCGAGGCCGGCGCCGCCGACCCCGAGCAGCTCGGAGAGCAACTGGCGCTGCTCCTGGACGGCGCCTCGGCCCGCAGTCGCGTCCTGAACACCGACGCCTTCTCGACCGCCGCCGGCATCGCGGCCGTCCTCATCGACGACGCGCTCAGCGGGCGTTGACGCCGAGCGAGAAGTCGAGGTTCCCCACGCCGTTGCGGGCCAGGCCCACCGACAGCAGGCCGGCGCCCTCGAGCCAGTGCGCCATGCTGAGGTCGCCGACGTCCCGCGGGGTCAGCCCGAGGCTCTCGATGAACGCCGACACCCTTGCCTTGGCCTGCGCGTCGTCGCCGGCCAGGAAGACGTCCAGCGGGCCGCCCGCGGCCAGGACGTCGCGGAAGAGGGTGTTGAACGCTTTGACCACGTGAGCGGTCGCGGGCGCGGCCGCGGCGATCAACTGCGCGTTGGACGTGCCGTCCGGGGTGGCCAGCCCGGTGGCGGTGGCGTTGAAGGGGTTGGTGATGTCGACGAGCACCTTGCCGTCCAACGCGTCGCCGAACTGGCCGACGACGTCGACCGCGCTCTCGAACAGCACGGCGAGGACGACCACGTCGCCCGCCGGAGCGGCGCCCCACGCCCCGGCCGTCGCGCCGTCGCCGAGCTGCTGGGCCAAGGACTCCGACTTGGCCGCGTCGCGACCGATGACCTCGACGGCGTTGCCGCCCCTGAGGGCCAGGCCGCCGATGGCGCTGGTCATGTTCCCCGAGCCGATGATGCTGATGGTGCTCATGTTGCGCTCCTTCTTGCTAGGTACACCGATTGGTGTGCTTAGCCTACCCCGCACGGCCTGACCCATGCACGACGACGAGCCCCCGCTGGCGCAGGGGCTCGTCGTGCTACGGAACGGC
Source organism: Conexibacter woesei Iso977N (assembly GCF_000424625.1). Lineage (GTDB taxonomy): Bacteria > Actinomycetota > Thermoleophilia > Solirubrobacterales > Solirubrobacteraceae > Baekduia > Baekduia woesei_A. The sequence goes on from NZ_AUKG01000001.1 coordinate 372,651, forward strand.
TGTTCGAGATGCCGCGGGCTAGACGGCGCGACCGCCACGGCCGTTGGCGAAGAACAACACGAGCGCCACGATCGCGAGCGCGAAGAGGAGCGGGTGGATGATGACGCCTCCGGCGATCGCGATGATCAGCAGGATGACGGCGAGGATCAGCAACATGGTGCGAGCTCTCCTGGTCGAAGGAAGGGCGAACGACCGTACGAACCCGCCGCGCCGGCGCCCAGCGGCCAGGTCGGGGCGTCGACGTCAGCACTCCGACCTGCCGGTTCTGGGTACCTGAACACCCGTGGTCTCCACCATCAGCCTGATCGAGGCCGATCCGGACTTCGCCGACGGCCTGTCGCCCGAGGCGATCGAGCGCGCCCGCAGCGAGACCCGGACCCGGCTGCAACGCCTGAGCCCGGGGCCGTGGGACGCCACCGCGGCGATGGAGCCCGAGGTCCACCACCGCGGCTTCCTCATCGTCGACGGCCTGCTGGCGCGCGACGTCGAGGTGCTCGGCCGCGCCTGCACCGAGCTGCTCGGCCCGGGCGACGTGATGCGGCCCTGGCAGTGGGACCCCGAGGGCTCGCACGTCCAGGCCGAGGTGGGCTGGGAGGTCCTCGATCCGACCCGGTTGGCGGTGCTCGACCACTCGCTGATCCAGCGCCTGACCCCGTTCCCGACGATCGGCGCCGAGCTGTTCAGCCGCGGCATCCGCCGGGCGCACGCACTGGCCGTCGCGTTGGCGATCAACCACCACCAGCGCGTCGACGAGCGCCTCTGCCTGACCCTCTGGCACCTGGCCGAACGCTGGGGACGGGTCACGCCGGACGGCATCGTCGTGGAGCTGCCGCTCAACCACCAGCGGCTCTCGATGCTCGTCGGCGCCCATCGCCCGTCGGTGACCACCGCGATCGGCGACCTCGCCCGCGCCGGCAAGGTCAGCCGCCGCGACGATGGCTGCTGGATGGTGCACGGCGAGCCACCGGACCAGCTCCGCCACCACCGGCTCGCCGCCGCGCTCACGGGCTGAAGGGCCGAGGCTCAGAAGAGCCGCGAGAACAGCGACCGGCCGTGATGCTCGTGGCCGCCGACCACCGTGGCGGAGACCACGCGATCGGCCGGCACGTCCTCGTAGCCCGTGCCGCTGACGACGAACCAGCCGGCATCGGTCCGCAGCAGCAGCACCCCTTCGCGGTGCTGACCGTTCTGGTCCGTCAACGTGACCTTGGGCAATGGTGTCGGGGAGACGAACGCGTCGGCGAGCAGGAACGCGACGGTGAACGTCAGCAACAGCAGCGTCAGCGGCCTGTCGCCGCCGGCGCCTTGCGCCAAGACCAGCGTCAGCGTGATCGCGACCAGCAGCGTCACGCCGGCGGCGATCAGGATCGCCGCCAACCAGCGGGTTGGCAGGAAGACCACGATGGCGAGCACCGCGACCACCGCCAGCTCGGCGACATGCCGGCGCCGAGAGCCGGACCGCAGCGCGGCGCCGATCGAGGCCTCGACCCTCGACTCCCACGCGAACGCGAGCGTCAGCACGAACACGGCCACGAACGTCGCCGGCTGCATCAGGTACTCCAGGCCGCGAGCCAGATGCTGCGCGATCGGCACCTGGGGGAAGATCTCCTCCGCGCCCACGCCACTGCGCAGGAACTGCGCCAGCGTCGCGATGGCTCCGGTGGCGTAGATCGCCCCTGCGCCGACCCCGACCATGATCGGCAACGTCGACGTCAGCAGGCCGGCCGGCCGGCGGCCGGCCGCGCCCCCCACCGTCTGCCGGGGCTCGGATGACATTCGCTCGCCGATGGTAGGCGAGCCACTGGCGTTCGTCATCATCTCCACCTCAGAGAAGATCAGCGACGCTCAGTCGACTGGCGTGCGCGCCCGCGCGCGTGAGGCGTTGAAGCCGAAGACGCCGTCGGCGCGCGCGAGGCGCGCCGCGCGGATGTGGGCCAGGATGCGGGTGCGCTGGGGGCCGGGCGGGAGGTGCTGCAGCGCCGGAAGGGCGTCGGCGCTGAGGCCGGAGAGGTAGCCGGTGTCGATCGGCTTGCCGGCGCGGGCGCGGTCGGTGGCGGATTGGGCGATGTGGCGGTCGGGGTCGCTCATGCTGAACACGAGCACGCCGGCGAGCGCCAGCGTCGTCGCCAGGAACGGCAGGCGGCGCGCGATGCGGCGGCTCAGCCCCGCGGCCAGCACCAGCGCGAACGCGAGCGAGATCGCGATGATGATCGCGTGGCCGGCGTAGCGGACGCGCGTCGCGCCGTAGGCGTCCTCGACCAGGTCCAGACGATGCTGGGCGCTGGCCATGACCACGAGCGTCAGGATGCACAGCGCGCCGAGCAGGACGCGGACCGCGCGGTCGCGGCTGCGTGCCGCGGCCACCGCGATGATCGCGAGCGTCAGCGATGCCACCAACAACAGCTCGACGAACCCGTGCCGCGCGTACTCGCCGTAGCCGAGCCCGGTCGTGGCCCGCACGTAGCCGGCCCCGCCGAAGAGCACCCGCAGCTGAACCCCCACGAACACGGCGAAGATCGCGACCACGGCGACGAGCGGGATCAGCAGCTCCGCGCGTTCCGGCCGCCAGCGCGGCGCCCGGCCGGGACCGCTGGCCGGCCCCACGACCGCTGCCCGCGCCAGCGCGCCCGCACCCGCCAGGACGCCGAGCCCGAGCACGCAGCGCCACACCAGCGTGTCGGTGCGCAACTGCACGTCGACGTCGACGAGCTGCGCGAACGCGCTGTCGGCGGTCGCGAACAGGACCGCGAAGACCGCCACCAGCACGCCGGCCAGGACGCCACCGCGCACGACGACGCCGGCGCCGCCGCGGCGCACCGCCGGACGCCCGAGCGCCAGCCCGGCCCGCGCCACCGCCCTGCCCCCACCGACCACCAGCCATGGCGCGAGCGCGACATGGCCTGCGTCGGCCCAGCGCCGCGCCGGCACCACCGCCGCGGCGCCGGCCACCAGCGCGGCGACGACGTCGATCGCCACGACCCAGCCGGCGTCCCACAGCAGCGGCTGCGCGGCCAGCGCGACGGCCAGCACGGCGAACCCGAAGCTCACGCGGGAGCGTGACGCCGCGGCGACGGCCGCCCCGACCATCACCACCAACATGACCGCCAACGCAAGACCTACAGGTCGATCGGCCACCGCGATTCCCGCGAGCAGCGCGGCGGCGACCGCGCACGCGAGCGCGGACTTGGACATGGGCATGGCTGGACCTCCCGGGGTCGGGTCGTTGTCGAACAGGCGAAGCGGAGAAGCGGCGCGCGCTAGGGCAGGTCGACGACCATGCGGCAGCCGTGCGGGACGGCGGGCTCGGCGCGGATCGTCCCGCCGTGCAGCTCGACGATCGACCGCGCGATCGCGAGCCCGAGGCCCGCGCCGGCGACCGACCGCGACGCGTCGGCGCGGCTGAAGCGGTCGAAGATCCGTTGCGCCTCGGCGGGTGCGATGCCCGGGCCGCGGTCCTCGACCTCCAGCCGCACGCCGCCGGCCGGCGCCGCCGCGGCGCGCAGGATCACCGGCGCGCCGGGCGCGTGGCGCTCGGCGTTCTCCACCAGGTTGCGCACCACCTGGCGCAGGCGGTCGGGGTCGCCGCGCAGCTGCACGTCGGCCGGGACGAACGCGGCCGACAGCTCGGCGACCGGGAACGTCCGCCGCGCCAGCGCGGTCGCGCCGCCGGCCTCCAGGGCCGACAGATCCAGGAGCTGGTCGGCGAGCCGGCCGAGGCGCTCGACCTGCGCCAGCAGCGCCGGGAGGTCCGGCGCCTGCACGCCGTCGACCGCGTTCTCCAGCGACGCGCGCAGCACCGTGATCGGCGTGCGCAGCTCGTGCGCGGCGTCGGCGACGAAGTCCCGGCGGGCGCGGTCGAGCGTCTCGAGCTCGGCGGCCATCGTGTTGAACGACGCGGCGAGCTGGCCGACCTCGTCGCGCGACGTCGTCCGGACGCGCTGGCCGTGGTCGCCGCGGGCGATCGCGTCGGCCGCGCGCGCCATCGCGCGCAGCGGCGAGGTCATCCCGCGCGCGACGAGCTGGACCGACAGCAGCGACGCGATCAGCGCGGCGAGCGCGCCCCAGCGCGGGCGGTAGCCCAGCCGCGCCGTGACCAACATGGTGGCCAACGTCACGCCGATCGCGACCGCGATCACCAACCCCAACTTGATCTTCAGCGACGGGATCCGGGCCAGCGGGCTGGTCACGGCGCGTCGCTCCCGAGCGCGTAGCCGAAGCCCTGCACGGTCCGGACGATCCCGGCCGAGACCTTGCGCCGCAGGCCCGCGACGTGCGAGTCGACCGTGCGCGTCGCGGCGCTCCCGGACCGCCAGCCCCACACGGTCTCCAGCAGCTCGTCGCGCGAGAACGCGCGCTCGGGCCGCCCGGCGAGCGTGGCGAGGAGGTCGAACTCGGTCGGGGTCAGCGCGATCTCGCCGCCGCCCTCGCGCAGCAGGCGCCGGCCCTCGAGGTCCACGACGAGCGACGCGCCGACCGCGATCCGCGCGGGCGCCGCGGCCGGCTCGGCCGCCGCGCGCGCCGTCCGGCGCAGGATCGCCTGGACGCGCGCGACGAGCTCGCGCGGGCTGAACGGCTTGGTCATGTAGTCGTCGGCGCCGATGCCCAGCCCGACGAGCACGTCGGCCTCGGCATCGCGCGCGGTGAGGAACAGGACCGGCACCGGCCGCTCCTCCTGGATGCGCCGGCAGACCTCGATGCCGTCGTAGCCGGGCAGCATCCAGTCCAGGACGACGAGGTCGGGCGCGACGCGCCGGCACAGCGCGACGCCGTCCGGACCGGTGCCGGCGACCTCGACCACGAAGCCCTCGGCCCGCAGCCGCGCGGCGACCGCGCCGGCGATCCGCTCCTCGTCCTCGATCACCACGACAGTGGTCCTCATCGGTGCGGGATGCTACGGGCACCGCCGTCGAGATCGGGTCGGCGGGATGTGCAGATCCTGTGCAGATCCCTCAGCCGGGGCGGTGCTCGAACGGGAGCTCCTGCAGCAGCACGCGCTCGGGCTCGATGAGCATCACGATCGCCGAGCGGACCGGGAAGTCCTGGCCCACGTAGCGGTTGCTCATCCGGTCCATGATCGCGATCGCCTCGTCACCGTCGAGCTCCTCGACGACGCGTCCGCGGATGACGGCCGAGCGATAGGGGTTGTGCTCGTCGGTCACCGAGATCCCGATCCGGGGATCGCGTCGCAGGTTGCGGATCTTCAGGTGCGCCTCGGTCGAGAAGATCGCCAGCCGGTCGCCTTCGACGGCGATCCACACCGGCGAGACGTGCGGCGCGCCGTCCCTCATCAGCGTCGCGACATGGGCCATGTTCCGGCCCTGCAGGAGCTCGAGCACCGCGGGCGTGAGCGTCTCGGACATGAACGCATCCTAGAACCGGCTCAGGCGCGACCGGCGATGGCGGCGCGGATGTCGGTCGCGGTCCGGTCGGCGTTCCCGCAGCGCGTGTCGCGGGCGTCGCTGAGCCCGAAGCCGGAGACGAACGCCTCGCGCGCGCAGGCGTAGAACCTGTCCTTGCTGTCGGGCCGCGCGACGTGCGCCGTCCAGGTGGCGCGGATGTCGCCGGGCGCGACGCGGCGCAGCCGCGTGCTCGGGAGCATCCGGACCGCACCGCCCCTGGCCGGCGCGATGTAGAGGAAGACCCTGGCGGCGCGGTTGGGCCGGGCGCCTGACGGCGCGCGGAGGCGGAGCGTGAACCGCGCACGGCCGGCGCCGACGAGGCGGCCCTGGAGGTGGCCCGGCAGGTTGACGCCGACGAGCTCCGCGCTGCTGTGCTGGCGGCCGTGGTCGGCGCGCAGCTCATAGGCGAGCGTGCGATCCGGACGGACGCTGAACGTCGCCCGGCGGGCGGCGGCCTCGGACGCGACCCGTCGAGCGCCGTCCGGATGGCCGGGAACGTAGGACCACAGCTCGACGGGGACCGCGCCGCCCGTGGCGCCGCCGCCGACGGTCGCGTGCAGCACCACGCTGCGTCCGCGAGTGATCGTCGGCCTCTGCGCGGTGAGCGCCATGCGGTAGGTCGGCGTGGCGGCCGCCGTCGTCGTCCGGGCGCTCCCGCCACTCCCGCCGCACCCGGCGATCCCGACGATCGCAACCAGGAGGACCGGCGAGGCGTTTCGCATGATCAGCGCAGTACCCAGTTCGCCGCGCGACGGGCGCGAGCGGGAAGATGAAGCGCATGGACGACGACTTCGAGGCGCTGCTCGCGGCGGGTGCGGCGGCGGACGTGTCCGGGTGGGACTTCGGCTGGCTGGACGGCCGCGCCACCGAGGAGCGCCCGCCGTGGGGCTACGCGCGGCAGCTCGCCGGCCGCCTCGCCCGGGCCTCGGCGTCGCTCGACCTCCAGACCGGCGGGGGCGAGGTCCTCGCGGAGGCGGCGCGGTTCCCGCCCACGGCCGTGGCCACCGAGTCCTGGCCGCCGAACGTGGCGCGCGCGACCGAGCTGCTCCACCCCCGCGGCGTGGTCGTCGTCGCCGACGCCGACGAGCCGCCGCTGCCGTTCGCCGACCAGGCCTTCGACCTGGTCACCAGCCGGCACCCGGCGACGATCTGGTGGGACGAGATCGCTCGCGTGCTCCGGCCCGAGGGCACGTACTTCGCCCAGCACGTCGGCCCGGCGAGCGCGTTCGCGCTGATCGAGATCTTCCTCGGCCCGCAGCCCGGCGCGCGCCGTACGCGGGACCCCGGCGACGAGGCGGCGGCCGCGACCGCGGCGGGCCTGGAGATCGTCGACCTCCGGACCGCGCGGCTGCGGATCGAGATCCACGACGTCGCCGCCGTCGTGTACCTGCTGCGCAAGGTGATCTGGTGGGTGCCGGGGTTCACCGTCGAGCGACACCGCGACCGGCTCCGCGCTCTGCACGACCGCATCCAGGCCGACGGGCCGTTCGTCGCCCACTCCACGCGCCACCTGATCGAAGCCCGGCGGCGCTGAGCGCCCGCGGCCTCAGTCGTGCAGCGGCGCCGCCACGAGCATCCGCACGAAGCCCGGCGCCGCGCTGGGCGCCGTGCCGCGCGTGCCCCGGAAGGCGGCCGTCGCGCGCCAGCGGCCTTGTGAGGACGGCGTGAAGGGCACGGTCGCGACGCCCGCGTGTGCCGCGGCCTGGACGCGCCGCACGTACTGCCAACCGCTGAGCGGATCGAACTGCTCGAACGTCACGGTGACCGGCCCGTCGACGACCGGCTGTGTCCGCACGGTGATCGTCGCCGACTGGCCGGGCGTGAGCAGTGCCTGGCCGCCGCCGTCGACGCGCAGGGACGTCTTCGTGATCGTGCGGGAGGCGCGCAGGAGCGTGTACGGCGCGCTCGCGCCGCCGCGGGCGCGCGCCGCGACGAAGTAGCGGCCGGGCCTCAGCCCCTTGACCAGCCGTGCGTTGCCGGTCCCGTCGCACGCGCAGCGCACGACGTTGCCGAACGGGTCGAGCAGCACGAGGTCCAGCGCCGCCCTGCGGTCCGGCGTGCGCAGGCCGAGGAACAGCGCGCTGCGGCGGGTCACGTCGAAGCGGAAGAGGTCGACGTCGTCGACGCCCGATCCGTCGAGCCTGCCACGCACCCGCCCGTAGTTGGCGACGAGACGCCCGGGCGCGCTGTCGTCGCGGCCGGCCGGCGCGGCCTGCAGGTGGTAGCGCTGCTGGCCGCGCACGCCGCCCGCCGCGAAGACGAAGATGCTGAACCGCGTGCCCTGCCCGGGGCGCGGCGTGAACAACCCATAGCCGTCGCATCCGATCCGGGCGAGCGCGTCGCCGTCGCTCGGGCCCCGGCCCGCCCGGTAGACCGACGCGCGCAGGCAGCCGGGTCCGTCGTGCAGGAGACGGATGCGGTAGCGGCGCCCCTGCTGCATGGGCGTCGACCACACCTGCAGGGTGCGCCCGACGCGGTCCAGGCTGCCGCTGATCCCGCCGTCCGGCAGCGGCGCGCCGGGCAGCCGCGCGGCCGGCGCGGCGGCCACGCGCAGCCTGAAGTCCCCGGACACCGAACCGGAACGCTGAGCGACACGGATCAGGTAGCTCTGCCCGCGCTGGGCGGTGAACGCGACCGCGGCGCGGCCGTTGCGGTCGCCGGCGTCGCACGTCAGCGGCGTCTGCTGCGAGCGCTCGCGCAGGTCGACGTCGAGCACCGCGTCGAGGTCGCCGCCGGCCGCGAGCTTCGCGACGATCCGCTGCGTCCTGCGCGCGTCGAACCGGTACCAGACCGAGCCATCGGAGTCGCCGCACGCCGAGGTCTCGCCATCTTCGGCATGGGCGTCGCGGGTCGTGCCGGAGACCAGCTGCGCCGTCCCCTTCAGCAGCGTCGCGTCGTCGCGGCCGTCGTTGGAGGGATCGCTGAGCGCGACCGGCACCGCCGCCAGCGTGGTGACGGCAGCGACCGCAGAGACCAGCAGCCAAGTTCGCATGGCCTTCCAACGCCACGACCGCCGCGAGGTGACGCGGCCGGCGCGTGCCGTGTCCTAGCGCTGGGCGCGCTGCGCGATCAGCTGCTGGACCTCGGCGTCGAAGAGGAGACCCGGATCGATGCCCACCTGCTCGTAGAAGCCCTCGATCTCCAGGCTCACGATGCCGTGCATCCGGGACCAGGCCAGCAGGCCGAGCAGCAGGACGCCGGGGTCGCGGACCTGGTCGCCGGCGCGGACCCTACCCCAGCGCTGGACCTCGCGCCGCAGCGCCGGAGGCTGGACCTTGGGTCCGGGGGCGCCGGGGTAGAGCTCGGCGAGGCCGGCGAGCAGGACCGCCATCGAGCGGGCGGCCGCGGGGATGATCCGGTCGGGGTCGAGGTCGCCCGCGCCGTAGGTCGAGCCGAACACGAGGCGGTAGCGCTCGGGGCTCGTCCGGCCCCACGTGCGGTAGGCGCCGGCGACCGCGCGCAGGCGAGCCTCGGCGGGCCCGTCGGCCGCGGCGGCCGCGGCGGCCGCAGCGGCCGCGGCCACCTCGAGGGTCTGGGCGAGGTCCTCGAAGCTCTCGGTGACGAGCGTCGCCAGCAGCTCGTCGCGCGAGGCGAAGTAGCGGTACAGCGCCGGACCCGACATCCCCATCGCCTTCGCGATCCCGTTGAGCGAGAGCGCCGCCGGCCCGCCCGCCGCGATCTGCGCGTAGCCGTGGCGACGGATGTCGGCGAGCGTCTCGGCCCGGAGGCGCTCGCGGCGCGGGAGGACGTCGGGATCGGGCATGGGCCACATCGTAACGAGTCTTGAGCTTGACAATAGATCTCTCGTGTCGTTATAACCCTCTAACTCAACTAGGAGGGCATCATGAGTCTCACGAACATCACACCACCACGAACCCCGGACCCGCGCCGCTGGAAGGCGCTCTCGATCCTCGCGCTCGCCGACTTCGTCGTCATCCTCGACGCGACGATCGTCAACATCGCGCTGCCGTCGATCGGCCGCTCGCTGCATGCCTCGACCGAGAGCCTGTCCTGGGTCGTCACCGCCTACATCCTGGCCTTCGGCGGCCTGCTGCTCCTCGGCGGCCGGCTCGCCGACCTCTTCGGCCGCCGCCGGCTGTTCATCGGCGGCCTCGGCGTCTTCGGCGCCGCGTCGCTGGCCGCCGGGCTGTCGAGCTCGATCGAGATGCTGATCGCCTTCCGCGCGCTGCAGGGCGCCGGCGCCGCGGCGCTCGCGCCCGCCGCCCGCGCGCTCGTCACGACGCTGTTCGCCGAGGGCCCGGAGCGCAACAAGGCGCTGGGCCTCTGGGCGGCGGTCGCGGGCTCGGGCACCGTCGTCGGGCTAATCCTCGGCGGCGTCCTCACCAGCGGCCTGGGCTGGGAGTGGGTGTTCTTCGTCAACGTGCCGGTCGTGCTCGGCGCCGCGCTGCTCGCGCCGCGGCTGATCGACGAGTCGCGCGCCGAGACCGCCGACCGCTCGACCGACGTGCCCGGCGCCCTGCTGGTCAGCGGCGGGCTCGTCACGGCCCTGTACGCCATCACCCAGGCCGGCGACGCCGGTTGGGGCTCGACCCAGACGCTCGGCCTGCTCGCCGCGGCCCCGGCCCTGCTCGCGCTGTTCGCCGGCGTCGAGTCGCGCACGCGCTCGCCGCTGGTCCCGCCGGCGATGCTCCGCCTCGGCTCGGTCCGCGGCGCGAACGTCGCGATGGTCCTGATGTCGGCGGCGATGGTCGGGATGTTCTTCGTCCTGACGCTCTACCAGCAGCAGGTCCAGGGCTACAGCGCGATCCAGGCCGGGCTCGCCCAGGTCCCGCTGGGCGTCGTGCTGATCGGCCTCGCCGGCGCGGCCGGCCCGCTGGTCGAGCGCCTCGGCGTCAAGCCCACGCTGCTGGCCGGCCTGGCGCTGTTCGCCGGCGGCATCGCCTGGCTGGCGCAGATCACCGCACAGGGCAGCTACCTCACCGAGGTCCTCGGCCCGAGCGTCGTCATCGGCGCGGGCCTGGCGTTCGCGTTCGTGGCGCTCACCGTCGCCTCGGCCAGCGGCGTCGACGAGGCCAACCACGGCACCGCCGGCGGCCTGATCAACATGACCCAGCAGATCGGCGGCGCCGTCGGCCTCGCCGTGACGACCGCGGTCGCGACCGCCGGCACCCATGGCGGCGCGGACGCCGTGGCGCTGACCGACGGGTTCCGCAGCGCCCTGCTCGTCAGCGCCGGCATCGCCGCCGCGGCCATCGCCGCGACGGTGCTGGCCCTGCCGGGCCGGTCAGCCCTCGGGCGGGAGCGTCGCGACGATGCCGCGGAGGCCGCGCTCCCACATCGCGTCGCGGTCCTGGGTGGGCGGGATGCGGTCAGCGCGCGCACGGCTCGCTCCGGGCGGGCCGGCGTAGCTTGAGACGGATCCGAGACGGTCTCTGTGCCCGCGCGGGGTGAGAGTGGCGAGGATGCCCGCTCCCCGCCGTGCCCTCCCCGCGCTCTCGAAGCTGCTCGCGCTCGCCCTCGTCCTCCTGGCCGCCCTCGCGACGGCCGCCGATGCCGGCCCGCTCGACCTGGATCCCGGGTTCGGCTCGGGCGGCGTGGTGCTCACCGGTGGTGCGCAGGGTGGGCGGTGGGCGGCGGTCCATGGCTTCGCCGACGGCAGCTTCCTCGCCGCCGGCGAGGTCGCCAACGACACGCTCGCGCTCACCAAGCGCCGGGCCGATGGGACGCCCGACCCGGCCTTCGGCTCCGCCGGCCTGGTCACCTTCGGCGGCGGGCAGGGCTCGGTGCTGGCGCGCAGCGTGATCGTGCTGGCCGACGGCCGGATCCTCGTCGCCGCGACCGCGACGGCGGCCACACCGGTGATCGTCGTCGCGCGCCTCAGCGCCACGGGCGTGCTCGACAGCAGCTTCGGGACCGGCGGCATCGCGACCGTCACGACGTCGGGCGGCGGCGTCCGCCTCGGCCACGCCGCGCTGCAGTCCGACGGCAAGATCGTCCTGGCCGGGACGCATCCGGGCACGACCGACGCCGGCATCCTCGCCCGGCTCACCGCCGACGGCCAGACCGACGCCGGCTTCGGCTCGGGCGGCCAGTCCCGCGTCCTGCTGGGCGCCGCACCCACGCGCCTCGACGACGTGGCCATCGATGCCGCGGACCGCATCGTCGTCGCCGGCTGGCGCGCCGTCAGCGGCGCCGCCGGCGCCAAGGGCCGGCTGGTCGCCGCGCGCTACACCGCCGCCGGCACGCTGGACACCACCTACGGCACCACCGGCTACACCGCGACCGACCTCGACGGCGCCGACCCCGCGACCTACGACGTCGAGGCCCGCCGGCTGCGCCTCGCCGCCGGCGGCACCGCCACGATCGCGGCGACCGTCGTCGCCCAGGGCGTCGCCCACCACGTCGGCGTCGCGCGCCTGAGCCCGGACGGCGCGGTCGTCGCGACCACCACGCAGGACCCCAGCCCGTCGCACATCACCGACATCGAGGACCTCGTCGTCGCGCCGACCGGCGCCCTCACGCTCGTCGGCCGGATGAGCGTCGCCTCCACCCAGCAGGTCGCGGTCGTCACCTACAACAACGACCTCACCGCCGGCCCGGTGCGCAACCTCGCGGTCTCCGACGGTGGCGACGACGAGGCCTACGCCGCGGCGCTCGGCGCCGACGGGCACACCATCGTCACCGGGCGCGTCTCCGAGCAGGCCGGGAACTCGGGCTTCTTCGCCCGCCTCGGCGCGGCCGGCGACGCGCCGGTCGCATCGTTCACCACCAACTACACGCCGACCCGCCCCGGCCGTGCCCTGCGCCCCGGCCAGCCGGTCACCTTCGACGCCGCGGCGTCGAACGATCCCGACGGCACGATCGCGACCTACGCGTGGGACTTCGACGGAGACGGCCAGCCCGACGCGACCGGCCCCACGGTCACGACGAGCTTCGCGTCCGCCGGCAGCCACAGCGCGCTGCTGAAGGTCACCGACAACAGCGGCCTGACCGGGACGACCGGTGTCACGCTCTCCGTCAAGGCCAACAACAACCCCGGCGTCGCCATCGTCGAGCCCCCGGCCCAGCCGCAGGCGGGCAAGGCCTTCACCTTGACCGCGCTGGCCGGAGACGCCGACGGCGCGGTCGCCGCCTACGCCTGGGACCTCGACGGCAACGGCAGCTACGAGACCTCGACCGGCGCGACGCCCAGGGTCACCACCACCTACACCACGGCCGGCCAGCACCTGATCGGCGTCCGCGTCACCGACGACGAGGGCGGGGCCGGCACCAACACCGACAACCTCAAGGTCGGCGAGGGCCCCTGCGTCGAGAACCCGATCGTGAAGATCGAGAAGGCGGTCATCGTCACCCAGGGCACGGCGCAGTCGGGCACCGGCTGCTTCCACCTGACGACCGTCGACAGGGACGGCATCCGGACCCAGACCTACACGACCGACGGCCACTTCCGCGTCAACGGCCTGGAGGTCGACACGAAGCTGACGTCCAGGGCGGTGTTGACCTGGAAGCGCAAGCTGGTCAGGGTCCCGAACAAGAACACGTCCGCGCCGGGCGACACCGTCTCGGCGACGCTGACCGCTGCCAACGTCTCAGTCGTCGGCACCTACAAGCAGACCGACTTCGCGTTCATCGACGGCAGGATCGCGTGGGACCTCGCGGGCGCGACGATCGCCGGCTTCAGGGTCGACCCCACCGCCGGCATCGGCGGCCTCCCGCTGAAGGTCAGCGGCGAGCCCAGGCTCGACGCCAACGGCACCTCGACCCTCGACATCCTCCCCGGCACGCCGCCCGAGCTGCTGGGCAAGACGCCGAGCCAGCCGACCCACGCCGTGTTCGGCCCCGCCGCCAGCGCGGCGGACCTCGCGCCGTTCAGCTACACGGTCGACGAGATCCCGCTCGGCGTCATCACGCTCGGCCCGGTCAGGATCACCTACAGCGGCGACGGCAACTGGGCGATCGACGCCAAGGCCAGCATGGCCGTCCCGGTCCCGACCAGCCTCGCCGGCAGGCTCGAGCTGGCCAGGGGCAGGGTCAAGATGGTGGACCTGCAGTTCGAGGGCGCGATCACCGTCGGGCCGCTGCTGATCACCCACGTCGGGCTGACGATCGACTTCGGCCCGAGGGTCACGGCCAACGAGAACTGCGTCAAGCACGTCGGCCTCGAGGACATCACGCCCTACGCGGGCTGGGACGCGCTCGACAGGCTGCTGCCCGGCTACAAGTCCTACGTGTTGGCCCACGACGGGCCCAACCAGGTCCTGTTCCACCAGCTGTTCATGAACTACAAGACGCCGACCTTCGCGCTCTGCGGGTCGATCGGCCTCAGCGTCGCGAAGCTCGTCGAGGCGCGCTTCGGCTTCGGCTTCGCCCGCTACCCGAGCCCGCTGCCCAACGTCTTCTTCTTCCACGGCGAGGGCACGCTGATCGAGGTCATCAGGGCGACGATCGACGCCGAGATCACGACCGAGGGCTACGTCCACGTCGGCGCCGCGGTCAGGGGCGGCTACCCGACCGCCGACCCCTGGATCGGCTGGGACCTCGGGCTCGACTTCGAGTACTTCAGGCAGCAGTTCAACGCGCAGGCGTGGGCGAAGATCTCGATCATCCCGCTGGACTTCACCGCGGGCGCCGAGCTGTTGGCCTCCAACAAGGGCATCGTCGGCTGCCTCACGTTCGACACGGTCTTCGGCGACTGGCACCCGGGCGGCGGCGCGAAGTGGGGCCACGGGCCGAAGCTGTACCTGTTCGGCTGCGACGTCGACGACTACAGGGTGGTCATCAGGAACGCGCTGTCGGGCGACCTGGTGATCGGGCCGCCGCTGCACGGCGTGAGGGCCGGCGCCGCGCGCGCCGCCGGCGTCAGGACGATCCCCGCGGGCGGCCGCGGCAACGAGGCGACGCTCGTCCGCTACACCGGGCCGAGCCTCGCGAAGGCCCACGCCGCCCAGGCGGGCGGCGCGGCGGGCGCGATCGACATCCCGGCGGGCCTGCCCGGCACCGCGATGGGCTTCAAGGGCGCGGGCGGCGCGCCGCACCTCGTCCTCCACGGCCCGAGGGGCGAGACGATCGACACCGGCGCCGGCAACGCGCCGATGCAGACGCCGGGCGTCGCCGCGCTGAAGGACCCGGCGACGGGCATCACCGAGGTCGTCGTCGCCAGGCCGTCGGCCGGGCGCTGGACGGTCGAGGTCGCGCCGGACTCGGTCCGCCTCGTCGAGGCGATCCAGGCCAACGGGACCGTGCCCGCCAGGATCGCCGGCAGGGTCGGCGGCACCGGCCAGGACCGGACGTTGTCCTACAACGTGACCGGGCTGGGCAGGGGCGCGCGCGTCGACTTCGCCGAGGTCGGCGCGGCCGCGGGCAGCGTCATCGGCCGCGTGACCGCCGACGGTCGCGGCACGCTGGCCTTCCATCCGGGCCAGGGCGCCGCCGGCACCCGCGCGGTCCAGGCGATCGTCACGAACGCCGACGGCTACGTCGCCGACCGCGTCAAGCTCGGTACCTACAAGGCGCCCAGCGCCCCGCGGCCGGCCGCGCCCAGGCGCCTGACGCTCAAGCGCAGGGGCGCGTTCCTCGCGCTGTCCTGGCCGCGCGACGCGACGGCCAAGACGACGCTGGTGGAGATCCGCAGCTCCAACGGGCTCAACATCGCCAGGACGGTCAAGCGCCCGGCGCTGCGCCTGAAGGCGCCCCCGGCGGGCACGAGGCTCACGATCACTCTGACCGCCACGTCGAGGACCGGCGTCCTGGGCCGGGCCGGCCGCTTCAGCCGGACGCTGCCCAGGGCCAAGCCCAAGGCCACCAAGAAGCCCAAGACCCATAGGAAGGCCGCCCGACACCGCTGAGGACCTCCGACCGGAACGAGCGCCCGGACCAGTCGTCGTGCGTCCCCGCCATGGGCAGCTACGCTGCCGCCCATGGCGGGGACGCTCGCGGACCGGCTCCGCGCACGCGACGTGGAGCGGTTCGTGGGTCGCGCGGCCGAGCTGCGCGTGTTCGCCGAGCTGTTCGTCGACGAGCCGCCGTCGAGCGTCGTGCACGTCCACGGTCCCGGCGGCATCGGCAAGAGCGCGCTGCTGCGCCAGGTCGAGCGGCTCGGCGCCGCGGCGGGCTGGTCGCCCTGGCGGATCGACGGCCGTGAGCTGCCGCCCGCCCCCGGCGCGCTGGAGGCGATCCTCGCCGCGGCCCAGGCCGAGGAGCGGCCGCTGCTGCTGTTCGACACCTACGAGCAGATCTCGGCGCTGGACGGCGCGTTGCGCGAGCGGCTCCTGCCGGCGCTGCCGGCGCGGTCGATCGTCGTCCTGGCCGGCCGGGAGCGCCCGGCGCCGGAGTGGTTCCAGGGCGGCTGGGAGCACCTGACGCGCGCGCTGGCGCTCGCGCCGTTCAGCGCCGACGAGGGGCGCCAGTTCGTGGGCGCGCACGGGATCACCGACGCCGCGACGGTCGCCGCGCTGGTGCGGTGGTCGAGCGGCTCTCCGCTGGCGCTCGGGCTCGCCGCGGCGATCGCGCAGCGCGAGGGCCGCTGGCACGACGACCACCTCGCCGCCGACCCAGAGCTCGTCGAGCAGCTCGTCGGCCGCCTCGTCCTGGGCCGGCCGGACGCCGCCGCCGGCCGCCACGACGACGTCACCGCGGTCGCGGCGATCGCGCGCGTCACGACCGCGTCGCTGCTGGCCGACGTCCTGCCGGGCCTCCCGCCCAACGAGGCGCAGGCGTGGCTGCGCGCGCAGTCGATCGCCGAGCCGGTCGGCGACGGCGTCGCGATGCACGAGCTGGTCCGCAAGGCGCTCCGGGCGCAGCTGCGCGCCCAGCGCCCGGAACGCGAGCGCGAGCTGCGCCGCCGCGTCGCCGATCACCTCCACCGCCACGCGGTCGCCGACGACCCGCGCCTGGTCGTCGACCTCGCCGAGCTGATCGAGGACCCGGCGCTGCGCTGGGGCTTCGGCGCGGACGCGGCGCGCGTGCTGCGTCCCGACGCGCTCCGCCCCGGGGAGCTCGACGCGCTGCCCGCGCACGTGCGCGCGGGAGTCGATCCGGCGTGGTGGGAGGCGACGCGCGTCCTGGCCGCCGCGGCGCCGGAGCACTTCGTCGTCGCCCGCGACCACCACGAGGCGCTCTGCGGGATGGCGATCGCCGGGACGCCGGCCGGCGCGTCGCCGGCGCTGCGCGCCGACCCCTACGTCGGGCGCTGGATCGCGCACGCCGCTGAGCACGTTCCCAACGGCAATGCCTTGATCTGGCGTGACGCGATGGACCTCACCGCCGGCGAGCAGGGCGACCTCGCGTCGCGCGTGCTCGCGGTCATCAACACCGGCACGATCCTGCGCTCCGGGCTGCCGAACCCGCGCTGCTTCTACATCCCGATCAGCCCGGTCAACCGGGCGTCGGTCGCGTTCATGGAGCAGGCCGGCGGGCGGCGGGTCGACGGGCTCGACGTCCGGGTCGGCGAGCACGTCCACGAGTGCTACGTGATCGACCACGGTCCCGGCGGCGTCCTGGGCGGGATGCGCGCGACGATCTACGCCGAGCTCGGCCTGCCGCGCCCCGAGGACGACCGGCCCGCACGGCACCTGCCGCTCGCCGCGCCCGCGATCCGCGAGGCCGACGTGCGCCAGGCGCTGCGCGACCTGGACCGGCCGACCGCGCTGGCGGCGAGCCCCCTCACCGCGATCGCCGGGCCCGGGAGCGACGCGGTCCGCGCGCTGCTGATCCGCGCGATGACCGAGTCGTTCGGCGCCGGCCCGGACGAGACGCTCCAGCGCCAGATCGCCTTCGCGGCCTACTCCGGCCGCACCGCGCCGCACGAGGACGTCGCGTTCACGCTGCACGTCTCGCGCGCGACCTACTTCCGCCGCCTGCGCCAGGCGACCGAGCGGGTCTGCGACTACGTGCTCGCCGCGGCGACCGCGCAAGCGCGCGCGGCCTGAGCGACCCGAAGTTCCAGGATCCTGTGCCCTGGGTACTGCTGAGCGATGAGAACCAGGGTCCTCCTCGCGTCTGCCGTCGCCACCGTCCTCGCCGCTGCCGCCTTCGCCGGCCCCGCCGCGGCGGCCGATCCGAACTTCCGGTGCCTGAACGACAACACGGCCAACGACGACGCGACGCCCTGGTTCGATGCCAACTACAGCCCGAGCCACGCGCTCAGCCGCAGCCTGCTGGACCAGCACGTCCCGCAGGGGCTGGCGGCATGGCCGTCGTACTTCGGCGCCGGCCAGGACCTGCTCGTCTACACCGCGTACAGCCAGTCGGACGGCCGCGCGCGGATCCAGGGGATCGACCCGCGTGACGGCTCGCTGACCAACTACGCCCAGCTCCAGTCCGGCATCCACGCGGGCGGCGTCGCGATCGCCGGCGGCTGGGCGTTCGTGCCCGGCGTCAACGCCGGCGCCGTGCGGCGCTACAGCCTCTCCAAGCTGTCCGGCATCTTCGCGCACGGCCCGTCGAGCGACGCGCTCGACGGCACCTACGCGGGCGCCGTCGTCGGCACGGGCTTCCTGAGCCAGGAGGGCAACACGGTCTACGCGGGCACGTTCAACGAGAACGGGCTCGGCGTGATGCGCACCTACTCGGTCGACGGCGCCGGCAACCTGCACCAGAGCTCCGGCGACATCGAGGTGCCCAAGAAGACCCAGGGCCTGCTCGTCCTGCCCAACTACTTCGTGTTCAGCACGTCCTACGGCCGCGACAGGCGCAGCAACGTCTACGTCGTCAAGCGCGGCTACAGGTCGCTGACCACGTCCTACAGGAACGGCAACCTGCGCTGCGTCCGGATCCCGACGATGTCCGAGGGCGTCTCGATCGCCAACGACAGGATCTACCAGCTGTTCGAGTCCGGGGCCGACTGCTACCGCTACGGCGAGCCCGCCTGCGGCTCCAACACGACCCCCGACCGCGTGATCACCCACCTCTACCGCACCCCCCGCACGTCGCTCGTCGACGGCCTGCCCGTGTTCCGCGGGTAGCGCGCGGCTAGGGTCGGGAGCATGGCCCGACTCCTCCCCGCGATCCTCGCCGCTGCCGTCCTCCTCGTGCCCTCCGCCACCGCGTCGGCGGAGGGCACGCACCTGCTCGACGGTCCCGTCGCGGCGGGTGGGTCGTGGGAGCTGTCGATCCACCGGCAGAGCATCGGGCCGGTCGCGGGGGTCTGCATCGACCTCGGCGCCACGCTGCCCGACGGCAGCGATGCCGGTACCGCGACCGGCTGCGCCGCCGGCAGCCTGAAGGTCGACCACGGGCTGTTCCCGCTGACCTCCACCGCGCACGCGGGCGACCAGCTGACCAGCGCGGTCATCGGCGGGATCGTCACCGCGAGGGCGCACGAGGTCCGGGTCGTCTTCAGGGACGGCAAGCACCTCAGGCTCCCGGTCAAGACCGGCCCGAGGGCGTGGCGCCACGTGCTGAAGATGGACGTCCGCTACTTCGGCGGCGACCTGATGGCGGTGTCGAGCAGCGACGTCGCCTCGGTCTCCGCCTACGACCGCCGCGGCCACCGCCTCGCCCGGACCAGGCCGCACCGATGAGTCCGGACGACCCGCGCCGTCCCAGTGAGATGAGCACGCTGAACGAGGTCGCCGACGGCGTCTGGGTCCGCCAGAGCGGGTGGATGTGGACCAACTCGATCGTCGTCCGTGGTGACGACGGGCTGATCGTCGTCGACCCCGGCATCACCGGCGCCGAGCTGGACGCGCTGGCCGACGACGTCGCGGCGCTCGGGATCCCGGTCGTCGCCGGGTTCTCCACCCACCCGCACTGGGATCACCTGCTGTGGCACCCGCGCCTCGGCGACGTCCCGCGCTACGCGACCGCCGAGAACGCCGCGCTCGCCGCCGTCGCGCAGGACCGCGCCCGGGCGATGGCGGCGGAGTCGGCCGAGGGCGTCCCGCTGGAGCTCGTCGCGCTGGTGCAACCGCTCCCGAGCGACGACGACGCCAACCCGCTGCCCGGCGCGTTGATCGTGCACAACGCCCACGCCGTCGGCCACGCCGCGATCCTCCTCGCCGACCGCGGCGTCCTGCTCGCGGGCGACATGCTCTCCGACATCATGATCCCGCTCTTCGACCCGCGCCAGGACGACCAGCTCGGCGCCTACGAGACCGCGCTCGCGCAGCTGGACGAGGTCATCGACACGGTCGACGTCGCGATCCCCGGACACGGCGCGGTCGCGCCCACCAACGCTGAGGCCACCGCCCGCCTGGCCGCCGACAAGGACTACATCAACGCACTCCGCCGCGGCGACGAGCCCGCCGACGCGCGCCTCGGCCCGCACGCCGAGTGGCTCGACGGACCGCACCGGTCGAACGTCGAGCGCGCTCGCGGGTAGGACGCGCGCATGCCCAGCAGACGCGTCGTCATCGACCACCTCGCCATCGGCGTCAGCGACCTCCGCGCCAGCCGCAGGTTCTACCTCGCCGCGCTCGCGCCGCTGGGGTTCGGCGAGCTGAACGAGTGGACCGAGGACCGCCACGACCTCGCGTTCGGCCCGGCGGGCTTCGACGACTTCATCATCTCGACCAAGTACCCCGTCAACGGCGGCGGCCACATCGCGTTCGCCGCCGACTCACGCGAGCAGGTCGACGGCTTCCACGCCGCCGCGCTCGCCGCGGGCGCCACCGACAACGGCGCCCCCGGCATCCGGCCCGGGTACTCCCCCGGCTACTACGCCGCGTTCGTGCTCGACCCCGACGGCTACAACGTCGAGGCCGTCTTCCACGAGCCCCAGGACTAGCGCCGCACGCGGTAGCGCGAGACGACCGTCTGCGACGCGAACGGCCGGGACTCGACGAGCTCCAGGCCCAGCCGGCGCTCCAGGCCCTGCGGGTAGAGCGGCCGCCCGCCGCCCAGCAGCACCGGGACCACGCGCGGGTGGTACTCGTCGAGCAGCCCCAGCCGCGCCGCCTCGCCCGCGAGCTCCGCGCCGCCGATCGCGATGTCCCCACCGCCGGGCCCCGCCGCCGCCCGCAGCGCCTCCAGCTCCTCGCCCAGACCGCCGGTGGCCAGCCGCGCGTTGCCCTCCACCGCCGTCAGCGTCCGCGAGAACACGACCTTCGGGAGCGGCAGCCAGACCGCCGCCCACGCGCGGTCGTCGTCGTCGGCCAGCTCGGCCGTCTCCCAGTACAGCATCGTCTCGTACAGCCGCCGCCCCATCACGTACGCCGACAGCTCCCGCGTCTGCTCGGTCACGTACCGGAACAGCTCGACGTCCTTGCCGCTCCAGTTCAGGTCGCCGTCCGGATCGGTGATGTAGCCGTCGAGCGAGACGACCATCGTGCAGACCACGTTCATGGCGCCATGATCGCTCACCGCGCGGCGACCGGGACCGAGGCGCTCGACCCAAGGACCCTGCCCTGCCGGTCGAGCGCACGCACGACCACGCGGTCGGCATCGCCCGTCAGCACCAGCCCGGTCTCGAAGCCCGTGCGCGTGGCGGCTGCCACCGGCGCGGTCCCGCCGTCGGCCAGGACCTGCCAGCCCGCCACCTCGGTCGCGCCGTTCCAGGACGCCGTCACCTGCACCGCGCCGGTCGTCGCGTCGTGGTGCGCCTCGACGTCCGGCCTGGTCGTCGGCCGCGCGTGCCACGCCGCACGCAGCGTCCGGTAGCTGCCGTCGCCGTCGGGCAGCGACGCGTCGAACACGCGCCGGCCGCCGGGCGTGAACTCCGAGAACGGCCCGGCCGCGCCGAAGCCGACGAACAGGTTGCCGCTGCCGAGCTCCTGCACGCTGCCCTCGCTCTGGGCGCTGGTGTCCTCCGCGCGCGTGACCGACGCCACCACCTTCGCGGTCTTGTGCTTCATGTCGAGTTGCAGCACAAGCCCGCGCGACGCGCCCTTGCGCGGCGGCCCGGCCTCGTCGTCGAACAGGCTGACGCGGCCGCCCGCCAGCATCCGCGCGTCGTGCTGCAGCCAGAAGCGCGCGCCCGGGCCCATCCGGAACGTGCTCCGGCGCCCGCCGAGGCGCCACGCGATCCGGCCGCTGCGCGCGTCGACCGCCCAGATCGCCGACGCGTCGCGGGCGGAGACCAGCAGCCGCCGCCCGCCGTCGATCGGCTGGACCGAGTTGATGTGGTAGACGTCGTTGGCCGCCGAGACCGCGGGCGAGGCGTAGGACTCGCTCAGCGGGACGTGGCCGAGCGCATGCCACTCCCACACGACCAGCCCGGTCGCGACGTCGATGCGCTGGATGATCGAGTCGAGCACCGGCCTGCCGCCGACGAGCACCGGCGAGTACACGGTGACGAGCGCGTCGCCGTCGCCGGTCAGCCGCAGCTCGTGGATGTCCATCCTGTAGCCGTTGCCCGCCCGGATCCTGGCGATCGTCTTGTAGGACTCGTCGGCGATGATCCCCTCGCCGAGCCCGAAGGCCTGGACGGTCACCGGGCCCTGCCACCACGTCAGCACGCGCCTGCCGCGGTAGGTCTGGACGGCGAGGTTCGCGGCGACGTCAGGCGCGGCGAGCGGCCTGAACCACACCAACTTGCCGTGCGGGTCGACGATCATCGGCCCGCCCGGGCCGACCGGCGCGATCGACACGGTGTTCTTGCTGTCGGGGTGGATCACCGGCGACGGCAGCGGCGTCATCAGCGTCATCGCCGACGAGCTCGACCGGTCCTGGGCGACCGTGATCCGCGGCGCCAGGAGGTCCGGCCGCGTGGCGAAGTGCTCCAACTTGCCCGGCTGCATGCTGGGCAGGTTGAGGACCGGCGGGATCGGCGCGAGCGTCGCGACCGTGAACGACGACCTCAGCGCACGCACCGCGCTGCCTCGCAGCCGCACGGTCACCGCCACCCGCTCCCCCGCCGCGAACGGCCTGGCCGGGACGAACGACGCCCCGCGCCCGCCCGAGTAGTCCTTCAACTTCCCGGAGTGCGCACCGCTCCTCGCGCCGACCGCGCGGACCGCCGCGATCCTCGACGGCGCCACGCCGAGGACGCTGATCTGCGTCGCCGGGTTCGCGTCCGGCGTGCCGTCGAGCGGCGAGACCGCGACCGTCGCGTGCACGGCCGGCGCCACCGCGAGCAGCGCGGCGACGGCGACCCCCAGCGGTGCGGATGAGCGGGACAGCAGCATCGGCCGTGCCGATTAGAACACGTCGCCGGAACCCATGCCGCGTCTGCGATGCTCGGCGACATGTCGGGAGCCGATGATCTGCAGGCGGTCGCCGAGCTGGAGCGGGTCGACCTCGCGCTGCCGGAGGGGTTGGAGATCCGGTGGCTCGGCGTCTCCGGCTACCGGCTGACGTACGAGGGCGTCTCGCTGTTCATCGACCCCTACGTGTCGCGCGTGCCGCTGCGGTCGCTGCTACTGAGGCGGCTGGCGCTGCAGGACGCCGAGCTGGTCGCGCGCTACGGCGGCGCGCCCGGTCCGGTGGCGGGCGTCCTGGTCGGGCACACGCACTTCGACCACGCCGTCGACGCGCCCGCGCTGGCGCGGATGCACCAGACCAAGGCCTACGGGTCGGCGTCGCTGGTCAGGTTGATGGCGTTGCACCGCCTCGAGCAGCAGGCGGTCGAGGTCGCAACGCGCCGCCCGTACGAGCTGGGCCCGTTCGCGGTGACGTTCATCCCCAGCCGCCACTCGAAGCTGCTGTTCGGCCGCAAGGTGCCGATGGACGGGCCGCTGACCTGCGACCACCTCGACGGCCTCGCGCCCGGCGCCTACCGCTGCGGCGCGGTCTACGGGATCCGGATCGAGGTCGCGGGCCTGTCGCTCTACCACCAGGGCAGCGCCGACCTGATCGACGCCGAGCTCCCCGACCAGCAGGTCGACGTCTTCCTCGCCGGCGTCGCCGGCCGCCAGGTCACGCCCCGTTACTGGGAGCGCGTCCTGCCCAAGCTCGACCCGCGCTACGTCGTCCCGACGCACTACGACAACTTCTTCTCGCCGCTGGGCCGCGCGCAGGACATGGTCCGCAAGGTCGACCTCGCCGACGTCCCGGACGAGATCCGCCGCGTCTCCCGCGACGCCCAGGTCGCCGCGCTGCCGCGGATCGACGCCTGAAACGGCACGGCCGCCGGGTATAGGCCGATGCATGGCCTCTCCCAAGACGTGGTTCATCACCGGCACCTCGCGCGGCTTCGGGCGTGAGTGGGCGGTCGCGGCGCTGGAGCGCGGCGACAGGGTCGCCGCGACCGCCCGCGACGCCGCCTCGCTCGACGACCTCGTGGAGAAGTACGGCGACGACAACGTGCATGCGCAAGCGCTCGACGTGACCGATCGCTCGGCGTGCTTCAGCGCCGTCGCCGCCGCGCACGAGAAGTTCGGCCGCCTCGACGTCGTCGTCAACAACGCGGGCTACGGGCACTTCGGCATGATCGAGGAGATCACCGAGGCCGAGGCCCGCGACCAGATGGAGACCAACCTCTTCGGGGCGCTCTGGGTCACGCAGGCGGCGCTGCCGTTCCTGCGCGAGCAGGGCTCCGGGCACCTCCTGCAGGTGTCGTCGATCGGCGGGATCAGCGCGTTCGTCGAGGTCGGGATGTACCACGCGTCGAAGTGGGCGCTGGAGGGCTTCAGCCAGTCGCTGGCCCAGGAGGTCAAGGACTTCGGGATCCACGTGACGCTGATCGAGCCCGGCGGCTTCTCGACCGACTGGGGCGGCTCGTCGGCGCGCCACTCCGAGCGGCTGGACGCCTACGACGCCGTCCACCAGGCCTCCGACGAGCGCCGCGCCTCGATGAGGGGCAAGGCGGGCGACCCGACCGCCTCGGCCGCGGCGGTCCTGAAGATCGTCGACGCCGACGAGCCGCCGCTGCGCTGCTTCTTCGGCTCGGCCCCGCTGAGGATCGCCGAGGCCGACTACGCGTCGCGGCTGGAGACGTGGCGCGCGTGGCAGCCGGTGGCCGAGCTGGCCCAGGGGTGATACAACCACCTCAACTTGCGCAACGCTGACCGCCAGAGGCAGCTCACCACTCGCCGCCTCGCGGCCGCGCTGGCGATCGCGGTGTGCGCCGGCACGGCCGGCGCGCTGGTGGGCGCCGGCGACCATGGCGACGGCGCCGCGGATGCCGCGGTCGCCGCCGCCAGGCTGCCGCCCGGCCGGCCGCTGACGGTGATCTGGGGCGGCGACGTCACGCTCGGCTCGCGGTACGGGCTGCCGCCCGACCACGCGCGCGGCATGCTCGCGGGCGTCGCGAGCACGATGCGCGCCGCCGACCTGACGACCGTCAACCTCGAGGGCACGCTCGGCGCCGGCGGATCGACGAAGTGCCCGGTCCCGACGCCGACGTGCTTCGCGTTCCAGGCGCCCGCGGGCAACGCCGCGGGGCTGACGCGCGCCGGGGTCGACGCGGTCAACCTCGCAAACAACCACGCGTGGGACTTCGGCGCGACCGGCCTCGGGCAGACGATCCTGGCGCTGCGCCACGTCGGCGTCGCCTTCACCGGGCGGCCTTCTGAGATCACCTACATCTCGCTCGACAGGACGCGCGTCGCGTTGTTGGGGTTCTCGGCCTACCCGTGGACGTCGCCGATCCGCGACCTCGTCGCGGCCCACCGCCTCGTCGCGCAGGCCGCGGCGAACGCCAACGTCGTGATCGTCTTCATGCACGGCGGCGCCGAGGGCGCCGGGCAGACCCGCGTGCCGTTCGGCGAGGAGCAGGCGTTCGGCGAGCTGCGCGGCAACCTGCGCGCGTTCGCGCACACCGCCGTCGACGCGGGCGCCGACCTCGTCCTCGGCTCCGGCCCGCACGTCCTGCGCGGGATCGAGATCTACAACAGGCGCACGATCGCCTACTCCCTCGGCAACCTCGCGGGCTACAGGAACTTCGCCCGCGGCGGCGTCCTCAGCCTCAGCGGCCTGCTGCGCGTCGACCTCAACGCCACCGGCGCGCTGACCGGCGGCCGCTTCCTGCCGCTCAAGCTGACCGGCCCGGGCCTGCCGCACGTCGACCCCACCCACGCGTCCGCCCACCTCGTCGCGCGCCTCTCCAGGCTCGACTTCGGCTCCCGCGCGCTGCGCCTCTCACCGTCGGGCCAGATCACCAACCCGCCCGCGCAGAAGCCCAAGCCGCCGAGGCCCAAGCCGCAGCCCTCGACGCCGGCCCCGCCGACGACCTCCACCCCGCCCGCCACTACCGCTCCACCGAGCACCACCGCACCGCCCGCCTAGCAACGGATCAGGAATGGAGAAGCGCGGCCGCGGGGCCGGACGTAGGTTGCTTCCCATGCCCACCGCAACGCAGACCGCGATCGCATCCGTCGTCCTCGAAGCCGCCGATCCCGGCGCCGCCGAGGCGTTCTACGAGGAGGCGTTCGGCCTCGGCGACCGGGTGCAGGTGCGCGCCGCCGGCGCCGAGCCGAGCACCGGCTTCCGCGCGTTCACGCTGTCGCTGGTCGTCGCGCAGCCGAGCGTCGTCGACTCCTACATCAACTCCGCGAAGGCCGCCGGCGCGACGGTGATCAAGGACCCCAAGAAGTCGATGTGGGGCTACGGCGGCGTCGTCCAGGCGCCGGACGGCACACTCTGGAAGGTCGCGACGTCGGCCAAGAAGGACAAGGGCCCGGCGGTCCGCGCGATCGACGAGCTCGTGCTCCTGCTCGGCGCCGACGACGTCAAGGAGAGCAAGCGCTTCTACGAGCAGCAGGGCCTGACCGTCGACAGGTCCTTTGGCAGCAAGTACGTGCAGTTCGCCAACAACGACCCGCACGCGATCAAGCTCGCGCTCTACGGCCGCGGCGCGCTGGCCAAGGACGCGGGCGTCGCGCCCGAGGGCAGCGGCGCCCATCGCATCGCGATCGTCACCGGCGACACCGCGCCGTTCACCGACCCGGACGGCTTCGCCTGGGAGCACCCCACGCGATAGCGGTGGCCCGCCTTGCGCTGAGCAACCGGTCGCCCTACGCTTACGTACATGCGTGCACGTATGTCAGAGAGCGGCCGGTTGCCCGACAGCGCGCATTCGGCCTACCCCTGGGCGATCCACGCGGTCGCCCCGGACTTCGCGCTGGAGGACGTCTGGGCCCTGCCGGTGACCGCGGGGCCCGACGACTTCCCGCAGGTCGTCGACCAGGTCTGCGCGCTCGACGCCGAGCGCGGTGGGCCGCCGGCCGTCCGGGCGCTGTGGGCGATCCGCTGGAAGCTCGGCGCGCTGCTGGGCTGGGACGGCGACGACGCCGGGACCGGCGGGCGCGTCGCGACGCTGCGCGACCGCGTCCCGGACGACCTGCGCGACACCGCCGCCGCGCGCTCCCGCGCGTTCGCGCACCTGCCGTTCGCGCCGCTCTACGAGACCCACGACGAGTTCGCCGCCGAGGTCGCGAACGCCACGATGCACGGCGTGATGCACCTCGGCTGGGTCCCGGCGGGCGACGGCACGTACCGCGCGCAGATGGCGGTGCTCGTCAAGCCCAACGGCGTCAAGGGCAAGGCGTACATGTTGGCGATCCGCCCGTTCCGGCGCCTGCTCGTCTACCCCGCGCTGATGAAGCGCGTCGCGGGGTGAGCACGCAGGCCCAGCGCCGCGCCGCCTCGCGCGCCGCGCTGCTGGAGGCGACCGCGCGCGGCATCTCGCGCGGCGGCTACGGCGCGCTGAAGCTCGACGACGTCGCGACCGCGGCGGGCTACACGCGCGGCGCGCTCTACCACCAGTTCAAGGACAAGGACGCGCTCGTCCTCGCGACCGTCGCCTGGGTCCGCGAGACCTGGGAGGCCGAGGTCGGCACGGTCCTGCAAGATGATGGACTCGATCCGGTCCAGGCCCTGACCGAGCTCGCCCGCCGCCACGCGGTCTACTGCCGCCGCGACGTCGCCGGCGTGATGATCGTCCTGCGCGTCGAGACCGCCGGCGCGCCGATCGCCGCCGCCGTCCAGGACCACGTCGCCGACCTCGTCCAGCGCGTCCGCCGCCTGATCCTCGCGGGCCGCCGCACCGGCGCGATCGGCCCCGGCCCCTCCGCGACCGTCCTCGCCGGCTCCCTGCTCGCCGCGATCGAAGCCGCGACCCTCGCTCTCCGCGGCCGCACCGACACCGCCGACGAGGAGGTCGCCCAACGCATCGTCCGCGGCCTGCTGCTCGGCTAGGCGCAGGGCAGCGCGTCCTTGTGGATCACTCGTCGATGAGCGTCCGTGCGTGCGGTGGAAAGGCCACTTTCAGACCGAAGCGATCGCACAGCGCGAGCCAAAGCTCGTCAGGCTCCCGTTCTATGTAGATACGCGCTTCGACCGCCTCGCCGAAGCGCCTCTCAGCGCCGAGCTGATAGCGGAGCACTTGCGCGAACGCTGCACGGATCTGCGCTTCGCCGGTATCGATGTCCGCAGACTTCACCTCGCAGATCACGAGGGTGCCTGCTTGCGAACGCCATGCGATATCGAACCTCGGATCGCGATGGGGTGAGAGCGGAACAAGCCCAGCCGCACGCGCGAGATCAGCGAGTTCGTTCTGAAGCCGCGCATGTGATCGCCACGCCGCCCGCACGAGTTCCGGGTCGGGTGCGGCGAGAGCAGCTGGGTTCGGATCTGCCTCCTCGTCGGCAGGCCGATATGGCACTCCGACCTCCTCCACCGGAGGGTTGCGGTCGTCATTTGACAATCCCTCACCAGCTTGACCTTGGACCGCCAGGATCGGCTCGCCGCTCTCCGGATCCGGCTCAACCCGCTCGACTCCCGGGAGGTCCGTTCGGGGTAGCGAGATGTTATGGATGATCTCCCACGCGGAAAGCCGAGCATCCTGCCACCCGTCTATGAACTTCCGGGCCGAAGCCGACGACGGGACGTCAGAGCGACCGGCGGACCACGCGTCATACACCGCGACCGTCGGTGGGCCACCCAAATCTCGCCAGCACTCGACGACGGCTGCGACCACCGCTTGACGCGTCAACGCGCTTCGCGGCCCGAGTCGCGGCCCGACCTCCAACCCCGCGTTCTTCAATGCGGCCCGCCACGACCCCCAGCGGAGTGCCATCGTCTGGTGGGTAGGCGCTGAGCGGCCATCATCAAATTTCTGTCCCTGCGCCCAGGTGTTATACGCGTCGTGAGCCAACGGCTCGTGCAATTGCTTTGCGGCCTCACGCAGGAGCCTGATGAGATCCAGGTCGCTATACCGCGGCTGATGGGCCGTCGGCCGTTGTCTGAGCACCTTTGTGTCAGGCAGACGCCCATCTACGACCGCTTCGACGTCTGCTCTCCGGAGCCCCAATCGTTCGGCGACAAGCGCATCGTCGCGTTCCTCAAGGAACGCCTGCTCGATCTCGTCGCCGCGCGTCTCGGACAGCCAGGCCACTCGCCGCGCTTGAGCATCGCGGTTGTTCAGACCCATGTCTTCGAGGAGCTGGCGTGCTCGTTCTCGCGTGATGCCGAAGGCATGCCCCATGTCTTCAAGCGTCCGGCCCTCGGCGTGAAGCCGTCTGAGAGTCGTTTCGCGGGAACTGTCGGTATCTGCTCCAAAATCATCAGAAGCCATCAGTGATGACCTTCTCAGATGCCGAGGCCGTCGTGCCGACCCCGGAGCGGGCCTGCTGCTCGGCTAGGCGCAGGGCAGCGCGTCGCGCAGTTCGTGGCGGGTCGAGACGTCGAGCTTGCGGTAGACCTTGTGCAGGTGGTACTCGACGGTGCGCGGGCTGATGTAGAGCTGCGCGCCGATCTCCGGGTTCGTGTGGCCCGCCCGCGCCAGGCGCGCGACCTCCGCCTCCTGCGGCGTCAGGACCGGACGCCCGCCGTCAGCCGGGGCCGCCACGACCGCCTCGCCCGTCGCCAGCAGCTCGCGCCGCGCGCGCTCGGCGAACGCGGCCGCGCCGAAGCGCGTGAAGTCGCTGTGCGCGGCGCGCAGCTGGTCGCGCGCGTCGCCGCGCCGCCCGGCCGCCCGCAGCCACTCGCCGTAGCCGAGCCGCGCGCGGGCCAGGTCCAGCGCCGCGCGGCTGCGCTCCAGCAGCGCGATCGACTCAAGGTACTTGTCTTCGTCGCCCGTCACGAGCGCCGCGCAGCGCGCCTCGACGCCCAGCGCCCACGGCGTCCCGGCCGCCTGCGTCCGCTCGCGCAGCTCGCCCAGCGCGGCGCCCGCCTCCTCCGGCCGGTCGCAGCGCACGGCCGCCTCGACCAGCTCGGCCAGCGCCCAGCCGTAGGCGATCACGTCCTCGTACTCGCCGACCTCACGCGCGGACAGCAGCGCCTCGTCGTGGCGCCCCGCGCCGTTGTGCATGAGCGCGAGCATCCACGTCGCCACGCCGAGCGCCGACCCCTCGCCGCGCTCGTTCGCGCTCGCGAACCCGAACCGGAACATCCCCGCGGCCGCCGCGTCGTCGCCCTGCGCCGCGACGACCATGAACGCCCCGTACTTCAGCGGCGGCAGGCCGGTCGCGGCGGTCAGCGCGTCGACCTCGTCGGCCAGCGCCGCGCCCGCCGCCAGTGCCCCGGAGTGCACGCGGTAGACCGCCAGGTAGTTGGCCATCGACGGCAGCAGGTGCAGCGCGCCGGTCTCGCGCGCGACGCGGACGCCGCGCGTCGCGAGGTCGTGCCACAGCTCGTCGTCCCACAGGTCCTGCGCCATCCGGCACGCGAGCCACAGCCAGCGGCGCTCGGCGTCGGTGCCGCCGTCGGGGTCGAACGCGCGCAGCGCGGCCCGGATCGGCTCGGCGGCCGCCGCGTAGCCGTCGGTGAAGCGCACGACCAACCCGTTCAACAACGCGTCGGCCGCGCCCAGCTCCGGAGCGACCCCATCAACAACGGCGCGCGCGATCTCCGCCTCGTCCGGGCCGTCGCCGAGCCGCCCCGCGTACGTCGCGGCGGCCAGGGCCTCCAGGTAGGTCGCGCGCGCCATCCCGGCGTCGAGCGCGTCCAGCCGCTGCGCCGCGGCGAGCAGGAGCGGAGCCGCCTCGCGCCCGCGCCAGCGCGCGAACGCGATCTGCGCGCCGAGCCGCTCGACCCGCGCGCGGCGCAGGTCGTCGAGGGCGACACCGTGCTCGGCGACCGCCAGGAGGTCCGCCGCCGCCGCGGCGTCCGCGACGTCGAGCTTGGCCTGCGCGGCGTCCAGCGCCCGGTCCACCCGCACGACGCCCGCCGGCGTCAGCTCCGCCGCGCGCTGCAGGAACGCGGCCGCCGCCGCCAGCCCGCCGCGCCGCCGCGCCCGCGCCGCCGAGGACGCCAGCTCCGCCGCGACCGCCGCGTCGGGGCCGGTCGCCGCGCCCGCGAGGTGCCAGGCGCGCCGGTCCGGGTCCAGCGCCGCATCGGTCGCCGCGGCCAGCGCGGCGTGGACCTCGCGGCGCGCCCCCGCGCCCGCGGCGCGGTAGACCGCCGAGCGGACCAGCGGATGGGTGAAGCGCACGCGCGCGCCGAGGTCGATCAGGTCCGCCGTCTCGGCCGGCCACGCCGCCTCGGTCCCGACGCCGAGCGCGTCGGCCGCGCGCCACAGCAGCGCGGTGTCGCCGACCGGCTCGGCGGCGGCGATCAGCAGCAGCGTCTGGGTCGCGGCGGGCAGCGCGGTCACGCGCGCGTGGAACGTCTGCTCGATCCGGCCGGCCAGCGGGCGCGCGTCCGGAAGGCCGAAGCCGCCGGCCAGCTCGGCGGGCGCCAGGCCGCGCGGCAGCTCCAGCAGCGCGAGCGGGTTGCCGCGCGTCTCGGCGAGGATCCTGTCGCGCACGGGCGCGTCGACCGGGCCATGGAGGGTGGCCTGCAGGAGCGCCAGCGCGTCGGCGTCCGAGAGCCCTTCGACCCGCAGCTCGGGCAGCCCCGCGAGCTCGGCGCCGCCCTGGTCGCGGACCGCGAAGACCATCCCGATCCGCTCGGCCAGCAGCCGCCGCGCGACGAACGCCAGCACCTGCGCCGAGGCGGAGTCCAGCCACTGCGCGTCGTCGAACAGGCACACCAGCGGCGCCGCCTCGGCGGCCTCGGCGAGCAGGCTCAGCGTGGCGAGCGCGACCAGGAAGCGGTTCGGCGTCTCGCCCTGCTGGAGGCCGAACGCGACGCGCAGCGCGTCCTGCTGCGGGGCGGGCAGCGCGCGCAGGCCGTCGTCGAGCAGGCCGCCGCAGAGCTGGTGCAGGCCGGCGAACGCCAGCTCCATCTCGCCCTGGACGCCAACGCAGCGCGCGACCCGGACGCCGCCCGCCGTCGCCTGCTCCGCGGCGTGCTCGAGCAGGACGGTCTTGCCGATCCCGGCCTCGCCGCGCAGGACCAGGACCTCGCTCTGGCCGCCGCGCACGTGCGCCAGCAGCGCGTCGAGCGCGGCGCACTCGTCCCGGCGACCGCGCAGCTTCATCGGCGCAGTATCGCGTGTCCGCGGATCCTCGACCTTCGGGTAATAGGTAGCCACAGGTGTGTCCGAACGGTTAGAGTCTGCACGTGCGCATTCGAGTGGTCGGGTTCATCGTCGCGATCGTCGCGCTGGCTCTGTCGGCTGCAAGCGCGGGCGCCGCGACCGTCAGCGGGTCGCTGCAGGTCACCGCGACCGACGCCACGACCGTGACGTTCAACGTCACCGCCCAGCGCACGTGCGCGCCCGACGAGCAGTGCGACTACTACGCCGACCTCGAGAACTTCTTCGGCGACGGCGACTGCCCGACGACCTACCCCGCCGATCCGTTCAACGCGTGGAACGGCGACGTCCAGAACACCGGTCCGACGACCGAGGTCGGGATGATCACGCCACGCGCCTGGACCGGCGCGGCCGACCCGGGGCCGGAGCGGCTGTGCCTCTACATCTTCGCCGACAGCGTGTACTACTACGTCGGCGGCACGGTCATCAACCGGCCGGCCGGGGCGCCGCCCGCCGGTGCGAGGACCATCCCGCCCGGCGGGATCACGCTGCCCGGCGGCGGGAGGACCGGCGGCGGCTCGACCACGACGCCCGGCGGTGGGACCACCGGCGGCGCGTCGACCAGGACGCCCCCGTCGTCCAGGACCGTCGCCGTTAGGACGGTCGCGCTGACGAAGGCGGCGGCCTCCGCGAAGGCCGCGCTCAAGAAGTCCTACGGCAAGAAGTTCACGCAGGGCAAGCGCTACAGGGCGAGCTGCAAGCGGGTCGGGACGTCCAGGATCCACGTGCGCTGCACGGTCTCCTGGCAGCGCGCCGGGACCTGGAGGGGCACGGTCGACGTGACCGGCGCGGTCAGGGGCGGCAGGCAGGTCCTGGTCACCAGGGTGAGGGTCCGCAAGCCGAAGGGGTGAGCAACCGCGCGTCCTGGGCGCGCCGCAGGGCTAGTCGATCCCGAGCCGGACCTGGAACTGCGCGCGCTCGGCGTGGTGCTGGAAGAGCAGGTCGGCGACCTCGTCGGGCTCGTGGTCCTCGCCCGGCGCGATCCGGCCGGCGATCGCCGTGTGGCCGACGTGGATGCCGCGGTCGCGCAGCTCGTCGTGGAGCATCCGCGCGTAGGCGACCTCCCCCGCGAACGAGATCCCGACGCCCGCGCGCAACGGGTACGGGTTGATCGCCGCGCCGCCGGTCGTGAACAAGATGGTGCCCTTGCCCGCGTCGAGCATCGCCGGCAGGACCGCGGTCGCCGCGGCAACCGAGCCCAGCACGCTGAACTCCAACGGCCCACGGACATCGTCGACCGTCGTCTCGAGGATCGGCTTCATGAACTCCCTGGCGGGCAGCGGCGAGTACTCCAGCACCTCGACCTCACCGAGCGACGCGGCGAGCGACCTGATGGCCTCGCTCAACCCCGCGCTGTCGCGGATGTCGGCCGCGGCGGCATCGACGGTGAGCCCATCCTCCCGCAGCTCCCCCGCCAACCGCTCCAACTTCTCCCGGTTGCGCGCGACCAACCCCACCGCCATCCCCTCGCGCCCGAACCGGCGCGCCACTGCCGCACCGAGGTTGGGTCCCGCACCGACGATCACGATCGACATGCCCCGGGCCTTCCCCGGGGCATGTCGCGCTACGCGTGCCGGCGACGCCGAGGACGACGTCCTAGCTCTGGAAGTAGTGCCCCGCCTCGAGGTCCTCGATCAGGCCCGGGCCGGTCGGCGTCCAGTTGTAGGTGTTGCGGGTGAGCTCCGACGACATGGGGTTGTCGAAGCCGATGAAGCCGGCCATCCAGGCGAAGTGCTCGGCGGCCTGGTCGGCGGGGATCGACTCGACCGGCAGGTCGAGGTGGCGGCCGATGACCGTCGCGATGTCCTTGATCGGGACGCCGGTGTCGTCGATCGCGTGCAGGACCGAGCCGGGCTGCGCGCTGTCGGCCGCGAGCCGGAAGACGCGGGCGGCGTCGCTCACGTGCGCGGCAGGCCAGCGGTTGGCGCCGTCGCCGACGTAGGCGGAGCGGCCGTGCTCGCGCGCGCAGCTGATGATCCACGGCACGAAGCCCTTGTCGCCGTCGCCGTGCACGGTCGGCGGGAGGCGCACGACCGAGCTGCGCACGCCGCGGTCGGCGAGCGCCAGCGCGGCGATCGCGTTGAGCGGGCGCTCGAAGCCGGGGATCTCCGGCGCCGGGTCGGACTCGACGGCGAGGCCGCCGCCGGGGTGGGTCACGCCGAGCGAGCCCGACGCGATGACCAGCGGCTTGTTGGTGTTCTCGAGGATGTCGCCGAACAGCGCGATCGCCGCGCGGTCCGTGAGGGCGGCGGCGTTGAGCTGTGAGAAGTCGTCGTGCTTGAACGCCAGGTGGATGACGCCGTCGCTCTGCTCGGCGCCGGTGCGCAGCGAGTCGAGGTCGTCGAGGTTGCCGCGCAGGACGTCGCCGCCCGCGGCCTCGACGCGGGTGGCGCCCTCGTCGGAGCGGGCGAGGCCGAGCACGGAATGGCCGCTGGCGACCAGGTCCTGGACCAGCGGGATGCCGATCCAGCCCGACGCGCCGGTGACGAAGTAACGAGCCATGGGGAGTCTCCTCAGGGGTCAGAGGGGTATTCTGATGACATTCGGTGTCATCGCCGTGAAGGCAGCGTAGCACGCCTGATGGCACCCGGTGACATCAGGGTAGACTCCCGGACGTGGCCCGCTGGTTACCCGACGCACACGGCCGCCTGGGACAGGCGGCGATGGAGCTCTTCGCCGAGCGCGGCTACGACGCCACGACCGTCGCCGACATCGCCGAGCGCGCGGGGCTGACCAAGCGCACGTTCTTCCGCCACTTCGCCGACAAGCGCGAGGTGCTGTTCGGCGGCGGCGAGATCCTGCAGGACGCGATGACCGCCGCGATCGCCGGCGCGCCCGCCGACGCCACGCCGATCGAGGCCGTCGCGCTGGCCCTGACCGCGGGCGCCGACCTGGTCGGCAGCGACCTCGATCACACCCGCGAGCGCCAGGCGATCATCACCGCGCACCCCGAGCTGCAGGAGCGCGAGCTGATCAAGATGGCGAGGATCGGCGCCGCGCTGGCCGCCGAGCTGGAGGCCCGCGGCACCGACGCGACGACCGCGTCGCTCGCCAGCCAGGCGGGGTTGGCGGCCTTCCGCGTCGGCTTCGAGCGCTGGGCGGCGATCCCGCCGACGCGCAGGCGCGTCCCGAAGCTCGCGAAGGTGATCGCCGACTCGCTCGACGAGCTCCAGGCGATCGTCGCGGCCTGACCCCGTACCGTTGCGAGCGATGCGGATCGTCACCTGGAACGTGAACAGCGTCAAGCAGCGGCTCCCGCGGCTGCTGCCGTGGCTCGACGAGCGCCGGCCGGACGTCGTCTGCCTGCAGGAGACGAAGCTCACCGACGACGCGTTCACCGAGCTGTTCGGCGACGAGCTGAGCACGCGCGGATACGAGGTCGCGACGTACGGCGAGGTGTCGTGGAACGGCGTCGCGATCCTGTCGAAGGTCGGGCTGGAGGACGTCGTCCGCGGCATCCCGGGAGGGCCCGGCTTCCCGGATCCCGAGGCGCGCGCGGTCAGCGCGACGTGCGGCGGCGTGCGCGTCACCGGCGTCTACGTCCCCAACGGGCGCTCGCCGGGGAGCGACCACTACAACTACAAGCTGGCGTGGCTGAAGGCGCTGAAGGACATGGTCGCGCCGGACGCCGCACGCGCGGTCGTGTGCGGGGACATCAACATCGCCCCGACCGACGACGACGTCTTCGACCCCGAGGCCTACGAGGGCCACACGCACGTCACCGCGCCGGAGCGCGACGCGCTCGCCGACCTGCAGTCGATCGGCCTGCACGACGTCGTCCGCGACCGCTGGCCCGACGAGCGCCGCCTCTTCACCTACTGGGACTACCGCGCGGGGATGTTCCACCAGGACCTGGGGATGCGCATCGACCTGGTCCTGGCCGGCGAGGAGATCGCGCCGCGGGTCGCCGCCGCCTGGGTCGACCGCAAGGCCCGCAAGGGCAAGGGCCCGAGCGACCACGCGCCGGTGATCGTCGACCTCGACGAGGCGCCCGACGGCGACATCGGCCCGGTCGTCCCGCCCGCCTCGGCGCCCGCGCCGCTGCGCGGGGCCAAGAGGCTCCCGCAGGGCTCGCCCGCGGACTGAGCTAGTCCTCGTCCCTCGGCCGGTCGCGGTCGCGCGAGGGCTGGACGCGCTTGGGCTCGCCGGGCATCTTGGGGTAGTCGGGCGGGTAGGGCATGTCGCCCGCCTCGTCCTTCTCATACATGTCGAGCAGCGGCTGCAGCGAGTGGTGGACGTCGTCGATCGTTGCGTGCAGGTCGCCGACCTCCGCGAAGCGCGCGGGCATCGTGGCGACCGTGAAGTCCTCGGGCCGGATCGCGGGCAGCTCGTCCC
This sequence comes from Conexibacter woesei Iso977N, assembly GCF_000424625.1. Classification (GTDB taxonomy): domain Bacteria; phylum Actinomycetota; class Thermoleophilia; order Solirubrobacterales; family Solirubrobacteraceae; genus Baekduia; species Baekduia woesei_A. The sequence goes on from NZ_AUKG01000001.1 coordinate 408,582, forward strand.
ACTCCACGGGCGCGCTGACCGGCGCGCCCGCCCTCGGCCGGATCGAGTAGGGCGACGCGATCGTCCGGTCGCGCGCGTTCTGGTTGTAGTCGACGAAGATACGCTCACCGCGCTCTTCCTTCCACCACTTGGTGGTGACCTCGCCGGGCAGCCGCCGCTCCAGCTCGCGGCCGAAGGCGATCGCCGCGTGGCGGACGTCGGTGAACGTCCACCGCGGCTCGATCCGGACGTAGATGTGCACGCCGCGCCCACCGGACGTCTTGGGGAAGCCCACGTAGCCCAGGTCCCTCAACAGCTCGCGCGCGGTCCCGGCGACGCGGACGGCGTCGTCGAAGTCGGTCCCGGGCTGCGGGTCGAGGTCGATGCGCAGCTCGTCCGGGTGGTCGACGTCGGCGCGCCGGACCGGCCACGGGTGGAACGTGATCGTGCCCATCTGCGCGCACCAGCCGACGACGGCCAGCTCGGTCGGGCAGACCTCGTCGGCGAAGCGGCCCGACGGGAACGCGATCCGCGCCGTCTCGACGTAGTCCGGGGCGCCCCTCGGGATCCGCTTCTGGAAGAACGCGTCGCCGCCGCCCCTCTCGCGCGTGGAGACGACGATCCCGTCGTGCACGCCCTTCGGCCAGCGCTCCAGCGTGACCGGCCGCTCGCGCAACGCGCGCATGATCCCGTCGCCGACGCTGAGGTAGTACTTCACCACGTCGAGCTTCGTGACCGCCGCCGTGCGGTCGGTCTCCGGGAAGATGACCCGCGAGCCGCTCGACACCCGCAGCTCGCGCCCATCCACATCGATCGTCGTGGCCTCGGACGCCATGCCCCGTAGTTCTACGGCATCCACGGCGACCCTCTCGGCGGCTCGACGCCGCCGAGAGGGCCGCGACGATCAGCAGAACTTCTTCTTGTCCACCTTCGGGACGCGCGTCGGGCCCTGGCCGTCGGCCTGACCGGCGGCGACCGAGCTCGTGACCGACAGCGTCGGCTCGGCCACGTTGTTGACGATCTGCGCCCGGTCTTTCATCGCCTCGGAGGCGTCCTTCGTCCACGCCTTGGCCTGGAACGAGAGCGCGCCCCCGCCGAACCCGCCGCCCGCGCCGGAGACCATCCCCTGCACGACCTGCGACGTCGAGGCGTTCGGGTTCGTCTCGAGCGTCTCCTGCGCGCCGCCCGCGGCACCGCCGCCGGCGCCCGCGGCCATCTGGACGGCCGCGCTCTCCGCCACCTTCTTGGAGACCTGCCGCTCGACGACGTACTCGATGCCCTCGGTCACCTTCGCGCCGCCGTAGGCGCTGCTGGCCACCGCGCCGGCGAACTTCCCGACCTCATGGGCCGTGCCCCAGCAGTCCGCCCCGAACGCCTTGCTCGGGAGGTCGCCGAAGGTGCCGTCGAGCGCACCCGCCGCGAAGTCGCTGACGTCGCCCCTGACGCTCAGGCCCAGGGGGTCGACTGCGCCGATCGGCGCCTGCCAGACGTAGCCGTACATGTTGGTCCCGCCGCCGGGCCCGAGCGGGTCCTCGCTGATGAACGTCCCGAGCTTCGGGTCGTAGTAGCGGTTGCGGCGGTCGACCAGGCCCGCGGCGTCCTGCCGGCCGCCGCCCCACTGGTCGGTCGCCGACGGCGTGCCGCCGGTGCGGTTGCCGAACGGGTCGTGGGTCACGCCGGACGTCGTGACGCCGGCCGCAGTGCCACTGCCGGCCGTCGTGTTGTCGAGGTCCTTGAGCATCGCCAACGTGTCGTCGCCGGTCGTCGTCGCCAGGACGTCGTCCAGCGAGGCGCCGTTGAGGATCTGCGTCGCCGGGTTGCTGCCGGTCACCGACGACACCGCGCTCCAGCCGTCGAACACCGACGTCGTGGTCGACCCGCCGGTGGTCGTCACGTCGTGGCGCCCGAGCGCGTCGTAGCCGTAGCTGGTGTCGACGCCGCCGTGCGTCACCTTCGTCAGGCGGTTGCGCGCGTCCCAGGTGAACGTCCGGGAGCCGTCGCCGGTGAGGTTGCCCTCGGCGTCGTAGCTGTAGTTCACGCCGCCGCGCGCGATCACGCGGTTGGCCGGGTCGAACGTCGCCGTCGCCTGGGCGGCGGGCAACGTCGTGGTGTCCAGCGAGCCCCAGCTGGCGATCGGCTGGCCGGTCGCGTCGTAGGCGTAGTTGACGGTCGCCCCCGGGGCGTTGCCCATCGCGTAGTGGCGGCTCAGCAGCCGGCCGGCGGCGTCGAGGTCGTCGGTCTGCGCCACACCGCCGGGCAGCGTCGTGCCGGTCTGGCGCCCGGCCGCGTCGTAGCTGAACGTCGCGGTCACCGACCCGCGCGTGATGCTCGTGACGCGACCCGCGTCGTCGTAGGCGTAGGACACCTCGGTGCCGTCGGCCAGCGTCATCTTCGTGCGGCGGCCGGCGGCGTCGTAGTCATAGGCGATGGTGTCGCCGTCCTGCGTGACGCCGGTGAGGTCCCCCAGGTCGTCGTAGCTGAGCTCGATCGTGCCGTCCTGGGAGTCCTCGACCTTGGCGATCGCCCCGCGGTCGTTGTAGGTGATCCTCTCGGTGGCGTCGTAGGCCTGGCCGCCGCTGCCGTCGTCGTGCGCGCCGTAGCCCACGAACTTCAGCTGGTCGGCGCCCGTGTACTGCATCACGGTCCGCTGACCGCGGCGGTCGATCTCCTGGGTGATGTTGCCGTCGAGATCGCGCGTGAAATGCCGCTCGGCGCCGTCCTGGTCGGTGCTCGAGACGATGTTGTCCATGTCGTCGTAGGTCGCCTCGATCGATTTGCCGCGCGCGTCGGTCAACTTGGTCATGTTGCCGTTGGCGTCGTAGTCGAACGACGTCGTCAGGCCTTTCGGGTCGGTGACGCTCGTGACCTCGCCGTCGTCGTCGTAGGAGACCAGCGCGGAGTGGCCGAGCGGGTCGGTGAACTTGATCGGCCACCCGGCCGCGTCGGAGGAGACCGTCGTCGTGTTCCCGAGCTCGTCGGTCGCCGTGGCGAGGTCGCCGTTGCTGTACGTCGCCCGCAGGGTCCCGCCGCCCGGCGCGGTGATCCGCGTCGGCCGCGGGTCGCTGCCCGAGTAGCCGTACGTGGTCTTCCGGTAGGTCGGATCGGTCACGGCGATCACCCGGTGCTTGGCGTCGCGGTCGATCGTCGTCGTGTGCCCGGACGCATCGCGGATCGACATCAGGTCGGTGCCGGCGTAGCCGTAGACGTTGCCCCAGCTCGGGCCGTTTCCGTACTGCGTCTGGGTCGCGAGCACGTTGTCGTCGGTGCCGTACGAGTACGTCGTGGTGACGCCGTCGACGATCAGTTGCTTGAGACGGTAGGCGCCGTCGAGCTTCTCCGTCATCGTGCCCTTGGGGCTGGTCTCGGTCCAGCCGCCGTCGTGGTTCCAGTCGACCCTGGTCAGCGACCCGTTGGGGTTCTTGATCAAGGTGTACAGGTACGGGTCATCGCCGCAGGGGCCGTTGGCCGCCAGCTCGTCGGCGGTGTCCTCCGGATCGATGCCGTCGGTCTTATGGGCGGACTCCGCCATCATGATGCCGGGCGACATCGCCGGGCCGCCGCCCACGCCGCCACCACCGCCGCCACCACCGGAGTCACCGCCACCGCCGCCGGCCGCGCCGTCCAGCCACTTCGCGCGCGGGACGCAGACGTACTGGAACTGGAACGTCCCCTCGTTGGCCAGCGTCTGCTTGGTGATGACGTTGCCCTGGCCGTACTCGTTGCGCAGGAAGGTGTGCCCACGGCCGTCGGTGATCGCGGTCAGCTTGCCCGTCTCGGGCCCGCTGCCAGTGCCGTAGTCGTAGTGGGTGGTGTGCCCGGCCGCGTCGGTCACGTCGGTCAGGCGCCGGTTGGAGTCCTCCGTGTAGGTGACCCTGCGGCCGGAGCTGTCGGTGATGCCGCCGTTGGTGATCAGCAGCCAGCGGCCGTCCGGGAAGTTGACCTGGTCGACCGACCCGATGATGTTGCGGTACCCGCGCTTGATCGTGATCCGCTGCCCGCTGGCGCTGACGATCGCGGTGACGGGCGAGCCGAGGTCGAACTCCATGCCGGACCCGTCGGGCCGCACGAGGCGCCACATGCCGGTGTCGGTGCGGTACTTGACGACCGTCCCGCCCCAGCCCGGGCTCTGGTAGGGCCGGTAGGTCTCGTTCGGGCCGTCGGTCGCGCTCGGGTCCTCCTTGAAGCGCGTCTCCTGCGCGCCCTGGGTGATCAGCTTGACTTTGCTGGAGTTGTCGGGGTCGAACACCAGGCGCGTGTCGAAGATCGTGCTGAAGCCGACGCCGGCCTCGTAGGCGTTCGAGTCGACCGGGTTGTAGGTCCGCGTCAGCGTCAGCGGCATCGGGCCGGAGATGCTGATGTCGGCCTTGGTGTAGGCGAACAGGCCGGAGAACGGGTCGACGGGGTCGCCCGACGGGTCGACGCCCTTGCGGGTGTGCTTCCACGCCGGCCCCGGGTTGGTCGCCGCCATCGCGCCGCTCAGCTTCCAGACGCGCACGCCCGGGTCCGGCACGATCTGCTTGCCGTTGGCCGTGACGTGGCCCTTGCCGTACTCGAACCAGCCGCGGTCCTTGGCGTCGTAGTCCCAGAAGGTGACGCGCTGCTTGGGTGGCAGGTGGTGGTAGTTGGGGTAGACGATCTGCGCGCCCTTGGAGAAGTACGCGCCGCCCGGCTGCACGGTGAAGTACGCCGAGACCGTCACGCCGCGCGGCAGCGCGAACGGCGGCCGGTCGAGCGGGACCGCCGACAGGTTGAGGTGATGCAGGACCTTGCCTTGGCGGTCGGTGACGCGCGAGCCCGCCGGGATCCGGACCTCGAAGCCCGGGATCTTCGGGTTGGTCATCTTGATGGCCTTGGTCGTCGGGCTGGCGATCCTGCGATCGCCGGCCGCGTCCAGGCGCGTCATCCAGACCGTGTCGGTCAACTCGGTCGTCACGTTGGCCTTGAACGTCTCGACCATCTCGTAGTCGCCGTAGCGCCGCTTGCCCTTGGAGGCGGCGCTGCCCTCGATGCGCAGCGTGTGCTTGCCGGCCGGGATCCCGGTCAGCACGAAGCGGCCGGCTGCGTCGGTCGTCGTGACCGGGTCGGCGCCGACGACGCTCACGCGCACGCCCTTCAGCGGCATGCCGTTGAGCTTCAGCGTCTGGCCCGACACGGCCGTCACGCCGAGGCCGCCCTGCAGCATGGCGATCCCCGCCCACGGCGACGCCTGGCGCCCGGTGACCCAGCCACCGCGCTGGCGGTCGCTGCGCTGGGGCCGCCAGATCTCCGGCTCCCCGTTGGGCTTGCGCATCCGCGGCGACAGGACCGGCCGCGCCGCCGCGGCCCTCTGCGCCTTCTCGGCCTTCGCCTTGGCGGCGGCCTCCTTGCCGGAGCGCTTCTGCTCGCCGGCGACGAACGCCTCGGCCAGCGTCGCCGCCGCCGCAACCCGCGGGGCCTTCGCCTTCTTGAGGACCCCGGTCGCCGGGAGCGCCACGCGGCCGCGGCGCTTGACGCCCGCCTCGTAGGCCTTCAGCGTCGGGTACTTCGCGGCCTCGCCGCGCTTCGGGTCGATCTTCACGCCCTTGCGCGTGGCGCCCTTGACGGCACGGGCGCGCGCCGAGGACGCGCCGCCGTTCTGCGGCGTCACGCTGACGTCGCTCGAGCCGGTCGTCTCGTACATCGGGTCGAGCACGATCGTGTACTGGCCGGTCTGCGGCAGCGTCAGGTTGCTGCTGCCGCCCCACGGGAAGCCGATCTGCTGGCCGTCGGGCTCAAACAGGTACTGGTTGAACCAGCCCGCGGTCAGGTTGGGGAAGTCGACGTGGACGACGTCCCCGGCCTGGCCGCTGAACGTCACGCGGGCGTTGGCGCCCGGCGTCGACATGTCGAGGTGCGTGCTGCCCCCGGCGCTGCCGAGGTCGCGGACGATGTCGGCGGCGTCGTAGACCTTGATCGTCGTCGCGCCGGGCGCTTGGCCCTGCTGCGTGGCGGCCAGCACCGAGACGTCGCCGTCGGCCGGGACCGTCGTCTGGTCCAGGAAGCCGCCGGGCGCGTAGAGCCAGCGGTTGCCGCTGGCGCCCTGCCAGAACGCCCAGACGCTCGCCGAGCTGGTGATCATCGCGGAGTACTTGTCGCCCGCGTGTGCGGCGATGTGCGCCGACGCGCTCTGGAACGGCGTCAGCTGGAACGTCGCGGTGTCGCCGGCGAAGGTCGGCGTGACGTTCGCCGACAGGTCGGCCGGGACGTCGTAGAGCGTCATCTGCAGCGAGCCGTGGTCGCCCATCTGCGGCCTCAGGACGACCGTGTAGGTGCCGTCGGCCGGCAGCGTGATCGGGTTCCCGTAGGAGTTGGCGCCGCTCGGCAGCCAGCCGACGCTGCTGCCGTCCGGCGCGTAGAGGGCGGCCCACGCCCAGACCGCACCGCCGAACGTGTCGTCGCCGGTGGTGGACCCCAGGCGCTCGCCGGCGCGGCCGGTGAACGTGAAGCTCGGCGTCTGGCCGGGCACGGTCGCGGTCATCGTGGTCGTCGCGCCGGCGGCCGTCGGCGTGACGCTCCCCGGCGCGGTGTCGGTCGAGTCGTAGAACGACAGGTCGACCGAGCCGCTGCCCTGGTTGCTCGGCGTGACGCGCAGGATGTAGTCGCCGGACGCGTCGAACCTCGTCGGCCCGAACCAGAAGGCCTGGTTGGAGTAGTTGTAGCCGTAGTCGAGCGGCGTGCCGTCGGCGCGCAGCCACTGCAGGGTCACGTAGGGCATCGCCAGGTTCGTGGCCAGGACGCTGATCTTCTGGCCCGCCTCGGCGTGGACGTGGACGTTCGCCACCTGGCCCGGCGCGGGCAGCCTCACCGACGTGGGCGTGCTGCCGCTCGTGGTCGGCGTCGCGGTCTGGTCGAGGTCGTCGGGGACGTTGTAGACCGTCATCCCGATCACGCCGGAGATCGGGTTGTCCGGGTCGACGACGATCTTGTAGTCGCCGTCGGCGGGCAGGCGCACGGGCGTACCGAAGTCCGTGATCCACCAGTACGACGAGAGCGCGGCGCCGCCGGGCGTCAGCAGCGTCATGTGGATCCAGCCGTCGCGCACCGTGGTGTCGTCGGTGGACTTGAACGAGATCCGCTGGTTGGCGGTCCCGTGGAAGTTGAAGACGACGTCTTGGCCCGGAACGTCGGTCGTCGCGTGGCCGGTGTCGCCGTCGTCATCGGGCGTCACCGTGACGGTCTTCGGGGTGGCGTCGTAGGCCGTGACGTCCAAGGACCCCGTGTTGGTCCCGTTCGGGTCGACGCGCAACGTCCACTGGCCGGTCGTCGGGATCGTGGTCGAGTCCCACCAGCCGCTGTCGCCCCAGAAAGCGGGGCTGACCGCCTCCTCCTGGCCGTCGGGCCCGTATAGGCGCATGGCCGCGTAGCCGACGGTCGAGTTGGCGGCCTTGAACGCGATCGCCTGGCCGGCGGTCAGGTTCATGTGGATGCCGGGGTTGTCCCCCGCGATAGCCGTCGTCAGGTGCGCGGTCGCGCCCTCCTTGGTCGGCTGCAGGTCGACGAAGGTGTTGTTGACCTCGTGCACGGTCAGCTTCGCGTGGGCGCCGTTGCCGCTGAAGTAGACGGCCTGGTAGACGATCGAGTAGGTCCCGTCGGTGGGCAGCGTGATCGTGTCGAGGAAGTTCTGGGAGTTCTCGTACGCGCTGAAGCTGCCCACCTTGTCGCCGTCGGGCGAGTAGACGTCGATCGACGCGTAGCCCGACACCTCCGCGGCGTCGATCGAGACCTGCTCGCCCATCCTGCCGTCGAAAAGGAGATCGGACTTCTTGTAGGCCGCGGTGACCGCCACCTGCGTCGGGGTGCCGACGGTCGTGCGCTGGGTCTCGTCGACGTCCTGGGCCCCGACGCCGACCGGCATCTCGTACAGGTCGGGGCCGGTGTCGCTGCCGTCGGGCGTCGTGACCGACACGCGGCCGCCGTTCGTGCCGGGCGGCGGGTCGATGACGAGCTGCGTCGGCGAGACCGACATCAGCTGCGCGCGGCGGCCGTTGACGTAGGCGACGTTGTCGCTCAGCCGCGGCGCGAAGTGCGAGCCGGTGACCGTCACGTCGCCCTCGGACTGCCAGAGGTTCGGGCTGGCGATGATCGTCGGCGAGATCCCGGTGATGTGCGGGGAGCGATCGCTGGTCGCGTCGAAGCCCTCCGGGCTGGTCGCGGTGCCGCCGGGCGCGGTGACCGTGACCGCGCCGTCGGCCGCCCCGCTGGGCACGACGACGACGAGCTTCGTCGTGCTCGCGTCGAGGACGTGCGCCTCGGTGCCGGCGAACTTCACCGTGTCCTGCGAGATGTGCTTCGAGAAGCCGGTGCCCGAGATGACGACCTTGGTGCCGGGCAGGCCGCTGGAGCGGTCGAGCTCGTCGATGACCGGGGCGGCGCCGTCGCGGCGCTCGATCGAGAGCAGGTTGCCGACCGCGTCCCAGTGGTAGACGGCGGACTGCAGCGGGTCGCCGGGGACCGCGCTGGCGTCGTGGCCGACGACGGTCCGCAGCCGGCCCGCGAGGTCGTACTCGTACCGCGTGGCGGTGTCCGGCGCGTCGGCCGCGGCCTCGCCGGTCCCGACGACGTCGGACGCGGTCGTGACGGTGCTCGTCGCGCCCGCGGCGTTGGCGGCGGTGACGACGACGCGCAGCGTCGCGCCGACATCGGCATCCGCGAGGCGGTAGGTCGTGTCGATCGCCTGGTCGATGTCGGCGCAGGCGTCGCCGTGGCTGTCGCAGCGCCGCCACTGGTAGGCGTAGGTGATGGTCGGTGTTCCGGTCCAGCTGCCGTGGTCGACCGCGAGCTGATGACCGAGCAGCTCGGAGCCGGAGAGCGACGGCGCGGTGGCGTTGACCGGCGCGACGTCGTCGGCGAAGGCCGTGGCGGCGCCGGAGAGCGAGAGCGCCAGCGCGAGCGCGAACGCCACGGGAGCGAGCGCACGCATCGAGTTGTACATCTTGATTGGACCGGAGAGCACGGCGCGGCACTTTGACGATCGACACGGCTGCGCAACATCGAACAAACGTCCAAGAACGTTGAGCAATGGACCAGATGGCAGCGCTGAGTCCGGTGGAGGACGTTGTCTGCGGACGCGCTCTAAACTCCGCGCCGCCGATGGCCGATGCACGCGCGATGACGACTCCCGATCAGGCCCCTCCACGCGCGCGGAACGCCGTGTCCCGCCGGGGTTTCCTGGGGGCCGGAGCCACCGCCGCGGCGGCCGCGGCAGTGGCCGGCTGCGGGCCCGGCAGCCCTTCCGGCAAGACCCGAACGACCGTTGGGGCAGCCTCCGCGCCCGCGGCGCAGCAGGTCGCCTTCCACGGCGCCCACCAGGCCGGGATCGTCACACCTCAGCAACAGCATCTGCGCTTTGCCGCGTTCGACCTCAAAACAGAGAACCGCGATGAACTTGCGGATCTCCTTCGCGTTTGGTCGGACACGGCCGCCGGGCTCATGGCCGGCGCCGCGCGCGACGCGACCGGCGAGGCGCGCGAGCTTGCCCCGGCGCGGCTGACGCTCACGTTCGGCCTCGGGCCCGGGCTGTTCGCCGCCGACCGCCGGCTCGGGCTCGCCGACCGCCGGCCCGCGGCGCTGGCGGCGATCCCGTCGTTCGGCGCCGACGCGTTCGACCGGCGCCGCTGCGACGGCGACCTCGGCGTCCAGATCTGCAGCGACGACGCCCAGGTCGCCTTCCATGCCTTCCACGCGCTGTCCAACGCCGCGCGCGGCGTCGCCGAGCCGCGTTGGCTGCAGGCCGGCTTCCTCGGCGAGCGGCCGAGCGGCACGACGAACCGCAACCTGCTCGGCTTCAAGGACGGGACGCGCAACCTCGACGTCCGCGACGCCGGGACGACCGGCGCCCAGCTGTGGGCAGCGGCCGGCGACGGCGCGCCGTGGATGGCCGGCGGGACGTACCTGGTGGCGCGACGAGTCCGGACCGTCCTCGACGTGTGGGACGCGACGTCGGTCGCCGGCCAGGAGCAGACGATCGGCCGGCGCAAGGACACCGGGGCGCCGCTCGGCGGCCGGGCCGAGCACGACGCACCGGACTTCGCCGCGTCAGGGCCCAACGGGCCGACGATCCCCGCCGACGCCCACGTCCGCCTCGCCGCGCCCGAGCACAACGGCGGCGCGCGGCTGCTGCGGCGCGGCTACAACTACGACGACGGGATCGACGCCGACACCGCTCAGGTCGACGCCGGGCTGTTCTTCATCAGCTTCCAGCGCGACCCGCGGCGGCAGTTCGTGCCGATCCAGCGCCGGCTCGCGGCGAGCGACGCGCTCGGCCAGCACCTGATCCACACCGCGAGCGCGGTGTTCGCCTGCCCGCCGGGCGCGGCCGGCGGCGGCTACGTCGGCGAGGGCCTGTTCATCTAGCGTGGCCCGATGTCGAGAGCGCGCCGTCCGCTCCGACCCAACGCCATGAAGATCGTCTCCCGCCTGTCGACGTCCGCCGACGGCTACGTGTCGACCCCCGACGGGTGGCCGTCGCAGTTGGCGGATCCTGCGTTCGCGTCCGGCTCCAGCCACGGGATCGTGGAGTTCCTGGAGGGCAAGGAGGCCGCGCTGATGGGCGCGACGACGTTCGCGCCCGCGCTCGGCGCGCCGCGCTGGCCGTGGCCGGGGCTCGACGTGTTCGTGCTCGGCAGCGGGCGGCCCGAGGGGACGCCGGACGAGGTCGTCATCGACCACGACCCCACGGCGCTCCTGGAGCGCGTCCGCGCGACCAACCGCGGCGGCGACGTCCACCTCGTCGGCGGCCCCAAGACGATCGCCACCTTCCACACCCTCGGCGCGCTCGACGAGCTCCAGCTCGTCATCCTGCCGATCCTGCTCGGCGCCGGCCTTCGCCTCACCGACCACCTCGACCCCGCGACCCAGCTCACCTTCACCCACTCCCGCCCGCTGACCGGCGGCAGCGTCGAGATCATCTACGAGGTGTAGGACCCACGCCATGGCGGTAGATGGCGTCCGTGCCGTCCATGCAGGGGACCCACCGCTCAGCACCCGTGCGCTTCTGGCGCAGCGTCGAGCTGTTCAGCCCGCAGAACATCCCGCCGGTTCGGCGCGACAATGACGTCATCACGGTGACCCACGGCGGCGGCGAGCCGCTGCCGTGGGAGGACGGTGCGCGCCTGCGCCCGCCGCCGCCCCGGGCCCGCTGGCGCCACACGGTCTTCCTCGGCGTCCACTCACTGAAGCGCGTCCGCGACGTCGTCGAGGAGCACCTCGGCCGCGACCCCGACGACTACGACGAGCGACCCCGCGGCGAGAGCGCGATCGCCGCGCTGATGGTCACCGACAGGGGCGTGCTGATCGACGACTCGCCGCTGCTGTCCTCGTGCGCGTGGGCGACCGGGCAGCTCGCCGCCGGCGACGACCTCGGCGACCTCGACGGCTTCGGCAGCGACACGTCGGAGTTCCGAGCGCTCGTGCACGCGCACGTGGGCGACGCGCCGCTGACGCGCGACGACCTCGCCGCGCTGGTCTCCGTCGCCGCGGCCGCCACCGGGACCGGCGGCGGCCTGCTCGCCACGGGCCAGGAGATCCGGATCCAGTCGCTGTGGGTCGCCGAGCGCAACGCGGCGAAGACCGACGGCAGCGACTTCCTCAACAGCTTCCACGCCGACGACCTCGCGCGCGTGACAGCCGCCCTCGACGCCGCCGACGCCGGGCCCGCGCTGCACGCGTACCTGACCGACGCGGCCACCGCGGCGAGCGCGCCGCGCGTGGACGTCCGCCACCGGCTCGACGACGTCAAGGCCGCGACCGCCCCGGGCCGCGTCCCGGCCGGCCGCTGGCTCGCGGACCCGGAGCACGTCCCGGCACTCGGGCAGCAGCTCGCCGTCACGCTGGCGCTGGAGCTCGATCGCGGCCTGCTCGGCGTCAACGGGCCGCCCGGCACGGGCAAGACCACCATGTTGCGAGACGTCGTCGCGGGCGTGCTCGTCGACCGGGCCCGCGCCCTCGCCGCCCTGCAGCGCCCCGCGGCCGCGTTCGCGGGCGACGAGAGGTGGTCGACCGAGAACATGAACCACAGCGCGCCACGCTGGATCGACGCGCTCTGCGGCTTCGAGATGGTCGTCGCCTCCTCCAACAACGGCGCGATCGAGAACGTCACCCGCGACATCCCCGGCCGCAGCGCGATCGGCGCCGGCTGGCACGGCGCGGTCGCGGGCCTGGACTGGTTCGCCGGGCCGGCCGGGCGGATCGAGGGTGTGCACGACGCGTGGGGCCTGATCGCCGCGCCGCTGGGCCGCAAGGAGCGGCGCGCCGCGTTCGTCGAGCGCGTCCTGTGGGGCGCCAAGGACACCAACTTGGGCGAGCCCGGTGTGATCCGCGTCCTGAGGGCGTGGCAGGACGAGCCGGCGCCCGCTCCAGACGCGTGGGCCGACGCCGTCGCCGCCTTCCGCACCGCGGAGGAGCGCGTGGAGGTGCTGCGCGCTGAGCGTTCGCGCGTGTACGAGGACCAGCAGCGCGTCGTCGCGCTGGAGGCCGAGCGCGCGCCCGCGGCGGCCGCGCTGACGGCTGCGGACGCGGAGGCCGAGCGCACACGGGCGCGCGCCGCGCAGGCCGCCGAACGGCGCGCCGACGCCGAGGAGGACCACGCGCTGCTGGAGGGCGACCACGAGCGCCACGCCGAGCTCCGGCCCGGATGGCTCGCGCGCCTGTGGCCGTTCGGCACCCGCGTGCGCGCGTGGAACGCGAAGCGCGCCGAGATCGCCGACGCGCTCGGTGCAGCGGCCCACGACCTCCGGGACGCACGCCGCGCCGCCCGCGACGCGGACCAGGCCGCCGACGCCGCAGGCGCGGCCGTCGCCACTGGCCGCGCGGCCGCCGCCCGGATCGAGGCCGAGCTCGCGCAGCTGAGCGCCGCGCTCGACGACGACCAGCGCCGGCTCGGCGCGCACTTCCCGGACCCCGCGTGGGAGCACGACCGCGACCGGCGCGAGACCGTCGCGCTGTGGACCGACCCGGAGTGGAACGAGGCGCGCAGCGCCCTGCTCGTCGCCGCGCTCGCGCTGCACCAGGCGTTCCTGCGCCACGAGGCGCGGCGGATGTCGCGCGCGCTCATGGCCGCCGCCAACCTGCTGAAAGGCGACGCGCCCGCAGACCTCTCGCGCGACGCCGCGCTCGCGGCCTGGCGCGCGCTGTTCTTCGTCGCCCCGGTCGTCTCGACGACGTTCGCGTCCGTGCCGCGCATGTTCAGCCACCTCGGCCGCGAGGACCTCGGCTGGCTGCTGATCGACGAGGCCGGGCAGGCCGCGCCTCAGCATGCGGTCGGCGCGCTGTGGCGCTCACGACGGGCGGTGGTCGTCGGCGATCCGCTGCAGCTCGAGCCGATCACGACGCTGTCGCACCGCGTCCAGCGCGCGCTGGCCCGCGAGCACGGCGTCGACGACGAATGGCTCCTGCGCGGGCTGTCGGCGCAGGCGCTGGCCGACCGCGTCTCGGACCACGGCACGACGCTGGAGGGACGCGGGCCGGACGGCGCGGACCTCTGGGTCGGGACGCCGCTGACCGTCCACCGGCGCTGCGACCGGCCGATGTTCGACGCGGTCAACGCCATCGCCTACGACGACCTGATGATCTTCGCGACGCCGCCGCGGCCGGGCGCGATGTTCCGCGCGGAACATCCCGCGGTGCCCGAGGCGCAGTGGCTGCACGTCGCGGACGACTCGCGCGCGCAGGGCCACTGGATCCCGGCCGAGGGCGAGTCGCTGCACGCCCTCCTGCGCACGTTGCTGAGCGATGGGGTTCCGGGGCGGGACATCCTGGCGGTCAGCCCGTTCAGGGACGTCGCGCGCCGGCTGTCCGACCTGAAGCGGCGGGCGGAGCTGTCCGACATGACCGCCGGGACCGTCCACACCGCGCAGGGCAAGGAGGCCGACGTCGTCATCCTGGTGCTCGGCGGCGATCCCGCCAAACGAGGCGCGAAGGCCTGGGCCGCACGGCGCCCGAACCTCGTGAACGTCGCGGTGAGCCGTGCGCGGCGGCGGCTGTTCGTGATCGGCGACCGCGAGGCGTGGTCGCAGCGCCCGTACTTCGACGCGCTGGCCGACCGCCTCGACCGCGGCTAGGGTCCGCGCCATGGCGCGCGAGCCGTTGATCCTCATCCATGGGTTCACGGATACGTGGCGGACGTGGGAGCTCGTCGTGCCGTGGTTGGAGGAGCGACATGATGTGGTTGCTGTTGCGTTGCCGGGGCATGTGGGTGGGCCGGAGATCGGCGACGTCGTCGAGGGGGATGTCGCGGTTGCTGAGGTGGAGCGGGTGATGGATGAGCGGGGGTGGAGCAGCGCTCATGTCTGTGGGAACTCGCTCGGTGGGTATGTCGCGTTGCAGCTCGCCGAGCGGGGGCGGGCCAGGACGGTCGTGGCGTTCGCCCCGGCGGGAGGGTGGGCCCCGGGTGATGACGCGTATCGCGAGGTGCTCGCGCACTTCCCGCAGGTGCAGGCGGAGGTGCGGGCGTACGTGGGTCAGGCCGATGCGCTCATGCAGACCGAGCTGGGGCGGCGTCGAGCGACCGCGACAACAACGGTCAACTACCAGCACATCCCGCCGGAGCTCCTGGCGCATCAGTTCCGGGCGGTCGCGGCGTGCACCGCCGTGGAACCCATGACGAAGCTGGCCGAGACGCAGGGCTGGACGCTGGACCCCTCCCGCGTCGACTGCCGGCTGCGCTTCGTCTGGGGCACCGACGACGTCCTGCTCCCCTGGCCGCGCGCGGCGGCGCGCTACCGCGCGTGGTTCCCGACCGCCGACTGGATCGAGCTGCAAGATGTAGGCCATGCGATCCAGCTCGACGTGCCGCGGGAAGCGGCGCAGCTGATCCTCGGCTTCACGACCTAGCGGCGCAGCGCGACGAGCCCCACCGCGGCGGCGCCCGCGCCGACCAGGCCGCAGACGATCATCGCGGTGCCGGCATCGAGCAGCGCCACGATCGGCCCGCCCGCCGCGCTGCCGACCGCGAACGCGCCCTGGAAGACCCCGGACGCCGCGGCGAACGCCCGCCCGCGCGTCGCGTCCGGCACCCGCGTGGTCACCAGCGCGTTCTGCGCGACGTTCGCCATGCCGTTGCCGATCCCGCCCAGCAGGCTGCTCACGTAGGCCACCGCCAACACCGGCGCGACGCCGATCCCGGCGATCCCGAGGCTCAGCACGAGCTGGCCCACGGCCGGGACGTACCGCGCCGCGCGCGCCGGCAGCCGCGGCGCGATCTGCGCGCCCACGCCCATCCCCGCACCCCACAGCGACAGGTAGATCCCGTACCCCGTCGCGGTCGTCCCGAGCTGGTCGATGAACCGGAACGGCGCGGCGACGTTGTCGACCACCGACGCCGCGGTCACGACGGCGGTGACCGCGAAGACCGCGCGCAGCACGCGGTCGTCCCACAGCGCCGCCCAGCCCGCGCGCCGCGCCGTGCGCGCCGATTCCACGACCGCGTTCGGATCGACCGGCGCCGGGACCCGGCGCGTCCGCAGCCCCAGGCACAGCACGGCCAGCACCAGGAACGTCCCGGCGTCGATCAGCAGCGCGGTCGTCGCGCCGAACGCGGCGGTCAGCACGCCACCCAGAGCGGGGCCGAAGACGAACCCGAACGACATCGCCAGCGCCAGCCTCGCGAAGCCGCGCGTCGCCTCCGCCTCACCGGCGATCGCCGGGATCAGCGCGTTGGTCGCCGGCCGGACCGCCGCGTTGAAGACCCCGAGCGTGAAGAACAGCGGCACGATCAGCGCCGGTGCGTGGGCCAGCGCCAGCGGGATCGCCACGAGCGCCTGGCCGACCACGGCGTACAACAACACGCGCCGCGTCTCGGTCCGGTCGATCAGCATCCCGATGAACCCCGCGAGCAGGATCATCGGCGCCACCTGCGCGGCCAGCAGCGCGGCGACCCAGCCGGTCCCGTGCGGGCGCAGCCGCAGCAGCAGGGCGACCGACGCGAACTGGTCGCCCATCGTCGACACGGCGACGCCCGCGGCCAGCAGGCGCAGGTCGCGCCTCCCCTGCCCCGAGATCGCCGACACGCCTGCGATCCTACGGACCGCCATGGCGGTCCTGCACTACGACCTCGCCTCACCGTACGCGTACCTCGCGGTGTCCCGCGCGCGCGAGGTGCTGCCCGAGCCGCCGCGGCTGCAGCCGGTCCTGGCCGGCGCGATCTTCGCCCACCGCGGCTGGGGCTCGTGGGCCGACATGGACACGCGCGGCGCCAACATGGTGGAGATCGCCGCGCGTGCCGCGCGCTACGGGCTGCCGCCGATCACGTGGCCGCCGGGCTGGCCGCCGAACTCCCTGCAGGCGATGCGCGCGTGCGTGTGGGCCGAGCGGGTCGGCGGCGCCGAGTGCGCCGAGCGGTTCGCGCTGACCGC
The DNA here is from genome assembly GCF_000424625.1 of Conexibacter woesei Iso977N. Lineage (GTDB taxonomy): Bacteria > Actinomycetota > Thermoleophilia > Solirubrobacterales > Solirubrobacteraceae > Baekduia > Baekduia woesei_A. The sequence continues at coordinate 424,928 of NZ_AUKG01000001.1, forward strand.
TTTCCGGGCGGCGTTCGCCCAGTGCGCGGACCTGAGCGACATGATGGTCTTGACCGCCGCCGCGCACCGCGCCGGGCTCCCGGCCCACGAGCTGCCGGACGGGATCGCCGACCCGGCGGTCAAGCAGGCGCTCAAGGACGCGACCGACGCCGCGATCGCCGCCGGGGTCAACGGCGTCCCGACGCTGATCACCGACGCCGGCGCCGTCCTCTTCGGCGACGACCGCCTCGAAGAAGCGGCCTAGCCGGCGGCGGCAGCGGGTGGCGCCACGGGCGCGCCGACCTCGCCGGTCTGCACCGCCCAGAGCGCGGTGTACATCCCGCCCGACGCGACCAGCTCGTCGTGCGTCCCGGTCTCCGCCACCACGCCCGCCTGCAGCACGTGGATCGCGTCCGCGTGGCGGATCGTCGACAGCCGGTGCGCGATCACGATCGTCGTCCGCTGGTGCGACACGCGCAGCAGCGAGCGCTGGATCGCCGCCTCGGTCTCGTTGTCGACGGCCGACGTCGCCTCGTCCAGGACCAAGATGGAGGGGTTGCGCACGAGCGCGCGGGCGATCGTCAGACGCTGGCGCTGGCCGCCGGACAGGCGCACGCCGCGCTCGCCGACCGGCGTGTCGTAGCCGTGGGGCAAGGCCATGATGAACTCGTGGGCCTCGGCCAGCGCCGCGGCCGCGCGCAGCTCGTCGTCGGTCGCGTCCGGCGCGCCGTAGCGCAGGTTCTCGGCGACGGTCCCGTCGAACAGGAACGTGTCCTGCCCGACGTAGCCGATCGCCCCGCGCAGCGACATGAAGGACAACTCTTCCACCGCCACGCCGTCGATCGTCACGCGCCCCGACTGCGCCTCGTACAGCCGCAGCAGCAGCTTGACCACCGTCGACTTGCCCGCGCCCGTCGCGCCGACGATCGCGTGCGTCTCCCCCGCCCCGACGTCGAGCGACAGCCCGCGCAGCACCGGCCGCGCGCCGTTGTCATAGGAGAACTCGACGTCCTCGAAGCGCGCCGCGCGCGCCGGCACGGCGTCGCCGCCCGGCAGCGGCGGCAGCTCGGCGACGCCCGGGACGATCGCGATCGGCGCGTCGATCAGGTCCAGGATCCGCCGGATCGACGCGCAGCCGCGCTGGTAGAGGTCGAGCGTCTCGCCCAGCTCGGTCAGCGGCCACAGCAGCCGCTGGGTCATGAACACCAACACGGAGTACAGCCCGATCTCCAGCGTCCCGTTCAGCGCCATGTGGCCGCCGAGGACCAAGGTCACCATGAACCCGGCGAGGATCGCCATCCGGATCAGGGGAACGAACCCTGCTGAGAGCGCGATCGCGCTGCGGTTGACGTCCGCGTACGCGCGCGAGGCCTCGTCGACGCGCGCCGCCTCGCGCTCCTCGGCGCCGAACGCCTTGATCGTCGCGATCCCGCCGAGGTTGCCGCCGATCAGCCCGCCGAGCCGCCCGGCGCCGTCGCGCACCGCCTCGTAGCGCGGCGCCAGCCGCCTCTGGAACAGCAGCGAGCCGCCGATGATCACCGGGATCGGCAGGAACGCCAGCACCGCCAGCAGCGGCGAGATCGCGAAGAACACCGCGCCGACGCCGACCACGTTGACCGCCGTCAAGATGATGTGCTGCGCGCCGACGTCGAGGAAGCGCTCGAGCTGGTTGACGTCGTCGTTGAGGACGGTCAGCAGCCGGCCGGACGCGCGGTCCTCGAACCAGGCGAGCTCCAGGTCTTGGACATGGCGGTAGGCCTCCAGGCGCAGGTCATGTTGGAGGTCTTGGGACAGCTCGCGCCAGATCCGCGCGCTGAGGTACTCGGTCAGCGACTCGAGGATCCAGACGATCGCGGTCGCGCCGGCCAGGAAGAGCAGCTGGTCCTCGCGGTCGTGCACGCCGAACCAGCGCGAGACCATCGAGTCCTGGTCGCGGACGACGATGTCGATCGCGACGCCGATCAGCAGCTCGGGCGCGATGTCGAAGAGCTTGTTCAGCGCGGTCAGGACCGCGCCGCGCAGGATCTTCCCGCGGTGGCGCGGGGCGTGGCGCCACAGGCGCCGGAGGGGATGCACGTCTTGGGGAGGGGCCATGCGCCCCTCAGCCTAAGGGCTCCCTAACTCACGGCGCGGCGAGCCTCGAGCCGACCGGCTCGCCGCCGCGGGCGATCGCCGCCAGCGGACCCATCATCAGCCGGACGGCCAGTGCGCGCGTGCGGCCGCGACGGCGCGCGACGCGCGGGCCGAGCGCGGCGGCCATCGTCAGCAGGCCCGGCATCGGGCGGACGAAGATCTCGATCTCGGCGATCAGGCCGTCGTCGTCCAAGGTGAACAACAACGTCTCGGCGAAGCGCTGCTTGCCGATCCGGCCGACGAGCTTCATTGCGCGCGTGTGGTCGTCGCCGATGTCGAGGACGTGCGCGCCCTCGTCGACGGTCGCCAGGACGTCCTCGAACAGGTTCCGGAGTTGTTGGTGTCCTTCGAACGCGAAGCGGTCGGTGATCGGGGAGACGAGGCGGACGTCGGGGCGCAGCGTGGCGACCAGCGCGTCGACGTCGTGCGCGTCGTAGGCGGCCCGGTAGGCGGAGAGGGGTGATTCGACGGCGAGCTCCATGCATGCGAAGGTACGCACGAATGTCCGCGCGATCCACGGCCCGGAAGCGTGAAACGACCGTCGAGCTTCATCACGAAGCTCTGAACGCGCTCGCGGTCCGGATGCGCGCCGAGCTGCCCGCGATGGTCGAGGAGACGATCGCCGTCGTGCTCCGCGACCACGCCGACCTGGCCGTGCGCGTGGGCGCCGCCGACGTCCGGATCGGGATCGGCCACACGCACGAGCGCTTCGTCCGGATCCTGGAGGGCAGCGGCGACGACGACGGCGGCGCGAACGTCGCCTTCGGCGCGGCGGCCGCAGCGGTCGGCGCGAGCGTCGAGGGGCTGATGGCGGGCTACCGCGTCGGCGCGCAGGTCGGCTGGCAGCGCGTGCTGCGGATCGCCGAGGAGCTCGACCTGCCCGGACCGGTCGCGCTGCACGTCGCCTCGTTGTCCATGAACTACATGGACGAGCTGACCGCCAACTCGCTCGAAGGCTTCGCGCGGGAGGCGGAGGCAGCGCAGGGCGCGCGGGCCCGCGCCCGCCAGGCGCTGCTCGACGCGCTGCTGGACGGCGCCGAGAGCGACCACACCATGTTGGCGGCCGCCGCCGGGTGGGTCGTTCCGGAGCGGGTGCGTGTCGCCGTCCTGCTGGCGGCGGAGACGCGGCGCCTGGACGACCGCACGCTGTTGCTCGGGCGCGCCGGTGGGGTTGCGGTGGCGGTGAGCGGCGACGAGGGGGCGCTCGATCACGTCGCGTGCGCGGCGGGGCCGGAGGTGGCGGTGGGCGAGGCGGCGCGGTCGCTGCACGGTGCGCGGCGGCTGGCGGAGCTGGTCGTCGACGGCGTCCTGCCGGGCGAGACCACGCTGCGGTGGGAGGACCATCTGGCGGAGCTGGTCGTCCATGCCGACCGCGATGCGGCGCAAACGCTCGCCGACGTGCGGCTCGCTCCGCTGCGCGACGCGTCGCCGGCCCGTGAGGCGCTGCTGCGCGAGACGCTCGTCGCCTGGCTCGACCATCCCGGCCGCCCGCGCGAGATCGCGCGGGACCTGCACCTGCACCACCAGACCGTCCGCTACCGCCTCGCCCGCCTGCGCGAGCGGCTCGGCGACGACGCCCTCGACGACCCGCAGCAGCGCTTCGAGCTGCAGCTCGCGCTGCGCGCTACACGACCTCGAAGCTGATCCCGGACCGCACGAGCCGCGCCCGCAGCGCCGGGCCGAGCGCCTGCGCGGTCGTGACCTGCCCGGCGCAGTCCGGCAAGTCCTCGTCGAACGCCGTGCTCAGCGTCGCCTCGGCGAGCATCCGCGACGTCTCGCGGTAGCCCGGGTCGCCGCCGCGCACCTCGGTCACCACGCGCTCGGCGCCGTCCGCCGTCTCGCCCACGAACGTGACCGAGAACCACGACCTGTCCATGCGCTCGGCGCTCGGGCCCTCGCCCGAGGGCAACCGCGACAACAACGCGCGCCGCGCCGGCCCGACCTGCGCGACCGCCATCAACCCCAACATGCCCGCCGCGCCGCCGAGCGCGACCGGCAGGTGGTTGGCCAGCGCGTAGTGCCCGTACTTGAAGTCCGGCCCGTACAGCGCGGCGTCGGCGCGCGCCGAGCGGCCGACGATCGCCGGGTCGACGGTCGGCAGCGGCAGCGCCCAGGCGCCCAAAGCACGGTGCGGCGTGCCCGGCTCCTCGATCGTCACGTTGGCCGGCTTGCCCTCCAGCCTGCGGCGCGCCCTCTGTGCGGCGAACGTCTGCCTCGTCCGCGCGAACGCGCCCAGGGCGCTGGCGAACGTCCCACCGCTGAAGCGCGCACCCGCGCGCACGTAGCCGCGGACCCGCAGCGGCACGTCACGCGGCAGCTGCTCGACGGTGAACTGCACGCCGAGGTCGTGCGGGATCGAGTCGAAGCCGCAGCAGTGGATCAGCCTCGCACCCGACGCGACCGCCGCGTCGTGCTGGCGCAACCGCGTGTTGTCCACGAACTCCGGCTCGCCGGTCAGGTCCAGGTAGTGCGTCCCCGCCGCCGCGCAGGCCGCCACGACCGGCTCGCCGTAGAGCGCGTACGGGCCAACTGTGGAGGTCAGGACGCGCGTCATCCGCGCCACCGCGTCCAGCGAGGAGCGATCGCCGACGTCGGCGACCAGGACGTCCGGGACCGGCGCGTCCGGGTGCTGGGCGACGACGCGGTCGCGGACCGCCTCGACCTTGGCGCGTGTCCGCCCGGCGACCGCCCAGCGCGCACCCAACGGCGCGCGCGCCGCCAGCTCCGCCGCCGTCAGCGCGCCGGTGAACCCGGTCGCACCGAGCAGGACGATGTCGTATTCCCGCTCCGTTTCGGCCATGCCGGGCAGCCTCTCACATGCACGACGGCGCCCACCCCGCAAGCTTGCAGGTCTGCGACCGATGACCAATAGGACAGTGCATCGCCGTTTTAAACGGGTACGATCGCTGTCGTCCTTCTCGATCTACCAAGGGATTCACGATCGTGCGCTTCCGCATTGCCCTGGCTGTGATGGTCGCGGCCCTGATGCTCTCCGCCGGCATCGCCTCGGCCCAGTCCACCACCGACACGACCACGTCGGGCTACACCAACACGACGAGCTCCACGACCGAGGTCACGCCGACCTCGACCACCGAGGGCACGACGACGTCGGCCACCCCGACCACCGAGGGGCAGTCGCAGAGCTCCGCCGCGCCGTCCGTCGCCGCTCAGCAGGCGCCGAGCAGCCTCGCGTTCACCGGCGGTGAGCCGCTGCTGTTCATCTTCGCCGGCCTCGCGATCGCCGGTGGCACCGCCACCCTGCTGGTCCGCGACCGCCGTCGCAACCAGAACTAGCACCGCATGTCGTCCGGCGACGACGCGCGCGTCACGTCCCTCGGGACGCGGCGCAGCGCGTCGTCCGCCGACCTGCGCGCCGAGGTCGAACGCCTCTCCGACGCGCTGACGCTCGCCGAGCAGCGCCGCCGCACCGCGGAGCGCACGCTGGCCGACGTCGCACGCATGGCCGCGGCCGACGCCGCGGATCTCCGCGCCCGGCTCACCGAGCTGGAGGCGCGCCTCGCGCTGGCCGAGACGCCCGCGTCTCCCGCGCCGCCCGCAGCCGCTGAGTCATCCACGCCCGCGGCCGCCGCCGCGCCGCCGCCCACGCTGCGCCGCCGCGCCAGGCGCGGCCTGCTGCTCTTCGGCCTGCTCGCCGGGCTGCTGCTGATCACCGACGGCGTCCTGACGATCTTCTGGCAGGAGCCGATCACGGCGATCCAGCAGCACCGCGACCAGGCGGCGCTGCGCGGCGACCTCAGGGGCCTGCAGAGGACGCTCCAGGCCGCCACTCCGAAGGTCCCGCACGAGACCGCCAAGGCGCGCATGCAGCGCCAGGCGACCGCGCTCGACCGCGCCGGCCGCAGCGCAGGCTCGGCGATGGGCTCGATCTCGATCCCGAAGATCGGCCTCAGGACCGTGTTCGTGGAGAACACCAACCACGCCGCGCTCAAGCGCGGGCCGGGCCACTACAAGGGCACGGTCCTGCCCGGGATGACCGGGACCGTCGGCCTCGCCGGGCACCGCACGACCTACGGCGCGCCGTTCAGGCGCGTCAACGAGCTGAAGGCCGGCTCCACGATCGTCGTGAACATGCCCTACGGGAAGTTCACCTACAAGGTGATGGGCTGGCACATCACGACGCCGAGCGACGCGTCGTCGCTGGTCTCCCACGCCGGCCAGCACCGCCTCGTCCTGACCGCCTGCCACCCGCTCTACAGCGCGGCGCAGCGGATCGTGGTCACGGCGAAGCTGACGAGCTCGACGCCGGCGTAGCGCCGTCGTCGTCGTCCAGAACGCCCAGGCGCCCCTCGCAGACGCCGATCGCGTCCGGCGACGCGTCGACGAGCACGTAGCGGCGCCCCAGGGCGGCGGCCGCCGCGCCGAGCGTCCCGGAGCCGGCGAAGAAGTCCAGGCACCAGCCGTCCGGCCGTGACGACGCCGCGACGATCCGCTTCAGCACGCCGAGCGGCTTCTGCGTCGGGTAGCCGGTGCGCTCGGCGCCGTTGGTCGTGACGATCGTGTGCCACCAGACGTCGGTCGGCCGCTTGCCGCGCTCGCGCTGCTCGGGCGTGACGAGGCCGGGCGACATGTAGGGCTCGCGGTCGACCTCGGCGTCGTCGAACCAGTACGCGGCCGGGTCCTTGACGTAGACGAGGATCACGTCGTGCTTGGCGGGCCAGCGCCGGCGCGGCTTGGCGCCGTAGTCATAGGCCCAGATCAGCTCGTTGAGGAACGCGTCGCGGCCGAAGATGGTGTCCAACAGCACCTTGACGTAGTGCGACTCGCGCGGGTCGAGGTGGACGTAGAGCGTCCCGTGGTCGGCGAGCAGCCGCCATGCCTCGCGCAGCCGCGGCTCGAGGTAGGCGGGCAGGTCGTCGAACGCGTCGGCGTAGGCCATCGAGCCGACCGCCTCGGTCCGGTAGCGGCGCCCGCCGAATCCGGTGCGCGTCCCGTTCTCGGCGTCGGCGACCACCCTCAGCGTCGTCCGGACCTGCCGGCGCCCGGTGTTGAACGGCGGGTCGATGTAGACGACGTCGAACGCGCCGTCGGGCAGCAGCGGCAGGACCGACAGGTTCTCGCCCTCGATCACGAGGTCGTCGTCCAGCGTCAACCGGTCGGATGTGACATGTCGCACGACGCGCACGGCCCGCGAGTCTGGCACGGTGTCGGGACGATGCGACAACGCACCATCCAACGGCGGCGCCTCGCGGCGCTGCTGGTGGCGGTCGTCGTCGTGGCGGGGGTCGTGGTGGTCCTGCTCGGGCGCGGTGGCGAGTCGAGCGGGCCGCGGCGGCTGGCGCCCGGCGCCGGGACCACCGACGCCACGCGTGACCCCTTCGGCTACGACGCCAGGCACCAGGCCGACTTCGAGACCGCCGCCGCGGCGGGCCTCAGCCACCCCCTGTACGACAAGTCGCCGGGCGGCGCCTACGCGACCGCGCAGCGCGTCGCGCGCTTCCGGCCCGTGATCGAGGACGTCGCCAGGCGCGCCCACCAGGACGCCAACACGCTGGAGGCGATCGTCTTCCTGGAGTCCGCGGGGCGCAGCGACGCGATGGCGTCCGACGACCTCAACAGCGCCGTCGGGCTGACGCAGATCCTGGCCCAGACGGCGACCGGGTTGTTGGGGTTGAAGGTCGACGTGGCCAAGTCCACCAGGTTGACCCAGCAGATCGGGCGCTCGCAGTCGTTCAAGCACATCGCCCAGCTGAAGCGGCGGCGCGCCCAGGTCGACCAGCGCTTCGACGCCCACCAGGCGCTGATGGCGACCACGCGCTACCTGGAGTTCGCCCAAGACAACCTGCACGGGCGCGCCGACCTGGCGGTCGAGAGCTACCACATGGGCGTCGGCAACCTGCAGCGCGCGCTCAAGGCCTATGGGAACTCCGACATCCCGTACGCCCAGCTGTTCTTCGACTCCACCCCGGCGCGCCACGCGGCGGCGTGGAAGGTGCTGAGCAGCCTCGGCGACGACTCCTCCACCTACCTGTGGCGGATCGGCGCGGCCAAGGACATCATGAAGCTCTACCGCGACGACCCGGCCAAGCTGAAGGCGCAGGCCGCGCTGCAGGACTCGCCCGGCGGCGAGCGCGTCCTGCGCCCGCAGTCGACCTCCACCGCGTTCGCGAACGCCGACGCGCTGAGGACCGACGCGCTCGTGCAGCTGACCGGCGCCGCCCTGCGGCCGAGCGCCGCGCTGGCCAGGGCGCCCACCGGCCAGGACGCGCTGCGCCCCGACGCACTGCGCCTGCTGCGCTACCTCGCGCTCGGCGTGCGCGGGTTCTCGAGGACCGCGCCGGTCGTCGTGACGTCCGCGGCGCGCTCCGTGGCGCAGGAGGACCGCGACACCCGCGGCGCGTTCGGGACCGCCGAGGCAGCGCCGTCGACCCACACGACCGGCTTCGCCTTCGACCTGTCGCGCGCCTACCGCTCCGACGCCCAGGCTCAGGCGCTCCAGTTCTGGCTGGACCGCCTGACCGCGCTGAACGTGATCGCCTGGACGCGCGAGGCCGACGTGATCCATGTCACCGTCGGCCCGCGCGCAGCCAGGCTGTCGCAGTAGCGAGGAGTCCTACGAGTTGGTGGCGGCGAGGAGGTCCTTCGCCGTCTGCGCCACGTTCTCGCCGGTGATCCCGAGCTTCTCCAGGACCTCGGGGCCCGGCGCGGAGGCGCCGAAGCGGTCGACGCCGACCGAGCGGTCGACCCAGCGCTCCCAGCCCATCGTCACCGCGGCCTCGACCGAGACCTTCGGCAGCGTCGGCGGCAGCACGTCGTCGCGGTAGCTGTCGTCCTGGTCGGCGAACAGCTCCCACGACGGGAGCGAGACGACGCGCGCGCCGATGCCCTGTCCGGCCAGGATCCTCTGCGCCTCGATCGCCGTGTGGACCTCGGCGCCGGTGCCGACGAGCACGACCTGCTCGTCGCCGGACGCGGGCGAGACCACGTAGCCGCCGCGGCCGACGCCGTCGAAGTCGATGTCGAGGATCGGCAGGTCCTGGCGCGACAGCGCCATCAGCGCCGGGCCCTCGAGGTCCTCGAGGATCACGCGCCACGCCTCGGCGGTCTCGTTGGCGTCGGCGGGCCGCAGCACGACGAGGCCCGGGATCGCACGCAGCGCGGCGAGGTGCTCGACCGGCTGATGGGTCGGGCCGTCGGCGCCGAGGGCGATCGAGTCGTGCGTGTAGACCCACGCGACGCGCAGACCGGTCAGCGCGCTCAACCGGATCGAGCCGCGCATGTAGTCGGAGAACTGCAGGAACGTCGAGCCGTACGGGCGCAGGATGCCGCCGTGGGCCGCGAGGCCGTTGACCGCGCCGCCCATGCCGTGCTCGCGCACGCCCCAGTAGACGTTGCGGCCCGCGTGGCCGCGCGAGAAGCGCTCGTCCTCACCCGGGAACTCGGTCTTGGTCGACTCCGACAGGTCGGCCGCACCGCCGACCATCGTCGGGACGAACGGCGCCATCGCGGCCATCGCCTTCTGGCCGGCGACGCGCGTGGCGAGCTGCTCCTTGCCGCCCCAGTCGACCGAGCGCAGGACGTCCTTCAGGCCCGGCAGCGGCTTGCCGCCGTACGAGCCGCCCTCCCACGCGAGGTCCCACGCCTTGCCGTCCTCGGCGTTGTCGCCCTTCCACGCGTCCAGGCGCTCCTGCCACTCGGCCTGCAGCGCGGCACCGCGCTCGGCGTTCTTGGCGTACTCCTCGTAGACGCCGTCCGGGACCAGGAAGTGGGCGTCGGGATCCCAGCCCATGACCTCCTTGGTCGCGCGGACCTCGTCCTCGCCGAGCGCCGCGCCGTGGGCCTTCGACGTGCCCTGCTTGTTGGGCGACGGGTAGCCGATGATCGACTTGACGACGATCAGCGACGGCTTGTCGGTCTGCCGCTGGCCCTCCCTGATCGCGGACTCCAGCGCGACCAGGTCGTTGGCGTCGTGGACCTCCAGGACGTGCCAGCCGTAGGCCTCGAAGCGCTGCGGCACGTTCTCGACGTCGAAGCTCAGGGACGTCGGGCCGTCGAGCGAGATCGAGTTGTCGTCGTAGAGGTAGACGAGCTTGCCGAGGCCGTACTGGCCGGCGATCGACGCGGCCTCGGAGGCGACGCCCTCCATCAGGTCGCCGTCGGAGACGATCGCGTAGATGAAGTGGTCCATCACGTCGGACCCGTACTTCTCGCGCAGGAACTCCTCGGCGAGCGCCATGCCGACGCCGTTGGCGAAGCCCTGGCCGAGCGGGCCGGTGGTGACCTCGACGCCCGGCGTGACGTGGACGCGGTCGCGCTCCGGGTGACCTGGGGTCAGCGAGCCCCACTCGCGGAACTGCTTGAGCTCGTCCATCGGCAGGTCGTATCCGGCGAGATGCAGCGAGCTGTAGAGCAGCATCGAGCCATGACCCGCGGACAGGACGAAGCGGTCGCGGTCCGGCCAGTCCGGGTCCTTGGGGTTGTGGCGCATGACCCTCGCGTACAGGACGTACGCAGCAGGAGCCATGCCCATCGGGAGGCCCGGATGGCCGTTGTTCGCCTTCTGGATGGCGTCCATCGACAGCGTCCGGATCGTGTCGACGGCCAGCTGATCGATCGAAGTTGAGGAGGTGGCGGCTTCCATGCAGGACAACCTACCCCCCGCGCGGCCCCGTTACGGGGTCAACTGCCTGGTTGGGTCACCGGCCTCGAGCGCCGGATCGGAGTGCGAGGCGCGCAGCTCGTAGGCCGCGCGCTTGCCCGGGTCGATCTGGGCGAGCACCTGGTCGGCCTTCAGCGCGCGGCTGAGTCCCTCGCGGCCGGAGCGCGGGAGCAGGTTCATCACCTTGGTGATGCCCGCGACCGAGCGCGGCACGAAGACGTCGAAGCGCGCCTCCTTGAGCGCGGCGACGATCTCGTCGGCGACGTCGGACGGCTCGACCTGCTTGACGCCGCGCGTCGGCGTCAGGCCGCTGGCCAGCTCGGTGTTGACGACGACCGGCATGACGCAGGAGACCTCGATGCCGGTGCCGCGCAGCTCGGCGCGCAGCGCCTCGGTGACGCCGACGACGTAGTGCTTGGTCCCGCAGTAGGTGCCGCCACCCGGGAAGCCGCCCTTGCCGGCGGTCGAGGCGACGTTGACGACGTGGCCGCGGCCGCGGGCCAGGAAGCGCGGGACGATCTCCTTCATCCCGAACATCACGCCGTTGATGTTGATGTCGACCATGCGCTGGGTCGTGGCGTCGTCCTCGTCCCAGATCGTGTGGCCGACCTGCATGATCCCCGCGTTGTTGACCATGATGTCGATCGGGCCGAGCTGCTCCTCGACGCCGTCGAGGAACGCCTTGACCGAGGCGCGCTGGGTGACGTCGAGCGGGAACGCGACGGTGCCGTGGCCGAGCTCGGCGGCGGTCCTCTCCGCGGTCGCGAGGTCGAGGTCGCCGATCGCGACCTTCATCCCCTCGCGCAGGAACGCCTCTGCGGTGGCACGGCCGATGCCGCGCGCGGCGCCCGTGATCGCGGCCACCTGGCCGGTGAGGATGCGTTGCTGCTTGGCCATCGGGACAGTCCCTCCTGAGCGGCGCCCTGCGTGCGCCAGAAAGTTGACGGGGGCGTCACCCTAACACGCGGGGCTTGACCGCGCGAGGTAGGCTGACACCGTGTCAACACCTCCAGCGGCCGTTGTCCTCTCCGAGCTGCAGCAGGCGACGCTGCAGCGGCTCGTCGACACCTTCGCGCCGGAGGTCGCGCGCGAGGACGACCCGACCGGGTTCTGGGCGCGCAGGGGCTCGGACCTCGGCGTGGACGCGGCGATCGCGCAGCAGCTCGGGTCCGGCGCGGTGCCGGAGGACCAGGTCGAGGGCGTCCGGCAGTTGTTGGATGCCTTGGCCGCCCAGGGCTTCGACAACGCGCCCCAGGAGGTCCGCGAGGCCATCCTGCACGGCTTCATGGACGCCGACCCGGCCGCGCTCGGCGGGCTGTCCGGCCTGCGCGCGCTGACGTTCCTGTTGTTCTACGCGATCCCGGATCCGGCGACGGGCAAGAACCCCAACTGGGAGGCGATCGGCTACCCGGGACCGCGCGCGGTGCCGCCGTCCCCCGAGGACGCGCCGAAGACGATCCCGGTCACGCGGCCGTCGGGCGCGGGCGCCGACCTGGAGCTCGTGGCCGACGTCGTCGTCGTCGGTTCCGGCAGCGGCGGCGGCGTGATCGCGGGCAAGCTCGCGGGCGCGGGCAAGGACGTCGTCGTCCTCGAGGCGGGCGGCTACTACAACGAGTCCGACTTCAACCAGCTCGAGCTCTGGGCCTACCAGAACCTCTACCGCGCGGGCGGCCTGGCGCAGACCGCCGAGGGCCAGATCGCGCTGATGACCGGCGCCAACCTCGGCGGCGGCTCGACGGTCAACTGGACCAACTGCCTGCGGACCTACGACTGGGTCCGCGAGGAGTGGGAGAACGTCCACGAGCTGGAGGGCCTCGCGGGCGCGGAGTACGACCGCCACCTCGACGAGGTCAGCGCGCGGATCGGCGTGACCGACGCCTGCTCCGACGCCAACGGCCCGAATCAGCGCCTGCTCGACGGCGCGGCCAAGCTCGGCATCGACGGCCGCGTGATCACCCGCAACGCCGACCCCGACAGGTACGACGCCGACCTCGCGGGGCTGATGGGCTTCGGCGACGTCTCGGGCGCGAAGCTCGGGACACTGAAGACCTACCTGCAGGACGCCGCCGACGCGGGCGCGCGCTTCGTCGTCAACTGCCGCGTCGAGCGCGTGCTGGTGGAGAACGACCGCGCGACCGGCGTCGAAGGGACCTACGTGGACGCCGAGGGCGTCACGGCGCGGGTCACCGTCCGGGCGCCCACGGTCGTCGTCGCCGCGGGCGCGCTCGACACGCCGGCGCTGCTGCTGCGGTCCGGGATCGGCGGCCCGGCCGCGGGCGACTACCTGCGCCTGCACCCGGCGACCGCGGTCAACGGCATCTACGACGAGGGCCAGAAGGCGTGGTGGGGCGCGCCCCAGTCGGCGCTGTCGATGGAGTACAACAACCTCCAGGACGGCTACGGCTACCTGGTCGAGACGTCGCACGCGTCGCCGGGCGTGTCCGGATCCTCGGTGCCGTGGGAGACCGGCGAGCAGCACAAGGCCGACATGGCGCGGTCGTCGATCTCCTCCGCGCTCGTGTTCCTGATCCGCGACCGCGGGCACGGGCGCGTGACGGTCGACGACGCCGGCAACCCGGTGCACCTGTACCCGTTCAGCGACGGCGTCGACCTGGCGAACTTCCGCCACGGGCTGCGCACGATGGCGCTGATGCACGAGGCCGCGGGCGCCCAGGAGATCGTGACGCTGCACCGCAAGCGGCTGCACTGGTCGCGCAGCAGCGGCGAGTCGATCGACGACTTCGCGGCGCGCGTGATCGCCGCGCCGCTGACGCCGTTCGAGCACGCGACGTTCTCGCTGCACCACATGGGCAGCGCGCGGATGGGCAAGGACCCCAAGACGTCGGTCGCCGGGCCGTTCGGCGAGCTGCACGACGTCGGCGGCGTCTGGATCGGCGACGCGTCCGCGTTCCCGACCGCTTCCGGGACCAACCCGATGTTGACGACGATGGCGCTCGCGCACCGGACCGCGGAGGCCATCGCGGCGTCATAGGCGTTGAGCCCGTTCTTCACACCGGCTTCATGACCGGTCAGGTCAGACCTGTGAAGATCTACGTATTCCGGTCCATCCGTCCAGGCCCAGGGTGCTGCGCCACGCGCTCCTCGGCCTGCTCGCCGACCGGCCGATGAGCGGCTACGAGCTCGCGCAGCGCTTCGAGGCGGCGGTCGGCGCGACCTGGTCGGCCGGGCACTCGCAGATCTACCCCGAGCTCAACCGGCTCGCCGACGAGGGGCTGATCGCCGCCGACGGCGAGCCCGGGCCGCGCGGGCGCAAGACCTACAGGATCACCGGCGACGGCAGGGACGCCGTGCGCGAGTGGCTGCGGGAGACCGAGCCCGACCGCACGGTCCGCGACGAGGCGGCGCTGCGGACGTTCTTCCTGTGGTTGATGGATCCCGACGACGCCCGCGCGCACGTCGAGGCCGAGCTGCGCGCCGCCGAGGAGGCGCTGAGCACGCTGCGCGCGACCGCCGCGGCGCGCCGGCCCGCGACGCCGGCCGAGCGCTCGCAGCGGATCGGGCTGGAGATCGGCCTGCGCGAGGCCCAGGCACGAGCCGATTGGGCAGTGTGGGCGCTCGAAAGACTGTCCGAACACCGGTAGCGTTCGTCCATGCCGTCGTTCTTCGAGCATCAGGGTCGCCGCCTCGCCTACACCGCCTACGGCGACGGGCCGCGCACGGTCGTCCTGCTGCACGGGCTGCTGCTGTCGCAGAAGATGCACCGGCCGCTGGCGCGGGCGCTGGCCAAGCGCGGCAACCGCGTCGTGACGCTGGACCTGCTCGGCCACGGCCGCAGCGACCGGCCGCGCGACATGTCCGCCTACTCGATGCCGTTCTTCGGCGAGCAGGTGATCGCGCTGCTCGACCACCTCGGCGTGCGCGAGGCCGTGATCGCCGGGACGTCGCTGGGCGCCAACACGGCGCTGGAGGCCGCGGCCGCGCACCCGGAGCGCGTGCGCGGGATGGTCCTGGAGATGCCGGTGCTCGACAACGCGCTGCTCGGCTGCGCGATCGCGTTCACGCCGCTGATGTGCGCGCTGACGTTCGGCGAGCCGGTGATGAAGACGGTCTCCGCGGTGACGCGCAGGATCCCGACGGGCCGCGTGTGGGGCGCCGACGTGCTGCTCGACACGGTCCGCCAACAGCCGGGGCCGAGCGCCGCCGTGCTGCAGGGGCTGTTCTTCGGGCGCGTCGCGCCGCACCGCGACGTCCGCAGGACGATCGACCGCCCGGCGCTCGTGATCGGCCACGACCACGACCCGGTCCACCCGTTCAGCGACTCCGGCGCGCTGGTCGACGAGCTGCCCGACGCGCGGCTGCTGCGGGCCGACTCGTTCCTGGAGCTGCGCATGACCCCGGAGCGGTTGACGGACGAGATCGGCGGCTTCATCGCCGAGTGCTGGAAGCCCGCCGCGCGCCGCCGCCGCGCCGTCGCCGCCTAGAAGCTGGGAGATCCCTGAGCCGGAGCGGCAAGCGCTTTACGCGCAGTTCATCGAAGCACCGGTACTCTCCCGCGCGATGTCGAGCCGCCAGGAGGAGAAGGAGCGCCGCCGCCGCGAGCGCGAAGAGCGCGAGCAGGCCGAGGCCAGCAAGGTCGCCAACAGGCGCCGCTTGCAATTGGTCGCCGGTGGCGTGATCGGCCTCGTGGCCATCGCGGCCGTCGTCGCGGCGATCGTGTCGGCCGCCGGTGGCGGTGGCGACAAGAGGTCGGGCGGCGCCCAGAGCGCCGGCAGCTACAGGGAAGTGGCCCTACCCGCGCGCAGGACCACCAACTTCGACGCCGCGGTCAAGGCCGCCAGGTGCTTCTACAAGCAGTACCCGAGCGAGGGCCGGACCCACCTCCCGTCCGACACCGCGACGAACAACACCTACAGGACGAACCCGCCGACCTCCGGCAACCACCGGCCGACTCCGGCCGAGGACGGCGTCTACGCGCCGGGCAACACGCCCGACAAGGAGAACTTCGTCCACACGCTGGAGCACGGCCGGATCGAGCTCCAGTACGCGCCGACCGCGCCCGCCGCGGTCCGCAACCAGCTCTACGCGCTCTTCAACGAGAAGAGCAAGGGCGTCTCCGCGTACCACATGATGTTGTTCGAGAACAACACCAACATGCCCTACGAGGTCGCCGCGACCGCCTGGACCCAGCTGCTCGGCTGCAAGACGGTGAACGCGAACACGTGGGACGCGATCCGCGCCTTCCGCGACCGCTTCGTCGACAAGGGCCCGGAGCTGATCCCGTAGGGATCAGCGGGGCGCAGGCGGGCCGGGCGGCGTGACGATGTCCCGCCCGGTCGGCTGCAGCTGCTCGTCGAGCTCCAGCTGCCAGAAGTAGCGGGTGAAGGTGCGGCCCGCGAGGAAGTCGCCGACGGCGGGCTCGACGGGCTCGCCGTTGGCCATCTGCGCGATCAGCTCCGGGTAGCTGCGCCCGGGCTTGGACGCGTAGATCGGCGCCGGGAACGCGCCGCCGAAGCGCGTGTTGACGTCGGTGATGCCGAGGCCGGTCTCGCTGTCGCGGAAGACCTGGACGGTCGCGGGGCCGCGGACGCCGAAGGCCTCCACGACGCGACGACCGAGGTCGATCAGCTCCGCGTCGGCGATCACGGTGCCCTTGATCGACTCGCCGCCGCGGGACTCCAGCATCGTGCGCGGGATCGCGTTGAGGCAGACGCCGTCGCGGTCGCTGAGGCAGTCGATGGAGAACTCCGGGCCGTCCATGAGGCGCTGGAGCATGACCGGCTCGTCGATGTAGTTGATGAAGAACTCGGCCTCGGCCTGGGTGCGGGCCGGGAAGATGTTGCGCGCGCCGGAGCCGTGGATCGGCTTGACCATCACGGGGTAGGAGTCCGGCGCCGGGCCGTCCGGGAGCGTGGTCGACGGCGACGGCAGGCCGTGCTGGAGGAGCAGCTCGTGGCAGGCGTACTTGTCGTAGGTGGCCTCGGCGATGTGCGGGTCGGGGACCAGCGCCTGGGGCAGGCGGCCGTCGGCGCGGGCGTGGGCCAGGACGTCGATGTCGAGGTCGGTCAGCGGGACGATCGCGCCGACGTCGTGTTGTTCGACAAGTCGTTGGAGGGCGGGGACGTAGTCGGGGTCCTTGATCATCGGGACCGACGTCCGGACGGTCGCGGCGTACTGCGCGGGCGACAGCGGGTTGGGGTCGCACGCGACGAGGCGCGTGTGCTGGGCGAAGGCGCTGACGATGTCATAGCGCTTGCCCGTGCCCGTGAGCATGACGGCCTTGTTGGTGTGGTCGCTCATGATGGGTCCTGCCACCCTCCGGTCTCGCCCTTGTAGAGGCCGTGGCCGGTGACGAGCATCCGGGCGGTCAACCACAGGATCTTGATGTCGAGGCGCGTCGTCCTGTGCTCGGCGTACCAGAGGTCCAGCTCGATGCGCTCGGGCCAGGGCAGCGACGCGCGCCCGTTGACCTGGGCCCAGCCGGTGATGCCGGGCTTGAGCGCGAGGCGCCCGCGCTGGCGGTCGGTGTACTGCTCGACCTGGACCGGGACCGTGGGGCGCGGGCCGATGATCGACATCTCGCCCTTGAGCACGTTGACGAGGTTGGGCAGCTCGTCGATCGACGAGCGGCGCAGGAACGCGCCGACGTTCGTGATCCGCGAGTCGCCGTCGTCGACCGCGAGGCCGGCGCCCATCCTCTCGGCGCCGGAGACCATCGTGCGCAGCTTGAGGACGTCGAACGGCGCGCCGTCCTTGCCGACGCGGCGCTGGCGGTAGATCGGGTGGCCCTTGGACTCCAGGCGGATCGCCAGCAGCGCGCCGAGGACGATCGGGCTGGTGATCGCGAGGACGGTCGCGGAGACGAGGACGTCGAAGAGGCGGCGCAGGGGCTCGGGCATCGGCGGTTCAGCGGGTCCCTTCCGGGGGCGACCAGCCGGCGGGCGTGCCCTCGCGGAGGTGGTCGTAGAGGCCGAGGGCGATCGAGCCCTGGGTCAGGATGTAGTACTTGGCCAGGAGCACCGGCTTGGCGCGGGTCGGCGCGAAGGCGGCGGCGAGGCCGAGGAGCTGTGCGCGCCGCAGCCACTTCGGCGCGGTGAGTAGTGCGATGACATGCAGCGCCGGGCCGAAGTAGCGCAGCCAGCGGTGGCTGGCGATCATCATGGTGTACTTGGCCGGCCAGCCGCGCGGGTCGAGCAGGCCGCCGTGCAGGACGATCGCCCAGGCGTGGGACATCATGCGGCGCTTGCGCGCGGCCTCGCCCTCGACGTCGGGGACCATGCGCTCGGTGGCATGTGCTTGTGGTTGCTCGACGCAGCGCCAGCCGGCGCGGACGAGCGTGAAGGGGAACTTGAGGTCGTGGCCCATGACGGGGTCGACCTCGACGTAGGCGTCGCGGCGCGTGGCGTAGATCGCGCCGTTGCCGGCGGTCACCGAGTGCAGCGCGGACTCGCGGGCGCGGAGGAACATCTCGTAGCGCCAGTAGACGCCCTCCTGGTTGGTGCCGCCGTCGGGGTTGATGAACGACACGCGGCCGCAGACGTAGCCGATGCGCGTGTCGGTCGCGAACGGCGCGACGAGCTTGCGCAGGGCGTCGTTCTCCCACAGCGCGTTGGCGTCGGAGAACGCGACGACGTCCGCCGTGCTGCGGCGCACGGCGGCGTCCTGCGCGGCGACCTTGCCGCCGCGCGGGAGGTCCAGGACGACGTCGGCGCCGGCGGCGCGCGCGGCGTCCTGGGTCCCGTCGGTGGAGCCGTCGCAGGCGACGACGACCTCGAGCTTGGCGCGCGGGTAGTCGAGCGCGAGCGCGTTGGCGACCTTCGCGGCGATGACGTCGCGCTCGGCGTGGGCGGCGACGATCAGCGCGACGGTCGGGAGGTCGTCGTCGCTCGCGGGGTCCGGCCAGCGCGGGTCGGCGTCGCGCTCGATCGCGGCGAGCGCCGCGCCGTAGCCGACCTGCGCCCACCCGAGCAACCCCGCCGCTGTCCAGAAGATCCCGCGCCTCACGAGCGGTTCAACGTAGCCGAAGCTCGTCGTAGAGCGCGACGTGCTCACGCGCGATCGCGTCCCAGGCGTAGGTCGTGCGCGCGGCCGCGCTCGCCTTGGCCGCCATCGCGGCGCGGGCCTGCGGATCGGCGATCAGCCGCGCCAGCTCGGCGTGGAGTGCCTCGGCGTCGCCGGGTGCGACGAGCGCGGCGGCGCCGGTCGCCGCGACCTCCGGGAAGCCGCCGACGGCGGAGAGCACGAGCGGGCGACCGAGCCCGAGCGCGGCGTAGAGGACGCCGGACTGGTCGATCTCCCGGTAGGGCAGCGCGACGACGTCGGCGCGCTTGAGCACGCCCGCCAGCTCGGCGTCGCTGACGAAGCGCGGGACGAGCCGGACACCCGGCGGCAGCTGCGCCGGCAGCGGCATCCGCGGCATGCCGACGATCCACAGCTCGGCGTCGAGGTCGTGCCAGGCGCGGAGGAGGACGTCGATCCCCTTGTACGGGCGCAGCAGGCCGGTGAGCGCGACGACCGGCTTGTCGGTGTCGGGCAGCTCCGGGGGCAGCACGGCTTGCAGGTTCGCCAGGTGCGTGAACGCCCCGTGCGGGATGACCCGGACGCGCGCGCGGTCGATCCCCAGCTCGTCGGTGAGCCGCCGCGCACCGTGCTCGGAGTGCACGACGACACGATCGACGCGTTCATAGAGGCGTCGCTGCGCCCGCAGCTGCCCGGCACGCGGCTCGCGCGGGAGGACGTCATGGGCGGTCAAGACGGTCGGCACGTTCCTCGGGAGCAGGTGCACATCGACCGGCTGCACCGTCAACCACTGGAAGTGCACGACATCCGCGCGCCTCGCGGCCACCCGCGCATACCCCACCATCTCCGGCCCATGCGCGGCGAGCTTCGCCACCAACCGCACCCTCGACCCCGGCGCCCCCACCACCCGCCGGTAGAACCGCTCCTCGATCCGGACGCCGGGCGCCTCCGGCACCTCGCCATACGCGAACCGCGACGTCACCAACGTCACCTCCACCCCCGCCGCCACCAGCGCAGCACTCAGCGCCCGGTCATACGGCGGGGTGAACGCACTCGGATCGACGACATCGACGCGCACAGCGCGCGCCACGCTACTCGGTGTAGAACACCAGCCGTGGACGTCGAGTTCATCAAGCTGGAGGGCCTCGTCACCATGGACGGGGACGAAGCGTCCGTGCAGTTCCGCCTGCACTACCTGCGCCCCGACGGC
The DNA here is from genome assembly GCF_000424625.1 of Conexibacter woesei Iso977N. Lineage (GTDB taxonomy): Bacteria > Actinomycetota > Thermoleophilia > Solirubrobacterales > Solirubrobacteraceae > Baekduia > Baekduia woesei_A. Next base: position 444,844 of record NZ_AUKG01000001.1, read on the forward strand.
CTGTCGATCCTCAACGGCGGCCAGATGGGCTGGGAGCCCGGCTACGTCCCGCGGCCGGACGCGCTCGACCTCGTCGTCGCGACGTTCCTCTCCGACGCCAAGCTCGACCTGGCCAAGGCCGACGAGTGGCTGGACTCAGACGAGCCGCGCGACGGCCTCGTGCTCGTCTACGACGACGAAGCCCGCCGGCGGCTGAGTCCCTAGGCCGCCGCGGCGGCCAGCTCCTGCTCGTCGCGCGCTCGCATCGGCAGGCGGAAGATGAGCAGGAACGCGCCGGCCAGTGGGGCCAGGCAGGCCCAGGCGGTGATCTGGAGGGCCTCGGGCGGCAGGTGGTGCCTGAAGGCCGAGAAGAAGATCGTCCCCAGCACCGCGACGCCGAGCGAGGTCGAGAGCTGCTGGGTCGCCTCGAGCACGCCGGAGGCAGAGCCGACCTCGTCCATGTTGACGCTGCCGAGCACGAAGCCGAACAGCTGGGCGAAGCTCGTGCCCGCCCCCGCGCCGACGAGCAGGAGCCCGGGCACGAGGTCCCAGGTCCCGGCGCTGTCGGCGCCGGTGAGGACCAGCGCGATGACGACGTTGCCGATGGCGATCAGCACGATCCCGATGTGCAGCAGGTGGCGGCCGAGGCGCTCGACCAGCGCGAAGGAGATCGTCATGCCGATCACGATCCCGATGACCATCGGCGTCAGCGTCAGGCCCGCGTGCAGCGGCGACCAGCCCTCGCCGAGCTGCCCGTAGAGCGAGACGCAGAGCAACAACCCTGAGAACGCGCCGAAGAAGAACAGCACGACGGCGATCCCGCTGAGGTAGTCGCGGTTGCGCAGCAGCGAGGGCTCGATCAGCGCGTTCTCCTCGTGGCTGCGCTCATGGCGCATGAAGGCGTACAACAACCCGAGGCCGGCGGCGATCATCGCGAACGTCCACAGCGGCCAGCCGCTCTCCTGGCCCTGGATCAGCGGGTAGATGATGGCCAGCACCGCGAGGCCGACGAGGCCCACGCCGCCGAGGTCGAGCTTCAGCTGCGGGCGATGGGGGCTGTCGGGCAGCGACGGGATCGCGGCCGCCAGCGCGGCGATGCCGATCGGGACGTTGATCAGGAACACCAGGCGCCAGCCGACGTCCAGCCAGTTGGCGTCGATCAGCGCACCGGCGACGATCGGGGCCAGCAGCAGCGGCACGCCGGTCGCCGGGCCGAGGAAGCCCATGGCCCTGTCGAACTCGGACTGGTTGGGGAAGACCTGCTTCAGGAAGCCGAAGCCCTGCGGGATCATCAGCGCGCCGAACGCGCCCTGGAGCGCGCGGCAGGCGATCAGGACCGGCATCGACGGCGCCGCGGCGCAGGCGGCCGAGAACAGCGTGAAGCCGGCGGAACCGATCAGGAAGACGCGGCGGCGGCCGAAGATGTCGCCCAGCCGGGCGCCCGCGATCAGCAGGACGGCGAACGCGAGCGTGTAGCCGGCGGCGATCCACTGCAGCGCCGAGGCGGAGCCGCCGAGGTCCTGGCGGACCGACGGGCCGGCGATGTTGGCGATCGTGGCGTCCATCGCGTCCATCACGTTGGCGGTCATCACGACGGCGAGCACGACCCAGCGCAGGCGGAAGGGCTGGTCGTCGGTGGTTGGGGAGGGAGAGGAGGAGAGGGTCATGGTTGTTGGCTTACCGGTCGTCAAGTAACTGGGAGGACCGCCACCATAGCGGTAATTGACCGGCCGTCAAGTAACCTGTCCGGAGATGGCACGACCACGCGGCAGCCAGGGCATCGAGACGCGCGAGCGGATCCTCGACGTCGCGCAGGAGCTGTTCACACGCCAGGGCTACGACAAGACGTCGCTGCGCGACATCGCCGAGCGGCTGGAGATCACCAAGGCGGCGCTCTACTACTACTTCGAGCGCAAGGAGGACATCCTCCTGGAGCTCCACCGCCGCCTGCAGGTGCTGGGGTCGGGCCTGCTCGACGCGCTCGAGGCGGCGCCCGACGGGCCTGCGCGCTACGCGATCTGGCCGCGCCTGGCGGAGGAGATGATCGACTTCATGGTGGACAACCGCGAGCTGATCCTCCTGCACGACCGCAACCGCAACGCGTTCGCCGGCATCGCCGCGCGGATCGCCGAGGAGGATCCGGGCATCGAGGCGCGCTTTGCGCGGATCATCGGCTCGGAAGCGATCCCGCTGCGCGAGCGGGTCCGGATGGCGGCCGTGGTCGGGACGATCACCGAGGTGTTCGCGGAGAGCGCGAACGCGTTCGCGGACGAGGACCCCGAGCAGATCGCCGCGCTGGTGCGCGAGGCGATCGGGGACCTGCTGCGCTGACGGACCGCCAGTTCTGGGGAACCGCTGCGTTCCAGACCACATGTTCCGGGTCTGGGGAGTGCTCGCGGGTGTCGTCGTGCTGTTGGTCTTCGGGGCGGGGAGCGCTGCGGCGTTCGACCCCGTGACCGAGGCCACCAACTTCTCCAAGACGCTGGAGCGGCAGGCGACGTACCTCGACCCGCCGGTGCAGCTGCTGCTGCGGAGGGTGAGCCTGCAGAACGGGCTGGCGGCGACCGCGGCGCAGGCGAGGGATCCCGAGCGCGAGTTCGTCAGCGACCTGTGCTGGAACGGTGTGGACGGCTGCGCGGGCGACCCGCGGCTGTACGACTGGAAGAGCAAGGACTACGGGTTGGTCGAGCCGGTCCTGTTCACGGCGCGCAACGGCGCGACGCTGAGCGGGCACGTGTGGGCGACGCGGTCCGGGCCGGCGCAGCGGCCGGGCGTCGTGATCACCAACGGGTCGGTGCAGGCCGACGAGCAGATGTACTGGTACGCGGCGCAGGCGCTGGCCAAGGCGGGGTACGTGGTCCTGACGTTCGACCCGCAGGGGCAAGGGCAGTCGGACACCCTCGGCGAGGGCGCCGATGCCGGCGAGGGGACGCCGTCGCAGACCGACGGGCGGCCGTTCTTCGACGGGACGGTGGACGCGCTGGACTTCTTCCTGTCGACGAGGGCGAGGCCGTACGAGCCGCGGCCGTCGTGCGCGTCGGGGACGTCGCACGCGGCCAAGCAGGACCGGCGCGTGGCGGCGGGGCTCGACACGGGGTACAACCCGTTCGCGTCGCTCGTGGATGCTTCGCGGATCGGGCTCGCGGGGCACTCGTACGGCGCGGCGGGCGTGTCGTACGTCGCGCAGTGGGACCCGCGGGTCAAGGCGGTCGTGGCGTGGGACAACCTCGGCGAGCCCGCCGCCTCGGGGGTGGCCGGCCCGGACGGCGCGTCGCTCGGTGAGGGATCGTGCGTGGACGCGTCGCAGCGCACGACGCCGCCGATCACGAAGCCCGGCCTCGGGATCTCCGCGGACTACGGCCTGCCGGCGACGCCGAACCTGTCGCAGCCGGACCCGGACGGGAAGTCGGCGGCCTCGCACGCGTACACGGCGGCGGGCGTGGACTCGGGCGAGCTGATCATCCGCGGCGGCTCGCACCTCGACTTCTCCTACATCCCGAACCCGGCGTTCGGCGCGTCGCTGCGCGGCCCGGACCTCGCGGCCTGGTACACGACGGCGTGGTTCGACAAGTACGTGAAGGGCGACGCGAGCGCCGACGCGCGGTTGCTCAGCGATCGCTGGCGGTCCGATCCCTTGGGCGCGGCCGTCGACCCGAGGCACGACCCGAACGACCTGTCGTTCTACTACCACTCGCGCCTGGCGATCCACCGCGCCGACGGGAGCGCCGTCGGCTGCGAGGACCTGCGGGACGGCTGCCCGGCGCTGACGTCGGATGACGGAGCGGGCTCCGCGCCGTACTCCTACATCAAGACCGACACGTCACCCGACCGCTAGCGCCCAGACGTTGCAGCGCATCCTGTGACCGGGCGGGTACTCGACGTCGGCATCGCGTTCCAGGAGCGCGAACCCGGCGCGCTCGCAGACGCGGTTCGAGGCGACGTTCTCGACGTTCGGGAACGCGACGATCCTCGCCAAGCCGGCTTCCCTGGCCGCCACCTCGGCCCGCGCGACGGCAAGTCGCGTGCCCGCGCTCGCGAGCCCCCTGCCATGGAGGTCCTTCCTGACCGACCACCCCATCTCCAGGACCACCTCCCCCCTCCACTCCGACTCCCAGAACCCGACCCACCCCGCACGCCGCCCATCCCCATCGACCACCACGAAGCACCACTCAGCGGCGACATACCTCTCCTGCCGATCAGCAAGCTTCTCCGCCGTCTCCGGCCCCCCGAGATGCTCCATCTGCTCCGGATCGCCATTGAGCTCCACGAGCAACCCCGCATCCCGCTCCGCCCACCGCTCCAACCGCACATCACCCATCCCCCGACCCTACGCGGCACACCGGCAAACGCGGCGCGGGATAGGGTCCCGGGCATGCGGGTGGGCATTGATCTGGTGAAGGTCGCGAGTGTTGCTGAGGCCGTGGAGGAGCATGGGCAGCGGTATCTGGATCGGGTCTACACCGCGCAGGAGCAGGCCGATTGCCGGGGTGAGGCGTTGAAGCTCGCGGCGCGGTTCGCTGCCAAGGAGGCGGTGATGAAGGTCCTGGAGGTGAAGCGCGACGAGGCGGTCGCTTGGACCGACATCGAGGTCATTCGGCAGACCGAGGGCGCTCCGAGGGTCGCGCTGCACGGCACCGCGGCGGAAGCCGCCAGGAGCGGCGGAATCTCCGACCTGGCGCTCTCCTTCACCCATGAGGACGAGTACGCGGCCGCTGTCGTCGTGGGGACATAGGCAGGCGGCCTTGCATCCACCGGTCAAGATCTCCACCGAGAGCACCGATAATGACGGACGTGTCTTTTCCCGAAGTCCGTGAGATCGTCAAGGAGCACGGCCGCCTCGCGGCCGACGTGGAGACGCTCGCCGATGGCGACTCCCTCTACGAGGCGGGCATGACCTCGCATGCGAGCGTCAACGTGATGCTCGCGCTCGAGGACGCCTTCGACGTCGAGTTCCCCGACGAGATGCTGAAGCGCTCCGTCTTCGAGTCGGTCGCGTCGATCGCCGCCGCCCTGCAGCAGCTCGACGCGCCGCTCGTGGCATGACCGTCGACACGGACCGCGACGCCGCCTTCCTGGCCGGCATCGCCCAGATCGCCGACGAGATCGCGGCCGCCAACGCCGACGACGTCGACCGCAACGCCCGCTTCCCGCAGGAGACCTTCGCCGCGCTGCGCGAGCAGCGCGCGCTCTCCGCGCTCGTCCCCGCCGAGTACGGCGGCGCCGGCGTCTCCTTCGACGCCGTCGCCCAGGCCTGCTTCGAGCTCGGCCGCCGCTGCGGCGCCTCGGCGATGGTGTACGCCATGCACCAGATCCAGGTCGCGACGATCGTGCGCCACCTGGACGGCTCGCCGTGGTTCGAGGACTACCTGCGCGACCTCGTCGTCTCGCAGCGCCTGATCGCCTCGGTCACCTCCGAGGTCGGCACCGGCGGCGACATGAGCCGCTCGGTCGCGGCGCTCACGCCCGGCGACGGCGGCATGGCGTCCTTCGAGAAGCAGGCCCCCACCGTCTCCTACGGCGCCTACGCCGACGACCTCCTCGTCACGCTGCGCGCCCACCCGGACGCCGACGCCCAGGTGCTCGTGCTCGCCGCCAAGGACCAGACGACGCTCGAGCCCACCGGCACGTGGGACCCGCTCGGCATGCGCGGCACGTGCTCGCCCGGCTACGTCGTCCGCGCGACCGTCCCCACCGAGCAGGTGCTCGGCCAGCCCTTCCCGGCGATCTCGACCGAGTCGATGGTCCCGATCAGCCACCTGCTGTGGTCGCACATCTGGCTCGGGATCGCCACCGACGCCTTCGACCGCGCCCGCGCCTTCGTCCGCGCCGCCGCCAAGCGCGCGCCCGGCCAACCGGTCCCGGCCGCGGTCAAGCTCAGCCACGTCATGACGCAGCTGTCGCTGTTGCGCGCCGAGGTCCACTCGTCGCTCGACATGTGGAACGGCGCCGCCGACGACCGCGAGAAGCTCTCCACGATGGCCTTCGCGTTGCGCATGAACAACCTGAAGCTCGCCGCCTCCGAGCAGGCGCCGGTCGTCTGTCAGCAGGCGATGGGCGTGTGCGGGATCGTCGGCTTCAAGAACGACACCCCGTTCAGCATCGGGCGCCACCTGCGCGACTCGATGTCGGCGTCGCTGATGGTCGCCAACGAGCGCATCCACCAGACGAACGCGCAGCTCCTGCTGATCGCCAAGGAGGTCTAGGCGCACATGGCGGCGTACCGCGAGGCGTCTGAGTCCCAGGCGCAGTTGTTGGAGGCCTTGGTCGAGGCCGGGCACCTGATCCCGTCCGGCGTCCCCGGCGTGTACGGGCGCGGGTCGGACTACGAGGCCGTCCGGCTGGCCTTCGACGCCTACGTGACGCGGGCGGCGCTCGCCGCCGGTGAGACTCCGGAAGTGCTCCGCTTCCCCCCGGTCCTGCCGCGCAGGCAGATCGAGGACCTCGGCTACCTGGAGAACTTCCCGCACCTCGCGGGCTCCGTGTTCGCCTTCGAGGGCAGCGAGGGCCAGGCCCGCGCGATGGCCGAGGTGGCCGGGCAGCACGGCGACTGGTCCGAGCACCAGCACCCGTCCGACCTCTGCCTGACGCCGGCCGTCTGCTACCCGGTCTACCCCGCGGTCGCGCGGCGCGGCACGCTGCCGGCCGGCGGCGTGACGATCGACCCGGGCGCGTCCTACGCGTTCCGCCACGAGCCGTCCGGCGACCCCGCGCGCCTGCAGATGTTCCACATGCGCGAGCTGGTCCGGATCGCCGAGCCCGAGACCGTGCAGACGTGGCGTGACAGCTGGCGCGACCGCGCGCTGGCGTTGTTGGTGGACCTGGGTCTGGACGCGCGCTTCGACGTCGCCAACGACCCGTTCTTCGGCCGCGCCGGCCGGATGATGGCCGCCTCACAGCGCGACCAGGCGCTGAAGTTCGAGATCCTGGTGGACATCACCGATCCGGAGCCGACGGCGATCGCGTCCTTCAACTACCACCAGGACCACTTCTCCGGCCTGTACGGGATCGAGACCGCCGACGGCGGGACCGCGCACACCGCGTGCCTCGGCTTCGGCCACGAGCGGATCGTCCTGGCGCTGCTGAAGACCCACGGCCTCGACGTCGCGGCCTGGCCGGGTGAGGTTCGCTCGCTGCTCTGGGACTCCGTAGGGTGAGCGCCGTGGACACGGGTGCCGAGGTCTACGTCCCGCACGCCGTCCACCGGCCGGGCCGGACCTACGTCGAGACCAACTGCTACACCGACGTCCTGATCGAGCTGGTCCACGCGCGCGGCTACGAGCCGCTGGCGATGTTGGGGATCAACGCGCGGATGGACTTCGAGGGCGACCAGTGGACGTTCTTCAAGCCGGCCCCGGGCGACCTCGAGCTCCTGTACGGCATCGACATCCACGAGATGCAGCCCTACCGGGCGATCCCGGACCAGATCGCCGAGCAGCTGGCCGCGGGGCGGTCGATGATCGTCGAGCTGGACGCGTGGTGGCTGCCGGACACGGCGGCGACGTCGTACCGGTCCGAGCACGTCAAGACGTCGGTGGCGGCGGACGCGATCGACCGCGAGGCGGGGTGGCTGCGCTACTTCCACAACGCGGGCCGGTACGAGCTCTCGGGCGAGGACTACGCGGGCGTGTTCGCGAGCGCCGTCGCGCACCTGCCGCCGTACACGGAGCTGGTGCGCTTCGACGCGGGCCCGGCACTGCGGGGCGACGAGCTGCTCGACGCCGCGCGCGCGTGCCTGGCCGGGCACCTGCGCAAGCGGCCGGTGACCAACCCGTTCACGCGCTTCGGCGCGGCGCTGGCGGTGTCGCTCCCGGACCTGCTGGCGGGCGAGCCGCAGCGCTACCACGAGTACGCGTTCGCGACGGTCCGGATGGTCGGGAGCGCCTTCGAGCTGCTCGCCGCGCACGTGCGCTGGCTGCTCGGCCCGGACGGCGAGGAGATCGCGTCTGCGATGGATGAGATCGTGAGCGGCTCGATGATGTTGTCGCTGAAGCTCGCACGCCGGAAGGTCTTCGATCCCGCGCCGGTCGTCGGGAACCTCGCCGCGGCGTGGGAGCGCGCCGTCGGCGGGCTGGATGCCGCGCTGGCCTGAGCATGGCGGGCTGACGGCCCGGCGGCTGGAGGGGTTCGCGCACGTCGAGGGCGGCGTGCCGAGCGACGACGCGGCGGCGACGTTCGTGCTGTCGTTCGACGCCGAGGCCGCGGCGCCGGGCGAGACGGTGGAGTTGGTCTTCGACGGCGTCGCCACCGTGTGGGAGGCGACGCTGAACGACGAGCTCGTCGCGGCGGGGACGTCGATGTTCGCTTCGCAGCGCGTGGACGTCGGCGGGTTGCTGCGTGACGGCGGGAACGTCCTGACGATCCGCTGCCGCGCCCTTGTTGATGTCCTTGCCGAGCAGCCGAAGCGGCCGCGGCAGCGGTGGCGGACCAAGGTGGTGGAGAACGCGGGCGCGCTGCGGTTCGTCCGGACGTCGGTGCTCGGCCGCGCGCCGGGGTTCGCCCCGGGGCCGCCGGTCGTGGGGCCGTGGCGGCCGGTGTGGCTCGTGCGGCGGCGGGGCGTTTTGCAAGTTGATGACATCGTGTTGCGACCGCGGGTCGAGGGCGACGACGGCGTGCTGGCCGTCTCGGCGCCGGGCGTCGAGGGCGAGGTGGTCGTCGGGAACATCGCGGCGCCGCTCGTCGACGGCCGCGCGGAGGTCCGGATCCCGGACGTCGCGCTCTGGTGGCCGCACACCCACGGGACGCCCGCGTTGCACGACGTGGTCCTGCGGGTCGACGGCGCCGAGGTCGGCGTCGGGCGCACGGGGTTCCGGACGCTCGGCGACGACGCGGCGCGGTGCGTGGTCAATGGCATCGACATGTTCGCGCGAGGCGTCGTCTGGACGCCGGTCCCGGAGGGCGAGGCGCGCGCGACGCTGGAGCTGCTGCGCGACGCGGGGATCAACATGGTGCGGATCCCGGGGATCGGGGTCTACGAGGACGTCGCGTTCCACGACCTGTGCGACGAGTTGGGGTTGTTGGTCTGGCAGGACTTCATGTTCGCCAACATGGACTACCCGGTCGAGGATCCCGCGTTCGCCGAGCAGGTTGTCCGTGAAGCGCGCGAGGTGCTGGCCCGGATCGGCGGGCGGCCGTCGCTGGCGGTGCTGTGCGGGGGTTCCGAGATCGAGCAGCAGGCGGCGATGTTCGGCGTCGACCCGGCGCTCGCGCGCGGCGCGTTGTTGGAGGAGTTGCTCCCGGGTTGCGCGCGGGAGGCGGGCGTGGGCGACGTCCCTTACGTGACCAACGCGCCGAGTGGCGGCGCGATGCCGTTCCACCCGCGCGAGGGCGTCGCGAACTGGTTCGGCGTCGGCGGCTACCGGCGGCCGCTGAGCGACGTCCGGACGGCGGGCGTCCGGTTCGCCTCGGAGTGCCTGGCGTTCGCCAACGTGCCGGGCGACGTCGAGGACCATGACGTGGGCGTGATGCGCGACGTCGGGTCCGACTGGGACTTCGCCGACGTGCGCGACCACTACCTGCGGGAGCTGTGGGGCGTCGAGCGCTCGCACCCGCGCTACTGGGAGCTGGCGCGGCAGATGACCGGCGAGTTGATGGCCTACGTCTTCGGCGACTGGCGGCGCGCGGGGTCGGGCTGCGGCGGCGGGCTGATCCTGTGGTCGCGCGACCTGCGCCCGGGGTCCGGGTGGGGTGTTCTTGATGTGGATGGCCGGGCGAAGGTCGCGCTGCGCCGCCTGGCGCCGGTGCTGCAGCCGCGGGCGGTGTGGTTCACCGACGAGGGGCTCAACGGGCTCGACGTGCACGTGGCGAACGACGCGGCCGAGCCGCTGCACGCGGTGGTGGACGTCGTGGTCCTGGCGGGCGGCGCGCAGGTCCTGGCGGAGGGGTCGGAGGAGATCGTCGTCGCGCCGCACGGCGTGGAGCGGCTGAGCGTCGAGGGCGTGCTGAGGCGGTTCCTCGACGTCTCGTACGCCTACCGGTTCGGGCCGGCGCCGCACGACACGGTCGTGGCGACGCTGCGCAGCGGCGACGCGGTCCTCGCGCAGGCGGTGCACTTCCCGGTCGGGCCGCCGCTGGTCGCGGAGGCGTTCGGGCTGGAGGCGGAGTGGCGCGACGGCGTCGTCGCGCTGCGCGCCGAGCGCGTCGCGTGGGGCGTCCGGATCGACGTCCCGGGGTGGGTCCCGGAGGACGACGCGTTCACGCTGGTCCCGGGGTCGCCGCGGATCGTGCGGATGCGACCTGTCGACGGTGACAGGTCGGTGTTCCGGGGCGGCTGCGTGAGGGCCCTGAACCTCATCGGTGAGCCACCGGTCGGGGCGCCGGATCTGGCACCCTGACGCGCCGTGGCTGTCGAGGTCTCCTATTGCGTCGTCAACACGCAGCAGCGCGAGCTGCTCGTGCGTTGCCTGGATGCGATCGCGGCGGAGCGGGCGGCGCTGCCGTTCGAGGCCGAGGTGCTGGTGCTCGACAACGCGTCGACCGACGGGAGCGCGGGCGCTGCGAGGCGGCATCCGACGGTGACCGAGGTCGTGGCGCTCGATCAGCGGCGCGGGAAGGGCGAGAACGACTCGCACCTGCTGCAACGGTCGCGCGGGCGGTTCTGCTTGTTGTTGAACGAGGACAGCGAGCTGAAGCCGGGGGCGACGCTGAAGCTGCACGCGGCGCTGACCGGTGCGGAGCGCGCGGGTGCCGCGGGCGCGAAGCTGCTGCGCCCGGACGGGCGGGTGCAGCCGTCGGCGTGGCGGTTCCCGACGCCGGCGACCGCCGTGGTTGGCGCGTTGTTCCTGCACAAGCGGCTGACGGTGCAGTCGCGCGGCCGGAGGACGCGGCGGGTCGACTGGGCGCAGTCGGCGGCGCTGCTGGTCCGGCGGGACGCGGCGAGGGAGATCGGGTGGTTCGACCCGCAGTTCTTCGTGTACTCGGACGAGGTCGACTTCTGCAAGCGGCTCGCCGACGCCGGGTGGTCGACGCTGTGGGTGCCGGGCGCCGAGGCGTTCCACCACGAGCAGTTGTCGACCGGCGCGGTTCCGGAGCGGCGGATCGTCGAGCTGTCGCGCAACCGCGATCGGTACATGCGCAAGCACCACTCCGCCGGCGCGGCGTTCGTGGTGCGGGTGCTGACGGCGTGGACGTACGCGGTCCGGGCGCTGGTCGCGACGGTCGCGCCCGGCCACGACCCGAAGCGCTACTGGAAGCACGTGACCGCGACGCTGCGCCCATCGCGCGGCGAGGGCCTGCGCGAGGCCGCGCACGAGTTCAACCGCGGCGGCCCGACGCTGTAAGGCACGCAGCACACCGGAACTCGAAGCTTCCGGCCGCTCCGCAATTTCGGAGCTTCACCATCCTCAATTTCGGTTCGGGGCCGGACGAATGTCCGATGCGCCTCGACGCCACACGGGGTTTGACCAGGCGTACAGTCGCCTCACGCTGCGCGATGGATCGGCACGCACGCCAGATCCACTCGGGGATGAGGTTCAGCGCGGCGCACGCCGGACCCGACCGACCCGTGGCGCCTCGTGGCCGAGACGCCACGGGCCGCAGGGCCTGGCGCGCCTCACTTGCGCGCGAGCAGCTGGAACTGCAGGCCCCGGCCGAGGTGGCCGTGGAGCTGGCTCCAGTAGGCGACGACGCCGACGTCGCGGAAGCCGGCGGCCCGCATCCGGTCGACCAGGTCCCAGCCGTGGTCGTAGAAGGTGAGCGAGCCCCTCTCCTGGTCGAGCGGGTTGCCGTGGTAGTTGGGCTCCTCGAGGTGGATGACCTCGCCGCCGGGCCCGAGCTCGGCACGCTTGACCGTGGTCGGCTGGTCGGGCGTGAACGGCACCGAGAGCAGGAGGACGCCGTCGCGGCGCAGCACGCGGACGCACTCGGCGAGCGCACGGTCGATGTCGGCGACATGCTCGAACACGTCGCAAGAGACGATCGTCCCGTAGCTGTCGTCGGCGAACGAGAGGTTCAGCGCGTCCTCGTGGCGAAGCCCCTGGACGATCGTGCCGCCCGGGATGTCGTGGCCGAGGTACTCGCTCCCGGTCACCTCGGGCAGCGTCGCCTTCGCCCAGGTGTAGAACCCGGTGACGGTCTCGAACAGGTAGTACGGCGGCGCGCCCAGACGCCGCAGCAGCTCGCCCGTGAAGCGCTGGCGGTTGTTGAGGCCGCAGTTGCGGCAGTGCAGGCGCTCGCGGTAGTTCGGCGTCCCGCCCCAGGCCGACACCCAGTCGCAGAACATCGGCGTGAGGCGCCGGCAGATGTGGCAGAACCCGGGCACGACCCAGCGCTCGACGTCGCGGTACAGCTCGGCGAGCTGCAGCTCGTAGGCGAGGCGGAGGTCCCAGCCCGGGCGCAGCGGATCGAGCTCCGCGTGCTCCTCGATGACGGCGAGCACGGCGCCGTCGTCGACGAGCCCGCCGAGCGGAAGGTCCCAGATGTCGTCGTCCGAGCCGGCCATCGCGGCCTCAGCCTAGACCGTGCAGGAGAGGGGCGCCGCCTCAGGCCGGCTGGTGGCGGAGCTCTTGGAGGCGGCGGAGCTCGGGGATGGTGATGACGCGGGTGAGGACGAGCGCGGGGGGTGCGAGGCAGAGGAGGGCGAAGCGGGTTGCGAGGCCGAGGGCTCCGTGGGTCGGCAGGAGCAGCTCGCCCGCCAGGCCGATCGTCGTGAGGGTGATGACCGCCGATGCGAGGCGGGGCCACTCGAAGGGGACCGAGAAGAGGTCGCGGGTCAACATGTACAACACGAAGACGATCACGACGTAGGCGCCACAGAGGGCGATGCCCGCGCCGGCGATCCCGAGGGGGTCCACGAGCGTCACCAACAGGATGACGTTCACCACGAGGCCGGCCAGCGTCGCGGGGAAGTTGCGGCTGGTGACCTTCGCCCGGCCCGCGACGGTGATCAACACCAGCACCAACCCGTAGAGCGCCCAGCCCAGCGCCACCCAGGGGAGCGCGGCGGAGGCCCCGTAGTACGACGGGTCGTCGGCCAGCGCGCGGACCGCCCACCGGCCCACCAGCAGCACGCCGCACACCACGACGCCCGTGACCGCGACGTAGAGCGTCGTCACGCGGGCGTAGAGGCGCGCCGCCTGCGCCTCGTCGGTCACGCTGTACGCCAACGGCGGCCACGCCGCCTGGAACCCGCGCACCGCGACGATCACGACCGTCGACAGCTTCGCCGCGAAGCCGTAGCGCCCGGCGGCGTCCGCGGAGTCGTGGTGCAGGATGTAGGTCCGGTCGACCACGTTGAGCGCGAAGGCCGCCGCGTCGGCGGGCACGGTCGGCCCGCCGAAGCGCAGCAGCGCCACCGTCCGCCGCGGGGGCCGGAACGAGACGCGGTCGCGCAGCAGGACCCAGAGGACGAGCAGGATCACGGTCGACGCGCCGTAGTTGCCCAGCACGTAGCCGCGGGCGCCCTTGTCGAGGATGACCACCAACAACACCGTCAGCCCGACGGTGAGCAAGATGTTCAACACAGCGCAGATGGCGTAGGTCTTGAGCCGCTCCTCGACGCGCAGCAGCGCGTTGGCCACCTCGAGGTTCGTGAACGCCCACAGCCCGAAGATCCCCGACGCCATCAGCGACGCGTCCTCGTGCGCGAGGATCAGTCGCGACAACGGCGCGGCGAACACCAACAGGATCAGCGCGACCACGGTGGACGCGTACAACGTCCACGACGTCACCGTCCGCGCCAGATCGACGCGCCGCGCGTGGTCCTCGTCGTCGAACCAGAACCGGACGAACGCCTCGCCGATCCCGAACCGCAGCAGGATCGACGTGAAGATGATCGCCGTCAGCAGGTTCTCGGCGTAGCCGTAGTCCGCGGTCGAGAGGTACCTCGTGTACAGCGGAAGCGTGACGATCGCCAGCAGCGCCGAGAGGATGCTCGGCGCCTGGTAGACGAAGGTGCTCGCGAGGAGACGCCGGAACAACGAGGCCATTGCGCGACGAGACGCTAGCGATGGCGCGCGGGCTACGCTCCGCTGCTCCGCCATGTCGACGCCGCCCCACGAGCAACTCCGCCCGCTCGCCCTCCTCCTGCTCCCGCGGGCACTGGAGGGCTTCATCCTGCGCGATCAGGCCCAGGATCTCCTCCGCGCGCAGGCGGTCGTCGCCGTCGACCCACCCCGGATCCCGTACGGCGCGCTGCTGCGCCTTCCCCACGCCGTCGGCGCGAGCCTCGCCGGCAGGACCGCCAAGCGCCTGCTGAAGGTCCTGCACCGCAACGGCGACCGCGCGAAGGTCGTCGTGATCTTCCACCCCGTCCAGGTCCTGCTCGCCAACGCGATCCTCCAGCGCGAGCCCGACTGCGAGCTCTGGTACGGCCGCTGGGACCGCTACGAGCACGCCTACGACGCGGGCCCCGCGCGCCGCGAGCGCCTCGCCGAGCTGCACGACGCCGCCGCGCACCTCTCCTCGCTGACGTTCGTGGCCTCCAACGAGCTCAAGCGCCTCGAGGAGGAGGCCGGCCGCGAGGCCGAGCTGGTCCCGCTCGCCGCCGACGACTTCCCGGCGCCGGACCCGTCGGGCCACGTGATCGCCGTGTCGCTCGGCCACCTCGGCTGGCGCACCGACTGGACCCTCCTGCGCCAGGTCGGCGAGCGCCTGGGCAGCAGGCTCACGCTGCTGCTGATCGGCGCCTGGCACGACGACGAGATGAAGGGCGACGAGGACTACGCCTGGTGCCGCAAGCACCCCGGCTTCGTCTGGCTCGGCGCGCGCAGCGACGAGGAGGCCGCGCGGCTGATCCTGTGCGCCGACGTCGGGATCGTCCCGTTCAAGGTCGAGCCGTTCAACGACGCCGGCCTCCCCTACCGGATCCTCAAGTACGCGCGCCTCGGGCGCCGGACCGTCTCGCTCGACCTCGCGGGCGTCAAGACGTGGTCCAACGCCGTGACGACGACGCGCGGCTCCGAGGGCTTCGCCGACGCGCTGCTGGAGCAGGCGGGACGGCGCACCGCGCCGGACCTGGAGCTACGCGAGTGGGCGCTGGAGCAGACCGCGCACGACCAGAACGCACCGCTGTGGGAGCGCCTCCGGGCGCTCGGCATCACCTAGCGGGCGGGCAGGCGATGTAGGCGGTGAAGCCGCCGCGCATGTCGCCGCGGAGGAACCCGTCCGGCGGCGCGTTGGTCTTCGGCGAGGCGCCGTCGGCGAAGCCGTAGCGGCGCAGGAGCTTCTCGCCGACGAGCAGCAGCGCGACGCCGTGGTCGCGCTGGACGGCCGAGCGGGAGCCGACCTGCTTCTGGGTCGCGTCGAGGATCCAGCGCGTGTCGGGCACCAGGCGGTAGTTCGGCAGCGTCACCGGGCCGCAGGCGCGCCCGGCCCGGACCGTCGGCGAGTGCAGGACGGCGGCGAGGTCGTCGTGCGTGGAGCGGATGAAGCGCAGCTCGGTCGCGAGCTTGCCGAACGCGTCGGCGCGGACGATCACGAACGCCAGGCCGGCGACGACGGCGACCGCCAGCAGCGCGCGGCTCCGAGTGACGATGTAGCCCGCGGGCAGGCAGAGCGCGACCGCCGGGACCGTGAGGTACCGCGGCAGGACCGAGAGGCCCGCGGCCGAGGTCGCCAGGAACGTGATCGACCCTGCGAGGAACAGCGCGATCGGGACGTGCGCGGCGCGGAAGTCGCGCTGCCTGAACGACCACACGGTGCCCGCGATCGCCGCCAGCGCGACGGGCAGGCGCGCGGTGTCGGCGAGGAACGACACGAAGTCGCCGGGGACCTTGCTGAAGGACTGCGAGCGGTTGAGCTCGTCGGCGAGGTCGGAGGTCGAGTGCAGCGAGAACAGCGGGTCGCCGGTGACGATCGCGTCGACCAGGCACCACAGCAGCGGCGCGGCGACGACGAGCGGGACGAGCTTCCAGAGCGGCCTGCGGTCCGGCCAGCAGAGCCAGAGCCAGTAGGCGCCGCCGAGCAGCCACGCCTCGGGCCGGAGCAGGCCGGCGAGGATCAGCAGCGCCCAGACCGGGCCGGTGCCGGCGCGCGCGCCGGCGTCTCCCCCGCGCACGGTGCGCTCGGCCTCGAGCGCGCCGGCCCACAACACGAGCGCCAGGAACGGCTCGTCGACGTAGGCGCGCGCGGCGTAGAGCAACAGCGCGAACGACGAGCCCGCCAGGAACGCGGCCATCGCGCCCGCGCGGCGGTCCCAGATCGCGGTGCCCAGGCGGTACACGGCGTAGGTGAAGGCGACGTGGCAGAGGCAGGTGAAGAGCACCAACAACCGGTCGGCGCTCTCCCCCACCAGGCCGAACAGCGCGGTGATCACCAGGTACAGCGGGTGCTGCGTCGGCGCCTGGTAGGCCTGGAACGTCGGCAGGTGGCCGCGGACGATCTCGCGCCCCCAGTCCAGCGCGTAGTAGGCGTCGTAGTTGGGGTACGTGGGCACGAGCGCCCAGAAGAGCACCGCCGCCACGACCGCGGCGCCGACGACGTACAGCTCGATGCGCCGATCGCGCGTCATGCGGTGGCGGGCACCGGCGGCGCCTCGGGCCGCCGCCGCCTCCGCGGCACCAGCGACAGCGCCAGGCCCGTGCCGAGCAGCGCCCACGTCAGCGGATCCTCGAGGAACGACGCGTAGCTCCACGTGTGCAGCACCAGCGCGATGAACGCCGCGGCGATCGCCGCCCGGACGGGATCGCCGCGGACGCCGCGCAGCAGCGCCAGGAACGCCGCCACCAGCAGCCAGATGTACACCAACAAGCCCGGAAGGCCCTGCTCGGCGGCGACCGTGATCGGGATCGTGTGCGACGCGCTCACGGCCTTCTCGGCCGACGAGCCCCTCTCGGCGTGGCGGTAGGCCCGCGAGAACGCGCCCGACCCGTAGCCCTTCAGCGGCTTGTCGCCGAACAGGTTGATCCCGCCCTTGAGCAGGTCGTAACGGCCGGAGGTCGCCGTGTCGGCGCCCTTGGACGAGTTCAGGTCCAGCCGGATCGACGACGGCGCGGCGACGATGAAGATCGCGCCGACGACCAGCGCGGCAACCCCTACGCCTACGGCCCACCGCGGCGACCAGCGCGCGCCCGCCAGGACCAACAGCCCCAACAACAGCGCGGCGAACGACGACTGCGACAGCGTCAGGACGAGCCCCGCCATCAGCACCGCGAGCACGAGCGTGACCGTCCAGATGTCGCGCGGCCGCGACGCCCAGATCAGCACCGCGGCCAGCCCGATCATCACGATCGCCAGGAAGCGCCCGTAGATGTTGGGGTCGAAGAACAGCGAGTTGACGCGGAAGTACGACTCGAACTGGTTGGACGCGATGACCTTCGGGTTCAGGAACAGGTGCCGCGTCGCGTACTCCACGAACCCGATGCACGCGAAGGCCAGCGCCAACACGGACAACACGGTCAGCACCTGCACCATCAGCTTGCGCGACCACGTGATCCGGGCGAGCAGCGCGAACAGCAACGCGAACGGGACGTAGAAGAAGACCGCGTTCTCCAGCGCCTTGTCGAAGTCCTTGGAGTACCACGCCTGCAAGGCGTACAACACGATCGTCCCGGCGAGCAACCACTCCAACATCGTCGCGGGCCGTTCGCGCTCGTCGCCGCGCTCGCCGGCGATCCGCGGGATCGCGTAGGCCAGCGCGCCCGCGCCGACGACGACGTACAGCGGCACCAGCAGGTTCGACGTCGAGCCGCCGGAGGAGATCGGGATCCGGAACGGGATCGCCGCCGCGGCGCAGAGCGGGAAGGCCGACGGCGTGCGGTCGAACCACACGGCCAGCGCGGCCAGCGCGGCAAGACCGAGCACAACGCCCACGACCGCCAGCGACGGGTGGTCGCGCAGCGGCCGCACCTGCTCGGTGTCCCAGATGTCGGAGATCAGCAGGATCGGCGCCAGCACGAGCGCGCCGAGCGTCGACCACGCGCGCAGGCGGGCGCGCGGCGCCACGATGGCGCCGGCGGCGAACAGGGCGGCGAGGATCAGTGGGAGAGGAGCGTCCACATCCGTGCCATCAACGCGGTGGTGGCGGGGTCGGTGTTGGCGGAGAGGCGCTGCGAGAAGCCCGGGAAGCCGGGCCGGATCACGAGGCCGCTGCCGAAGCGCACGGCGACGACGACGGTCTTCGACCCGTTCGCCTCGTCGGTCACCGCCGACGACGCGGGCTTGGCGTAGGCGTCGCCCTCGCGTGCCGTCGGCTCCCAGGACGTGACGCCCTTCAGGACCCCGCCGGAGTTCTTGAACAGGTCGATCGTCTTGTCATCGTCGAAGACGGTCAAGTCGGTGGTCTTGGTCGTCACCGCGCCGATCCGCGCGCCGAACAGGTCGACCGCGCGCTCGGGCGTCGGCCTGGCCAGGCGGCCCTTGCGGTCGAGCGCGACCGAGCGCCGCAGCGCATCGGTCCCGGTCGAGACGACCGTGCCCCCGCCGCGCGCGAACGCGCGCAGCGACGCCCGGACCTTCGCCGGCAGCCAGCGCGCGTCGCCCGGGATCAGGACACCGTGATGGCCGGCCAGCGCCGGGCCCTTCCCGGCGGCGAGCGCCAGGTCGGTCGTGACGTCGTAGTTGTGGTGGTTGCGATCGAGCCACTGCAGCAGCGGCGCCTCGGTGTCGACGAAGTCGGCCGGCAGCCCGTCGCCCGCCCAGATCCGGACCGGCCGGACCGGGCCACCGAGGTCGAGCGTGTTGGGCGCGCCGTCGCCGTCGTCGTCGCCGGTGTTCTCGCCCTGCCAGGTCGTGTAGGGCAGGACCACCAGGACGCCCTTGGGCCTGGCGGCGGTGCCGGCGACCGACTGCCTGGACTGGACCGGCAGGACCACGCGCGTCTGGCGCGTCGCGGTGTGCGCGGTGAAGACGTAGACGCCCGACGTGCCGGCCGGCGCCGTGAAGTGCACGTTCGGCGTCGTCTTGGGGTTGGTCGAGTGCGCGCGCACCGCGGTCTGCCCGACGCGGTGCACGTTCCAGGTGTAGCGCTGGGTCCGCGCGTCGACCTGGACCTCGACCTTCTGGCCGGACGGGACCGCGGTCGCAGGCGTCTGGGCGCCGAGGTAGCGGACGGTCACGCCGCCGTGGCCGGGCAGCCTGCCGCGATCGAGGATCGGCAGGCCCCTGGCGTCCAGCGGCACCGACGTCCCGCGGTTGCCCGCCGGGTCGCGCCACTGCAACACCACCAGGTAGGTCCCGGGCGAGACCTTGCGGCCGGCCTCGTTGGTCCCGTCCCAGGCCCACTCGACCGCGCCCTGCCTGATGTCGTCGGTCCGGACCAGCCGCGGCGTCCCCGGCGCGGTCTTGTAGACCTGCGCGGTCGCGTTGCGCTGGGCGGGCAGGAAGTGGACCTGCGCGGGCGCGTCGCCCTGCGCGGGCAGCAGCTCCGGCCCGTAGGCCTTGCTCGGCCCGATCGACCGCACCCGCGGCTTGGGCGGCGTCGTGTCGAGCAGGATCGTGCGCTGCGAGATCACGGTCCGGCCCAGGTGCGCGAGCGTGATCGCGACGCGGTAGCGCCCGTCGGGCAGCAGCTGGCCGTTGCCGTCGCGGCCGTCCCACACGATCGACGGCTTGACGAAGCTGTAGGCCTTGAGGTGCTTGTCATACACCTTGCGAACCTGGTCGCCGTCGGCGTTGAGGATGTGGACCGTGACGTCGTCGGCCCTCTTGAGGCGGAACGTGATCCGGGCGCGCTCGCGGCGGCCGTCGCCGTTGGGCGAGAACGCGGGCGGGTCGCCCTTCTGGTGCACGCCGGTGTCGATCTGCAGGCCCTGGACGACCGACGGCGCGTTCTTGAGTCGCTGAGCGATGAAGAACGCTGCGAACGTCGCGACGACGAGCACGCCGAAGACGACCACGGCCGCGCGCCGCGTGGGCGCGGGAGTCGCCGGGGGTGCCGCGCTCACGGAAGCTCCACCAGCGCGGCGTTCGGGATCGCGGCGCTGCGGTGCGCGTCGTCCTCGTAGAGCGCGGCGAGCGCGAGCCGGATCGAGCCGCGGTGGCTGACGACCAGCGCGGGGCGCGGGCCGAGCTTGGCGGCGTCGATGCCCTCCAGGACGCGCAGCTGCTGGTGGACGAACGACTCGCCGCCGGGGAACGCGAAGTCCGGGTCGGCGCGCATGTAGGCGGCGAACAGCTCGGGCTCGTCGCGCTGCACGTCGGCGAACATCCGGTCGGTCCAGTCGCCGCAGTCGGTCTCGGCGAAGCGCGCGTCCTCGATCGGGTGGTGGCCGATCGCGGCGCCGACGATCTCGGCGGTCTCGCGGGCGCGCAGCAGCGGCGAGCAGATCAACGTCGCCCACTCCCGCTGCGCCGCGACCGCCGCCAGCTCGTGGGCCTGCTCGCGGCCGCGGGCGTTCAGCGGCACCGCGAGGTGGCCCTGGAAGCGCCTGGCCGCGTTGTAGTCGGTCTCGCCATGCCGGGCGAGGAACACGCCGTGGGCGAACGGAACCTGAGCCCCCGCGAAGCGTTCCGCGCTCACAGGTCGGCCTCGACCGTGTCCGAACGCAATCCCAATCTGAGCGTCTCCAGCGACAGGACGTCGGCGGGCGCGATGTTGCCGAGGTTGACCTCGCGGCCGAAGCGCTTGAGGAACCAGACCTGCTGCTCCTTGCGCGGCGCCTCGAAGATCAGCGACGCCACGTCGACCGCGTGGGCGATCTCGTCGATCAGGCCCATCCGGACCTCGCCGTCGCCGCGGAAGATCCCGACGGTCCCGGACTCGCGCGCCTCGGCGATGACCTTCCACGCCCCGGCGGCCAGCTCGGCCTCGATCTCCTCGACCCAGCGGTACGGGGCCATGATCTTCTCGTCGTCCTTGGAGCCCACCTCGGAGAAGACCGTGAAGTCGCGCGCGAGTCGCGCGATGATCTCGCGCTTGCGCTCCGGCTCCAGCGCGATCGTGCCGTCGGAGACCTCGACGTGGGCGATGCCGAGCTCCCTGCACCAGGCGACGAGGCCCTCGAGGCGGCCGTCGCGCAGGGCGACCTCGGTGAGCGTGCCGCCGAGGACGACCGGGATGTCGTGGGCGCGGAAGCGCGCGAGCTTGGCCTCCAGGTTCTGGGTGACCAGCGCGGTGCCCCAGCCGAGCTTGACGATGTCGACGGCGTCGCCGCAGACCTCCATCAGCGCGTCGACCTCGCCACACGACAGGCCCTTGTCCAGGACGTGCGTGAGCCCACGGTCGCGCGGCTTGGGGCTGCGCTCGGGGAGATCGAGGAAGCCGGCCAACGGTCTTCGCCAGACGCCGCCGCGGCGGCTACGGCGTCGTCGTCGTTCCGGTCGGGGCGGCCGGCGTCTGGTTCTGGTCGGACCCGACCGTCACGACCACCACCGCGCTCTCGCCGGCGATCGTCTTCGACCCGGGCGACAGCGCCTGGATCGAGTCCGAGCCGACGTCGATCGCCTTGGCGACCGCGTCGCCCTCGGCGCGGTGGCCGGGCGCGAACTCGACGAGCGTCGCCGAGCGGTCCTGGGTCGCGGCGTTGGTGACGGTCCCGATCTTGAACCTGGTGTTCTGGAGCCGGTTGGCGACGCCGCGGGCCAGGCCGGGGACGGTCGTGCCGTTGAGGACCGAGACCTCGTAGGTGCCGGGCTTGGGCGCGGCGGCGGGCGGGGTCGAATTCCTCGGCGCCCTCGTCCTGCTGGTCCTGGGGGTCGACGTGGCGCCGGGCAGCGTGCTCGACGCCTGCGTGCCCCTGTCGTCGCTGCCGCCGAGGACGCCGGTGACCAGGACGACGATGACGATCAGGACCACGACGACCGCCGCGATCGCGCCGCCGACGGCGAGGCGCGAGCGGCCCTCGTCCTCGTCGCGGTCGTCCGGGCCGTAGTTGGTGCGGGTCGTGCCCGGCGGCGTGCCGCCCGGGGTGCCGGTGCCCGGCGGGACGCGCAGCGGCTCGCCCGGCCTGGCGGCCGGCGGCGACTGCGCGGCGCCGTTGGCGGCGGGCTGCACTGTGGTCTGCTGGCCGGGCGGCGTGGCGGTCGCCGCGCCCGCGGCAGTCGCTGCGGCGGCGGCCGGCGCGGCTGCGCCCGCGGCCTGGCCGGCGGGCGTCGCGGCGGCGGGAACCGCTCCGGGCGCTCCGGGCCTGACCGGCTGCGTCTGCGGGACGCCGGGCTGGGCGGGCCGCTGCGGCTGCGCGATGACGCGCTGCTGCGCGGCGGCGGTCGCACGGTCCTGGACGTCGGCCGCGCGCTCGGGCGCACGGCCCGCCCATTCGCGCAGGCGCTTGACTTCGCGCGCTTGCGCGAAGTAGAGGAGCGAGAGGATCGCGAGGCCGAGCACCGACGCGAAGCCGGCGTACGCCCCGTACTGATCGATCTTGTCGGAGACCGAAAGGGCCAGGATCGACGACATGCAGGGCGCCATGCTAGAGAACGGCGCGGTCCGGACCGCCGCCGGTGCCATCCTGCAAGCCCGTACCCAGGGACGGCGCGGCGCGGTCCGGACCGCCGCTCGTCTCATCCTGCACGTCCTCGACCACGGTCGCGGGGACGCTCAGCGAGCGCAGCTCGGACAGCTCGGAGACCTTCGCGGCCAGTGCCGCGGCGTCGCCTTCGAGGACCAGCAGGCCCACCTCGTCGAACATCGTCTCGACCACCGTCGGGTCCAGCCGGTCGCGCTCAGCGCGCAGGATCTTCTCGGCCGGCGTGGGCTGCGTGCGCTCGTAGGGGTTGAACAGCTCCTCGTAGAGCTTCTCCCCCGGGCGGCGGCCCACCTCCTCGATCACGATGTCCTCGCCCGGGCGCAGGCCCGACAGCTCGATCATCGCCTCGGCCAGCTGCCAGATCCCGACCGGCTCGCCCATCTCCAGCACGAAGATCTCGCCGCCGCCGGAGCCCAGCGAGGCGGCGCGGATGACGAGCTGGACGGCCTCCGGGATCGTCATGAAGTAGCGCGTCATGCGCTTGTCGGTGACCGTCACCGGGCCGCCGAGCGCGATCTGGCGGCGGAAGATCGGGACGACCGAGCCCGACGAGCCGAGCACGTTGCCGAAGCGGACGATCGCGTAGCGCGTGTTCGGCCACTTGTCCTGCGCGGCCTCGACGGCGTACTCGGCCAGCGCCTTCGACGCGCCCATGACCGTCGAGGGGTCGACGGCCTTGTCGGTCGAGACCTGCACGAAGCGGCGGACGTCGTGCTCGCCCGCGATCCGCGCCAGCAGGCGCGTGGCGAGCGCGTTGTTGCGCACGGCCTCGACGGGGTTGAGCTCCATCAGGCCCACGTGCTTGTAGGCCGCGGCGTGGAAGACGACGGTCGGGCGGTGCTCGGAGAAGACCTCGCGCATCCGCTCGCCCTCCTTGCAGTCGGCGAGCACGACGGCCAGCGACGACGGGTGGACGTGGCGGTCGTCCTCCAGCTCGCGCTGGATGCGGAAGAGGTTGTCCTCGGCGTGGTCGAGCAGGATCAGCTTGCGCGGCGCGACGCGCGAGATCTGGCGGCAGAGCTCGGAGCCGATCGAGCCGCCCGCGCCGGTGACCATGACGATCTCGTTCTGCAGGTAGCGGCCGACGCGGTCCAGCTCCATCCGGATCGGCTCGCGGCCGAGGATGTCCTCGACCTCGACGGGGCGCGCCTGGCGGACGACGTTGCCGCCGCCGGTCTTGAGCAGCTCGAAGACGGTCGGCAGCGTCCGGACCTGGATGCCGCGCGCGCGGCAGGCCGAGACGACGGCGGCGCGCAGCGTGCCGGGGGCCGAGGGGATCGCGATCGTGACCTCGTCGGGCTCGGCCTCGTCGAGGATCCGGGCCAGCTCGCTCGTGCGGCCCAGGACGCGGACGCCCTCGACGCGCATGCGGTGCTTGGTCGGGTCGTCGTCGACGAAGCCGACCGGGCTGAGGCCGAGGTCCGGGTTGCGCAGGATCTCGCGCAGGACCAGGCGGCCGCCGTCGCCGGCGCCGACGATCAGCACGCGGCGGGCGCCGGGGCGGGCCCTGAAGCCCGACAGCGGGCGCTCGTAGAAGGTCCGGGCGACGAAGCGGCTGCCGCCGACGAGGACGAGGCTGAGCAGGAAGAACGACCCGAGGACGCCTGTCGGGACCGACAGCGTGACGTCGCCGTGGGAGCCGGAGCGGACGATCACCGGGTGCGTCAGCGCGTTGAAGGCCGGGACGAACAGCGTCGCGACGATCACGGCCTGCAGGATGTTCACGTAGTCGCGCTGGCCGACGTAGCGCCAGAACTTCTCGTAGAGCCCGAAGAGCGTGAAGATCAGCAGCGATGCGGCGACGACGTACGGGATC
Source organism: Conexibacter woesei Iso977N (assembly GCF_000424625.1). Taxonomy (GTDB): domain Bacteria; phylum Actinomycetota; class Thermoleophilia; order Solirubrobacterales; family Solirubrobacteraceae; genus Baekduia; species Baekduia woesei_A. The sequence goes on from NZ_AUKG01000001.1 coordinate 468,976, forward strand.
GTGTCGGCCAGCAGGTTCGCGTAGTCGTCCGGGACCCCGCCGTCGAAGCGGAGACGGAAGGCGAGCAGGTAGGCCAGCGCCACCAGCGCCGCATCGATGCCGAGCTGCGGCAGCGAGTGGCGGTGGATGGGAAGCCCAGCCGAGCGAAAGGGCCGGCGCATCCGGGGCATTGTAGGACGCCAGGCGGCCTCAAGACGCCGCTGAGAGCGACCGATCACCGGGTTTGATGGTGAGAGCGATCATCCTCGGCGCCGGCCCGGCCGGCGAGCGCCATGGGCGCGCCTTGCGCGCGCTCGCTGATCGCTGCCTGCTCGCGGGTGTCTACGACCCGGACCCGGAGGCCGCCAAGACGCTGGCCATGACGCTCGGGATCCCGTGGCTGGAGGCGATCGAGCCGGCGTTCGTCGAGGCGCACGTCGCGGTGGTGGCCGGTCGTGTGGACCTGCGCCCGCGGTTGGCGCGTGCTGCTTTGGAGGCGGGGCTCGACGTGCTGGTCGAGCCGCCGCTGGCGCCGGATGTGGATGCGGCGCATGGGCTTTTGAGCGCGATCGTGCGCGCGCCGCGCCGGCCGGTCGCGATGGTCGCCTTCGACGAGCACTACGACCCGGCGATGCGCGAGCTGCGCGCGCTGGTCGCCGATCACCAGGTCCTTTCGGTCCACGCCGAGCGCGCCGAGCCGGGCGGGACGTCCGGGCCGGTCGCCGAGCTGGACGTCGTCAGCGAGCTGATGGTCCAGGACCTCCAGTTCGTGATGGCGTTGCGCGACGAGCCGATCGCCGCGACCCAGGCCGCGGGGCGCCGCGTCAGGCGCGGCGGCCCGATCGACCATGCCCAGGCGCTGCTGGTGATGGAGGACGACATGATCGCCTCGCTGGTCGCGTCGCGCGGCGGTGTGTCGCGGGTGCGACGGCTGCTGGTCACCACGACGCAGGCGGAGATCCGGGTGGACCTGGAGACCCGCGTCCTGGAGGCGGTCCGGTCGACGCAGACGATCGGGCGCCACGAGCAGGTCCTGCAGCGCATCACCCTTCCCCACGAAGACGCCTGCGTCGCCCAGGCCGCGGCGTTCCTGCGCTACGTCGAGCGCCGCACGGCGCCGGAGCTCGGCATCGGCCACGCGATCGCGTGCCAGGAAGCCGCCCAGGCGATCCTGAAGCGCATCGAGCTGATCGCGCACCGGCCGGCGATGCGCAAGGGGCCGCAGGCGGCGTAGCTGGCGCTCCGTTCTTCGGGACGGGGCGTTGGTGGGTCGGCGACGATCGTCTGGTCGTCCCCGTCGCTCCGCCTCGACGCGGCTCGTCCTGGCGCTGCTTGGCGTCGTGCCTCCGGCGGGCGCTCGGGGCGGCGCAGGTGTTGTGGCACCGATGGCCGCGCTCCGGCTGCGCTCCGTGTTCGACCACCGCGATCATCGCCGCAGCCCGCATGCCCGGCCCATCCCACCGCTCTCCCCGAGCCTCGCTGCCACCCCGCTGCGTCGATGGGATCCACGAGACGGCGGGTTGGGGCGCGGAGCCCAACGTCAACGGTGCACAGTGGTTCGCATAGAACCCAAATGCACCGTTGACCGAGATCGCTCAGCGGGCGACGCCCGGGGAGACCCCCGGCGCTCCGCCCCGCCACCGGCGATCACCCCGTCGATGAGCCGAGCCACCGCTTCAGCCGACCAGCCCCAGACGGTCGCGCGACCTGGCCGCCGAGCTGCCTCAGCAGCGATCGCGGAGAGCGCGAAGGGCTGGCCTGCCAGTGGCGACAACGCACCGGTTACCGAACGTTGGCGGGACCGCTGCCGCCAACCGCCTCGCGACGGTGGCGGGACCCGGGGCGATCGGGCGCGTCTGCCGAAGGGGTGCGGAGAGTGCGACGGGTTGCGGCGCCAGAAGCGACGACGCTCCGGTTGCGAGACGACGGCGGAACCGCTGCCGCCGACCGCCCCGCAACGATGGCGCGACCGAGGCGACCACTCGCGTGTACCGAGAGACGGCGGAGAGCGATGACGCTCCGGTCGAGAAGCGATGGCGGAGTCGCTGCCGCCGACCGCCCCGCGATGGTGGCGCGGCCGGGGCGGATGGTGCGTCTAGCGGGGGGCCAGAGGGGCCAGCGCCAGGGCCAGGAGGTCGCGGGGGTTGCGGCGGGTGCGGTCCTGGGTGATGCCGGGGGTGCGCTTGGTGATGGAGATGGCGGCGGCCGAGGTGAGTTGGTGGAGGCGGTTCTCGGCGATGAGGCGTTCGTCGACGGCGCCGAGGCGGCCTTCGAAGGTGGTGAAGACCGGGGTGCCGAGGGCGACGGCTTCGCGGTTCATGGTGCCGCCGGCGGACACGACGAGGTCGGAGTAGGCGATCAGGGATTGGGCGTCGATCGCCTGCTCGGGGACGATGAAGCCGCCGGTCCTCGCCAGCTCGGCGCGTTGTGCGTCGACTCGGGGCAGGACGACGGTCTGGGCCTGCTCGCGGAGGGTGAGGAGGACGTCGGCGAAGAGGTCGTTCTCGAAGCGGTGGTAGAGGCTCACGCTCGGCGGCGTGCGGACCACCGCGATCGGCTGCGAGGGGTCCAGCGACAGCTCGTCCAGCACCGCCGGGTCCGGCTCGAAGTCGGAGAGGTAGTACTCCTCCTTGAGCCCCTCGTAGCGCTGCAACTTGCCCTTGGCGCCGTACGGGTACAGCCGCTCCGGCGGGATCGCCTCCGGGACGACGACCGCCGCGCACAGGCGGCAGTTGACGTTGTGCTGGACCTTGGCCCACTCGTAGTCGAACATCGTCGCGGCCGGGACCCGCAGCAGCTTGGCGGCGACCGAGATGTCGTTGGATCCGTGACCGATCGCGATGTCGAAGTGCTTCTTCCGAGCGTACTTGTACAACTCGAACGAGCGATCGGCCAACCCAATCGCCTTGGCCCCAAGCCTCGCCCCGCGGTGCCGGCCGATGACGTCGCAGTCGATCCCGAAGCGCTCGCACAACGCCACCGTCTGCGCGAAGTCGCGCGCGGTCACGGAGACCTCGTGCCCGTCCTCCTGCAGCGCCCGGATCAGCGGCCGCAGGACCAGCACGTGCGGCGAGTTGGTGAGGTCGAACCAGGCGCGCACGCTCAGGCCGCCGCGGAGACGCCGGCGCGGACCGCTTCGGCGACCTCGGCGATCTGCTCGTCGCGCAGCGCGGCGGACATCGGGATCGCGAGGTGCGTGCGGGCGGCCTCGTCGGTCCCGGGCAGCGGGACGCGCGGCGCGTAGGGCGCCATCGGCGGCTGTGCGTGCACGGGCGTCCGGTAGTAGGCGCGTGCGCCGATCCCGGCGTCCGCCAGCGACGCGGCGAGCGCGTCGGCCGCCGCGTGGCGGATCACGTAGAGGTGCCACGCCGGCCGCGAGCCCGGCGTGGGCACCGGGACCTTCACCACGCCGTCGAGCAGCTCGGCGTACCTGTCCCCCGCCTCCGCGCGCGCGGCCGCCCACCTGTCCAGCTGCGGCAGCTGCACGCGCAGGATCGCGGCCTGCAGCTCGTCGAGCCGGCTGTTGTAGCCGATGTCGACGTAGTCGACCTTGTCCTCGGAGCCGTGGAAGCGCAGCGTCCGGACCCGCTCGGCCAGCGCCGCGTCGCGGCACGTGATCGCGCCGCCGTCGCCCATCGCGCCCAGGTTCTTCGACGGGTAGAACGAGAACGTCGCGATCGTCCCCAAAGCACCAGGCCGCCCGGCCGGCGACGTCGAGCCCGCGGCCTGCGCCGCATCCTCCAGGACCGGGACGCCGAGCGCCTCGATCTCCGCCACCGGCGCGACGTTGCCGAACAGGTGGACGACGATGACCGCCTTGGTCTTCTCCGTCATCACCGCCTTCACGCTGTCGACCGTCACGCACATCGTGTCCGGGTCGACATCGCAGAACACCGGCACCGCGCCCGTCGGCGGGATCGCCTCGGCGCTGGCCCAGAACGTGAACGACGGCACGATCACCTCGTCCCCCGGCCCCACGCCCAGAGCGCGCAGCGCGACCGTGATCGCCTCGGTCCCGTTGGCGACGCCGACCGCATGCTGCGCGCCGACGTAGGCGGCGAACTCGGTCTCGAACGCCGCCACCTCCGGCCCGAGCACGAAGTGCCCGGAGTCGAGCACGCGGTGGACCGCGGCGCGGATGTCCGCGCGCAGCGGGGCCTGCGACGCGAGGGGGTCGAAGAGCGGGACCGGCACGGTCACGCAGCCTAGCCCGCCGCGCGGAGCCGACGGCCCGGGCGCCTACGCGGGCGCGACCAGCGCGTCGCGGTTGGCGCGGGCGCCGTCGTCGGCGGGGTCGACGAAGAGCGCGAGCTCCAGGCACTCGGCCGCGCGGGGGAACGCTTCGAGGGCGTGGTACACGACGCCGAGGTCGTTCCAGACGCCGGGCAGGCTCGGCGCCACCGCGGTCGCCGTCTCGATCAGCCGGGCGGCGCCGATGGCGTCTCCGGCCTCGAAGCGGGCCACGCCGGCGGCATGCAGCGTTCTGGCCTCGACGTCCAGCCCGAGCCTGCGCAGGCCGGCGTCGAGGTCATTCAGGACGTCGGGGCGCTGCTGGTCCCGAGCGAGCTGCCACAGGATCACGCGGAGCTCCCGGCACTGCGGGAACCGGCGCACGACCTCGGCGAGGCGCTCGATCGGCACGCGCCGCCACTGCGACAGGCCCAACCCGTCGCGGTAGAGGCCGTTGAGCGACTCCCCGAACTCCGCCTCCGTGAGGCCGAGGTGCAGGACGTCGTCGTAGAGCTTCGTGAAGTGCAGCGTGAGGTACTCGTGCGCGACATCGGCCCAGCCGATGTCGGTGCAGCCCAGGACGCCATGCTCGCCCGCGACCACGCACGGCCCCTGCAGGCCGGCGCGGAAGAACCAGAGGAGCGGCAGGTACGCGTTCTCCGCCGTCGTGGCCGCGTGCGCGTCGCGCAGCGCGTCGGCGCGGACGATCGACGCCGACAGGAACGTCAGGTACTGGTGCTGGTCGCGCCACAGCGCGCCCGGATCCGGGTGGACCTGGGCCGCGCCGGTGACCGGCGTCCAGTGCGTGACGACGCCGTCGGCCGCGGCGCTGAGGTACGGGTGGAACAGCCATGCGGGACGGTGCTCGCGCAGCAGCGCGGCCGTCCGCTCGATCGCGCCCGGCAGCGGCACGTCGTCGTCGCCGAAGCACCACAGGTACTCGGCATCCGGCGCGTGCTCCATCAGCCAATGGCCGTTGGCGAACGGTCCGATGTTCTCGGGCTGGCGATGCACGCGCAGCCATGGCAGCCGCACGCTCGCAGCCGCCAGGATCTCCGGCGTCGCGTCCGGCGACGCGTTGTCGGCGACCTGGACGATGATGTCGTCGCGATCGCCGATCTCGCGCTCGAGCGCCTCGAGCAGGCGCTCCAGCAGCGGTGCCCGGTCGTACGTCGGGACCAGCAGGCCGAGCAGCGCTCGCTGCGCCGTGGCGGGAGAGGGAGCGTCCACATCATGGTGATCGGTCCTGCGCCGGGTCGCTTGAGCGTTCAGGTACGTGCGCGGTCGGCCGGCCGCTGCCGAACGCGGCAGCAGGCGAGGCGGCTACGCCGCCGCGACGGCGGGCCGCGCGAGCACGCCGGCGAGCTGCTCCGGCCGGACGGCGAGCGCCAGGTCGCCGAGCCGGGCACCGTCCTCGCCGGCGAGGATCAGGCAGGCGACCAGCTCGCCGAGGCCGTCTGCCGCGCCGGTCTTGCGCGGCGACGGGACGTCGGCAGCGGCGATCGCCTCGACCGCCTCCTCCACGCTGAGGGATCCCGCGAGCGGGAGGTGGTGGAGCAGCCGCCGCGCCGCCTCGCCGGCGTGCGCCAGCAGCTGCGCGCGATCGGGCCGCTCCAGATGCCGAGGGCGCTCGAGCCCGACCGTGTAGGAGCGGCGCGTCAGGAAGTCGTCGTTCAGGCGCGCGGCCGGGATCAGGTGGCCCACAGCGCCCGCGATCACGTAGCGCGTCGCGCCGAGGCCGCGGCGCTGGACCTGCCAGGCGACCGAGACCTCCTCGCCGCCGATGCGGGCGTCAGGGCCCACGCCGAGCTCCGGATCGAAGCCGCCGGCGGCGAGCAGGACCGAGCGCCTGGCGCCCCAGTTGCCGCCATAGACGATCTTGGGCGCCACCAGCGACAGGTCGGCGTCGCCGTGGTCGAGGACGCCGTAGAAGGGCTCGAGCCGCGGCGCGGGCCAAGCGGGATCGCGCTCCTGCGGCCACAGCCCGACGATCGGTCCGCCGGCGATCGCGACGCCGTCGCGGGCGAGCTCGCGCGCCAGCGCGGCGGCCCAGCCGGGTGCGATCCGCGCGTCGTCGTCGAGGTAGATCAACAGCTCGTGCGATGCCGCGTGGGCGCCGGTGTTGCGGGCGATCGACAGCCCGGCGCGCGGCTCGTCGACCACGCGCACCGCCGGATGGCGCTCGGCGAGCGCGGCGAGGACGTCCGGCGTCGCGTCGGTCGAGCCGTTGTCGACCACCACGATCTCCGCGACCCCCTGTCCGACGACCTGCTCGACGCAGCCTTCGATGATGTCCGCCCGGTCGCGCGTGCAGATGATCACCGAGCAGTCGGGCATGGCGGCGCGATCGACGGCCGCTCCGGCCACGGCCACGACAGGACCCCGGTCCGAGACCCAGCCGGCGAGCTGGCGCTCGGCGTGCCCCTCGCGCGACGGCCAGTGCGGCGGCATCGCGCGCCACGTCTCGCGCCGCGCGGCCAGCGCGTCGAACGGCAGCGCAGCGGGACGTTCGCCGCCGCCCAGCGGCCAGAGCGCGCCGGCGGGGTCGACCGACAACCCGAGCGCACCGTCGACCGCCGGGCCGGCGAGGGCGGCGCCGGCCTCGACGGCGTCGATCAACGGCGCGGCGAATCCGGCACGCGGGAGCGCGTGCGGCTCGAGGACGATCAAGATGTCCGCCTCGGTCGCGTTGACCGCGCGCAGCTGGGCGAGGCGGCGGCCGGCGCCCCGCGGCAGCGCGACGTGGCGCACTCCGGCGGGCACCGGGTCGGCCGACAGCGCGAGCAGCTCTGCGTCCGCGCCGGCCCCCGAGGCGAGCAGCGCCTCGAGCTGGAGCCGGGCGGCGTCCGGGTCGTCGGGCAGGTGGACGGCAACGGCGGCACGCGGTGCTCCCGCCGCGGCGGCCGGCGCGCGTGCCGGCTCGGGGAGGGCCGGCGTGTCGACCAGGACGGCGCCGCGGGGCGCTGGCGCGTCTCGCCGCCAAGGCGTCACGGCGACGTCGGGGATCGCCTCGGGGTCGCGCCCCATGGCGGCGAGCGCCGCGAGCAGGCGCCCGAGCAGCGCCTCGGCGTCGTCGTCGACCGGGAACACGAGCGAGGTGGGCGCGTCGGTCGGGAAGCGCCCCACGTAGTCCTCCAACAACGCGCGCAGCCCGTCGTCGTCGAGGTCGTGCGGCGCGATGTAGCGCTCCGGCACCGAGGCGGTCAGCCCGCGCAGCGCGCGGCGCGCCACGGCCGGCGACAGCCGCGCCTCCAGGCCGGCGCGCCCGGCCGCGCCGATCGCGCGCCACAGCGCGTCGTCGCAGTGCAGGGCGACGATCGCGTCCGCCAGCCCCTGCGGATCGTCGACCACGAGCGCGTGCTCGCCGTCGACGAGGCCCATGCCCTCGGCGCCGATCGTCGTCGTGACGACCGGGACGCCGTGCGCCATCGCCTCGCCGATCTTGCCCTTCACGCCGGCGCCGTAGCGCAGCGGGGCGACCGAGACGCGCGCGGCCTCCAGCAGCGGCGCGATCGCCGGAACCCAGCCGGTGACCTCCACGCCGTCGCCGGCCAGCGCGCGGACCTCGGGCGGCGGCGCGCCCCCGGCCAGCGTCAGCCGCGCTTCGGGGAGGACGGCGCGCACGCGCGGCCAGACCTCGCCGACCAGGAACAGCGCCGCGTCGACGTTCGGCGCGTGGCGGAAGTTGCCGACGAACAGCGCGCCTTCGCGCGCCTGCGGCCCCGGGCCCTCGGGCTCCTCGGGATGGACGAGGGAGATGACCGCGACCGGGACCTCGGGCGCCAGCGCGCGCAGCGCCGCGGCGTCGTCCTCGCTGACGGCGATCAGCCCGTCGGCGGCGCCGTAGGCGGCGGCCTCGCGGTCGCGCGTGCGGACCGCGGCGTCGGCCAGCGCGGGGCTCGCCGCGACCTCGGCCGCGCGCGCCTCGCGCACCCAGTGGACGTCGACCGTGTCGACCAGCAGCCGCGCGCCCGGCGCCCAGCGGCGCAACAGCGGCAGGTAGGCCTCGGCGACGTCGAAGAACGAGAGCCAGACCACGTCCGGCCGGACGTCGCGCAGCAGCCCTTCCAGGTCCAGCTCCGGCCGGCCCGCGCGCTGCGCGAGCGGCGAGCGGACCGGATCGCCGAGCGTCACCCGGACGCCCATGGCCTCCAGCGCCAGCGCCGCGTCGTGCTGGCCGTCCTCCGCGCCGTCGCGCGCCACGAGCGTCACGTCGTGCCCCTCGGCGCGCAGCAGCTCGATCAGCCGCAGCTGGCGCAGCGACCCGGCGTCGCGATCGCCCGGCGGGGCGATCTTGCTGATCATGAGGATCGAGCACGGCGCGGCCGCGCCCGTGCGGGGCGATGGCGATGGGAGGGACATCACTCCGGGTGATCGGTCCCCTCCGCGCACGCCTTGAGGCGCGCCCGCGCAGGGGGACAGCGCGCGCGTGGACACGCGTCCTCAAGAGCGCTCGGCCGGATGCCGACCACCGGAGGGATGTCCTCCCTCCCACTCGTGAGCGTGGTCGTCGCCACGTACAACCACGAGCGCTTCGTCGCGCTCGCGCTCGACAGCGTCCTCGCTCAGGAGCCGTGCGGCGGCGAGGTCGAGATCGTCGTGATCGACGACGGCTCCACCGATGGGACACCGGACGTCCTGGCCCGCTACGGCGACCGCATCCGGGTCGTTCGCCAGGAGAACGCCGGCCACCTCGGCGCCTTCAACCGCGGGCTGGCCGAGGCACGCGGCACCTACATCGCGCTGCTCGACGGCGACGACGAGTGGGTGCCGAGCAAGCTGCGCCGCCAGGTCGCGATGCTCGAAGCCGACCCGGGGCTCGGGCTCGTCTACGGCGACGCGGTGCTGATCGACGGCGACGGCCAGGAGATCCACCCGTCCTACCAGGCCTACAACGGCGTGGAGTTCCGCTCCGGCCACCTCGCCGCCTTCGGCTACCTCATGTGCCACAACATGGCGCAGACCTCGACGATCATCGTCCGGTCCTCGCTGCGCGAGCACTACGCCCCGATCCCCGACTGGGGCCGCGCCCAGGATTGGTGGATCGCCGTGCAGGTCGCGCGGCGGACCGCGGTCGCGCCGGTCGGCGGCCACGTCGTCCGCTATCGCAAGCACGACGACAACCTCGCGCTCGGGCGCGGGCCGCGCCGGTTCGCCGAGCTGCGCGCCAAGGAGATCCCGCTGCGACGCTGGATGTTCTCCCAGGCGCGCGAGATCGACGTCGCGATGGAGGACATGGTCGGCGCCCTCTACGCGTTCCACCACTGCGTCGCCGTCGCGTCCCGGGATCTCGGCATCCCCGCCGCGGAGCTGGCGCCCGATCACGTCGAGCGCGCGAACGCGGCGAACGAGCGGCTGGCCGACGCGGTCGCCGCCGAGCGCCGCGGCGACGACGAGCGCGCCATCCGCGAGGCGCTCGCGGTCCTGGCCGACTTCCCGCGCGACGCGCACGCGGGCGCGGTGCTGGAGCGGAGCTCGCGGCGCCTGATGCGGGCCCAGCCCATCGTCGAGGAGCGCCCCGACGAGAGCGCCTGGCCCCTGGAGGAGGCGCGGTCGTTCGTGACCGTCGCCGCCGTCGAGGAGCTGGCCGCCCACCCCGAGCTGCTCACCACCTACGCCGAGGCCTTCGACGCCGGCGCGGACGCCACCCTGGCCGTGCACCTGCCCGACGACGCGAGCGTCGCGGTGCTGCTGGGCGCGCTGGAGGCGGCGGGCGTCTCGGCCGAGGACGGCCCCGACCTGCTCGCCCTGCAGCATCCGCACGCCGAGCCGCTGGAGGCCGCGCTGGCGCGCCACGCCCACGCGGTCCTGAGCGCCGGGCCGGTGCCCGCCCGCTTCGAGGGCCGCCCGCACGCGGCCGACGCGCCGTCGCTGCGCGCGCTGGCGCGCGAGCGCTGGGAGGTCGAGCCGCTCGACATCGCGATCAAGATCTGCCCGCCCAACTGGATCGGCGCCGAGCACTGGGGCGACACGCACTTCGGGCGCGCCGTCGCCGACGAGCTGCGCCGCCGCGGCCACCGCCCGCGCCTGGAGGTCGTCCGCGAGTGGGACACCGACGCGCCGGCCGACGTCGCGCTGCACCTGCGCGGGCTGTGGCAGTACGTGCCGCGCCCGGGTCAGGTCAACCTGCTGTGGGTGATCAGCCACCCCGAGCTCGTGACGGGCGGCGAGTGTGACCGCTACGACCACGTCTTCGTCGCCTCGGCACCCGACGCCGAGCGGCTGTCCAAGTTGACCTCCACACCGGTCAGCGTGCTGGAGCAAGCGACGGATCCGGCCGTGTTCTTCCCCGAGCGCGACGACGCGCTGGCCCACGAGGTCACGTTCGTCGGCAACTCGCGCGGTGTGCTGCGCCGCTCGCTCGCTGGGCTGCTGCCCACCGAGCGCGACGTCGCCGTCTGGGGCAAGGACTGGGACCGCCTGATCGACACGCGGCACGTGATCGGCGAGTACCTGCCCAACGACGAGGTCCGCCGCGCCTACGCAAGCGCGGGCGTGCTGCTCAACGACCACTGGGACGACATGCGCGAGCAGGGCTACATCTCCAACCGCGTCTTCGACGCGTTGGCCGCAGGCGCCGTCCTGCTCAGCGACGACGTGCCCGGGCTGGCCGAGCGCTTCGGCGACGCGGTCGCCACCTACGCGAGCGACGAGGACCTGCGCGTCGCGGTGGACCGCCTGCTCGCCGACCCCGAGGCCGCCGCGGCGATGGCCCGCCGGGGTCGCGCGCTGATCCTCGCGGAGCACACGTTCGGCCACCGTGTGGACACGATCCTGGCGCATGCGACCGAGCTGCGCGCGGCACCGGTCCTGGCGCTCGCCGCCTAGCCGGCGCGGAGGATCCTCTCCGGCGACGTTCAGGCCCCGCTCAGGTCGGGTCCCCTACGCTGTCGGGCGATGCCGATCGCCGCGCTGCTCGTCCTCGCGTCCGTCACCGAGAAGCTCGCCGACTTCGCCACCAGGGTCGTCGGCGATCTCGGCCTGCCCGGGATCTTCCTGCTGATGGTGCCCGAGAGCGCGCTGATCCCGATCCCGTCGGAGGCCACGATGCTCTTCGCCGGGTTCAACGTCAGCGAGGGCAAGTACTCGCTGTTCGCGGCCGTCGCGACCGGCGTGGTCGCCAACGTGATCGGCTCGTCGATCGCCTACGCGATCGGCTACTACGGCCGCCTGGAGCTGCTGGAGCGCCACAGGGTCTTCCACGTCAAGCCCGAGCACCTGGCGCTGACCGAGCGCTGGTTCGAGCGCTGGGGCTCGGCCGCGGTGTTCTTCTCGCGGATGCTGCCGATCGTCCGGACGTTCATCTCGCTGCCCGCGGGCGCGGCCCGGATGCCGTTCGGGCGCTTCATCGTGCTGACGTTCGCCGGCTGCGTGCCGTGGATCCTGGGGCTGACGCTCGTCGGCAAGGCCGCGCGCGACAACTGGACCGACTGGAAGGACCGGCTGCACTACGTCGACTACGCGGTCGCGGTGCTGATCGTCCTGGCCGTCGTCTACTTCGGCCAGCGCTGGTGGCGCGCACGCCGCGCGCGGCGCCTCGCAGCGGCCGATGCGGCCTAGCGGCCCGGGACTTCCTGTCGCACACGCCGTGGCGCTGGGCGCGCTGCACGGCCCGGCGGAGCTGGTGCCGGTCTCGTCGAGCGCGCACGTCGCGCTGATCCCGCAGCTGCTCGGATGGCCGAGCGCGGAGCTCGACGATGACGTCCGCAAGGCGTTCGAGGTCATGCTGCACGCGGGGACGCTCGGCGGGTTGTTGGTGCTGATCCCACGCCCGTCGCTCGCGTGGGCCGTCGTCGCCACGGCGCCCGCCGCGGTCCTCGGGTTCACGCTGGAGAAGCCGATCGAACGGCGCCTCGGCGGGACGCGGGCGACGGCGGCCGGGCTGCTGCTGGGCTCGGCGGTGCTGGTGACCGCCGACCGACATGGTGGAGAACGCCCCGCCGCCGACGCGACGCTCTTCGACGCGCTCTGGCTCGGCCTCGCGCAGGCGTGCGCGCTGTGGCCGGGCGTGTCACGCCTCGGGCTGACGGTGGCCGCCGCGCGGCTGCGCGGGTTCTCGCGCGAAGCGGCGTTCGACCTCGGGCGCCGCGCGGGCCTGCCGGTGATCGCCGGCGCCACCGGGCTGAAGGTCGTGCGGCTGGCCCAGCGCCCGCCTGCGCGCGAAGTCCGGACCGCGTTCGCCGCCGGGATGGCCGCAGCCTTGGTCTCGACGCTCGCGGCGGCGCCGCTGCGCCGCGCGACGTCGATCGCCGCACCCGCCGCCGAGCGCGTCGCGCTGGCCGCCGCCGCCCTGACGCGTCTGCGACGATCCCCAGCATGAGCGATGCTTACGCCGCCGCCGGCGTGGACACGGATCAGGCCGACGCGGGCGTCGGGGCGCTCGTCGCGGTCCTGAAGACGATCGAGACCGGCAGCCCGTCGCGCTCGGTCGTCCCGTCCGGCCACTACGCGTCGGTGCTGAAGGTCAGCGACGACCTCGGGATCGCGATCGCGACCGACGGCGTCGGCAGCAAGCTCGTCGTCGCCGAGGAGGCCGACCGGCTGGAGACCGTCGGGATCGACTGCGTCGCGATGAACGTCAACGACCTGATCTGCGTCGGCGCCGAGCCGATCGCCCTTGTTGATTACCTTGCGGTCGAGCAGGTCGACGCCGGGCGCCTGGCGCGCATCGGCCAGGGCCTGAAGGTCGGCGCCGAGGCCGCGGGCACCGAGGTGCCGGGCGGCGAGCTGGCCGTCCTGCCCGAGCTGATCCGCGGCCACCCGTCGCCGCACGGCTTCGACCTCTGCGCTACCGCGATCGGCACCGTCAGGTTGGACGACCTGGTCCTCGGCGACCGCATCGCCCCCGGCGACGCGCTGATCGGCGTGCCCTCGTCCGGGCTGCACTCCAACGGCTACACCCTGGCCCGCCGCGCGCTGCAGGTCGATGGCGGCCTGACGCTCGACGACACGCCGGAGGAGCTGGGCGGCGCGTCGGTCGCCGACGCGCTGCTGGAGCCGACGGTCATCTACGTCCGCGCGGTCCTGGAGTTGTTGAAGTCCTCGGTCGACGTCCGCGGCCTGGCCCACATCACCGGTGGCGGGTTGAACAACATCCTGCGCCTCGGCCGCGGCTACGAGATCAGCGACCCGCTGCCGAGCCCGCCGGTCTTCGACCTCGTCGCGCGCCTCGGCGACGTCCCCGTCGCCGAGATGTGGGAGGTCTTCAACATGGGCTGCGGCTTCATCGCGATCGTGCCGGAGGCCGACGCCGACGAGGCCGCGCGGATCCTCGCCTCGCACCACGAGGGCGCACGGCGGATCGGCACCGTGACCGACCGGGACGGGACCGTCACGGTCCCGGGTCTGGGGCTCACCTTCCCGTTGCGCTGACCGCGGGCGCGGTCGCCAGGAACGCGGCGATGGCGCCTGCGTCGGGCGCGACGACGGCGTTGCCGGCCGCGCGGGCGCGGCGGGCGTGGCCCTCGGAGGCGCCGTGCAGCGGCACGAACGCGTCGGTCGCCGCCGCCAGCGCGGCGTCGCGCCCGGGCGTGGCGTGCAGGAACCGCACCTCGATGTCGGCGCACGCGTCGAGATCGGCGCCGGCCGCGGCGGCCGCCGCGACGATGTGCCCCTCGACGCCGGCGGCATCGCCGTCCTGGCCGGGATCGGCGACGAGCACGAGGGTCGCGGGGGTGCCGCTCGGCGCGGCCTGCGCCCACGCGGCCAGCAGGTCGGCGAGCCGGTCGGTCCCGCGGTAGGCCGGGACCGCCAGCAGCCGCAGCCGATCGTCGTCGTCCTCCAGCCCGAGGTCGACGTCCGGCGTCCGGGCGATGCGCGCGGGGCGCTCGCTGAGCGCCTTCAGGCGCTCCGCGTAGCGGGCCGACACCGCGTCCCAGCCGAGCTGCGCGGCGGCGGCGCGGCCGGCGACACCGCGGCGCGCGCGCTCCTCAGCGGACGTCTCGGCGACCTCGCGCAGCAGGCGCGTCAGGTCGGCGGCGTCGGGCTCCAGCATCCAGCCGTCGCCGGCCAGCGCCATCCCGGAGATCTGACGGCCGGGGATCAGCGCGCGCTGCGAGGCGATCCGCCAGCCCGCCTCCGGCGGGCAGAACTCGTCGGTCGGACCGCCGCCGGTGAGCAGCACGGGGCGCCCGCAGGCCATCGCCTCCAGCACCGGCATCGCGAAGCCCTCGCCGCGATAGGGGTGCACGAGGACGTCACAGGCGCGGTAGAGCGCGGAGACCTCCGCATCGCTCAGCGTCTCGGTGAGGTGCACGACGCGCGGCCCGTCCGGATCGGCGGCCAGGCGCTGCAGCTCGGCCCGGTCGCCACCGCGGTAGACGCCCTCGGCGCCGAAGTCCTTGACGATCAGCGTGACGTCGTCGGCGCGCGTGAACGCCGCCTGCCAGGCACCGAGCAGGACGTCGATGCCCTTACGGCCGATCGCGCCGCCGACGAAGAGGAACCGGGTGCCGGGCGCGCGGTCGCCGAGGTCGTAGGCCGGGCCCTCGGGCGCGAAGGCGTCGAGGTCGACGCCGTTGGGCACGACCGCGACGCGATCGGCCTCCACGCCGGAGCTGACGTACATCTCGCGCACGTGCTCGGATGGCACCCACAGCTCGTCGACCACGGTGTTCAGCGGGCCGACCCACGCCTCGGGGACCGCGCCGAACTCCCAGGGCTGGATCAGCGCGAGGTGGCCCGAGGCGGGCGGCCGGAGGTCCGGCGGCCACTGGTGGCGCACCTCGACGTCGGCCGCGTGCGGCAGCGGCGAGGACGCGACCGGGCGATCGGTCGCCGCGGCGCGGACGGTCAGCTCGGGGTCGCCGGCCAGGCCGGCCACGACGCTGCGGTTGATGCGGGCCAGCGACGTCGGTGCGTCGTGCTCGCCGACCCACGACACCGCCAGCGGCGGCTCGTCGTGCACGCGCGACGGGCGTGCGCCGCCGTAGTAGGCCTCGAGCTCGTCGACGTAGGCCGCGAAGCCGCGCGGGGCGGCGATGTTGGATTGCAGGCGCTCCAGCAGCCCGGCCTCGCCGGCCAGGCGCTCCAGCGCGACGGTCAGCTGCGCCTGGTCGCCGCCGTCGAAGGCGAGGCCGTCGACCCCGTCCTCGATCGCGTCGGCCAGGCCGCCCATCCGCGGGGAGAGCAGCGGCACCCGCGCGGCGAGGCACTCGCCCGCGACCAGCGGGGCGCAGTCCCACCACAGCGACGGCAGGGCGGCCGCGTCGACGCGCGCCAGCAGGTCCGGCAGCTCGGTCGGCTCGAACTTCCCGTGCAGCTCGACCAGGCCGCGCCGGTCCAAGCGGCGCAGCTCGTGCGCCATGCGGTCCGGGATCTCGCCGTGGACGTGGACACGGATCTCGGCGGCGACCGCCTGCGCCGCGGCGACGAGCAGCTGCGCGCCCTTGTGCGGGTAGACGGAGCCGAAGAACCCGACATGTAGCACTTGGTCGTCGAGGCGGCCCGGCACGCGGTCGCGCCCGACGCGCTCCCACGCTTCGTCCTCGGCCGGCACGCACTGGCGCACGACGTCGAGCGCCGCGGCCGGGTAGCCCTGGTCGACCAGCGTGCGCCGCACCCCGTGCGAGACGGTCAGGCAGGCGCCGATCGCGCGCGAGAAGGCCTCGCGGATCCCGGCGAGCCGGGCCTGGTGGCCGCCGACGTCGTGGCTGCCGACGCACGCGGCGCAGTCGCCACCCGCGTCGCCGGGCCCGCCGCACAGGCTCTGATCGCCGCGCAGCAGGTACGCGCGCGGGCAGGCCAGCCAGTAGTTGTGGGTGGTGAAGTACGACGGGATCCCCCGCGCCGCGGCGGCGTCCAGCAGCGCGGCACCGAGGTTGTGCAGGTTGTGGAAGTGGATGACGTCGGGCCGCTCGCGATCGAGCAGGTCGGCGAACGCCGCCGTGATCGGCGGGTCGTCGAGCTCGCGCTCCGGCGCGCCGAGGTCGAGCAGGCCGTGCGCGCGGTTGTGCACGCCGACGAGGCGGACGCCGTCCTCCTCCCACTCGCGGATCGCGTAGGGGACGCCTGACGGGTCGGGCGCGACGGCGGCGTGGAAGACGACGACGTCCCAGCCGCGGCGGACGAGCTCCTTGGCGGCGAAGCGCGGGAGCATCGTCCCGCCACCGGAGTCGTTCCACCCGAAGGCGGTCATCACGAGCTTGCCCTTGTCGCGCCTGGGCGCGGGGGCCACGGGGAGCGCGGCGGCGCGGCGCTGCAGCTCGGAGGCCACGCGCGGCAGGGCCGGCGTGCGAGCCGCCGCGACGCCGGCCAGCAGCTCCAGCGCCCGGCGCCGGGCCGCGTCGGGATGCAGGATCGGCCAGTCGAGCTCCGGGACGAGGTCACGCAGCGTGACGTCGCCGCCGTCCAGCGCAGCCAGCAGCGCGGCGCCCTGACCGGCGGCGTCCTGGCCGGCGCGCGCGTCGGCCGCGGCGGAGGTGCGAACGACCGGCTCGCCCTCGACGTGGTGCACGGGCGCCACGGCGGCGGCGCGCAGGATGAAGTTGTAGGGGTCGTCCAGCGCGCTGCGCCCGAGCGCGTCGAGCACGTCGCGGCGGACCAGGAACGATCCGGCGGCCACGGCCCGCTCGCCACGCCAGGCCCGGCGGATCAGCGCGGGCCCGGTCGCACGTGCGCCCGCGCGGCGGCCGCGCTCGCGACCCTCGTCGTCGACCAGCAGCGCGTCGCCGTGGACGAGGCCGGCGCCGGGATGCGCGGCGGCCGCGGCGAGGAGCCGCTGAAGGCCGTCGGCGGTCCAGGCGTCGCCCGGCGCGAGGACGACGACCGGCTCAGCCGAGGCGGACAAAGCCCGTCGCCCCGTCGCCGGTGCTGTCGTGCACCCGCCGCGTGACCATGTTGGAGGAGTTGCCCTCGACCGTGTGGATCTTGCCGTCGGAGTCGACGGACTCGACCATGCCGACGTGCTCGCCGCCCCAGACGATCAGGTCGCCGGGCTGCGGCGCCTGGCCGGCGGCGGCGGGCGTGAAGCGCCCGGTGCGCTGCGCCCAGGACGACAGCGCCGAGACCGAGCCGAAGCCCTGCCCGGCCTCGCCGACCGGCGCGCCGGCCTGCTTGGCGGCCCAGGAGACGAAGTACGCGCACCACGGGCCGATCCCGCTGCCGGCGGTGGCCGTGCGGTACTCGGCGATCCGCGGCGAGTCGTTGGAGCCGGGCGGCTGCTCGGTCTGGCCGATCTCGCCCTCGGCGACCTGCAGGGCGCGCTGGCCCGCGGTCTGCCCGGTCGTGTCCGTCGCGGTTGCCGCGCCGGACACGCCTGAGCTGAAGCTGGTGCCGGTCGCTGCGGTGCCCGAGGCACCGGTGACGCCGGCGGATGATGTTGCGTCCTGCAGCGTGGAGGCGAACGCGGTCGACGACGTGCCCGTCGTCGAAGGTTCGGTCTGCGGCAGCAGTCCCTGCTGCAGCTGGGTGATCCGCGCCATCACGGTCTCCACGCTCATTCCCCACAGTTGTCGGCGGGCTTCGCGTGTTCTTCAACGGCGTCCGTCAGCTCCCGAACGAAAGCGGGGCGGCCTGGTGGCCGCCCCGCTTGTCGCCGGAGATCCGACGAAAGGTGCTTCAGTCCTAGCCGAGGAGGCGCAAGACGCTCTGCGGGGCCTGGTTGGCCTGGCTGAGCATCGCGGTGCCTGCCTGGGACAGGATCTGGTTCTTCGTGAGCGAGACCATCTCGTCCGCCATGTCCACGTCGCGGATCCGCGACTCCGCCGAGGTCAGGTTCTCCTGGTAGGAGGCCGCGACCGACAGCGAGTGGTCCAGGCGGTTCTGCACGGCACCGAACGTCGCGCGAGCGGTCGAGACGGCGGTGATCGCCGTGTCGATCTCGGAGATGTCGGTGGTGCCGCTGGTGGACAGCGACGCGTACGACGAGCCGACGGTCGTCGACAGGTTGACCAGGTCGACCGAGATCTGCTGGCCGTCGTTGGCGCCCACCTGGAACGAGACCGTCGAGGTGCTGCCGTCGAGCAGGTTGATGCCGTTGAAGGACGCCGAGGAACCGATGCGGGTGATCTCGGACGCCAGCTGGTTCACCTCGTTCTGGATCGACGTGCGGGCGTTGTTGTCGAGCGAGCCGTTCTTGTACTGGACGGCGAGCTCACGGACGCGCTGCAGCATGCTGTGCACCTCGTCGAGGTTGCCCTCGGCGGTCTGCACCATCGACTGGCCGTCCTGGATGTTCTTCTGGGCCTGCCCCAGACCACGGATCTGCGACCGCATGGACTCGGAGATGCCGAGGCCGGCCGCGTCGTCCGACGCCGAGTTGATGCGGTAGCCCGAGCTGAGGCGCTGCATCGACTTGGAAATGGAAGCCGAGGTCTTGGACAGCGAGTTGTAGCTGTTCATCGCCTCGACGTTGTGCGTGATGCGAAGGGACATTCGTCGATCTCCTTGATGACGTTTGTGTTGGGGTCCCGGAGCGACTCCATGTCGCTCCTTCCTACGGTGCAAGCCACCGGGATATGTGCGGCGCTAGACCGGTGATCGGCGGCCCATAACCCCCGCTTGAGGGGTGTCCAGTGTCCGATGGACGCCTGTCGGTCTAGACGCGGACGTCGATGTGCGGCAGCCCGTCGTCGGGCGGCGGCGGGAGGTCCGGAACGACCGGCGGGCGCCGCTTGCGGCGCCCGTCAGGCTGCTCTCGCTGCTTGTCGGTCGAGCTCTCGACGCGCCGCACACCGGAGATGGACTCGGGCACGGCGGCGCGCCGTGGACCGACCGGGTTGATGGGGTCCAACGGCACGGCTCAGCCTCGCTTCCTAGCCCTGAGGTATCGGCGTGGGGACCGCCGGCTGCCCGGCGGCCTGCTGGGCGGCCGCCGCGGCGGCCTCTGCTTCGGCGATCTGGCGCTCGCGCTCGGCGGCCTGCGCTTCGGCCATCGCGATGAGCTTGGTCCGGAGCTGCTCGAGCTCGGCCAGCGCGAGGTGGCGCCAGACGGTCTGGGCGATCGCCCAGGCGACGACGTAGCCGACGACGCCGGCGACGCAGGCGCGCTCGATCGCGTCCGGCCACGGCAGCGCGGCGCTGCCGCGGGAGATCTTGAGGACGAGCGCGAAGGCGATCAGCCCGCCCCAGCCCTTGGCGATGCCGATGTGGCGGCGCGCCTTCGGGTGGGCCGACAGGCGGATGCCGTCGCCCGTGGGCAGCGCGGCGGCGGCGTCGGCCGGAGTCATGACCTCGGTGGGGACGTCGGCGGCCATCAGGCGATCCTCCGGCGCTGCTCGCGGGACATCTCGAAGGCGAGGTGCTGCATGCGGATGCACTCCGGCTCGGCGATCTCGGTGAACTGCAGGCCGACGCGGTCGCCGGTCTCCAGGCGGACGACGCGGCCGAAGCCGGTGACCGGCACGCTGCCGTCGCCCAGATCGAGCGAGAACTGCAGCAGCTCGCCCGGGTGCGGGCAGTGCATGCCCTTCACGAGCATGCCGCCGCCGGACAGGTCGATCGCGTGGGCGTGCGTGGTCACACCATCCGCATCGGCGCCGATCGGCGTCAACGTGAGGGCCAGGTCCACCGTCGCACGCACGTACTCGCGGCGGCGCAGGAGCTGCGGGCTGCCGCGGTGGGCGAAGCGCACGGTCTCCTTGCTCGCGTAGTCGCTGCCGTAGCCGCGCCCGTTGCCGCGGCGGTGCTGGGGCACGTCGAGGCGGCCGTGCATGCGGGCGACGCCGTCGTCGTTGATGAACTCGATCGTCAGCGCGGAGCGCTCGAGGATCGGCTGCGGCGTGTTGGGCTGCTCGATCAGCGCGAGGTCGTAGAACCCGGGGCCCTCCGTGGTGACGCGCACGAGCACCTGCTCGGTCTGCGGGACCGACAGCAGCAGCTCGTCGCCGACGGAGGGCATCAACCGGCTCATGGCACGAGGTCCCGCGCGAGCTCGGTCGCGTTGGCCGGCTTGAGCCCCGCCTCGACCGCCTGGCCGCGGGCCAGGTAGGAGAGCGGGAGGCCGGAGTCGATCGCCAGGCCGATGACGGTCCCGAGCATCTCCGTCTCGTCGGTGTGCGTCAGGACCAGCGCGCCGACGCCCAGCTCGCGCACGCCGGAGACGAGCTCCTGCGCGGCGGCGGGGCCGATC
Organism: Conexibacter woesei Iso977N; assembly: GCF_000424625.1. GTDB lineage: Bacteria > Actinomycetota > Thermoleophilia > Solirubrobacterales > Solirubrobacteraceae > Baekduia > Baekduia woesei_A. The sequence continues at coordinate 489,254 of NZ_AUKG01000001.1, forward strand.
GTCGCCGGGACCGCGAGGTGCAGCTCGTCGGGCGCGAGCGAGTCCAGCTCGGTCCCGAGCGCGCGCAGCTCGCCGGTGGAGCGCGGGCTGACGCCCGGCGTGTCGACGATCACGAGGCCGGTGGAGCGCAGCTCCGCCAGCAGGCCGGCGCCCTCCGCGCCGGACTCGATCGCGTGCAGGGCGACGCCGTACGGCGCCAGCAGGCGGCGCAGCTCCGCGCCGCCGTCGGGCGAGCGCAGGGCGACGACGGTGACGGCCAGGACGCCATGGCGCGCGTGCGCGGCCGCGAGGCGCGCGACGCAGCGGGTCTTGCCGGCGCCGCCGGGCCCGACGAAGCCGACGACGCCGGGGCCGCGGCGCAGCGGATGCATCGGGATCCGGCGCGCGAGCGCGTCGGTGACGAGGTCCTTGGGGTCGCTGGCGGGCAGCAGCGGCGCGAGGCCCGCGATCGCCTCGTCGGCGATCGCCTCGGCCAGGCCCTGGCGCAGGCCGCGGGCGACGAGCCGCTCGGCGGCGACGATCGCCGCGGGCGGCAGGCCGTGGACCGGCGCGGGCGCCGGTGAGATGACGGCCGCGACCGGCTCGGCGAGGGCGATCGGCTCGGGCTCGGGCTCGGGAACGACGGGCTCGGGCTCCGGCTCGGGGACGACCGGCGGATCCCACGCGGCGGCGGGCTCCTCGGCGATCGCCTCGGGCGCCACGCCCAGGTAGTCGAACATCCCGGTGGGCTGCTCCTCGGCGACGGGCTCCTCCGGAGCGACGACCTCGTCGTCATCCTCCTCGTCGCCGTAGATCTCCTCCCACTCGTCGTCGTCGAGCACTTCGGGCTCGCGCTCCAGCTCGGGCTCCGGCGCGACGGGCGCGGGCGCGGGCTCCGGCTCAGCAGCGACGGGCTCCGGCTCGGGCTCGGCGGCGGGCGCCAGCCCGGCGTTGAACAGCGCCGCGAGGTTCTGGGACGCCGCGGGCGGCGGCGTCGGGAAGAGGTCGTCGACGGTCACGTCGGCGCTGCCGGGCAGCGCGTCGATCTCGGGCGACGTGGCCGGTCGCGCGCGCTCCTGCGCGTCGGCGAGCTGCTGGGCGAACGCCGCGGCGACGCCCGGCTCCTCGGGCATCTGCGGCGGGACGAACGCAGCACCCGGACGCACCTCGACCTCGATCTCGCGCTTGGCGAAGAACCCGCCGACGCCGCCGCTGGTCGTCTCGCGCCGCGACACGATGACCGCGTCGTCGCCCAGCTCCTGCCGGATGCGCGGGACCAGCTCCTCCAGCGAGCGTCCGCGATAGGTGTAGGTGTTGTCCTGGTGCTCTGGTGCCATCAGGCGGTCACGACTCCGATGGTCTCAACGCCGATGCCCGGCGCGATCTCGTTGTAGGCGCAGACCGAGAGCTGGGGCAGCGCCTGCTCGCACAGCCGCCGCAAGTGGCGACGCACGCGAGAGGAGCAGATCAGCACCGGCCGCCGGCCGCGCGTGACGGCCTGCTCGACATGGTTCGACAACTGGTGCACCAAAGCCTGCGCGCGGTTGGGATCCATCGCGAGGTACTCGCCGTCGGGCGTCTGGGCGATCGCGTCCGACACCTCCTGCTCCAGGCCCGGGTCGAGCGTGATCGCGCGCAGCGTGCGCTCCGCGTCGAGGTACGGGGAGACGATCGTGCGGCCCAGCGCCTGGCGGGCGTACTCGGCCAGCAGCTCCGGGTCGCGCGTGACGCGCGCACGGTCGCCCGCGGCCTCGACGACCGCGCCGAGGTCGCGGATCGAGACGCCCTCGCGCAAGAGCGCTTGCAGGACGCGCTGCAGCTCGCCGACCGACAGCAGGTCGGGGACGACCTCCTCGACGACGGCCGAGTTGTGCTCCTTGAGGCTGTCCAGCAGCGTGCGCACGTCCTGACGGGTGAGCAGGTCCGCGGTGTGCCGGCGGATCGTCTCGGTCAGGTGGGTGACGACGACCGACTCCGCGTCGACCACGGTGTACCCGAGCGCCTCGGCCTCCGCGCGCTGGGCGTCCGTGATCCAGACCGCGGCCATGCCGTAGGCCGGGTCCTGGGTCGGGATGCCGTCGAGGTGGCCGAACGCGTCGCCCGGGTCGAGCGCCAGCTGGTGGCCGGCCATGATCTGGCCGCGCGCGACCTCGGTGCCGCGCACCTTGACCGAGTACTCGTGGCTCTGGAGCCCGACCTCGTCGTGGATCCGGACCGACGGGATGATCGTGCCGACCTCGGCCGCGATCTGGCGGCGCACGGCGGACACGCGCTGCAGCAGCGAGCCGCCGGCGGAGCCGTCGACCAGCGGGACCAGGCCGAAGCCGATGCACAGCTCGAGCGGGTCGAGGTTGAGCGCGTCCTGGACCTGGTCGCGCGGCGAGGCGGCCGGCGCGGGCAGCGCGGCGGCGTCGGCGGCGGTGGTCGCGGCCAGGAGCTCCTCGGCGGCCGCCGTCCTCTGCAGGCGCCGGCCGGCGTAGATGAACAGGCCGCCGATGATCAGGAACGGGATCTTCGGCAGGCCCGGGATCAGCGCGAAGAAGCAGATGACGACGCCCGCGACCATCGGGGCGCGCTTCTGCTTGGAGATCTGGCCGACGACCTGGTTGCCGAGGTCGCGCTCGTCGCCCGAGCGGGTGACGATGATGCCGGTGGCGACCGAGATCAGCAGCGCCGGGATCTGCGCGCAGAGGCCGTCACCGACGCTCAGCAGCGAGAAGTGGTGGATGGCGTCGCTGAACGAGAGGTGCTGCATCAGCACACCGACGACGATGCCGCCGATGAGGTTGATCATCGTGATGACCACGCCGGCCATCGCGTCGCCCTTGACGAACTTCGAGGCACCGTCCATCGCGCCGTAGAAGTCCGCCTCCTGCGAGATCTCCTTGCGGCGCCTGCGCGCCTCCTCCTCGGTGATCTGCCCGGCGTTGAGGTCGGCGTCGATCGCCATCTGCTTGCCCGGCATGGCGTCCAACGTGAAGCGCGCGCCGACCTCGGCCACGCGGCCGGCACCGGCCGTGACGACCATGAACTGGATGACCACGAGGATCAGGAAGATCACGAGGCCGACGACGATGTTGCCGCCGATGACGAACTCGCCGAACGCCTTGACGACGCCGCCCGCGTCGCCGTGCAGCAGGATCAGGCGGGTGACCGAGATGTTGATGGCCAACCGGAACATCGTCGTGATCAGCAGCAGCGACGGGAAGACCGAGAAGTCGATCGCCTTCTCCACGTAGAGCGTCGTGATGACGATCGCCAGCCCGCAGCTGATGTTCAGCGTGATCATCAGGTCCAGCAGCATCGGCGGCAGCGGGACGATCAACATCACGACGACAAGCACGACCACGCCGGCGGCGATCAAGTCGGTGTACTTGCCCATCTTCTGCATCATGTTGGTCATGCTCTACGGGTTCCTCTAGGCGAGACGGCGACGGCCGGCCACGCGGTAGACGTAGGCGAGGATCTGGGCCACGGCGTGGAACAGGTCCTCGGGGATCATCTGGCCGACTTCGACCGTGTCATGCAGCGAGCGCGCCAGCGGGGGGTCCGGAACGATCGGCACTTCCGCATCGGCGGCGATCTCGCGGATCTTGAGCGCCATCAGGTCCTGGCCCTTTGCGATGACCGTGGGGGCCGCGGACCTGCCGTCGTACTTGAGCGCGACGGAGAAGTGGGTGGGGTTGGTGACGATGACGTCCGCGGTCGGGACGTCGGCCATCATGCGGGCGCGGGCCTGGTCGCGCTGGCGGCGGCGGATCGCGCCCTTGACCTCGGCGGGGAGGTCCTGGCCCTTGCTCTCGTCCTTGACCTCCTGCTTGCTCATCTTGAGCCCGGTCTCGTGATGGCGGCGCTGGTAGATGTAGTCGATGACGCCGATCAGCAGGTAGGCCAAGGTCGCGCGGATCGCGATCCCCCTGACCAGCGAGGCGATCGAGCTGCCGAGCTGCAGCGGCGAGACGCCGACCATCGCGGCGTACTCGGTCAGGTGCGGCAGCAGCGCGGTCAGCACCGCGACGGTGATGACCGTGACCTTCGCGAGGTTCTTGATCAGCTCGACGAGGCCTTCCCTGCCGACGATCCGCTTGATCCCGCTCTTCGGGCTCAGCCGCCTGAAGTTGGGCTTCAGCGCCTTGGTCTTGGGCCGGACGCCGACCTGCAGGAGGTTGACGACGATCGCGGTCACCGCGCAGACGCCGACGACCGGCGCCAGGCACAGCAGGACGTTCTTGCCGTTGGTGATCAGCAGGGCGCCGATCGTGCCCCTGGTGACCGGGTCGTGGTGGCCGCCGGCCAGCAGCGAGGTCGAGAGGCCGGAGGCGAGGCGGTCGACCATCGAGTGGCCGGTGATGCCGATCGTGAAGAGGGCGGCGAGCAGCGTCACGGCGCCGGAGAGGTCGGTGGACTTCGCGACCTGGCCGGTCCTGCGCGCCTCCTCACGGCGCTTGGGTGTTGCTGCTTCTGTCTTGTCGGGATCGGCCATCGCTGCTCACCCCCTAGCCGAGCCTGATGCTCTGGAGGGCGGTGCCGACGTCGGTCTGTAGCTCGGTGCCGAGCCAGTTGGCGACGAACGGCATCGAGGCCCCGACCAGCAGCAGCCCGAGGATCACCTTGGCGGGGACCGCGACCTGGAAGGCGTTCAGCGTCGGGACGACGCGGGTGACCATGCCGAAGGCGGCATCGGTGAGGATCAGCGCGATCAGCACCGGGCCGGCGACCTCGAACGCGCTCGTGAAGACCTGGGTGAACGCGTGCGACGCGCCCGCCACGATGTGGCTCATCGACGGGTACTGCGCGAGCCCGACGACGTCGTAGGTGCGCGCGAGGCCCTTGATGACCCACGCGTCGCCGCCGATCGCGATGAAGACCATCAGGCCGATCATCGAGTAGGCGGTGCTGAGGATCGCCGACTGGTTGCCGTTGACCGGGTCGACGAGCGACCCGTAGGAGAAGCCGATCGTCGTGTCCAGGAACGAGCCCGCGACGGCCAGCGCCGCGAAGGTCGCGGCCAGCGCGTAGGCGAACGCGCCGCCGACCAGCAGCTCCTTGGCGATCAGCGTGAAGATCGAGGCGACGTCGGTCGGCAGCGACGTGTCGGCGCCGACGACCGGCGACAGGCCGATGGCCAGGCCGACCGCGACGACGCTGCGCACGCGCGCCGGGACCATCTTGGAGGAGAACAGCGGGGCCAGCAGGAACAGCGGCGAGATCCGGCTCAACACCAGGAAGAACGCAAGCACGTGCTGCTCGCCGAACTGGTCGAGCAGGACCTGCGCCGAGTTGTTGAGCTGCGGGCCCACCTACCCGACCATGTTCGGGATCGACGTCCACAGCTCGGCCGTGTAGGACATCAGCTGGTTGAGCATCCACGGGCCGCCGATGACGAGCACCGCCGCCATCGCCAGGACCTTCGGGATGAACGACAGCGTCTGCTCCTGGATGGAGGTGACGGCCTGGACGATCGAGATCAGCACGCCGACGACGAGGCCGACGCCGAGCAGCGGGATCGAGAGCTTCAGCGCCAGGCTCATGGCCTGCGTGGCCAGCTGGACGACGGTATCCGTGGTCATGATCGATCAGCCTCAGTGGAAGCTCTGGACGAGCGAGCGGAGGATCAAGTCCCAGCCGTCGACGAGGACGAAGAGCAGGATCTTGAAGGGCAGGCTGATGAACGCCGGTGGCAGCATCATCATGCCCATGGACATGAGGGTGGAGCTCACCACCAGGTCGATCACCAGGAACGGCAGGAAGATCAGGAAGCCGATCTGGAACGCGGTCTTGAGCTCCGAGATGATGAACGCGGGGATCAGGACGTAGGTCGGGACGTCGGCGCGCGTCTTGGGGCGCTTCTCGTGCGAGAGGTTCACGAACAGCGCGAGGTCCTTGGTCCGCGTCTGCTTGAACATGAACTCGCGCAGCGGCTTCTGCCCGCGGTCCAGCGCCTCGGTCTGCGTGATCTGGTGCCTGCTCAGCGGATCGATCGCGGTCGTCTTGATCTGCTTGAACGTCGGCATCATCACGAACGCCGTGAGGAACAGCGCGATGCCGACCAGGACCTGGTTCGGCGGCGCCGTCGGCGTGCCGAGGCCGGTCCGGATGAAGCCCAGGACGACCAGGATGCGCGTGAAGCCGGTGACGCAGAAGAGCAGGGCCGGGACGAGCGTGACCGCGCCGACGAGGATCAGCATCGAGACGGCGTTGTTGCCGTCGGTGCTCAGCGGCGACGCGGCCTGCGTGGCGGCGGTGATCGCGGAGAGCATCTAGCGGGCCGTCCGCGCGCGCAGGGTGTCGATGGCGCCGACGAGCAGGAACTTGGCCTTGCCGCCCGCCGTGGTCGGGACCTCGCGGGCCTCGCCCTCGATCAGGTCGCCGACGGTCAGCTGCGGCTGCTCGATCAGGCCGAGGCCCAGGGCCTCGTCCTCGGTGTAGGTGCGGATCGGCGTGATGCCGTGCTCGGCGGCGCCGACGAGCACGAGCTCGCGGCCGGCGCGGATCAGGTGCACCGAGCGGTTGGGGCCGAGCGGCAGCGACGCTTCCGTGGTCAGGCCCGTGCCCGACGCGGTGACGCCGTCGCTGGACGACGACCTCTTCATCTGACGCAGGACCCAGGTCAGGCCGTAGATGACGGCGACCACGACGGCCAGGCCGATGAAGGTGCGAGCCAGGCTGCCGCCTGAGCCGCCGACATGCGCGGCCTGCGCCGAGGAGTCGGACGGGAGGCTGAGCGGCGTGTTCTCGCCGAGGTCCTTGCCGGTGCCGGCCGCGAAGACCGCAGCAGGCGCCAGGAGGACGCAGAGGTATGCGGCCGCGCACGCGGCCGTGAGGAGACGAAGTGGCTTCACTGGAGGGACTCGGTAGGTCGGGAGGGACGACCAGCCAGTCCTTAGATCGGCCTGTGCGTAGCGGACTTGAGGGCGGTGTCTGGACGACCGTTCGACTGGTTCGCAGCCGAACGGTGGTCCTCATGCCCGATCAGCCCGCTGGGAGCTCGGCGGGCGGGAAGTCGCCCGCCCCGAGGGCTTCCGGCTGGAAGTCCTCCACGGCCTGCGGCGCGGCCTTGACGGCGCCGTTGACCTCGGTGATGCGCAGCCCGAACTGCTCGTCGATGACGACGACCTCGCCGCGGGCGATCGGGCGGCCGTTGACCAGCAGGTCGACGGGCTTGTCGGCGAGGCGGTCGAGCGTGACCACCGAGCCCTGGCCGAGCGACATCGTCTCGCCCAGCGACATGCGGGTGCGGCCGACCTCGACCGTCAGCTCGACGGTCACCTCGGTCAGGCGCGTGAGGTCCGCGTCGCCGGCGATGGCGCCTTCGGCGCCCGCGTCGGGGAGCGGCGTGAACTCGACGTCGGTCATCGTCCAGATCTCCTTACTGCACCGCGAGGTCCGTCAGCATGACGTCCTCGACCTTGATGTCGGTCTCCTTCTGCAGCCGCCGCAGGATCAGCTTCTGCAGCCTGGCCCGCTGCTTCTCGTGCACGAGGTGCGACGAGGGCTCGTCGGTGATCGTGTCGGTGATGATCGCGCGGGCGACGGCCTCCTGCGGGAGCGTGCCGTAGCCGGTCGGCGGGGTCCCCGCCTCCTTCTCGCCGGACGCCTTCATCGCGGCCTTGACGGCCTCGGCGAGGTAGCCCTCCTTGAGGACCAGCGCGGCGTCGAGCTTGGCGAACTTGCCACCCGACAGGTTGATCAGGAAGTCCTTGGGCATGATGTACACCTCGCCCGCGACCCTGGGCTTGGGCACGACCGGCTTGGGGGCCAGGACGAACTTGTAGACGCCGCCGGCGACGAGCAGCAGCACGGGGATCAGGATCTTGATGTTCTTCATGGGGACGAGCTCGGGGCGAAGTTCGGCTTGATGGACGGGATCTTGGAAGACGAGGTGTCGGACGTCGCCGAGCTGGAGCTGGCGTTGGCGGCCGTCACCGAGGTGATGCGGGGCACGAGGATCTCGACGCGCCGGTTCAGCGAGCGTCCGCTGTCGGTCGCGTTGGACGCGATCGGGGCGTACTCGCCGCGACCGGCGGCGGTCATCCTCACCGGCGAGATGCCGTCGTGCGTGAAGGTGCGGAAGATCGACTCGGCGCGCGCCGAGGACAGCGACAGGTTGTCCTCGAACTGGCCGGAGTGGATCGGCTGGTCGTCGGTGTTGCCCGACACGATCAGCTGGTGGCTCTGCGCCGTGGTGTGGAGCAGGTCGGCCACGTCCTTGAGCAGCGGCAGCGACTGGGGCGTCGGCGTCGCCGACCCGGACGAGAACAGCAGCTTGTCGGTCAGCAGGCGGATCAGCAGGCCCTGGTCGGTGACCGAGACCTTGACCTTGCCGCTGATGCCCCTGGCCGCGGCGACGTGGTCGAGCCTCTGCTTGAGCTGCTTGAAGGCCTGCTCCTCGGCGTTGCCCGCCGCCTTGGCGGCGGCCGCGGCCGTGGCGGCCTTGTTCTTGGCCACCGCCTGGTCCTTGGGCGAGCCGACGTAGGGCTGCAGGCTCGACTCCTTCGGGGACTGCGAAGGCGTCTTGATGTTCTCGACGCCGCCGCCCTCCTTGATCGACTGGCCGCCCGGCAGGATCTTGCCCGAGAAGGCGTCCTGCAGCGAGTGCTGGAGCGACTCCAGCTTGGACTTGTTGACCGAGGAGATCGAGAACAGCACCATGAAGAGCGCGACGAGCAGCGTCATCAGGTCGGCGTACGTCACCAGCCAGCGCTCGTCGGGATGCTCCCCGTGGTCGCCGCCACGTTTGCCCCTCTTGCCGTGCCCGCTCATAGACCGAGCCCTTACGCCGCCTGCGCCGCGCCGCCGTCGACGGCCCTGAGGTCGGCCTTGGCGTCGCCGCCCTCGACCGCGTCGCGCTCGGCGGGGGAGAGGTAGCTGAGCAGCTTCTGCTGCACCATGCGCGGGTTGTCGCCCGCCTGGATGGCCAGGATGCCCTCGAGCACCAGCGTGCGCTCGTCGACCTCCTTCTGGCTCATCATCTGCAGCGAGTAGCAGACCGGCAGGTAGACGACGTTCGCCGAGCCGACGCCGTACAGCGTCGCGATGAACGCGCCGGAGATCGCCGGCCCGAGGGTCTCGGGTGCGCTCAGGTTGGAGAGCACGTGCACGAGCGAGACGACGGTGCCGAGCACGCCGATCGTCGGCGCGATGCCGCCGGCCTTCTCGAAGACCGAGAAGCCCAGCTTGTGGCGCGCGGCCATCGCGTCGATGTCGGCGTCGAGGATCTCGCGCAGGAGGTCCGGATCGGTGCCGTCCACGATGAGCCCCATGCCCTTGCGCATGAACGGCTCGTCGATGGCCTCGATCTCCTCCTCCAGCGCGAGCAGGCCGTCCTTGCGGGCCCGCTCGGCGAAGCCCACAAGCGTCTTGACGCGTTCGCCCAGATCGGGCTGCTCGCCAAGGATGGCCTTCATGTACAACTTGGGGATCGCCATGAACCGCTTCATGCCGACGCCGCCGAAGACCGCGCCCGCCGTGCCGCCGAGCACCAGGATCAACGCATTGGGGTTGATGAGCGCCGGGGGAGCGACGCCCTCCAAGATCCCCGCGATGATGATGCAGCCGGCGGCGAGTCCAATTCCGATAGCGGTAGCGGCCTTCATGATCTCCCCTTTGGTCGGCCGCTAATGCGTGTGCTGAAGCGCGATGTTGGCGCTGGGACTAGCCCAGGGCCTTCTCGATCGCGGACAGGACGCGCTCGGCCTGGAAGGGCTTCACGACGAAGTCCTTCGCGCCCAACTTGATCGACTCCAGGACCTTGGACTCCTGGCCCAGGGCCGAGCACATGACGACCTTCGCGCCGGGGTCGACGGCGATGATCTCCTTCAGGGCGGCCAGGCCGTCCTTCTCCGGCATGGTGATGTCCAGCGTCATGACGTCGGGGCGCAGCTCCTGGAACCGCGCCACCGCCTCGGCGCCGTTGGCGGCTTCGCCAACGATCTCGTGGCCGCCGCCGCTCAGGGCGTCGGTGACCATCTTCCGCATGAACGCGGCGTCATCAACGACGAGCACGCGAGCCATCAGACTGCAACCTCCGTGGGGGTGATTTCAGGGGTAGGTGGTGAAGAGTTGGAAACGCCGAGGATCGACTCGACGCGGACGGCGAGCCCGCCGTCCTCGGTGACCATCAGCCGGCCGGTCGCGAAGCGCATGCCGTCGGCGTAGAGGTCGATCGGGGCCTCGACCTCGCGGTCGAGCTCGACGACCGCGCCGGCGGGCAACGCCACGATCCGGCCCGAGGGCATCCTCGTGCGCCCGAGCTCGGCCCAGACGCGGACGGCGATGTCCCGCAGGGCGTCGCCGAGCGGCGCGTCGTCGTGGCTCTCGGTCATCTCGTCCAGCGCGCGCGTCATGCGCACGATGAACGCGTTGGGCACCAGCTGCACGAGCAGGCACGGTGCGCCGCAGAACGTGAACGTCACCGCGGTGGCGTGGCCAGGATGCTCCCAGCCCTCGCCGCCCGAGTCGGACGAGTCGAGCTGGCGGACGTCCGGCGGGGCGATCTCGACCTCTTCGTCGAGGACCTTCGACGTGGCCATGGCAGCGGCCGACATCATCTGGTTCATCGCCTCGCCGACCGCGCTGAACTCCAGCTCGGACAGCTCGCCGCCGGCCTCGACCTCGTTGGGGTCCATCCCCATCATGGCCGCGGCCAGCCGGCGCGCGCCCTCGATGCCGATGACCATCACGTTGCCGCCGGTCACGCCGTCGACGTAGGACACGTCGGCGGCGATCGCCGGGAACATCGCGTCGGCGAACGGGTTCTCCTCCGGCGGGACGACCCGCACGGTGCCCGGCGCGACGCCGGTCGGGGAGAACATCTGCAGGACGCCCTGGACCGCCTCCGAGGTGGAGGCGCCCAGGCGCAGAAGGGCTTGCTCGGCGTTCACGGCTCGATCTCCACGGGTCCGGTGATCTGCACGGCGCGGTGCTTGCCGCTGCGACCGCCACGCGCGTGGTGCACGGGCGTGCGGTCGGCGAAGAGGGTGATGTCGGTGTCCGCGTTGGCGTCGAGGCGGATGACGTCGCCGGGCTGCAGGCGCAGGATCTCGTCGAGCGTCAGGTGCGTGTCGGCGACCTCGGCGCGCATCGAGACCTCGACGCGCGACAGGCCCTCGTTGACGGCTGCGGCGGTGGCCTCGTCCCTGACCTTGACCTCCTCGTCGCGGCGCGAGAACGCACCGGCGACGGGGGCGATCGCGGCGTAGGGGATCAGCAGCGTCATCGTCGAGGACAGGCCGTCCAGGCGCGCCTCGAGCGTCAGCGCGAGCGTCGGCTCCGAGCCGGCGGCGACCTGCACGGTCTCCGTCTGCGTGTCGACCATCGCGATGTTCAGCGTCATCTCGGAGACGTCGAACCAGACCGACGACAGCGCGTCGACGACGGTCGCGAACATCCGCTGCACGACCATCAGGTCGATGTCGGTCAGATCGCGGTCCTTGGACGCGGTCTCCGCCCGCCCGCCGAGCATGCGCTCCAGGGCGATCAGGACGACCGGCAGCTCCGCCGACAGCAGCATGCGGCCGTCGTGCGGGGCGGTGTCGATCTGGATGTGGACGGAGTGGTCCGGGACCTGCGCGAACGCGTTGGCCCAGGTGAACTGCCCGACGTCGATGACCTCCATCTCGATCGCCGTGCGGTGCTCGGCGACGAGGCGGGTGCTGGCACGCTCGGTGAACGTGTCCATGGCGCGGCGGATCCGCCGCTCCTGGTCGGTCGTGAACTTCGTCGGGCGGGTGAAGTCGACGGTGCGCAGCCAGCGGGCACGGCGGCCCTGGCGCTCCTCCGACTCCATCGGCATGTTGCCCTCGCTCGCCCGAGCGAAGAGCTTCTCGATCTCGTTGGCGTCGAGGAAGCCGCTCATGCGATCAGGGCTGCCTTGCGGTTGGCCACGGTGCCGCCGCCGAGCAGCTGCGTCTCGGTGCCGCCGGCCTCGCGGACGGTGATGGTGATCTCGGAGCCCAGGCTGACGCGCACCGTGCGGCCCTTGGAGCCGCCGGTCTCGGAGGCGCGCACCGGGATGCGCTCCTTCTCGAGCAGGCGCGTGACCGCGGCCGCGTTGCGCTGGCCGATGTCCTGGCCGCTGCCCCCGAACGAGAACATCGCGGCGCCGCCGACGAGGCAGGCCTCGAGGCGGGTGCGCGACGCGCCGTGGGCGAGCGCGAGGTCGATCAGCGCCGGGACCGCGAGGTCGGCGAACTTGTGGGGTTGCGGCGGGTCCGACTGCGTGGACTCGGGCAGCATGACGTGCGCCAGCGCGGCCACGCCCTTGCTGCGGTCGACGAGCGTGAGCCCGATGCACGAGCCCAGGCCGATGCACGCCAGCACGTCTCCGGTGGCATTCGAGGCTGACGCCTCGCCCATGCGGACGACGGTCTCCATGGCTAGAGGCCGAGCCGCCCCAGCAGCTCCTTGATCCCGCCGTGGTTGGGCAGGAGCAGGAAGGACAGGGTGCACTCCTCTTCCTCGACGAGGAGGTTGGAGTCGAGGATCAGCGCCTCGTCGACGTCGTCGCCGCGGCCGATCAGGACCGTCGACAGGATCGAGGCGAGCATGTCCTCGACGACCTGCGGCGGCTGGGGCTCCATCTCCATGCCGACCATCTGGGCGAGCGCGTTGATGTAGTTGGTGCCGAGGATGTTGCCGACCTCGCCGAGCATCGAGTAGCCGTCGGGCGTCGAGGGCTCGATGCCGTAGATGCCGGTCAGCTTCTTGGCGTCCTCCTCGGGGAAGAGGAGGACGACGATCGCGTCGAAGTCGCCGACCATCGGCACGACCACGCCGTAGCGGAGCTCGTCGGGGGCGCCGGCGATCGCGACCGCCTCGTCGAGCGGCAGGGCGGCGGCGGTGGGGACGTTGATGTCCACCGACTTGCCCAGCATCGCGCCGAGCGCGGTACCGGCGTTGCCGGATCCGATGTTGGCCAGCTCGCGCAGGGCGTCGAGCTGCATCTCAGAGAACGTGGTCATGGCTTCCTGGGTGATCGTCAGACGGCGGCGGGGACCGGAGCGGTGCGCTCGGCCGCGGACAACGCCGGGTGGGTGTTCAGGGTCAGTGCGTCGCAGTCCGCCAGCAGCACGATGTCGCCGTTGGACAAGACCGCCGCACCCGAGACCGCCGCTTCCTGGGCGACGTTCGGCGGGAGCGGGCGGGTGACCAGCTCACGCTGGCCGATCAGCTTGGAGACCGAGAGGGCGATCGAGCCCTCCTGGCCCCGCACGATCACCACATGCGAGTCCGGGGTGTCGTCGCCACCGTTGCCGGCGGCGCCACCGAACACGTCGACCGCGCGCCGCAGGGGCAAGGCCTCGTCCTTGAGGACGAGCATCTTGCGCCCGGCGACCGAGCGGACGGGGTTGTCGTCGAGGCGCATGGTGCGCTCGACACGCTGCAGCGGGATGCCGAACGGCTTCTCGCCGGCCTCCACCAACAGCGCGGACATGATCGCGAGCGTCAACGGCAGGCGGATCTCGTTGACGGTGCCCTCGCCCTGAACCGAGGTGACCGTCACCTCCCCGCCCAGCTCGCGGATCTTCTCTCGCACCGCGTCCATCCCGACGCCGCGGCCCGACAGGGCCCCGACCTCGGCTGCGGTGCTGAAGCCGGGTGCGAACAGCAGCTCGATGGCCGCCCGCATGTCGATCAGCTGGGCCTGGTCACGGGTGATCAGGCCACGCTCGACGGCGACCGCGGCGACCTTCGTCGGGTTGATGCCGTGACCGTCGTCCTTGACCGTGATGCTGATGCTGCCGCCGGCGTGGCGGGCGGCGATCGTCAGCTTGCCGGTCGGGTTCTTGCCCGCGGCGATGCGGTCCTCGGGGGACTCCAGGCCGTGGTCGAGCGAGTTGCGGATCAGGTGGACGAGCGGGTCGCCGATCGCGTCGACGACCGTGCGGTCCAGCTCGGTCTCCTTGCCGACGAGGTCCAGCTCGACCTGCTTGTCGAGCTTGGAGGCGACGTCGCGGACCAGGCGCGGGAAGCGCATGAAGACGGCCTCGATCGGGATCATGCGGATCTGCATGACCATCGCCTGGAGGGCGTGCGAGGAGCGGGTCAGCTCCTGCATCGCCTGGCTCAGGCCCGGGACGTCGGCCTCGGCGGACAGCGCCTCGACGTGCGTGCGCTGGACGACGAGCTCACCCATGAGGTGCATGAGCTGGTCGAGGCGCTCGGCGTCGACGCGGACGGTCTGGTGCTGGGCGCCCTTCTTGTGGGCGGCCGGCGCGGCACCGGCGGCCGGCGTGGCGGCGGGAACGGCAGCGCCGTCCTCGTCGACCGCGGCCAGCGGCGCGGACTCCTCGACGTGCTCGACGACGTGCTCGGCGACGCGGGCGTCGCCGACGTCGGGGACCTGGCGGATCGCGGCCGCGACGGCCTCGACCTCGTGGTCGGTGGCCAGCAGGATCTCGATGATGCGGCCGTCGAAGCCGTCGACCTCGCCCTCGGCGGGCGTCGAGCGCAGGACGTCGCCCAGCTCGGCGGCGGCGTTCAGCGCCTGGAAGGCGCGGACGGCCGGCATCTGCGCGTCCTCGGCGAGGACCGCGTGGATCTCCAGGACCGTGCGCCCGTCGCCGACCTCGGCCAGCTTGACCGGGGTCGCGACGACCTCGGGCTCGGGCTCGACGGCCTCCGGGTCGTCCTTGTCGCGGACCAGCGACTGCAGGCGCTCCAGCAGCTGCGCCGGGTCCAGCTCCTCGGAGCCGTCGGAGTCGATCGAGTCCACGGCGCCGCTCAGGGCGTCGAGGCAGGCCAGCAGGACGTCGACGACCTCGCGGGACAGCTCGCCGCCGCGCTGGCGCAGCAGCTCCAGCACGTCCTCCATCTTGTGCGTCAGGGTCGCCATGCCCTCGAAGCCCATGGTCGCGGCCATGCCCTTCAGGGAGTGGGCGATGCGGAAGATCGCGTCGACCGTCTCACGATCGTCGGGCGCCTCCTCGAGGCGCACGACGGCCAGGTTGAGCTCCTGGAGGTTCTCCCGGCACTCGGCCAGGAACATGGGGAGGTACTCGGAGGTGTCCATCAGATCTTCCGGTAGACGAAGGGGGACTCGGGCTCGAGGCCGTGGCCGGCGGGGTCCGAGACGCGCTCGGTGGCCCCGACGACGAGGCGGCCGCCCTCACGGAGGCTCGCGGCGAGCCGGCCGTGGAGTGCGTCGCGCACGTCCTCGTTGAAGTAGATGACGGTGTTGCGGCAGAGGACCAGGTCGTAGGACGCGGCCGGCGGGTTGACGCGCAGCAGGTCGCCCTGCTCGAAGCGCACGACCTTCTTCAGCTCCGGCGCGGCGTGCCACCGGCCGTCGACCATCTCGAAGTGCGAGGCCAGCGTCGCCGTGGGGGCGTCGCGGGCGTCCTCGCCGCTGAACACGCCGCTGCGGGCGCGCTCGACCATGCGGGCGTCGATGTCGGTGCCGAGGATCGAGACCTGGGCGCGCGGGATCGCCTTGCGGGCGATCGCGGCCAAGGTGTAGGCCTCGGCGCCGTACGAGCTGCCGGCGCTCCAGCAGCGGACGCGGTTCCTGCCGGTCTCGGCGAGGTCCGGGAGGATCTTGGCCTCCAGCGTCTCCCACTGCTCCGGGTTGCGCCAGAGCTGCGAGACGTTGATCGTCACGCGGTCCAGGAACTTGTTGAGCTCGGCCTTGTCGGCGTTGAGCTTCTGGCAGTAGGTCAGCAGGTCGACGCCGCCGCCGCGCGTGGCGACGAACGAGCGGATCCGGCGCTCCATCTGGCCGCGCTTGTACTGCAGCAGGTCGATCCCGCACACGCGGCGGAACGCGACGCAGAACTGCTCGTACTCGTCGGAGGCGCCGGCGCGGGCCGGCGAAGTGGTGGGGGTGAACGTGCTCATGCTCCGACCTCCGCCCGGATCGCGTCCGCGAGCTGGTGCAGGGGGACGACCTCGTCGGCGAGCTGCGCTTCGACGATCGCGCGCGGCATGCCGTAGACGGTGCAGGTGGACTCGGCCTCGGCGAGGATCCGGCCGCCGCGGGCGCGCACTTCCTTGGCGCCCTCCAGGCCGTCCTTGCCCATGCCGGTCATGACGACGAGCAGCAGGCGCTCGCCGAAGAGCTTCGCGGCGTCGGCGATCGTCAGGTCCGCGCGCGGGCGCAGGCCGCCGATGGCAGCCTCGTCGGTGAGGCGGGCCGAGCCGTTGTCGGCCAGGCGCAGGTGCGAGCCGCCGGGCGCGAGGATCAGCGTGTCGGGCCGCAGGGCCTCGCCGCCGCCGGCCTCGACGACGTTGAGCTTGGAGCTGCGGTCCAGGCGCTGGGCCAGCGAGGCGGTGAAGCCCGCGGGCATGTGCTGGACGATCATGCCGCCGGCGCCCAGGGGCGACGGCAGGTGGGGGATCAGCTCGGCCAGGGCGCGAGGGCCACCGGTCGAGGTCGCGATCAGGACCACCTTCTTGCTGCCGGCCACCGACGGCGACGCCGAGCGGCGGGCCCGCAGGCGGGCGACGGCGGTGTCGCCGTTGGTCGGCGTGACCGCGGCGGCACGCGCGGACTCGGTTCCCGCCCGCCCCGGCGCCGGCAGCGTCGTGACCGTGGCGGACGGCTTGTTCGAGCTCGCCGCTGCCGTGACCTTCTCCCGCAGGGCGCTGACGAACGTCTCCAGCGGCTCGCCGAAGGCGGGCTTGGCGACGAGGTCGAACGCACCCTCGGCGAGGGCGTCGACCGCCCGGGCGCCGTGGGCCGGCGAGAACGCCGAGACCACGACGACGGGCAGCGACGAGCGCTCACCGCGCAGCGCGCGGAGGACGCCGATCCCGTCCATGCCGGGCATGGCGAGGTCGAGCGTCATGGCGTCGGGGCGCAGCTCTCGGTAGAGCTTGAGCGCCTCGTCTCCGTCTCCGGCCTCCCCGACGACCTCGAACCCCGCGTCACGGAGCGCCTGCGTGAGCAGGCGCCGCATGAACGTGGAGTCGTCGGCGACGAGGATGCGGGACGGCTTGGCGGTGCGGGCGGCGGCGAGCACGATTGCGGTTCCTACGGCCTAGGCGGCGACACGGAGGTCGTCGACCTCCGGGGCGTCGGCAGAGGCGACGATGTCGGCGGCGGCGCCGACGATCCCCTCGGGATCGAGCAGGACGACGAGGCGGTCGCCGATCTTGGCGATGCCGTCGATGCCACGACCACCAGCGGTGGGGGCCTCGTCCAGCTGCTCGCCGTCGATCGTGATGACTTCCTCGACGTCGTCGACGACGACGCCGGCCATGTCCTCGGCGGTCTCGACGATCACGATCTTGGCCTCGCTGACGTCGGCGTGCTCGACGCCGAGCCGGGTGGCCAGGTCGTAGACCGGCAGGATCTTGCCGCGCAGGGAGATCACACCGCGGACCGACGGGTCCGACGAGGCCACGGATCGCGGTTCGGTGAACCGGATGATCTCGTGGACCTGGGTGATGGGAAGCGCGTACTCCTCCTCGCCAAGCGAGAAGACCACGAGCTGGCGCGAGAGGGTCTCTTCAGGCATTGCTTACTCCGGGTAGGGAAGACTTGCTGTCTGACCCGGTTGTCGGCCGCCCGGTGTGCTAGTTGAGAGCGACAGCGCGCCGCTGTCAGCGTGCGAGGCGCAATGCACGCGCCATGACGTCCACACGCCAGGCGCGGATCCTGCCGACGACCTCGTCGACCGACTCGGTCACCGCGATGCGCTGGCCGGTGGTCAGCGTGACGTGGCAGTCGGGCGAGGCGTCGATGCGCTCGATCAGGTCGACGTTGAGCTGGAAGGGCTCGCGCGTGGTGGACAGCTTGTGGAGCTCGATCATCTGTTTATCCCTCGATCGGGGTAGTCGGCAGCCAGTTTGCAGGCTTAAACGAATCGAGGCCACGGCACGCCCGCCCGCGCGGATGCCCTCCGCATCCGAGCGGGCGGCCGCGCCGCGGCCTCGCAGTACTCCTATGACTTGCGAAAGAGTCCTGGAACCAAGTGCTACAACTAGCGCTTCAGCTGGACCAGGTCCTGCAGCATGTCGTCGGCGGTCGTGATGACCTTCGAGTTGGCCTGGAAGCCGCGCTGGGCGACGATCAGGTTCGTGAACTCGGACGCGAGGTCGACGTTGGACATCTCCAGCGTGCCGCCGATCGTCGAGCCGAAGGTCTTGCCGCCGTCCGGCGTGCCGACCTGCTCGGTGCCCGCGGACGGGCTCGAGGCCCAGCGGTTGCCGGACATCCGGACCAGGCCCTCGTCGTTGGAGAACTTCGCCAGCGAGATCGTGCCCGCGTTGGTGCGCGTACCGCCGCCGGCGGGGAGGTAGGAGACCGAGCCGTCGGTGCCGACGGCCATCGCGGTCGCGCCGTCCGGGATCTGGATGTAGGCGTCGGTGGCCGGCGTCGTGGTCGTGTCGCGACCCATGACGTAGTAGCCCTCCGGCGTCGTCAGGTAGCCCTGGTCGTTGACGATGAAGTTGCCCGCGCGGGTGTAGTTCATCTCGGTCGGCATCGTCGCCGGCGTCGTCGACGGGTCGCCGAGGCCGACGCGGAAGAAGCCGTCGCCCTGGATCGCGACGTCGCGCCAGGTGCCGGTCGACTGCAGCGAGCCGTCGGTCATGACCGAGTCGATCGAGCCGAGCTGCACGCCGAGGCCGACCTGCGCCGAGTTCGTGCCGCCGGTGTTGGGACCCTCGGCGGACCCGCCGTACAGCGTCTGCTGCAGCTGGTCCTTGAAGGTGACGCGGGAGGACTTGTAGCCGACGGTGTTGACGTTGGCCAGGTTGTTGGAGACGACGTCGAGCATCGTCTGGTGCGTCTGCAGGCCGGAGATGGCCGAGTACATGCCGCGGATCATTGCTGGGAGGCTCCTGTGGATCCTCCGGCTTCCCCAGATGGGGTCCAGCCGGTTTGGTTTTGGCGTTCCGTGCCGCGCCGCCGCTAGGCGATGACGGCGCTGTCGATGTTCGTGAACACGTGGTCCTTCATCTGGTCCTTGCCGACGGCCGTGACGACCGTGCGGTTGGTGACCGAGACCACGAAAGCCGTTTCGTCCACGAGGACCACCGCGTCGCGGGCACCCTTGCCCGCGGCACGATCGACCCCGTCGTTGAGGCGCTGCATCACGGCGTTGTCGACCGTGAGGTTGCGGCGCTCCAGACGCTGGAGGGCGTGCTTGCTGAACGAGACGGGCGTCGTGCCCGCCGTGTCCTTGAATACGTCCGAGAAGCTCGGACCTTGAGGTCCCTGGACAGACGGCCGAACCGGCTGCGTCCGGACGCCGACAGATGCGGGCCCACCCACCCCCGAGACTCCGGGCGGGACGAGCGCAGGGTTGAAAGCGTTGCTCATGACCCGTGACTACTGGATCGACGTGACCGAATCCGGGTCGACCAGGGTCTTCCCGTCGGCCATCGTCAGCGACGGCCCCTTGGTGTCGTCGAACTGCACCGACGCCACCGTGCCGGTGGCCGTGCTGCTCGCGCCGGTCGTCGGGTCCTGGGTGATGTAGCTGACCTGGTGGCCGAGCATCGCCTGGGCGTTGGTGTCCTTCTGACGCGACAGCTGCGCGGTCTGCGACGTGGCGACGTTGGTCATCTGCTCGACCTCGGTCATCATCGAGATCGTCTGGAAGTACTGGTTGGGGTCCTGGCCGGACGTGGGGTCCTGGTTGGACATCTGCGCGGTCAGCATCCTCAGGAACCCGTTCTTGTCCATCGACGTGGCATCGGTGGTCCTGGTGGTGTTGTACGCCTGGTTGGTGTACATGCTGCTGGCGGCGGGATCGACGCTGGGCATGAGGGTCCTTCCTCTCGTCCTTTTAGTTACGCGCGGGGGTCACGCGGTCACGTCGACCAGCTCGCCGGCTGGGATCGACGGGGTGCGGGAGATGGTCAGCTCGAGCTCGTCGTCGGCGTCCTCGCCGTCGAGCCCGTAGGAGGCGTTGCGGCCGCCCTGCCCGGTGGAGGCCTGGCGGGCGTCGCCCTGGTTGGAGAAGCCGGAGTCGGCGCCGGCGCCGAGCTGGAGGTCGAGGCTGTGCAGCTGCACACCGCGGTCCTCGAGCGTGCGCTTGAGCTCGCCGGCGGCGTTCTGCAGCGCGTCGAGCCCGGCCTGGTCGTGGGCGGCGATCGTCGCGACGAGGCCGTCCTTGGTCGTGCGCAGCTGCACGTCGACCTGGCCGAGCGCCTCGGGCCTGAGCTGCAGCGTGGCGCGCGCGTTGCCGGCACGGGTCGTCGCGATCCGGACCAGCTCCTGGACGCGCTCGGCGGTCTGGACGACCGAGCCCTTGGTCAGCTGCGGCATGCCGCTGGCCGTCGGGACCGCGGTCAGCGGCGTGGCGGTCGGCTGCCCGGCGGCGACCGTGGGCGGCGTCGCGGGCTGGGCCTGGGCGCCGGCACCGTTGTTGGGGTTGTTGCCTGCGCCGCCCTGCTGGCCGGCACCGGCACCGGCGCCGGCCTGCGCGGCCGCGGTGGCGGTCGGCGCGAGCGTCGGCGCGGGCGGGAGGCCGTCGATCACGGCGCCGCCCTGTGAGGTCTTGATGCCCTTGGCCGCGTGCTTGCCGGCGCCCTTGGCGTCGAGCAGCTCGGCGGGAAGCTGGAGCTTCCCGGCCGGCGTGCCGTCGCCCGTGGCGGCGGCCTTCGCGTCGGTGGCGGCGGCCAGCGCGGCCTGCGCCGCGACGTCGGTCGCGACCACGGCCTGCTGCGTCTGTGCGTTCTGGCCGGGCACCCCGCCGTCGGCGACCACCGGGTTGCCTGCACCCTTCGGCACCAACGGCGTCGCCTGGAGGGCGAGCGCGGCGGCCGCGGCCGTGGAGGCGGCTGCGTTGGCGTCGGGGTTGCCCTGCTTCTGCTGTTGCTGCGCATCGGCGTCCTGGCCGGCCTGCTGCTGGGCGCCCTTGCCGCTCCCATCGGGATCGGTGGCGTCCTTGGCCGTCGGCTGGGACTGCGTCTTGGACGCGTCGTCGGACGCCCTGGAGGTGGCGTCGGGCTTGGCGTCGTCGTCGTGCTGACTGCGCACAGCGCGGCCGTCGTCGTCACGACGGCTCTGGGCGGGGCGGGTGTTGCGGCCTTCCGCAGGTGCGGTCCGGGCCTGGGTGGTGGTCTGGCTCAGGAGGGCGGCGAAGTCTTCGCCGGATGAGCCACCGGGTGGGCTGGCGCTCCTACTCGGAGCGGGGTCCACCCGCGCCTTGGGCGGGGTGATGGGGAGGGATGACATGGCCTATACGGTGCTGTAGTTCAACGTTCCGGAGGAAGAAGTGGTGGGGTCCGCAGCGGTGAGCGCCGACGTGGCGTCGCTGTCGCTGTCGGAGTCGTCGCTGCTCGCGAGCAGGCTCGCGGCCGAGACCGGCTGCGTCTGCTGCAGCAGCTGCGCCGCGGTGGTCGCGCTCGTGCCGGTCGTCGAGGCGGTCGCGGCCGCCGTCCCGCTCGCGCGGTACTGGTCGGCGAACGCGAGGACGCTCTTGACGTAGTTCTGCGTCTCGGCGTAGGGCGGGACGCCGCCGTACTTGGCGACCGCGCCCGGGCCCGCGTTGTAGGCGGCCAGCGCCTTGGACGCGTCGCCGCCGAAGCGGTCGAGCTGCTGCTTGAGGTACTTCGCGCCGCCGTCGATCGCCTGCGCGGGATCGGACGGGTCGACGCCGAGCGACCTCGCCGTGGCCGGCATCAGCTGGGTCAGGCCCTGCGCGCCGGCGCCGGACTGGGCGCTCGCGTTGAAGTTGGACTCCTGCCGGATCAAGCCCTTCAACAACGCCGGGTCGATCCCGTACTTGTTGGCGGCGGCCGTGATCTGGCTGTCGTACTGCGTGGGCGTGCCGCCGCCGAGCGTGGTCGGCGTGGCGGTGGAAGCCACAGAGGAAGTCGTGGAGGACGTCGAACCACTCGCAGACTGCGCAGCGGCGAGCTGCGAGGCGAAGTCGGTCGACGACGTCGCGGAGGACTGCCCGGTGAACTGGGCGATCTCCTGCTGGATCGCGGCGACGCGCTGGCCGATCAGCTCGATGCTCATCAGGCCGCCATCTTCCGCACGTGCATCTGCAGCGCCATCTCGTCCAGGGCGGCGGCCTCGACGCGCTCGGCCTGCACGCGGTGGGCCTCGCGCTGCTTGGTCTTCAGCTGGTCG
This sequence comes from Conexibacter woesei Iso977N, assembly GCF_000424625.1. Classification (GTDB taxonomy): domain Bacteria; phylum Actinomycetota; class Thermoleophilia; order Solirubrobacterales; family Solirubrobacteraceae; genus Baekduia; species Baekduia woesei_A. Next base: position 511,266 of record NZ_AUKG01000001.1, read on the forward strand.
AGCACCTCGCGGGCCTGGCTGGCCTGGGCCAGCTCGCCGCGCTTGCTCTGCAGGTCGGCCTCGTAGTTGGCCATCCGCAGCTGCGCGTCGGAGCGCGACTGCTCCAGCCGCTCGACCCACGCCTGGCGTGCGACGAGCGTCGCGCCGCTCAGCGGCCCGAGGGCCGGCGCGGTGACGCCGGTCTGCGCGTCGCGCAGGTGCTGCTCGGCCGAGCGCAGCGCCGCCTCGCCGCGCACGCGCGCGTTCAGCGATGCCGCGAACCGCTCCTTGGCCTGGTCCTCGTCGTGCGCGCGGATCTCGCGGACACGTTCGAGGCCAAAGCGGAAGGGACGGGACATGTCAGTCAGGAGGTCGGACGGTGGGAGGACGGATGAAGGGCGCTGGACGCTTGTCGGACAGCGCGTGTCAGATCGCGAGGTTCAGCGGCGGGATCGCGGACGGGCCCGTGGGCTCGGGCGCGGCGGGAGCGGCCGACGCAGCCGGCATCGCGGCGGCGAGATCGCCGACCGAGACCTCGGTGATGCCGACCGTGTGCAGCATCAGGTGGTCGGAGTCGGGGCCGGGAACGGCCTCGTCCGGGCGCTGCTTGAGGAACCCGTCGATCGAGTCCTTCAGGTCGATCGCCATGTCGGTCACCGGGTCCGAGCCGCGCTCGTAGGCGCCGATCGCGATCAGGTCCTTCTTGTCGCGGTAGGCGGCCAGCAGCGCGCGCAGGCGCGTCGCGCCCGCGCGGACGTCGGGCGTCATGATCTCGCCCTCCAGCCGGGACACCGACTGCAGGATGTCGATCGCCGGGTAGTGGCCCATGTGCGCGAGGTCGCGGCTGAGGACGATGTGGCCGTCGAGGATCGAGCGGACCGCGTCGGCGATCGGCTCGTTCATGTCGTCGCCGTCGACCAACACGGTGTACAACGCGGTGATCGATCCGTCCGGGCTGGTGCCCGAGCGCTCCAGCAGCTTCGGCAGCAGCGCGAAGACCGACGGCGTGTAGCCGCGCGTCGCCGGCGGCTCGCCGATCGCGAGGCCGACCTCGCGCTGGGCCATCGCGAAGCGCGTGACCGAGTCCATCATCAACATGACGTCGTGGCCCTGGTCGCGGAAGTGCTCCGCGATCGTCGTGGCCGTCAGCGCCGCCTTGATGCGCACGAGCGCGGGCTGGTCGGACGTCGCGACGACGACGACCGAGCGCTCGATCGCGCTGCCGAGGTCGCGCTCGATGAACTCCTTGACCTCGCGGCCACGCTCGCCGACGAGGCAGATGACGTTGATGTCGGCCGACGTCGAGCGCGCGATCATCCCCATCAGCGAGGACTTGCCGACGCCCGAGCCGGCGAAGATGCCGAGGCGCTGGCCGCGGCCGCACGGGACGAGCGAGTCGAGCGCGCGCACGCCGAGCGTCACGCGGTCGGTGATCCGCGGGCGCAGCAGCGGCGACGGCGGCGCGGCGACGATCGGGCGCTGGGTCAGCGCGCCGAGCGAGCTGCCGCCGTCGATCGGGTCACCAAGGCCATCAAGAACTCGCCCGAGCAGGTCGGAGCCGATCGGGACCGAGACCTGGCGGCCGGTCGCGGTGACCGTGTCGCCCGGGCCGATGCCGTGCATCTCGCCCAAGGGCATCAACAACGTGCGGCCGGAGCGGAAGCCCACGACCTCGGCCGGGATCGTCCTCCAGCTGCCGGTCTGCGGGTCGCGGCCGGTGCGGACGTCGCAGACCTCGCCGACCTCCGCTTCCAGGCCGGTCGCCTCGACGATCAGGCCGATCAGGTCCATCACGCGGCCGTGGCGGCGGTGCAGGTCCGCGCGTGAGACGGCACGGCCCAGGCTCGCCAGGCGCTGCGCGATCTCGGCCTCGGGCGCGAGGATCGCGCCGCCCTGCTCGAGGACGAGCTCAGGCATGCTCACCGACGGCGGTCGCGGGCGCGCGCAGCGCCTCCTCGACGGCCTCGCGGGCGCGGGCCAGCTTCGTGGCGAGCGTCGCGTCGACCTCGCCCTCGACGGTCCGGACGATCGCGCCGCCGCGCGCCACGCGGCGCTCGGCCTGCACGTCGCAGGTCTCGATGCCGCCCAGCTCGTTGGCCAGCGTCTCGGCCGCGCCGCGGACGAGCTCCAGGTCCTCGGGGTTGACGAGGACCGTCACGCGCTCGCGCTCGACCAGCCGGCGCAGCGCGCCGCGTACCACATCAACAACGACTTCGGGCTGCGCGGCGATCGTCGCGCCGATCGCCTGCTCGGCGATCCGCAGCGCCAGCTCGACGGCCGACGCCTCGACGGCCGCGGAGATCCGCGCGCGCTCGGCAGCGACCGCGTCGGCCGCGGCCTGCAGGGCCGCGACGCCCGACGCCATCTGCGCCTGGGCCTCCAGCAGTCCCGCCTGGAAGCCGGCCTCGTGGCCCGCCGCGCGGGCGGCCTCGGCCTCGGCCTCGAGGTCGATCTGCGGGACCTCGGGCGCCGGGGCGCCGATGGTCTCGAAGCCGGCCGTCGGCTCCAGCGTGGGGAAGGCGAAGTCCTGCATCAGATGATGTCGTCCTCGGACGCCTCGCCGCCCTCGCCGCCACGGCCGATCGTGATCGCGCCCGCGTCCTCCAGGCGCCGGATCGCGCCGACGATGCGCGACTGCGCCTCCTCGACGACCGACCGCCGCTGCGGCTTGCCGGTGTCCAGGTCCTCCTGGAGCATCTCGGCGCCGCGCGAGGACATGTTGCGGAAGATGGTGTCCTTGACCTCGTCGCTGACGCCGCGCAGCGCCAGGCCGAGGTCCTTCTGGTCGACCTCGCGCAGCAGCAGCTGGATGTCGCGGTCGTTGAGCACGACGATGTCGTCGAACGTGAAGAGCTTCTGGCGGATCTCGTCGGCGAGCTCGCCGTCGGTCTCGGCGATCGCCTCGAGCACCGTGCGCTCGGTCGAGCGGCCGGCGCGGTTGAGCAGCTCGGCGAGCGAGTCGACGCCGCCGGCCTGGCTGAACTCCTGCGTCAGGACGTTGGAGAGCTTGAGGCGCAGGCCGCGCTCGACGTCCTCGATGACGCCCGGGTTGGTGTCCTCCATCGTCGCGATGCGCATCGCGACGTTGGCCTGGACCTCGGGGGTCAGGCAGCCGAGCACCTTCGCGCCGAGCGTCGTGTGCAGCGACGCGACGACCAGCGCGATCGTCTGCGGCGCCTCGTCGGCGAGGAACGTGGCGATCTGCTCCGGCGGCGTGCGCCGCAGGAAGTCGAACGGGCGCAGCTCGGCCTGGGCGGTGATCTGGCCGAGGATCTCCTCGGCACGCGTCTCGCCGAGCAGGTGGACCAGGACCTCGCGGGCGAACTGCGGGCCGCCCATCGCGAACTCGTCCTGGGCGTCGAAGCGCTCGGCGAGCTCCTGGACGACCGCGTCCGCGGTCTCGGCCTTGACGCGCCACAGCGACGCCATCTCGGCCGAGATCGCCTCGATCTCGCGCTCGGAGAGGAACTTCAGGACGTCGGCGGCGCGCGTCGTCCCGATCGTGATCAGGAAGACGGCGGCCTTCTGGCGGCCGGTCAGCGCGGCCGCGCCTCCGCGGGTCGCGACGCTCACTTGTTGTCCTCCGTGACCCACTGACGGAGGTGCGCGGCCACGCGCTCGGGCTCGTCGTGGATCAGGTTGTCGAGCTGCTGGCGGCGCGGGTCGCTGGTGGCGATCGACACCTCGCTGGCGCCGGCGTCGGACGTGAAGTCCGGCATCGGCATCAGCTCGGCGCGCGGGTTCGCGGCCTCCAGCGACTTCAGCCAGGACGGCTCGTCGATCAGCTCGCCACGCTCGCGCCTGCGCAGGTGGCGGGTGACGAAGAACAGGAACATCAGCGCGCCGAGGCCGATGCCCGCGCCCTTGAGGATGCCCGAGAAGGCGGCCGGGATCGGACCGGCCTTCGGGGCGGCCGTCGTGGGCGTGAAGCTCAGGCCCTGGGTGACGGCCAGCGTGTCGCCGCGCTTGGTGTTGAGGCCGGCGGCCGAGCTGACCGAGGCCTTCAGCTGCGTCAGCTGCGCGGGCGTGAGCCTGACGGACTTGTCGAGCATGAGCGACATGTCCATCTTGTTGACCGTGCCCGGGGCGACCGTCGTCTTCGTGATCGTCTTGCCGATCGCGTTGGACGTGTCGGAGGTCTTGTTCTTGTAGTCGTTGTTGCCCGAGCCCGACGCGCTGCCGTTGGCGGCGTAGGACGGCAGGTTGCTCGCCGTGCCCGACGTGCCGCCGGAGGCCGAGCCGGTGCCCTTCAGCGTCTCGTTGGTGACCCTCTGCTCGGACGGCACGACGTTCTTGGTGTCGTACTGCAGCCTCTGCAGGTCGGTCTTGTCGACGTTGAGGTCGGAGTGGACCATGACCTGGGCCTTGTTCGGGCCGAGGGTGCGGTCGAGCATCGCCTGGACGGCCGAGGCCGTCGAGGCGTTGTACTTGGCCTCGGCGTTCGTCTTGGACGGCAGGCTGCCGCCCGACCCGTCGCCGGAGCTGTCGCCGTTGGGCCACAGCATCGCGCCGGTGCCGTCGGTGATCGTGACGTTCGCGGACCTCAGGTTCGGGACCGACGAGGCGACGAGGTTCGCGATGCCCTTGACCGACGCGGGGTCCATCGAGGACGCGTCGGACGGGAGCAGGACCGCCGCGGTGGCGGGCTGGCTCTCGTCGGCGAAGAGGTTGTCCTGGCCGAGCGTGAGGTTGACCGTCGCGCCCTGGGCGCCGTCGATCTGGGAGATCGTGTTGGCGATCTCGCCCTCGAGGCCGCGCTGGTAGGCGACCTGCTGCTGCTGGGTGGAGGCGCCCAGCTTCTGCTTGTCGAGGATCTCGAAGCCCGGCTGCGTCGTGCCCGAGTTCAGGCCCTTGGACGCCAGCGCCACGTTGGCCGCCGTCTCCTTGCCCTTCTGCACGGCGATCGCGGTGCCGCCGTTCTGCAGCTCGAACGGCACGCCGGCCGCGGTGAGCGCTGAGGTGATCTGCGTGGTCTTGGCCGGGTCGACGCCGGTCATCACGGTCGTGTAGGACGGCTTGGAGGCCATCTTCACGATGAAGACCGACGCGGCCAGGAAGGCCAGCGCGCAAGCGGCAAGGGTGATCTTGCCGCGCAAGGACATGGAGTTGATGAGAGCCATTGGAGGGAGGGGCTCCGGGTCGGAGGGTGAGGCTTAGACCTGGGTTCGGAAGATCTCTTGGAGGGCTTCTGTGCCCTTGGTGCGCAGCTGCGCCGCAAGTTGCATCGACAGCTGGGCCCGTTCGACTGCAACGATCGCCTGCGTCGGGTCCGTGGCCGTACCGTCGGCCAGCGAACGCGACGCGTCGGCAGCGGAGTTCTGGGACTTCTCGAGCGCGCCGATCTGGTTCGTGAGCGCCGAGCCGAAGGAGCCGGAGGCGCCGGACGCGGCACCGGTGCCGCTCGTGGCGCCGTCGACGCCGCCGATCGAGCCGACGTTCCACTCGCCGCCGCCGAGGCCGCCGATCGCGGGGATGGCGGGCATCAGCGCAGCAGGTCCAAGGTCTTGGAGAACATCGTCTTGGCGGTCTGCATCGCCGTGACGTTGGCCTCGTAGGCGCGGGAGGAGGAGATCAGGTCGGTCATCTCCGTCACCGTGTTGACGTTGGGCATCGTCACGTAGCCGTTCTTGTCGGCGTCCGGATGGCCCGGGTCGTAGATCCGCTTGAGCGGGCTGGAGTCCTCGACGATGCCGGAGACCTTGACGCCGTTGGCGACGCCGGCGCCGGAGCCGGAGCCGCCGCCCTGGACCGAGGAGAGGACCGAGGCGAAGTCGTTACCGGCACCGCCGGCCTCCTGGAGCACGACCTCCTTGCGCCGGTACGGCTGGCCGTTGGCGGCCTTCGTCGTCTCGGCGTTGGCGAGGTTCTCGGACGTGACGTCCATCCGCATGCGCTCGGCCGTGAGGCCCGAGCCGGAGATGCCGATCGCGTCGAACAGGCCCATCAGGAACCACCGATCGCAGACTTGAGGATGGAGATGCGCGTCTTCATGACCGACTCGATGGCCTCGTAGTGCAGGCCGTTCTCGGCCTGCGTCGAGGCCTCCTGGTCGATGTCGACCGAGGAGCCGTCGGCGCGCATGACGCTGGACATGTCCGCCTGCTGCGTCGGGTTCACCGACGAGACCGCGGACTGGCCCCCGTCCCACGCCGCGTGCAGGGCCGACGCGAAGTCGACGTCCTGGCGGCGGTAGCCGGGGGTGTTGACGTTCGCGATGTTCTGCGAAATCGCCTGCTGCCGGAGAGCGCTGCCGGAGAGGGCGCGCTCGAGGCCGATCTGGGTGGTGTCGAAGAGTCCCATGGACGTGCGAGGTCACTGCCGCCCGTCCGTGGGCTCTGAGTCAGTCGCCGGCCATGGCAACCCACTCACCGTTCTCGGCCGAACGGAGTCGCGCTTGAGTGGGATGCGGAGGAACCGTCCCGGCGCGAACGCGCCGGTCGGACATGCGGCTAGGCCGCGGAGCTGAAGGAGGGCAGCGGCTTGGCCACCCCGGTGCCGGACTGGTAGCCGGCGGCGGCCGTGCGGCCGGTCTTCAGACGGCGCAGCTCGCCCGCCGTCTCGATCATGCCCTGCTTGATGACGGTGGCGCTCAGCGCCTGGAGGCGCACGGCCTCGCGCAGGTCGGCCATGGCCCACGCGGGGGCCTGCGCCGGCAGCAGGCTCAGGAGCACGTCGCGGCGCGCGTTGAGGTCCGCGAGGTCCTCCCAGCGGCCGTCGGTGCAGAGCGCGTGCTCCTCGCGGCCGAGGGCCACGAGCTGCGCGTAGATCTGGTGGCTCATGCCGAGGCGGGAGCGACGGCGGCGGCCTGCTGGGCCAGCGCGGCCCATGCCTCGCGCAGGTTGGACAGCAGCGCGACGACCTGGGCGATCTTCTCGCCCTGGCGCTGGATGCGGGCCTCGATCAGCGTCTTCTTGCAGAAGATGTAGATCGCCTGCAGGCGATCGGCGATCTCGCCGGTGTCCATGTTCAGCGTCGCGAGGAGCTCGTCGAGGATCGCCTCGGCGCGGTTGAGCTTCTCGAAGGAGTGCAGCCAGGCGCCCTCGTTCATGGCGACCTCGGCCTGACGCAGGAAGCGCACGGCGCCGTCATAGAGCATCACGACGAGCTGCTCGGGAGAGGCGGTCAGGACCGCGGAGTCGCGGTAGGCCTGCGGGCTGGCGTAGGGGTTCATGGTGGTCGCTTCCGAGGGAGGGGGACGTACGGGTTGATCGCTGGGGATCGGCGGTGCTTGAGGTCAGAGGTCCGCGGGCTAGCTGGCCGTGAAGCTCGACAGCTTCGAGCCGGCCGCCTGGCTGTTGGCCATCGCGGTCTCCATCGCGGTGAACTGCTTGGTCAGCAGCTGCTGCTTGGAGTCCATCCGGGCGTCGAAGGTCGTCAGCTTCGCCGCGAGGTCGGAGAGGTCGGAGTTGGTGGAGGTGATCCGGGCCTGGATCAGGCCCGTCGAGCCCTGGTAGTTCCTCAGGACGTTGCGGAACTGCTGCGCGAAGCCGTTGACGTTCGCGGTGCCGCCGAGGAGGCTGCGCACGGTCAGCGGGTCGGCGTCCAGGGCGGTCGAGAGCTTGGTCTCGTCGAGCGTGAGCTTGCCGTCGAGGGCGTCCTGGTTGATCGTGCCGCCGCTGGTCGACGCGCCGGTCGAGATGCCGATGTCGGCCAGCGACCTCAGCGTGCCCGAGAGGCCCGGCACCGCGGCGCTGATCGTCGAGCGGAAGCTCGAGAGCATGTCGTTGAGGCCGGAGTCGCCGAACAGCGATCCCCTGACGATGTCGTCGGCCGCCGTGGCGTTGACCACCGGCGTGTCGGTCAGCGCGCCGCGACCGGCGGTCACGACGTCGTTGTAGGCCGAGACGAACGCCTTGACCTTGGTGGTGATCGCGTCCTTGTCGGGACCGGGCGAGCCGACGGTCAGGGCTTCGGTCGTGCCCGCGGCGGTCTTGCCCTTGAGCACGAACTGGACGCCCGGCATGGCGTCCTTGATCGTGTTGGACTCGCGCTCGTACTGCGTGCCGTTGATCGTGAGCTTCGCGTTGGTGCCCGCGATCCGCTCGGTCTGGCTCCCGGCGCCGGCGCCGGAGATCGAGAAGCCCGACGACGCGCCGGTCGTCTTGGCGCTCAGGACGAGGCTGCCGTTGACGTTGACCGCGTAGAGGTTGCCGCCGGTGGCGCCGTTGATCGCCGAGACCGCGTCGTCGACGGTCGCGCCGGCCCTGAGGTCGACCGTCGAGCGCGGGGTGCCGTCGGCGTTGTTGATGACCATCTGGCCATCCGCCGTCGGGCTCGTGAACGACCACGTCTGGCGCTCGGCGGAGGCCAGCTGGTCGACCGAGACGTCGTAGCCGCCGGGAGGCGCGCCGCCGGTGCGCGAGACCGTGAACTTCGTCGTGTCGGTGGACTCGACGGTCTGCGTGTCGATCCAGGTCAGCGCCGACGACAGGTCGTCGTTGGCCGTCTTCAACGCCGTGAGCTTGGTGCTCAGGTCGTTGTAGATGCTGACCTTCTTGTTGTCGATCGCCTGGTCGTTGGTGATCTTGGTCCGCGGGATCTTCTCCGCGGCCATCAGCTGGTCGATGATCGACGCGGTGTCGAGGCCGGACACCAGGCCGCTCATCTGGATCGGGGGTGTGGACATGGTTGTCCTTCGTTCTCCTACGCGGCCGGGGCCGGGTCGGGTTCGGTGCCGAAGAGCTCGCCGAGCGCGACGGGGCGCAGGACGCGGCCCTCGTCGTCGACCAGCGAGGCGACCACCCGGTTGGTGAGGCGATGCGTGTCGAACCGCACGCTCTGGCCGCGCTCCGACAGGTCGTCGGCGAGCTGCCCTGCGCGGCTGATGTCGTCCCAGACCTCGTCCGGGATCCTGTCGGGCCCGGTCATCCGGCGCTTGCGCGCGTCGGCGAGGTCGAAGACACGCGCGAACTCGCCGCTTGCCGCCGGCGCCTCAGGCGCTCGGTCGGCAGCGCGAAGGAAGGCCCCGTGGCCGATCCTCGTGGTCGCGTCGATGTCCATGTCGATCCTTTCGAAGTACGTCCGGCTCGTCCCTGAGCCTCCTGCTCCTGTCTCTCCGGTCATCGGTGTCCCGGAAAGGCCCTTGAGCAGGGGCATGGACGTTCGGCCGATCGTCGGATCGTCGAACAGCTGATGTGCGCGCTCGGCGGACATCGAAGGTTCAGGCGGCCGCCTGGGCCAGCTGGCGCGCCTCGGCGCGCATGATCTCGGCGTCGTCGTGCAGGCCCTGGGAGTCCGCGAGGGTCGCGAGGCCGAGCAGGACGCGCTCGTCCGGAGCGCCGAGCTTCTCGGCCACGCCGATCCACTCGCGGGCGGCGGACTCGCCGAAGCCACGGCGCAGGTAGACGCCCGCGAGCAGCTCGCGCTGCTCGCGCCAGGGCAGGTCGAGCCGGTCGACCACGCCGGCCAGCGCCTCGAACTCGTCGAAGCGCTCCAGCCGCGCGAGCGACTCGAGCATGGCGGTGACCAGCGGCTGCGCCGCGGCCGGGACCGACACCGGGGCGCCGTCGCCGCCGCGCCACGCGCGGAACGCGGCGTGGTGACCGGACGGCAGGCCGGCGCTGCCGGCGTAGGCGAAGGCCGTCTCGACCAGCGCGGGGTCGGCCGGGGCGGCCAGGCGGGCGAAGAGCGCGGTCTGGGCGGCGACCGGCGCGTGCGGCGCGTCGGCCGGGACCAGCAGGGCGGTCGCGGCGGCGGCCGCCAGGTCGCCCTTGGACAGCTCGGCCTCGGCGAGCGCGACGCGCGCGGCGTGCGCGCCCGGCTGGGCCGCGAGCACGGCGCGCAGCTGCGTCTCGGCCTCGGCGATCGCGCCGGCCTCGTAGAACGGCACCGCCAGCAGGAAGCGCTGCGACGGCGTCGGGCTCGGGACGAGCTCCGCGACGCGGGCGACGACGTCGCCGGCCGGCACCCCGCGGCGCAGCAGGACGCGCACGTAGGGCTCGACGACGGCGACGAACTGCGGGTGATGCTCCAGGACGTGCTCGAGATGCGCGGCGGCCTCGTCCAGACGGCCGTCCTCGATCAGCGTCTCGGCCAGGATGTTGCGGGCGTGGTAGGTGCCGACGCCGACGGTGGCGCTGTAGCGCGGCGGCGCGTCACCCATCGCCAGGCACTGCTCGAGCTTGGCGATCGCCTCGTCGCGGCGGCCGAGCGCGCGCTCCGCCAGGGCCTGCTCCAGGACGATGTCGGTGAAGCCGTCGAGCAGGCCCAGGACGGTGTCGCCCATCTCGAGGGCGTCGGTGTGGCGGCCGTTGGCGTTCAGGGCCTTGACCAGGCGCGCCGCCAGCGACGGGAAGAACCCCATCTCCAGGCGCTGAGGATCGCGCTCCAGCAGCGCCCACGCGCGGGCGAGGTGCGTCAGCGAGCCGGCGACGTCGCCGGCCGCGGCCTGCTCGGAGCCGAGGTTGAAGTGCAGGAACGGCGTGTCGACGCCCTCGGCCAGCTGGCGCTGCAGCAGCTCCAGGTTGCGCGTCTGCTTGCCCTTGGCGTCGCGGACCGCGCCGAGGTAGCCGAAGTGCTCGATGCGGACCTGCGAGTACTCGATGCGCTCGGGCAGGTCGGGCAGCTTGTGGGCGAACTGCTCGTGGACGCGCCCCTCGAAGCGGTACGACGCGCGATTGCGGAACAGGCGCAGGGCGTTGTGCTGGACGCCGACGCCGTCCTCGAGCTCGCCGACGTGGTTGGTCTCGACGAGGAAGATGCCCTCGCGCCAGGTGTGGCCGAGCAGCGCGCGGAGCTTCTCGCCCTCGCCCTCGTTGAGGAGCTCGTCGGCGTCGAGGTACATCAGCCAGTCGGACGTCGCGGCCTCGAGGCCGACGTTGCGCGCGGCGGCGAAGTCGCCGTCCCACTCGTGGTGCAGGACCGTCGCGCCGAAGCCCTCGGCGATCTCGACGGTGCGGTCGGTCGAGCCGGTGTCGACGACGATCAGCTCGTCGACGAAGTCCTTCACGGACGCGAGGCACTGCGGGAGCATCGACTCCTCGTCCTTGACGATCATGCACAGCGACACGGTCTGGCCGGTCGCCGGGACCGCCTTCTGCGCGAGGCGCTGGGCGCGCGGGCCGAGGTCGCGCAGCGCGCGCAGGACCTGCGGCGGGAGACCCTGCGGCGTCGTGATGCCGGCCTTGCGGCGGCGCTTGCACGCCTCGAGGTTGCCGGCGACGTCGGGCAGCTGGTCGTCGAGGCGGTGGGCGGCGCGGAACAGCGCCTCGGCCGCGACGACCGCGCCGAGCTCGTAGAAGAGGACGCCGGCGAAGTTCAGGAGGACCGGCTCGCGCGGGTTCTCGTCGAGCGCGTCCAGCGCGGCGACCGCGCCGGCCAGGAAGCGCTCGGCGGTCTGCGCGGGCGCGGAGGTGCCGTGGGAGAGGATCGACTCGATCAGCAGGCGGCGCGCCTGGTAGCGATCGTTGTCGTCGGTCAGCTTGGCGGCGCCGTCGGCGAGGACGCGCCAGCCCGCAAGGTCGTGGGCGTCCAGCAGCGACGCCGCGCGGTTGGTGACCGCGGCGACGGCGGCGGCGCCCGTGACCGGGGCGGCGGAGGTCTTCTTGGCCGGTCCGTCGACCGGCGCGACGAGGCGAAGCGCCATGGGTGCTGAGTGCTCCTTGGAGGGGAAGGAAGCGGCAGGCGAGAGCCCGCTCAACCGTTGGTTCGGCCATTGGCGGTTTGAGTTGAGCGAACGGCGAGCAGTTGTCAGCACGCGGTCGCCGGCTGCTCGCGATCGCCCTCGCGCGTACGCACGCGTCAAGCGCCTCGTCACCGATGCACAGGTTTGAGCGGGTTCGATGGAGGTTCGACCCGCCCCCTCCCCAGAAGTGGGGAGGAGGGGTCTGGACACACGTCCCCCAGTCGAATACCGGACACTGGGGATGCGGAAGGTTCGGTGCCGTCCCGATACGTCTTGTGTCCCCCCCGCACCAAGGAGCACCGTCGTATGAGCCTCGCCACCGCACAGACCTCCAAGCGCCGCCTCTCCTCCGAGGACACGCTCGCGCTCTGGAAGGAGTACCGCCGCACCAACGACCGCGCCACGCGCGATCGCCTGGTCCTCACCTTCGCCCCGCTGGTCAAGTACATCGTCTACAAGAAGGTCCGCGAGATGCCGGCCCGCTGTGAGGTCGAGGACTTCATCAGCTGCGGCCTCGAGGCCCTGATCCAGTCGATCGAGCGCTACGACCCGGCCAAGGGCGCCACGCTCGAGCAGTACGCCTGGACCCGCATCCACGGCGCCGTCCTCGACGAGCTGCGCCGCCAGGACTGGGCCCCGCGCTCCGTCCGCCGCTGGGAGCGCGACATCGAGCGCGCCGCCGACGAGTTCACCACCCTGCACGGCCGTCGTCCCACGCAGCCCGAGCTGGCCGAGTCGATGGGCACCACCGTCGCCGAGCTGCGCAAGCGCCGCGACGAGATCACGCAGTCCGACCTGACGTCGCTGAACACGCTCGTCCTCTCCGACGACGAGACGACGATCGAGCGCATCGACACGATCGCCTCGACCGACGTGTCGGCCGACCCGCTGCACGCCGCCGCCAAGGAGCAGGCCAAGGACAAGTTCCGCGAGGCCTTCTCCCGCCTGCCGCAGCGTGAGCGCGAGGTCGCCGTCCTGCTCTACGTCAAGAACATGACGCTGGCCGAGATCGGCGAGATCCTCGGCGTCTCCGAGTCGCGCGTCTGCCAGATCCACGGTCAGCTCAAGAAGACGCTGCGCACCGTGCTGGACGACGACGCCCCGCTGTTCCAGGCTGTCGCTTAGCTCCTGGTCCCCCGCGTCGCTGGTACGTGCGGGGGCGCTTGGATCAGCGACGCGAACGGAACCTCGCCCTCAGGGCGAGCGTTTCGCCCTTTCCAAGCCGTAGGCCCACACCAGGACCTCGGCCACCGCGGCGAAGAGCTCGGGCGGGATCTCCTGCTCGAGCTCGAGCCGTGCCAGGGCCTCCGCCAACGCGGGGTCCTCGCGGATCGCGACGCCCTGCTCGCGGGCGATCTCGACGATCTTGTCGGCGATCAGGCCCGCGCCGGCCGCCACGACCTTCGGCGCGCCGTCGCCGCCCTGGTCGTACCTCAGCGCCGCGGCCCGCCGCGGCTTCTCCGGCCTCTGGCCGTCAGACACGGGCGTTGACCGTCACGTCGCGCGGGTGGACCGTGACGAGCACCGGCCCGCCGGTCGCCCGGACCAGCGCGTCCTGCAGGGCGCCCGCGTTCTGGGCGACCGTCCACGCCGGGTCGCCGCCGGACACGTGCACCGCCGCCGACTGCGCGTCGACCCGGACGTCGAGGCGCCCGAGCGTCGGCGAGTCGTAGCGGACGACGACCGACTTCGCGGGCGTCGCCCCGCCGCGCCTGGCGGCCTGCTCGCGCTCCTCGACGTGGATCCGGGCGAGGATCCCGCCGGGCAGCATCAGCTGGTAGGCATCGGCCGGGACGGTCGGAGATGCGTCGGCCTGCTGAGCGTTCTGCAGCTGTGGTGCGCCCGGGGGTTCCACGACGCGCAGGTGCAGGCGCTCGGTGCTCGCCTCCTCGACGCGCAGCCGCAGCACCTGCCCGGCGATGACGCCCTCCGGCAGCTGGGCCTGCATCCGGACCCCGGCGAGCACCAGCGTCCTGGGATCGAGCACCCGCGCCTGGACGACGACGCCCGGCACGAGCCTGACGTCGGGCAGCAGACCGCGCAGCAGGACGAGGCTGATGGGCGCGGCGCCGGACATGTCCGGCAACAGGTTCGCACGTCGTCCGGAGTCCTCAAGTCGGCCCTGTCGCCGCCGAGGAACAAGGAGGCATGGAACGCGGGCTTTACATCGCCGCCGCCGGCATGGTTGCCGAGATGGTGCGGCAGGACCAGATCTCCAACGACCTGGCGAACGCAGCGACCCCGGGCTACAAGTCCGACCAGTCGCAGCAGCGGTCGTTCAACGACCTCCTGCTCCAGAACACCAAGACCGGCGAGACGATCGGCAAGCTCGGGCAGGGCCCGCTCATCACCAAGACGGTGACGGACCTGGACCCGGACGCGCTGAAGCCCACGCAGGAGCCGCTGGACCTCGCGATCGAGGGCCAGGGCTACTTCGGCGTGCAGACCTCGGCGGGCGTCCGCTTCACGCGCGACGGCTCGTTCCAGGCCAACGCCCAGGGCTACCTGACCGACCAGCAGGGCAACACCGTGCTGGGGTCCGACCGCAAGCCGGTGAAGATCAACGCCGACGGCACGGTCGACACGGCCAAGGTCGGCAACTTCGCGCTGACGGGCGTCAAGAAGCAGGGCGACTCCTACTTCACCGGCACCGCCGCCGGGAAGGGCACGGGCGAGATCCGCTCGGGCTACCTGGAGAGCTCGAACGTCGAAGCCGGCAAGGTCATGGTCGACATGATGGCCTCGCTGCGCGCGTTCGAGGCCGGCCAGAAGGCCATCCAGACGATCGACGGCACGCTTCAGCAGGCCGCCGGTCAAGTCGGCAACCTCCCCGCGTAACCACGGCCCAGAGGGCCGCGGTTCCGTTGCGGGTGTTCGCCCAGAGGGCGAAACCCGCGCGTCGCCAACCTCCGACACCGTCCGAGTTAGGACGAATGTCCAGGGACTTCTCAAGTCGGTTCGGCCCTTGCCGATCACCGGAGAGACAGAGGACCTCCGATGGCTGGACCACCCGCTGGTGGAAGCCGGAGCTCCTGATCTCCCTCCTTCTCAGGAGACCCGGTTAACAGTGCTCGAAGGCATGTACACGGCCGCTGCCGGCATGGCAGCGCAGCAGACGCGCATCGACGCGGTCTCCAACGATCTCGCGAACGTCGACACGACGGGCTACAAGTCCGCGCGTCTCGCGTTCCGTGATCTCGTGTACGACTCCGCCCAGGGCTACGGCGCCGCGAAGGCCGTCGAGATCGGGGCGGGTTCCGCTGCCACGTCGATCGGTCGCAGCTCCGCGCAGGGCGACCTGCAGCAGACCGGCCGCTCGCTCGACGTCGCGCTCAACGGCCCGGGCTTCATCCAGGTCAAGCTGGCCGACGGCAGGACGGGCATGACGCGCGACGGCAACCTGCAGGTCTCGCCGGACGGCAGGCTCCGCCTCTCCAGCGGCCAGCTGGTCGACCCGCAGATCACGATCCCCCAGGGCGCCGACGACGCCGCGATCGCGATCAAGGCCGACGGCACCGTCTCCTACCAGGGCAGGTCGCTCGGGCAGCTCAAGCTCGTCGACGTGCCCGCCGAGTCCGGCCTGCAGGGCGGACCGGACAACACCTTCGTGGCGACCAAGGCCAGCGGCGCGATCCGCGCGGCCAACAGGTCCACCATCTTGACCCAGGGCACCCTGGAAGGGTCGAACGTCGACGAGTCGCAGGCGATGACCGACATGATCGAGGCCCAGCGCGCGTTCCAGATGGCCAGCAAGGCCATCACGACGCAGGACCAGATGCTCGAGATGGCCAACCAGGTGAAGAAGTGATGAGCACCTCTTCGCTGCCGCCCATCGACAACGCGCTGCTGCCGACCGACGTCCGCAACGGGTCCAAGAGCGACCAGGACAACTACAAGGCCGGCCTGCAGTTCGAGCGCCAGCTCGTCGAGCAGCTCACGCAGACGATGTCGGACACGACCAAGGCCATGACCGGCGGCGACTCGGGCTCCGACAGCGGCGACGACACCGGCGACGGGTCGAGCGCCGTGACCGACTCCTACAACCAGCAGATGCCGGGCATCATGGCCGACGCCATCATGCAGGCCGGCGGGCTGGGCCTCGCGCGCACCATCGCGCAGAACCTGAAGGGCTCGCAGTCGTGACCACCGCCCTCGCCACCGCCGCGCCGACCGCCTACGGCACCGACGTCCTGCGCCACCTCGACGCCCAGATCGCGTCGGCCCGCAGGCTGCTCGACGCCGTCCTGCGCCAGGGCGCCGCGATCCGCAACCGCGACGTCGACGGCGTCCTCGCCCGCCTGGGCGAGATGCAGGCCGAGATGGAGCGCCGCTCCGGCCTGGAGCGCGACCGCGTCCGGATCCTCACGCAGGCCGGCCAGGGCCTCGGCGTCCCGGCCCACACCGTCACGCTCGACGCGCTCGCCCACCTGCTCGCGCCGCACGAGGCGCAGGCCGCCAAGGGCCGCAGCGCCGAGCTGAAGGGCCTCCTCGCCGAGGTCCAGCGCGAGCACATCACCAACCGCGCCCTCATGCGCCAGGAGCTCGCGTTCCTGTCGCACCTGACCCGCCAGCTCGGCGTGGACGGCGAGGACGTCGGCTACCGGCCGCCCAGCGAGCCGGGCGCCACGATGCGCGCAACCCTCGACCCGGCCGCCCAGCCGGTGCGCATCCGCCGCGCACTGGACCTCGAGGCGTAGGCCACCATGTCGATCCCCGCTTTCACCGGTCTCAACACGGCGCTGTCGGGCGTCCAGGCGCAGCAGGCTGCCCTGAACACCGTCGCTCACAACATCGCCAACGTCGAGACCCCGGGCTACTCGCGACAGGAGGCCGTCTTCTCGTCGTCCCCGTCGCTGCGGCTCGGCGCGGGCGCGACCGCCGACGGCCAGGGCGCCCAGCTGGGCACCGGCGTCCAGGTGCAGCAGTACCGGCGCCTGCGCGACGACTTCCTGGACCTCCAGTTCCGCACGCAGAACATGGCCGCCGGCCAGAGCGACGTCGCGACCAAGCGCCTCTCGGTCGTGCAGTCCTCGCTGGCCACCAACAGCAAGGGCGACCTCGGCCAGCTGCTCGACAACTTCTGGGACTCGTGGCAGACGCTCTCGAGCAACCCCAGCGACCCGGCCGGCAAGGCCGGCGTCGTCGGCGCCGCGGCGAACCTCGCCCAGCGCTTCAACACGCTCGACAGCGACCTGGCGACCACCGGCGCGCAGGCGACCAGCGACCTCAACGACATGTTGAGCGACGCGGGCCCGATCAAGCCGATCGCCGACCAGCTCGCCGCGCTCAACACCCAGATCAACCAGGTCATCGGGTCCAACGGCTCGCCGAACGACCTGCTCGACAAGCGCGACCTGCTGCTCGACCAGCTGTCGCAGTACGGCCAGGTCTCGGTCACCCCGGACCCGACCGTCGGCACCGACGGCAGGCCCGCCTACCCGGGCATGATCCAGGTCAGCTTCGGCGGCGCCTCGACCCCGCTGGTCTCGCAGACCGGGGTGACGATGCCGACCACCGCGACGCTGTCGGCGACGCCCGGCGGGCAGATCCAGGGCCTGCAGGACGTCGCGAGCAAGACCGCCGGATACCGCACGACGCTGTCGACGATGGCGGCCTCGCTGATCTCCTCGGTCAACTCGCTGACCAGCAACCCGATCTTCTCCGGCACGGGCGCCAACGACATCACGACGGTCGCCACCGCGGCCACCGTGAGCGCGGGCGCAGCGGGCGGAGCGTCCGGCGACAACAGCGTCGCTCTTGCAGTGCTCAACCTCCGCGGCGGATCCGTCGATCAGTCCTACGCCGGGCTCGTCCAGACGATCGGCTCCGACGTCGCGACGGCGACGACCAACAACACGACGGCCAACGCCGTGCTGGGCAACGTCACCGCTCAGCGCACGTCGACGTCGGGGGTCTCGATGGACGAGGAGATGTCGAACATGATCCGCTTCCAGCGTGGCTACCAGGCCGCGGCGCGAGCGCTGACGACCATGGACGACCTGCTCAACCAGCTCATCAACTCGACCGGCCGAGTGGGCGTCTAGTCATGTCGATGCGGATCACCAACAACATGGTCAGCGACCGGGTCATCTCCGACCTGCAGTCGCAGTACGCCCAGCTGGCGAACACCCAGCTGCAGGTGTCCACGGGCCGGCGGGTCAACAACCCGTCCGAGGACCCGACGGCCTACTCGCAGGAGCGGATGCAGAACTCCGCGCTGGCGGGCATCCAGGCCTCGCAGACGTCGGTCAACTCGGCGCAGACCTGGCTGAACCAGAGCGAGTCGAGCCTCGACAGCATCAACAGCATCATCGCCCGCGCCAAGGACCTGGCGACGGCGGCGGCCAACGGCTCCATGAGCCAGGACGGCCGCAACTCGACCGCCAACGAGATCGACCAGCTGATCAAGTCCGTCAAGGACGCGATGAACACCAAGGTCGGCAACGACTACATCTTCTCGGGCACCAGGACCGACACCGCGCCGTACACCGACGCGACCGGCGACGCCTACCAGGGCGACGCCAACGCGGTCGTCCGCAGCGGCGGCACCGGCGTCACGCTCCAGGCCAACCCGACCTTCGTCGACGCCTCCGGCGCCAGCACCCCGCTGACCGCCGGCGCGCTCCTCGGCGGCGGCTCGGCCTCGGGCGACGGCAAGATCCTGAACGTCCTGACGCAGCTCGCGGCGCACCTGCGCGGCGGCACGACCGCGGACATCGCCGCGATCGGCACGACGGACCTCACGGCGCTCGAGACCAACCGCGTCGCGGTCGTCAGCGCGACGCAGGCGATCGGCGCGATGGGCAACCGCGCGACGGCCGCCACCAGCCGCCTCCAGGACATGGAGGACAACGCCAAGAACTCCATCGACGACCTCACCGGTGTCGACATGGCGCAGGCGCTCACCGACTACTCCACCCAGTCTGCCGCGTACCAGGCCGCCTTGAAGGTCGGCGCGCAGATCATCCAGCCGTCGCTGCTCCAGTTCCTCTCATGAGCGGCGGATTGAACAACCCCAACAATGGAGGCGACTCCCACATGGCAGTGACGCTTCAGTCGAGCCGCTTCGGGGAGCTTCAGATCCCCGCAGAGGCCGTCCTCGAGTTCCCGAATGGCCTGATCGGCCTGGGCGGTCGCAAGTTCGCCCTCCTCGCCCGCAGCGAGGAGTCCGCGTTCGTGTGGCTGCACTCGATGGACGACCCGGACCTCGCGGTCCCGGTCACCAACCCGTGGCGGTTCTTCAACGACTACGAGCTCGAGCTCTCCGACGACGATGCCGAGCGCATCGGCGTGACGAGCTCCGAGGACGCGATGGTCTACGTGACCGTCCGGTCCGCTCCCGCACTCGAGGACTTCTGCGCGAACCTTCGCGCGCCGATCCTCGTCGTGGGCAACCAGGGTCACCAGGTCATCAACCAGACCCCGGAAGCACCTGTCCGCGCACCCCTCTTCGCCGGTCTCGAGGAGGAGTCGTCGACGAAGGCCGCATAGCCCTCCGGTACGCTCGCTCCACTGACTTGGAATCCAAGGAGGAATCCCTCTCATGCTCATCATCACCCGCCGTCCCGGCGAAAAGATCATGGTCGGCGACGACGTCGTCGTCGAAGTGATCGAAGTCAGCGGCTCGAGCGTGCGCATCGGCATCGCAGCCCCGAAGTCCATCCCGGTGTACCGGGAGGAGATCTGGGCCGCAGTCCAGGCGGAGAACAAGGCCGCCGCTGCGTCGGATGTCACCGAACTTCCGGATGACGTCCCGACGCCCAGCAAGAAGTCCTAGCGGCCTCCGCCAGCTAGCCCAGTAACCGCAGTCCCCTCCGAGCAGCCTCCACTGCCCGGCGGGTCCCTCCCGTAACACAACTCCCTCCAAGCTCAGGAAAGGACAAAGGATGTCCCTTCGCATCACCCACAACGTCGAGGCAATGAATGCGGCTCGGAATCTCCAGGCGAACACCGCCAAGATCTCCGCGTCGATGGAGAAGCTCTCCTCCGGCTACCGCATCAACCGCGCAGCCGACGACGCCGCCGGCCTCGGTATCTCCGAGTCCATGCGGTCGCAGATCCGCGGCCTCGCTCAGGCTCAGCGCAACATCCAGGACGGCGTGTCCATGGTGCAGACGGCGGAAGGCAACCTCGACGAGGTGCACTCCATGCTGCAGCGCGTCCGCGAGCTCGCCGTGCAGTACAAGAACGGCTCGCTGGACAACAACGCCCGCACCTCGATCCAGAACGAGGTCAACCAGCTCGCGTCCGAGATCGGCCGCATCGGCTCGCAGGCGTCGTTCAACGGCATCAACCTGCTCGACGGCACGGCGACCGTGTCGTTCCAGGTCGGCGCCAACGACGGCGAGCAGATCGGGATCACGTTCCTGAACCTCTCGACCACGGTCGGCACGTCCTACGCCCAGCTCTCGCAGACGGGCGCCACCGACATCTCGGAGATCGACGCGGCCATCACCGCCGTCTCCACGGCCCGCGGCCAGATGGGCGCGGTCCAGAACCGCCTCGACCACACCCTCTCGGTGTCCGCGGCCTACCAGGAGAACCTCACCTCGGCCGAGTCGCGCATCCGCGACGTCGACATGGCCGACGAGATGGTGAACCTGACGAAGATGCAGGTCCTGCAGCAGGCCGGCACGGCGATGCTCGCCCAGGCCAACCAGAGCCCGCAGTCCGTCCTGAAGCTCCTCGGGTAGTCCCCGACGGACGCGCTCCCAGCGTCCGGAAGCTCTCTGTCCGGCTCCGAGCCGCCCCGTTGGGGCGGCTCGTGGTCGTTGTCCTACACCTAGGTCGCGGCGTGCCAGAGCACGCCGCCGCCGATCCGCTCGGGCCGGGCGGCGAAGTCCAGCGCCAGCGTCCACAGCGCGTGCTCGGCGCGCGGCCACGGCAGGCCGGTCGCCGCGGCGACCTCTGCGGTCGTCGCGGGACCCGCGGCCAGGACGGCGGCCGGCTGCGGCAGCTCCCGCGCGGTCGCCCCGGTCGCGGCCACCGCGGCGGCGAGCGCCTGCGCGCCATCCTGCACCCGCGCCCCGTTGACGTCGAAGCTCGGCAGCGCGAGGCCGCGCGCGCGTTCGAGGTCGGCGCCGAAGGCCTCGGCGATCGCGCTGGAGCGCAGGTCGATCGCGAAGCGCGCGCCGTCCAGGCCGGGCACGTGGCGCGCCGCGTCCTCCAGGGCGTCCGGGGTGTCGAGCGTCGCCCGGCGCAGCCAGAAGCCCTCGCGCAGCACGCGCAGGTAGGCGGCGCCGATCGCCGGTCCCTGCTCCTGGGCCGCTTTCACGGCCAGGCAGGCCGGGTAGGTCGAACGTGTTGGCCGTCCATCCCGCCCACCCCAGCCGCGCGCGTCGACCGGCATGCCCGACGCGGCCGCGGCATCCAGACCGCTCAGCAACATCTCGTGCGGATCGCTGATCTCACGCGCCAATCCGGCCATCACGTAGGTGATCGCGACCGAGTCGGCGAACTCAGCTTGGATGCGTCGCAGCACGGGCTCCGACGCCCACGACCACGGGCATGCAGGGTCCGTGTACGAGATGACCTCGACTTCCGCCATCGCGCCAGCACAATAGAGACGTGAGCTCGCAGGTCGGCACGCTCCTATCGGGTCGCTATCGGCTCGACGCCCAGATCGGCACCGGTGGGATGTCGACGGTCTACCGCGCCTTCGACACGGTCCTGGAGCGCCAGGTCGCGATCAAGCTCATGCACCGCGAGATCGCCTCGGACTCCGACCAGCTGGAGCGCTTCCGGCGCGAGGCGCGCGCGGTCGCGCAGCTCAACCACCCGCACATCGTCACGGTCATCGACGCGGGCGAGGACGACAACACCCCGTACATCGTCTTCGAGTACGTCGAGGGCGAGACGCTGAAGGACCGGATCAGGCGCTACGGGCGGCTGCCGATCCAGGAGTCGATCGCCTACGCGATCGAGATCGCGCGCGCGCTCGGCGTCGCGCACGAGCGCGGGATCGTCCACCGCGACGTCAAGCCCCAGAACGTCCTCGTCGACGAGGAGGGCTCGGCGAAGGTCACGGACTTCGGCATCGCCAGGACGCTGGACCAGGAGGGCCTGACCGCCGACGGGCGCGTGCTCGGGACCACCGACTACGTCTCGCCCGAGCAGGCGCTCGGCCACGCGGTCACCGGCCAGAGCGACCTGTACTCCTTGGGCATCGTCCTGTTCGAGATGCTGACGGGCGACGTCCCGTTCAGGGGCGAGAACCAGGTCGCGGTCGCGATGAAGCACGTGCGCGAGCAGCTCCCGGACGTCCAGGCGCGGCGCCCGGAGGTGTCGAGCGCGCTGGCGGCGGTGATCGACCGCGCGACCGCGAAGGACACCGCCGACCGCTACGCGACCGACGCCGAGCTGATCGCCGACCTCGAGCAGGTGCTGGCCTACGAGACGCAGCGCTCGGGCCAGTCGACCGGCGAGGCGACCGCGGTCCTGCGGACGCTGCCGTCCAAGACCCGGCGCGGCCTGCCGGCGCGCGTCACCCATCCGGTCCGGCTGATCCTCGCGCTGCTGGTGATCGCCGGCGTCGTCGTCGCCGCGGTGCTGCTGCTGGCCGACAACACGCACAGGGGCGTGCCGCCGCGCGCGATCGTCAGGACGCCCGCCGCCGCGAGGCTGCAGCCGGTGCCGCTGGGCCAGTCGCGCGCCCACGACTTCGACCCTTACGGCGACAAGGACGAGCACCACGAGGACGTCGGGCGCGTGCTCGACGACGACCCGGGCACGTCGTGGACGACCGAGCACTACCAGAACGGGCAGTTCCCCTCCGACAAGCCGGGCGTCGGCCTGTACCTCGACGCCAAGCCCGGCGTGATCGCGCGGCAGCTGGACCTCCGGACCTCCACCACCGGGTGGGAGGGCAAGGTGTACGTGTCGAACAGCGTCGACCCGAACGCGGCCGACCTGACGGGCTGGAGGGACATCGGCGCGACGTTCAGCGCCGACAGGAAGACGTTCTCGGTCCCGCTCGACACGGCCAAGCAGAAGTTCCGCTACTACCTGATCTGGATCACGAGGCTGCCGTCGGTCGGGCAGGTCGCGATCTCCGACGTCGTGCTGCAGAAGTGACCGCCCGCGCGGTCAGGCTCACCCACCCGGATCGCGAGATCTGGCCGGGCGACGGGATCACCAAGCGCGAGTTGTATGACTACTTCGGCGCGATCGCCGAGGTGATGCTGCCCCACGTGCGCGAGCGGCCGGTGTCGATGCAGCGCTTCCGCGGCAGCGTCGAGGACGGCGGGTTCTTCATGAAGGAGGTCCCGAAGGGCGCGCCCGACTGGGTCGCGACCGTCGAGGTGCCGAAAAGGACCCACCCGCCCGGCGTGGTCCACCACGTGCTCGCCAACGACCGCGAGACCCTGCAGTGGCTGGCCCAGCAGGGCTGCGTGACGCCGCACGTCTTCACCGAGCGCGCCGACAGGCTGGACCGCCCGGACCGGCTGGTCGTCGACCTCGATCCCTCGCACGAGGACTTCGCCGCGGTGCGGCGGGCGGCCCAAGTTGTAGGAGAAGGGTTCCGGGCCGCGGGCCTGGAGCCGTTCGCGATGGTCACGGGGTCGCGCGGGATCCACGTCGTCGCGCCGCTGAAGCGCACGCGAACGACCGAGGACGTCTACGCCTGGATCCGCGCCTTCGCCGCCGAGCTGGCCGCCGGCAACGACGCCGAGCTGACGACCGAGTTCCACAAGGACAGGCGCGACGACCGCATCTACCTCGACGTCGCCCGCAACGGCGTCGCCCAGACCGTCGTCCCGCCCTACGCGCCGCGGCCGCGCCCCCACGCGCCGGTCGCCACACCGCTGCGCTGGGAGGAGCTCGACGACGACGCGCTCCGGCCCGACGCCTGGACGCTGCGCACGATCGCGAGCCGTCTGGATGAGCTGGGTGGCGACCCGTGGAAGGACATCAACCAGTCCGCCGCGGCGTTGCCGAGGGCCTGAGCTCCCCCACCCGGGGGAGGTCCGCGTCGGGACGATGACGCGGCCCCTTCGCAGCGAGGCGCGAGCGGTCGATGCATGGACCATGGCCTCCCTCCCTGCCATCTCCAGCTTCGCCCGCCGCCCCGCCAGGGCCCAGGAGCCCGAGGCGACCCGCCTCGCCGCCGAGGTCGACGCCAAGCTCCAGCTCGCCCGCCGCCTGCGCGAGGAGGACGCGGCCCGCCGCAGCACCTCGATCGCCCCGCCCTCGCGGCCGATCTACTAGACCTACAACTAGTGCCGGAGCGCGCGGCCGCGCTCGAAGCGCGCCACCGCGATGCGGCACAGCTCGTCGCAGACCTCGGGGTAGGGCACGCCCGAGTGCTCCCAGAGGACGCCGTAGACCGACGTCGGCGTCTGGCCCGGCAGCGTGTTGAGCTCGTTGAGCAGCACGGTCTCGCCGTCCACGAAGAAGTCCGCGCGGGCCAGGCCGGTGCAGCCCGCCGCCGCGAACGCGCGCGCGGCGATGTCCTTCAACAACGCCTCGGCCGTCTCCGAGATCCGCGCCGGGACCTGCAGGCGCATGCCGCCCTCGCCGTACTTGGCGTTGTAGTCGTACCAGCCCTCGCGCAGCAGGACGATCTCGCCCGGCCCGCTCACGCGCGCGTCGTGCGTGTCGCCGAGCACCGCCGTCTCGACCTCCGCGCCGGTCGCCGTCGCCTCGACGATCAGGCGCTCGTCATGCGCGAACGCCTCGTCCAGCGCGGCCTCGATGTCCTCCGCGCGCTCGACGCGCACGATCCCGACCGAGGAGCCCAGCCGCGCGGGCTTGACCCACAGCGGGAAGCCGAGCGCCTCCAGGTCCGGGCGCTCGCGGCCGGCCTCGACCAGCGCGTAGCCGACCTGCGGGATCCCGGCGGCGCCCATCAGCTCCTTGAACACCACCTTGTCCATGCACACCGCGGACGCCATCACGCCCGAGCCGACGTACGGGACGTCCAACAACTCCAACAACCCCTGGACCGTGCCGTCCTCGCCGAACGGCCCGTGCAGGACCGGGAAGACGACGTCGCAGTCGAGCAGCCCGCGGCCCGGGTGCAGCGCCAGCTCCTCGCCGTCCGGGCCGTGCCAGGTCCCGTCGCGCTCCAGCGTCACCGACACCACGTCGTGGCCGGCGTCGAGCAGACCCTGGCGGACCGTGCCCGCGCTGGTCAGCGAGACGTCGTGCTCCGAGGACCGGCCGCCGCCGAGGACCGCAACCCGCACTAGCCCGTCCCCCCGGTCGTCGTGGTCCCGGGCGCCGTCGTGCTGCCCGGCGCGGAGGCCGACGGCGTGCTCGTGCCCGCCTGGTACTGGCCGTAGGTGATGGTCACGGTGGAGCCCTTCTTCGCCTTGCCGGACGCGGGGTCCTGGCTGATCACGTGCAGGTCCTGCGTCTTGTCGGTGGTCGTCTGCGGCACGAGCGTCACCTTGAAGCCCGCGGCCTGCAGCGTCTGCTGAGCAGCGAGCCGGCCCTGGCCGGTGACGTTCGGGACGTCGACCTCCGGGGGCGCCTTGGCGACCGTCAGCGTGACGGTCGCGCCCTTGGCCGCCTTCGTGTTCGCCGCCGGATCCTGGGTCAGCACCGTGCCCGGATCCTCGTCGGCGGTCTCCTTCGGCGTCGTCGTGACCTGGAAGCCGAGCGCCTCCAGCGTCGAGCGCGCCTCGTCCTGGTCGAGGTCCTTGACCGGCGGGACCGTCACGCGTTGCTTGCCGGCGGAGACGACGATCGTCACGTTGCTGCCCTTGTCCATCGACGTCCCGACGGTCGGCCGCGTCTCGATCACGTGGTTCTCGGTGACCGTGTCGCTGGTCTCGCGCTCCTCGGTCGTCCTGAAGCCGAGGTCGGT
The DNA here is from genome assembly GCF_000424625.1 of Conexibacter woesei Iso977N. Classification (GTDB taxonomy): domain Bacteria; phylum Actinomycetota; class Thermoleophilia; order Solirubrobacterales; family Solirubrobacteraceae; genus Baekduia; species Baekduia woesei_A. The sequence goes on from NZ_AUKG01000001.1 coordinate 536,678, forward strand.
GAGCTTCTTCTTGGCCGCGCTGAGCGGCTGGTTCGTGAGGTCCGGGACGACCGAGCTGCCCGGCCCGGAGGACACGACGAGCGTGACGATGCTGCCCTTCGGGACGCGCGAGCCGCCGGCCGGGTCCTGGCCGGTGACCGTGCCCTTGGGCTTGTCGGGCGACTCGCGCTCGGTGATGTCGGTGGAGAACCCGGCGCGCTTGAGGACGATCTCGGCCTCGGCCTGCGGGTTGCCGACCATGTTCGGGACCTGGACCTTGTCCTTGCCGGTCAGCAGCAGCCCGGCGACGATCGCGCCCGCCACGAGCAACCCCACCAACAACCCGATCCACCACTTGGCGCCGCCGCCACCGTCGTCGTCGCCGGCCAGCGCCGGGTCGCGCGGGTCGGTCGGCGGCCCGTAGTAGCGCTGCTCGACGTGCTCCTGGTAGGCGCCCGGCGGCGGGATCGGGACCATCGGCCCGGTCGGCTGCAGGACCGAGGTCGCGTCGCCGGTGCGCTGGACCCCGATCCCGTGCGCGACGGCCTCGAGCGCGGCGATGAACTCGTCGGCGTCGCCGTAGCGGCGCGCCGGGTCCTTCTCCAGCGCGTGCAGGATCACGGCCTCCAGCGGCTGCGGGATGCCGGGGTTGAAGCGGTGCGGCGGCTCGGGCGGCTCGCTGACCTGCTTGAGCGCGATCGTCACGGCGGACTCGCCCTCGAACGGGACGCGACCGGTGAGCATCTCGTAGAGGATGATCCCGATCGAGTACAGGTCGCTCGCGGCGCTGACCGCGTGGCCCTGGGCCTGCTCAGGTGAGAGGTACTGCGCGGTCCCCATGATCGAGCCGGTCTGCGTCATGTCCGACGCGCCGGCCTTCGCGATCCCGAAGTCCGTGACCTTCGCGCGGCCCTCGGAGTCGATGATCACGTTGTGGGGCTTGAGGTCGCGGTGGATGATCCCGCGCTTGTGCGCGAAGCGCGCCGCGCGCAGGATCTGCACGCACAGCTCGATCGCGCGCTCCGGCGCCAGCGGCGCCTCGTCCTGGACGAGCCGCTTGAGCGTGCGGCCCTCCAGGTACTCCATGGCGATGTAGTACGTGTCGTCCCACGAGCCCCGGTCGTAGACGGCGACGACGTTGGGGTGCTGCAGGCCGGCGGCGCTGGAGGCCTCGCGCCGGAAGCGCTCGCGGAACTCCTCGTCCTGCGCGAAGCGCCGGTGCAGCAGCTTGATCGCGACCTTGCGCCCGAGCTGGAGGTCCTCGGCGCAGACGACGTCGGCCATCCCGCCGGAGCCGACGCGGTGCAGCACGCGGTAGCGGCCGTCGATGATCGTGGAGGTGTCGGGGACGTCGGTCACTGGAGGAGGGTCTTCATGATGTCGCGTGCGATCGGCGCGGCGAAGTCCCCGCCGAACCCGGTCACGGCCTTCACGGTCACCGCGACCGCGATCCGCGGATGGTCCGCCGGCGCGAAGCCGATGAACCAGACGTCGTTGACCTTCGCGCCGAACTCGGTCTCGGCCGTGCCGGTCTTGCCCGCGACCTGGATGCCCGGGATCTGGGCCTTCGTGCCCGTGCCGTGCGTCACCACGCCCACCATCATGTCGGTCACGGCGGCGGCCGTCGACGGCTTCATGACCTCGGACTGCTGCTCGGGCTCGATCGTGTCGACCGTGCGGCCGTCGCGATCGACCACGCGCGTGCCGATGTGCGGCTTCATCAGCCTGCCGCCGTTGGCGACCGCGGCGGCGACCTGGGCCATCTGCAGCGGCGTCGCCTGCAGGCCGCCCTGGCCGATCGCCACGCGCCCGAGGTCGACGTAGCGCGACGTCGCGGGCACCGGGTGGCCGGGCGGGTTGGGGACGATCGAGCTGGCCGACATCGTGGCCTTGGGGTAGTCGAGCTGGGGCTTGCGGTCGAAGCCGAAGCGCTCCATGTACTCCTTCATCGTCGCCGCGCCGAGCTTGGTGCCGACGTTGGCGAAGGCGGTGTTGACCGACTGGGCCAGCGCCTCCTTGATGCTGATCGGGCCGAAGTCCCTGTTGAAGTCGTTGGCCAGCGGCTTGGACGCGAACTTCTGGCCGGAGTCGCCGTCGACCGTCGAGTTCTCGTTGAACGTCCCGGTGTCGATCGCGGCGGTGGCGGTCACGACCTTGAACGTGGATCCGGGCGCGGCGCCGAACTGCACGGCGCGGTTGACCAGCGGCGTGTTCTTGTTGTCCCTGTTGGCCGAGGAGAACGCGCCCCTCTTGGTGATCCCGTTGGGGTCGTAGCCCGGGGTCGAGGCCATCACCTTGACCGCGCCGGTGCGCGGGTCCAGCGCGACGGCGGCGCCGGACGTGCCGACCGCGGCGATCTCGTCCAGCGCCAGCTGCTGGGCCTTCGGGACCAGCGACGTCCGGACGTCGTCGCCCTCGCGCTGGTGGCCGATCAGCTGGTCGAACGTCGTCGTGATCGCGTTCTTCTTGCCGGTCAGGTCGTCGTCGTACTGCTTCTCGATCCCGGTCTGCCCGAGCGAGGTGTAGGAGTAGCCGACGGGATGGCCGAAGCGCTTGCCCTGCGGGTAGCTGCGCGAGTAGACGCCCTCGTCGTCGCGCGTGGACCTGGCGATCGCGCTGCCGTCGGCGGCGAAGATCGTGCCGCGGCGGATCTTCGTCTCGCGGATCAGCGCGCGGCGGTTCTGGGGGTCGTCGTTGAGCTTCTTGGCCCTGACGACCGTCCACCAGGTCGTCGACCCGAGCAGCGCGGCGAACATCAGCAGCGCGACGACGAAGAGGCGGCCGATCGGCTTGTTCACGCCGGCAGCTCCGCTTCGCGCCGCGCGCGATCCGACACCATCAACAACAACGCCAAGAGCACGAAGTTGGCCAGCACCGACGAGCCGCCGTAGGAGACGAACGGCAGCGTGACGCCGGTCAAGGGGATCAACTTGGTCACGCCGCCGACGATCACGAAGACCTGCAGCGCGAAGACGCTCGTCAGCCCGGTCGCCAGCAGCTTGCTGAACGAGTCGCGCGCGAGCATCGCGATCTTGAAGCCGCGCTGGACGACCAGCAGGTTGATGCACAACAGTCCGGCCGCGCCCGCGAGGCCGAGCTCGTTGACGATCACCGCGTAGATGAAGTCGGTGTGCGGCGCGGGCAGCAGCGAGCAGTTGATGGTGGAGTCGGCCGTCGAGTGGCAGAGCGCGCCGATGCGCAGCACCGACTGGCCGAAGCCCTGCCCGAGCACGCCGCCGTCGGCCTGCGCCCACAGGCCCTGCGCGAGCTGGTAGCTGCCGCCGCTCTGCCTGTTGAGCAGCACCGCGTCGAACGGGTGCTTCCAGGCGTCGATGCGGTCGGCGATGTGGCCGATGTGGCCGGCGACGAGGTAAGCGCCGAGGCCGAACGTGACGAGCCCGACGACGACGAAGCTCAGCCGGTCGGTCGCGACGTAGATCATCGCCAGGAACGCGCCGAAGAACATCACCGACGACCCGATGTCGCGGATGTAGAACAGCAGCAGCATCGCCGTGCCCCAGACCACGAGCATCGGGCCGAAGTGCTTCAGCGGCGGGATCGTCACGCCCGCGAAGCGCCTCCCGGCGGTCACCAGCAGCTGGCGCGTGTCGCGCAGGTAGGACGCCAGGAAGACGACGATCGCGATCTTCGCGAACTCCGCGGGCTGCACCGACAGCGAGCCGATCTGGATCGACAGGTACGCGCCGTTGACCGGCGTGAACGCCCGCGGCAGCATCAGCAGCAGGATCCCGCCGATCGCGATCAGGTAGCGGTAGCGCTCCAGCTTGCGGTAGTCGCGCAGCAGCACGATCGTCGCGGTGAAGAGGCCGAGGCCGATCACGAACCACTGCGCCTGCAGGCGCGCGAGGCCGTCGTCGATCCGGTAGATCTCGACCAGGCCGAAGCTCGCCAGCAGCGCGGCGAGCGGGAACAGATACGGGTCGGCGCGCGGCAGGAAGATCCGGATGACGACGTGCGCGGCGAAGCAGAGGCCGAGGAAGATCGCGCCGTAGGTCAGGCTGACGTTCGAGACCTCGTTGGTCCCGGACAGGCCGCCGAGCAGGTCGTCACGGCTCAGGAAGACGGCGGCGAACCCGGCGCTGATCAGCAGCGCGGCGGGGATGAGCGCGAAGAGCTCGCGATTGCGTGCGCTCAACAGAGCCCTCTGGGCGAGGTTGGGCCCTTCACTGCGTGTTCTGCCCCGCGATCTCGCCGCGCTCGAGCTGACGCACGAGATCGACCGCATCGTCATAGGACCGCAGCTTGTTCGCGGTGACCGTCCTCTGCACGTGCGGGGAGAGCTCCTGCGCGGGCACGCCGGTCGTGAACTCGGTGGAGTAGAGGTCGAAGCCGCCGGGCAGCTCGTAGGGCAGCCCGGAGTAGAGCGTGACGTAGCCGTCGTCGTTCGTCCCCACGAAGTAGACGGACTGGGCAGCGATCCAGCCGCCGGAGGCGACGAGCGCCAGCAGGACGAAGATGACCGCGAAGCCCTTGGCGAACGGGACCCAGCGGCGGCGCTTGCGGCGCGGCTGCGCGCGGGGGTCACCCGGGCGGGGCGGCCGCGGCTGGCGGCGCTGCGCCTGCGTCGTGGCGGGCGCCGCCTCGGCGACGCTGGCCAGCGGCGCGCCGCGGGAGGTCTCGACAGTCGCGGGCGGGCGCACGGCCGGCTCGCCGACCATCGTGTGCTCGCTGACGACCGCGCCCGCGCCGGGCGTGACGTCCTCGACGCGGAACAGGATCAACGTGATGTTGTCGCGCCCGCCGGCCTCGTTGGCCGCGGCGACCAGGCGCTGCGCGGCGACGGCCAGCGACTCGGCGCCCGCGATGATCTCGGCGATCAGCGCGTCCGGGACCATGCCGGTCAGGCCGTCGGAGCAGAGCAGGAAGACGTCGCCGTCGCGGACCGGCCAGGAGAAGTGGTCGACGACGACCTCGCCCTCGATCCCCAGCGCGCGGGTGATGATCGACCGCTGCGGGTGGTCCTCGGCCTCTTCGGCCGAGATCTGGCCGCGCCGGACCAGCTCGCCCACGAGCGAGTGGTCGTCGGTCAGCTGCTGCAGCTCGCCGTCGCGCAGGACGTAGAAGCGCGAGTCGCCGACGTGGGCGATCGCGAGGTCCTCGGGCGTGACGTAGGCGACGGTCAGCGTCGTGCCCATCCCGGCGAACTGGTCGTCGGACTGCGCCTGGGCGTAGACCTCGACGTTGGCGCGCTCGACCAGCTCGGCCAGGCGCGCCTCGTAGGTGCCGGGGCCGTCGGGCAGGCCGCCGAGCGCCCTGAAGACCTCGACCGCGGTCGACGACGCGACCTCGCCCGCCTGCGCGCCGCCCATGCCGTCGGCGAGCACGAACAGCGGCGAGTTGGCCCAGTAGGAGTCCTCGTTGGCGGAGCGGGCGCGGCCGGTGTCGGTCCGGGCGGCGAGGTCTGAGACGCGCAGCATCAGCGGTCCAGGTAGGTGAACTCGCTGTCGCCGATCCGCACGCGGTCGCCGGCGTGCAGCGGCTGGGGGCCGGACAGCAGCTCTTCGTTGAGGTAGGTGCCGTTGGTCGAGCCGAGGTCCTCGATCACGATCACCGCGCCCTGGCGCGTCAGGCGCGCGTGGCGGGAGGAGGCGAACGGGTCCTCGAGCCGGATCTCGGCCTGGTCGCCGCGGCCCATGACGGCGCCCTCGCCGACCTCGTACTCCATGCCGGGCACGTGGCCGGGCGCGCGCTCGACGACCAGGCGCGGGTCCTCGGGCGCCGCGCCTTGGGTGCTCGCGGAGTGGATCCCGGTGGCATCGGCGGGCGGCGGCGGCGCGTAGCCGCCGGGCGCGGGCGTCGTCTGGATCGTCGTGCGCCTGAGATCCCTCAGCGCGTTGCGGCTGATCCAGAGCAGGAACAGGTACAGGACCGCGAGGAAGGCGAACTTCAGGGCGACGGAAGCGGGGTCGATCATGCGGCGGTCACTCGACCTCGAACGTGACGGTGACGGTGCCGAGCTCGATCCTGTCGCCGGACTCCAGCGGGTGCGGGCCGTCGACCTGGCGGCCGTTGACGCGCACGCCGTTGGTCGAGCCGAGGTCCTGGATCCGCCAGCCGTTGCCGCCGGGCAGCAGCTCGGCGTGGCGGCGGGAGACGTTGGTGTCGTCGACGACGATGTCGGCCTCGCGGCTGCGGCCGATCAACGCGCCCTGCGGCGGGACGAGCAGGCGCTTGCCGTTGACGACGACGATCGCGCGGCGGCGGCCCACGCCGGCGCCGGAGCCGACGTCCTCGAGCGCGTCCTGGTGGCGGGCCGAGGTCGAGTAGACCATCGTGTGGCCCATGTCGGCGGGCCTCGCGGCCGGCGCTTCCGAGGATGCGGACCCACCCGCCCCGTACGGCTCGATCAGGCGCGCCTGGATGCCGAACTCGCCGAGCGCGAGGCGGTCGTCGGTCCGGAACTCGATCTGCGGCTTGGAGACCAGCGCGAGCCGCTCGCGGCGCGCGTGCTCCAGCAGGTAGGCACCGAGCTCGTCGATGACGGACTGCTCCACGCCCTCGTAGCGCTCCCGGTCCTGGGGCGACAGCCAGACGACGTACTCGTTGGGGACGTAGGTGCGGGAGACCGAGACCGTGCGGTGCTCGTCCATCTCCTTGGCCAGCTTGCGGGCCAGCTCGACGGGCCGGACCTCGCTGCGGAAGACGCGACCGAACGTCCCCTCGACGAGGCCGGCGATCTTCTCTTCGAGGTTGCGGAGAACGCTCATGCCGTGCAGGGGCCAGTTCCCCGGGGAGGAACGGGGCGAACTAGGTTACGCAAGCTCAACGCGCGTCGCGCGGGCGGAGTTGCGCTCGGGGCAGGATCGCGAGCACCGCGGCGAGGATCGCACCCTGGATCAACCCGCGCGGCGCGGTGCCGAGCGCGGCCTGCGTGGCGGCCGCCAGGCCCGCCGCCCAGGCGGTCGCGGCGACGATGTCGAACACCAGCAGCCGGCCACGGACCAGGAACGGGAGGATCGCGGCGCCCGCCGCCCAGATCCCGGCCAGCGCGATCGACTGCGCGCTCAGGACCGACCAGACCGCGTCGCTGCCGCCGCTCGCGGCGGGCGCGCCGAGGACCAGCGTCCGGTGCAGCAGCGGTTCTGCGAGGAGCGTCGCCCATGCGCCGAGGGCACCCACCGCGGCGCGCGTCCACACGTCGCCGGTCCGGCCCGCGACCGCCGGGAAGCCGCCCGCGACGGTCCCGAGGGCCATCACCGGCGCCAGCGCGGGGACCGACCACGTCACCGGCGAGGCGAGCCGCAGCAGGAACGGCACCGGGAGGACCGCCGCCCCGACCAGCCACGCGCGGTCGGGCGCGACGTCCGCCAGCCACACGGTCGTCGTGACCGCCATCGCGACCCAGACGATCCGCGGGAGCAGCAGCGCGGCGAGCGCGACTCCCAGCGCGCCGGTCGCGGGCGCGACGAGCGGCTCGGCGCCGCCGGGCGGGCCCCATTTCAGCGCGGCGGCGGCCAGCGCGGCGGCGCCGGCGGCGGTCGCGGCGCGCTCGATCAGGCGGGTGCGCTGCGGTGGGACGACCGGCGCGAGCGGCTCCAGCGCGCCGCCGGCGATCGTCCCGGGCTCGTCGTCGACGTCGGCCAGCGCGGTGCTCAGCGCGGCCTTGAGGTCCTGGAGCGTCCCGCGCTCCTCGGGGTGCGGCCAGACCGCGGTGTCGATCGCCTCGCAGAGCTCGAGCGGCAGGTCGCGGCGCAGGCGGCCCAGCGGCGGCAGGCGCTGGCCGATCCGGCGCGCGGTCGCGCCCGCGCCCCGCGCGCGCAGGGGGTTCACGCCCGCCAGGCCCTCGTAGAGGCAGAGCCCGAGCGCGTAGAGGTCGGCCTCCGCGCCGACGTCGCCGCCCTCGGCCTGCTCGGGCGCCATGTAGGCGAGCGTGCCGACGACGTCGCCCGTCCGCGTGAGCGCGTCGTCGCCCGCGATCCGCGCGACGCCGAAGTCGGTCAGCTTCGCGGGCGGCCCGTCGCCGTCACCCGCGGCGTCCGGGACGAGGATGTTCAGCGGCTTGACGTCGCGGTGGATGATCCCGCGCCTGTGGGCGTGGGCGAGCGCGTCGCACAGCGCGACGCCGATCTCGACGACGTCGCGGTCGCTCAGCGCGCCCTCCTCGAGCAGGCGCGCGAACGTCGCGCCCCGGACCAGCTCGGAGACGAGGTAGACGTGGTCGTCGTCGGAGCCCGCCTCGTGCAGCGCGACGATCGCGGGGTGCTGCAAGCGCGCGGCGGCGGTCGCTTCGCGCTGCGCGCGCTTGGCGGTCTCGGCGTCCGGCGCCGGGATCCGCTTGACCGCGACGGTCCGGTCGAGCTTCAGGTCGCGCGCCAGCCAGACCGCGCCGAACCCGCCGGAGCCCAGGCGGCGGTGGAGCTCGTAGCGGTCCAGGACGACCTCGGCGGAGGCCGTCTGCGTGGTCGTCGTGGTGTGCTCCGCGGTCTCCACCGCGTTTGGTCTTCCGCGCGGGAAGAAGGTGCCCTGCGCGCGACGGCGAAGTTGCAGCGGGCGTTGCCGCCCGACGTACCCGCAATACTGGCCCATTCGACGCCGCCTGGAGCGACGTGTCCTTCTTCGACGACGAGCCCGACGACGAGCCCACCCGTGTCACCCGGCCCGCGCGCCCGCGCAGGGCTGCGCCTGCCGGTGGCGGCGGTGCGCGCCCGCGCGGCGGTGGAGGGGGTGGCCGGGCCGGCGGCGCCGGCACCCCGCCCGCCGACATCGCGCGGCGCCGGCAGTTCGTGCTGTTCGGCGGCCTGGCGGTCGTCGCGATCCTCCTGATCTTCACCGTCAGGTCGTGCGGGAGCACGCGCGCCAAGAACGCGCTGAAGGACTACAACCGCAACGTCACGTCGATCGTGCAGTCCTCGGACGGCGAGGTCTCCAAGCAGCTGTTCGACGTGCTCGGCGGAACCGGGAGCCAGAGGGACGTGCAGGTCGCCGTCCAGCAGGTCCGGCTCGAGGCCGAGAACGACGCCAAGCGCGCCAAGGAGCTCGACGCGCCGAGCGCCGTCGGCACGGCCCAGCACGACTTCGAGATGGTCATGAACTTCCGGGAAGCCGGGGTGACCGAGATCGCCGAGCAGCTCAACAAGGCCGTGTCGTCGCAGCCGGGCGCGCAGGACGCGATCCGCCGGATCGCTGGGCAGATGCAGCAGTTCCTGGCCAGCGACATCGTCTACTCGCAGCGCGTCAAGCCGCTGATCGAGGACGCGCTGAAGAGCAAGGACATCAACGACCAGCAGGTCCCGGCGTCGAAGTTCCTGCCGTCGATCGGCTGGCTCGATCCGGACCAGGTCAGCACGAAGCTCAACCCGAGCGCGTCGTCGGACAGCTCGACCGGCAGGGGCACGCCGAAGCCGGGCACGCACGGCCACGGGCTGCTGAGCACCAAGATCGGCGCTACGACGCTGCAGCCGGGGTCGGCCATCAACAAGGTCACGACGGCGACGCCGCTGCCGGTCGAAGTGTCGTACGCCAACCAGGGCGAGAACGACGAGACCAACGTCGACATCAACGTGACGATCACCGGCGGGCCGAGGAGGATCTCGGTCGACAAGAGGCTCAACCAGACCAAGGCCGGGACCCAGGGCGCGGTGACGATCAACCTGCCGACGGTCCCGCCGAAGGGCACCTCGACGGTGATGAAGGTGACGATCAAGCCCGTCAACGGCGAGATCAACACCACCAACAACACCTCGTCGTACACCGTGTTGTTCCAGTAGGACCCGTGCCCGTGCGGCACGGCGGGGCGCGTTCCGGGCGGCGGGCCTAGTAGCGTCGAGGGCGTGGACAGCTCGACCGCAGGGATCGTCGCGATCGCGGCCTGCGCGGTGGCGCTGGCGGCGCTGGTCGTCGGCACGGTCGCGGTCGTCCGGCTGCGCCGGTTGCGCGCCGACCAGCGCGTCCTGCTCGGGACCGGGCCGACGGAGGACCTCGTCGAGCACGCGGCGCGCATCGAGCAGGAGTTCCGGTCGCTGCACGCCTACGTCGGCGACGTCGCGGCGCGGCTCGACGGCCGGCTCGGCACGGCCGAGGACCGCCTCGACCGCGCGATCGCGTTCCGCGGGCTGGTCCGGTTCGACGCCTACAACGAGATGTCGGGGCAGCAGTCGGTGGCGATCGCGCTGCTCGACGCCGAGCAGTCCGGGATCGTCCTGAGCTCGATCCACCATCGCGACCAGGCGCGGCTCTACGTCAAGCACATGGTCAACGGGGAGCCCGAGTACCCGCTGTCGCCCGAGGAGATCGAGGCGGTCCGGGTCGCGCTCGCGGGCGAGCCGCCGCCGACCCCGCCGCGCCTGCCATGAGCGGCGCGCCGCTGCGGCTCGGCTTCCTCGGTCCGGCCGGGACGTTCACGCACGCCGCGCTGGCGGCGTCCTGGCGCTCGGATGGGGCGGAGGCGGTGCCGTTCCCGACCGAGCGCGAGACGATCCTGGCCGCGGAGCGCGGCGAGATCGACGCGTGCCTCGTGCCGATCGAGAACTCGATCGAGGGCGGCGTCAACGCCTCGCTCGACACGCTCGCCTTCGACGCCGAGGGCGTCAGCATCGTGGGGGAGGAGGTGCTGCCGGTGACCCACGCGCTGATCGCCCGCGCGGGCGTGGCGGTCGAGGAGATCACCGCCGTCGTGTCGCACCCCCAGCCGCTCGGCCAGTGCCGCCGCTGGCTCTCCGAGCACCTCGGCGACTTCCGGCCGATCGCCGCGACCTCGACCGCCGAGGCCGTCCGCCTGGTCTCGCAGAGCGACGAGCCCCACGCCGCCATCGGCACGACGACCGCCGCCGACCTCTACGGCGCGACCGTCCTCGCCTCCGGCATCGAGGACGAGCACGGCAACGAGACCCGCTTCCTCTGGCTCGCACCCACGCCGACCAACCCCTTCGCCTTGCCCGCCTCCGCGGCCGGCGAAGGCGGCGGCGCGACGCCGTCTGCTTCGCCCGCGGCCGGCGCGGCTTCGGCGCCGCGGCTCGGCGCGCCGAAGACGTCGCTCGTGTTCCACGGGGCGGGCGATGCTTCGCCGGGCTGGCTCGTGCGGTGCCTGTCGGAGCTCGCGTTCCGGGGCATCAACCTGACGCGGATCGAGTCGCGGCCGCTCAAGCGGCAGTTGGGGCACTACCTGTTCTTCGTCGACGCCGAGGGCGATGCGGCCGATCCCGCCGTCGCCGAGGCGATCGAGCGGCTGCGCGTCCATGCCGAGGTCGTGCGCGTCCTCGGCTCCTACCCGCGCGCGCTGCGGTAGCCGCGCCTTCCGGCGGTCGGCGGGTTGTTGCCGATCTGTCACCTGCGGGTTCGAACCAGGCGGTTTCCGTCCGGTCTAGTGCTACGGTTTCCGCCAGGAACGCGCCTCATGACGACCCTCACGCCACCACACATGACGCGGTCCACGTCGCCCGACGAGCACCGGCGACGTGGACGTGACGGTGGCCGGGTGCTCGTCCTCAACGCCTCGTACGAACCGATCAACGTCTGCACGGTCCGTCGCGCGGTCGTCCTGTTGTTGAAGTCCAAGGCCGAGGTCGTCGACCACGCGACCTGGGAGCTGCGCTCCGAGCGCGCCGCGATGTCACGCCCCGTCGTGATCCGCCTCAACACCTACATCGTGGTCCCCCGCGACACCCACCGCAGGAAGATCACCCGCCGCGCGGTCTTCGCCCGCGACAACTGGACCTGTCAGTACTGCGGCTCCCGCAGCAACCTGACCGTCGACCACGTGATCCCCCGCTCCAAGGGCGGCGGCTCCACCTGGGACAACATCGTCGCCTCCTGCGCACCCTGCAACCGCCGCAAAGCCGACCACCTCCCCGACAAAGCCGGCATGCACCCCAAGCGCGTACCGGCCATGCCCCAACCCCACGTCTTCATCCACGTCGCCACGCCGACCATCCCGGCAGCCTGGCGTCAGTGGCTGCCCGAAGCCGCCTAGCGCTCATCCCCGCGGAGCGGTTCGCGGAGAGCGGGGCCCGGCACCTCGGAGTGGGCGGCACGACGAGGCGAGCGGCGCGACGGCGTCCCGCCGGCAGTGTCGGCGTAGCGGGGGTTCGACACCTTGTTCTTCACGCGGAGCGGTGAAGGCGCGGATTCCGATGCCAACGCCATGACGGCCCGGCGGGACAGCGATACCACCAACCACGCGCCGGGCCCCGCGAACTGAGCGCCGTAGCGGAGCGTGAAAACAAGGGTGTCGATACCCCCGCCGACCCACACCTCCCGGCGCTTAAACGACGAGGGACGCAAGCCACCGCTTGCGCCCCTCGTACAACCACTGGACTGGACTTGCCCACACCGCGACTGGTCTGAAGCGGCCGGAGGGACGACTTCCGGCATCGCGGCGCAGGGGTGGCCCGGCGTGGATTCGCTGGATCGTTACTCCAGCCCGACCGATCTAGCGGCCGGCCACCTCCAGGGTCCCGCAACTACAAGAACTAGGACTAGATATTCGGACCACCTCCTTTCTCTGGTAGCGCCAATGTAGCACCACCTCCCGACGACCAAAACCGGTCGTCGGGAAGGGGGGTCAAACCGCGGACTACTCGGCGCTTTCGGACTCGCCGTCTGCCTCTTCGGCAAGGTCGTCCGCGACCTCGGCGACGTCCGCGTCGCCGGCCACCGGCTCGACGCCGACCTCGGCGCCTTCGACGTCCAGCGTCGGCGTGCCGGACTCGTCCTCGGACTCGACGATCAGCGCGATCGCGCTGACCCTGTCGTCCTCGCGCGGGGACATGACCCTGACGCCGGTCGCGCTGCGGCCCTGCTGCGAGATACCCTTGACGCCGGTCCGCTGGATCAGCCCGTTCTGCGAGATGAACACCAGCTCCTGGTGCGGCCGCACGACCAGCGCGCCGGCGAGGCCGCCCTTGGCCTCGGTCAGCTTGATCGTGATGACGCCCTTGGTCCCGCGCGCGGTCTTGCGGTACTGGTCGATCTTCGTGCGCTTGCCGAAGCCGGCCTCGGTCACGACCAGCAGCTCCATGTCGTCGCGCGCGACGTCCATGGCGATGACCTCGCCGTCGTCGCCGACGTTCATGCCGCGCACACCGCCGGTGTCGCGGCCCATGTCGCGCGCGTCGGACTCCTCGAACCGCACGGCCATGCCGACCTTCGAGATCATCATGATCTCGTCGCCCTCGTCGACCCGCCGGACGGCGATCAGCTCGTCGTCGTCGCGGATCTTGATGGCGATGATGCCGTCGGCCTTGATCGGCGTGTTGTAGGCCTGGAACTTGGTCTTCTTGATCACGCCCTTCTTGGTGGCGAACACCAGGAACGGCGACTCCGAGAAGTCCCGCGTCGACAGCACCGACTGCACGCGCTCGTTCTCACGCAACGGCAGGATGTTGACCAGTGCGCGGCCCTTCGCGGTCCGCTGACCCTCCGGCAGCTCGTACACCTTCGACCGGTAGACCTTGCCCCGGTTGGTGAAGAAGAGCAGGAAGTCGTGGGTCGAGGACACGAAGAGGTGCTCGATGTAGTCCCCGTCCTTCAAGTCCATGGCGTTGATGCCCACACCACCACGGCGCTGCTGGCGGTAGGTCGCCAGCGGCACGCGCTTGATGTACCCGGACTTGGTGATCGTGATGACCATCTGCTGGTCGGCGATCAGGTCCTCGATGTCGAGCTCGTCCTCGGACGGCGCGATCGTCGTGCGGCGCTCGTCCTGGAAGCGCTCGGCGATGTCGAGCATCTCCTCCTTGATCAGCGCCAGGACGTTGGCCTCGTCGCCGAGCAGCGTGCGCAGCTCGGTGATCCGCTCCATGACGTCGGCGTGCTCCTGCTTGATCGCGTCGCTCTCCAGCGCGGTCAGCTGCGACAGGCGCAGGTCGAGGATCGCGGACGCCTGGATCTGCGACAGCGAGAACGTCGCGACGAGCTCCTCACGCGCGGTCTCGCGGTTCGGCGACCGGCGGATCACCTCGATGACGGCGTCGAGGTTGTCGAGGGCGATCAGCAAGCCCTCCAACACGTGCGCGCGCGCTTCCTTCTGCGCCAGCTCGAACTTCGCGCGGCGGACGACGACCTCGCGCTGGTGCGCGACGTAGGCCGACAGCAGGCCCTTCAGCGACAGCGTCTTGGGAACGCCGTCGACCAAGGCCACCGTGTTGACCCCGAAGGTCGACTGCATCGGCGTGTGCTTGTAGAGCTTGTTCAGCACCACCTTGGGGTTGACCGCGCGCTTGAGCTCGATCACCAGGCGCATGCCGCGGCGGTCGGTCTCGTCGCGCAGGTCGGAGATCTCGGGGATCTTCTTCTCGCGCACCAGCTCCGCGATCTTGGTGATGAGGCCGGTGTCGCCGCCCTTCTTGACCGCGTAGGGCAGCTCGGTGACGATGATCGCCTCCTTGCCCTGGTGGATCTCCTCGATGTGGGCCTTGGCCCGGACGCGCACCTTGCCGCGCCCGGTCTCATAGGCGTCGCGGATGCCCGCCGAGCCCATGATGATGCCGCCCGTCGGGAAGTCCGGGCCCTTGATGTGCTTCATCAACGCGGTGGCGACCTCGACGTCGTCCCAGCCCGCCATGCCCTCGTCGATGAACGCGATCGTCGCGTCGATGACCTCGCGCAGGTTGTGCGGCGGGATGTTGGTGGCCATGCCGACCGCGATGCCCGTGCCGCCGTTGACCAGCAGGTTCGGGTAGCGCGACGGGAGGACGACGGGCTCCTGGTTCTGCCCGTCGTAGTTGGGCACGAAGTCGACCGTGTCCATGTCGATGTCGCGCAGCATCTCCATCGCGAGGCGCGTCAGGCGCGCCTCCGTGTACCGCATGGCCGCGGCGGGGTCGTCGTCGACCGAGCCGAAGTTGCCCTGGCCGTCGGCGAGCGGGTGGCGCATCGAGAAGTCCTGCGCCAGCCGGACGAGCGTGTCGTAGATCGCCGAGTCGCCGTGCGGGTGGTACTTGCCCATGACGTCGCCGACGATGCGCGCGCACTTGACGTACGGGCGCGTCGGGCCGAGGCCGCTCTCGTTCATCGAGAACAGCACGCGTCGGTGGACGGGCTTCAGGCCATCACGGACATCGGGCAGCGCGCGCCCGACGATGACGGACATCGCGTAATCCAGGTACGCGGTCCGCATCTCGTCTTCGAGGGCGCGCGGCTCGATGTTGCCGCCGCCGATGACGTCAGTGGCCATCAGGCCTCAACTCCTTCAACAAGCTTCGGGATCATCTAGACGTCGAGGTTCACGACGGCGCGCGCGTTCTGCTCGATGAACTCGCGGCGCGGCTCCACGACGTCGCCCATCAACATGGTGAACAACCGGTCCGCCTCGGTGGCGTCCTCGACGCTCACCTGCTGCAGCGTCCGGGTCGCCGGGTCCATCGTCGTCTCACGCAGCTGGTCGGCGTTCATCTCGCCCAGCCCCTTGAAGCGCTGGACGTTGATGCCGCGGCGCGAGACCTCGAGCACCGCGGTGCGCAGCGCCTCGAACGAGTAGGCCTGGTCGGACTTGTCGCCCAGCGACACGCTGAACGGCGGCGCGCCGGCGAGGTCGACGAGCTGCGCGTTGACCTTGATGAACTGGACGTAGTCGTTGGACTCGAACATCGACCGCGGGAGGCGGTGCGTCTGCGCGAGCCCGGTCTTGCGCTCGACTGCCTTGACGACGAGCACCTCGTCGTCGGACTCGACGACGTGCGTCTCGTGCGGGCGCGAGGGGTCGTTCTTCTCCAGCGACGCGACGACCGCGGCGAGGTTCGCCGCCTGGTCGTCGAGCAGCCCGGCCTCGCCGAGGAACCGGACGGCCTCGTGGCCGTGCTCGGCGCGCAGCGACGACGCCCAGCCCTCGAACTGCTTCAGCAAGCGCGTGTAGCGCTGCCAGCGGGCCTCGGTCAGCTTGAACTCGTTCTCGGAGCGATCGAAGACGTTGATCTTCTCGAACTTGTCGGAGAGCAGGACGTCCTCCAGCTCCGACTCCTTCTCGATGTAGCGCTCGTTGCGGCCCTGCTTGAGCTTGTACAGCGGCGGCTTGGCGATGTAGATGTAGCCGGCCTCGATCAGCTCGGGCATCTCGCGGAACAGCAGCGTCAGGACCAGCGTGCGGATGTGCGCGCCGTCGACGTCGGCGTCCGTCATCAGCACGACCTTGTGGTAGCGCGCCTTCTCGATGTCGAACTCGTCGCGGATCCCCGTGCCGAGCGCCGTGATCAACGCCTGGATCTCGTTGTTCTTGAGGACGCGGTCGATCCGCGCCTTCTCGACGTTGAGGATCTTGCCGCGCAGCGGGAGTACCGCCTGCGTGTTGCGGTCGCGGCCCTGCTTGGCGGAGCCGCCCGCGGAGTCGCCCTCGACCACGAAGATCTCGGTCAGCGACGGGTCCTTGACCGAGCAGTCGGCGAGCTTGCCCGGCAGCGGCGAGTTCTCCAGCGCGCTCTTGCGGCGCGTCAGGTCGCGGGCCTTGCGCGCGGCCGAGCGGGCCTGCGCGGCCTGGACGGCCTTGCGGATGATCGCGTTGCCCTCCTGGGGGTTCTCCTCCAGGAACTCGGCGAGCTTGGCGTTGACGACCGAGGCGACGAAGCCCTCGATGCCCGGGTTGCCGAGCTTGGTCTTGGTCTGGCCCTCGAACTGCGGGTCGGCGAGCTTGGCCGAGATCACCGCGGTCAGGCCCTCGCGCACGTCCTCGCCGGAGAGGTTGTCGTCCTTCTCCTTGAGGATGCCCTTCTCCCTGGCGTACCGGTTGAGCGTGCGCGTGAGCGCCGACCGGAAGCCCGAGAGGTGCGTGCCGCCCTCGTGCGTGTTGATGTTGTTGGCGAACGAGAAGACCGACTCCTGGTAGGAGCCGTTCCACTGCATGGCGATCTCGACGTAGCCCTCGGGGGACTCGCCCTCGAAGAAGATGACCTTCCTGCCGAGCGGCTCCTTGTTCTCGTTCAAGTACGAGACGAAGTCCTCGATGCCGCCCTCGAAGTGGAACTCGACCTTCTTGCCGCCGGCGCGCTCGTCGGTGAGCGTGATGCGCAGGCCGCGCGTGAGGTAGGCGGTCTCACGCAGGCGCTGCTCGAGGACCTGGAACTCGTGCTCCAGTGTCTCGAAGACCTCGGCGTCCGGCAGGTACGTGATCGTCGTGCCGGTCGGCTCACCCTTGGCGAGCGGCTCGCCCTTCTTGAGGTCGTAGCGCGGCTTGCCCCTGTCGTACTCCTGGACCCAGTGGTGGCCGTCGACGCGGACGTCGACCCTCACGGTCTCCGACAGCGCGTTGACGACCGAGACGCCGACGCCGTGCAGGCCGCCGGACACCTTGTAGCCGCCGCCGTCGCCGAACTTGCCGCCGGCGTGGAGCACGGTCAGGACGACCTCGACCGCGGGGCGGCCCTCCCTCTCGACGATGCCGACCGGGATGCCGCGGCCCTCGTCGCGCACGGTGACGCTGTTGTCGGGGTGGATCGTGACGTCCACGCGCCCGCCGAAGCCCGCGAGGGCCTCGTCCACCGAGTTGTCGACCACCTCGTAGACGAGGTGGTGCAGGCCGCGGATGCCCGTCGACCCGATGTACATGCCGGGGCGCTTGCGGACCGCCTCGAGGCCCTCGAGGACGGTGATGTCCTGGGCTCCGTAGGAGGCCGAGCCCTGGCGGTCGTTCTTGCCGTTCTCGTTCGCCATGGGTACTGCGTCCTATACGCAGGCACGCCCCGATGCTGGGCTCGGTCGAGCCCGGCCGGGGCGTGGAAGAAGTTATCCACAGGATAGCACAGCGGGGTCCCGGAACGCCCGTGTGAAGACCCCAGAAACGCCTGCAAATCGCCACAAAAGTGTGGCGGCTTCGTGACGGGTCAGCGGCGGGGTCGCGCAGCGACGCAGCGGAGCGCGGTTATGCGCCCTTCGCCGAGCTTGTCGTTGAGCCTGGCGATCAGCTCCGGAGCCATCAGATCGAGCTCCTGCGCCCACACCGACGACCGGCAGGTGATCGTGAGTGATCCACCGCGCTCAGAGGTCGGCTCGGCGTTCTTGGCAAGCGCCGGACCCGCGATCTGCCCCCACGCCCGCTGCGCCTCGGCGAGCGTCGTCCGCGGCGCGAGCTGGTCAGTGAGCGCCCCGATCGACGACCCGACCCGCCGCGGCGTGCGCCGTGAGGCCATGTCAGGCGGCCTCCGCCGCGGGCGCCGGCGAAGGATCCGCGGCGGCGGAGCCGTGCGCGTTCGGCTCGGCGGAGCCGGCGTCGCTTGGCCCGGTGGGCGCGTCCGGCGTGATCGAGCCGCCGGGGGAGACGGTGAGGCTGACGACCTCGGCGCGGTCGCCGCCGGGGACGTGGGCGAGGTCGGTGGTCGTCACGAGCGCCTGGCCGCCGTCGTCGAGGCTGGCGACGAGGAAGGCGCGGCGGTCGGCGTCGAGCTCGCTCATGACGTCGTCGAGCAGCATCAGCGGCGCCGCGCCGCGGACGTCGGCCAGCTCCGCGCGCTCGGCCAGCAGCAACGCCAGCAGCGCCAGCCGCTGCTCGCCCTGAGACCCGTAGGCCTTCAGCTCGCGCCCGTCGCGCACCAGCGCGAGGTCGTCGCGGTGCGGGCCGTGCTGGGAGAAGCCGCGGTCGAGGTCGCTCGTGCGGCGCTCGCGCAGCTCTTCCACAAGGCCATCAACATCGGTGGCCTTCGACCGCGGCCTGTACTTGACCTCGGCCGCACCCAACAACCCCAACTCGCTCGCGATCGCCGGGAACCGCGCGGCCACGCGCTCCACGGCGCCCGCGCGATCGGCCTGCAGCGCCACGCCCCAGCGCGCCAGCTCCGCGTCCCAGGCGTCCAAGGCATCGACCCCGACGCGCCCCGCCCGGATCCGCGCCAGCAGCGCGTTGCGCTGCGCCAGCGCCCGCGAGTACTGCGCGCGGTTGCCGGAGCGCGCCGGCCACAGCGCGGCGACGAGCTGGTCCAGGTGCGCGCGCCGGCCCGCGGGCGCGCCCTTGACGAGCTCCAGCCGGTCCGGGAGGAACACGCTCACCAGCGGCCGCGCGGGCGAGTCGGTCAGCCGCTCGACCGGCGCGCCGTCGACCCGCAGCCGCTTCGGCTCGCCCGGCTGGAAGCCGACCTCGAGCGTGTGCTTCCAGCCGTCGCCGTCGACCGTGTCGACCTCGACCCGCGCCGCCGGCGCGCCGAAGCGCACGACCTCGCGCTCGTTCGTCGTCCGGCACGACCGCGACGTGCACCCGAAGTACAGCGCCTCCAACATGTTGGTCTTGCCCGCGCCGTTGGGTCCGTGCAGGACCGTCAGGCCCGGGCCGACCGCGACGTCCGCCGCCGCGTAGGTCCGGAAGTCGCGCAGCCGCAGGCGCTCGACTCGCATGGTGGTCGGGGGCGGAGGGTGGGGGTCGATCTACACGTTGAGGCGGATCGGCATGATCAGGTAGAGGAAGCCGCTCTCGTCGGCGCCCTCGATCAGGCCGGGCCGCAGGGGGCTGATGAGCTTCAGCAGCAGGTCGTCGGACCCGACGCTGTCGAGCCCGTCGCGCAGGAACTCCGGGTTGAAGCCGATCTCGAACGCCTCGCCGGCGAACGGCACGGGCAGCGGCTCGGACGCCTCGCCGACGTCCGGCGTCTGCGCGCTCACGGTCAGCTCGCCGTCGGAGAACGCCAGCCGCAGCGGCGCGTTCTTCTGCGCCATCAGCGAGATGCGCTTGACGACGTCGCCGAGCTCCTCGCCGGAGATCCGGAGCTGGTGCTCGTAGCCGTCCGGGATCAGTTGGCGGTAGTTCGGGAACTGGCCGTCGATCAGCCGCGACGACAGGACCGCGCCGCCGACCTCGAACACGACCTGGTTGGAGCGCACGCCGATCCGGATCAGGTCCGCGCCGGTGTTGCCGACGACCGAGCGCAGCTCGTCGAGCGCGCGGGCCGGGACGTTGGCCTCGAAGCCCGGGTCGAGCGGGACCTCGAGCTGGGTCTCCTTCACCGACAGCCGGTAGGAGTCGGTCGCGACCATCCGCAGCTCGGACCCCGAGGCGCTGACGAGGATGCCCGTGAGGATCGGCCGCGTCTCGTCGCGCGACGCCGACTTGGACACCATCTCGATCGTGTCCACGAACGCGTGGGCGGGGATCTCGACGACCGTGTCGCCGCCCGGCTCGGGCAGCGGCGGGAAGTCCTCGGCGCGCAGCGTGCGCAGGTGGAACTTCGCGCTGCCGGCGACGACCTCGACGTCCTGCTGCTCGGCGCGCAGCTCCAGCGTCACGCGGTCGGCGTTCTTGGGCAGCGACCGGGCGACGTCGAGGAGCAGGCGCGCGGGCAGCACGACGGTGCCCTCGCTCTGGACCTCGGCCGTCAACGGGACGCGCAGCGCGATCTCCATGTCGGTCGCGCGCAGCTCGACACCGTTGGCGGTGGCGGCGACCTGCACGCCGGACAGCGCCTGGACGGCGGAGCGCGTCGAGGCGACGCGGGAAACGGACTGCAGCTGTGCGAGCAGATCGGCGCTCGCGGCGGAAAGCTTCACGATGAAGACCTTAGAAGAGAGATTCAGGAGTCATAGGGGCTGTTGGTTGTGGACAACCGCCGAGATGACCGGTGTTTGCGGGGTTCTTGTGCGCAGAAGCGGTGGGAGTCTGCCAACAACGCCGGTCAAACCGCGCCGTCAGGGTCCGCGGACGTCAGGCGGGCGGTGATCATGGTCACCTTGTCGTAGGCGTCCGGGTCGGTGCTCATGCGGTCCGTGGCGCGCCTGATCGCATGCAGGACGGTCGAGTGGTCGCGGCCGCCGAAGGACCGGCCGATCGCCGGCAGCGTCGCGTGCGTGTGCTCGCGGGCGAGGTACATGGCGACCTGGCGCGGCCACGCGACGCGGGCCGCGCGCGACCTGGAGAGCAGCTCCTCGCGCGTGAGGCCGAACGCCTCGGCGACGAGCTCCTGGATGTGCTCGACGGTCGCCTCGCCGCCCGCGGCGATCGCGCGCTCCTGCTGGCGGCCGTAGAGCTGGGTCAGCACGTCGTCGGCCAGCTCGGCGTCGATCGGGCGGCCGGTCAGCGACGCGTAGGCGACGACGCGGATCAGCGCGGCCTCGAGGCTGCGCAGGTTGTCGGTGACGCGGTCGGCGATCACGCGCAGGACCTCGGGGTCGGCGTCGACGCCGTCGTGCAGCGCGCGCTTGCGCAGGACCGTCAGGCGCGTGGCCGGGTCGGGCTTGCGGATGTCGACCAGCAGCCCGGACTCGAACCGCTGGCGCAGCCGGTCCTCGAGCGCGGCCATGTCGCGCGGCGGGCGGTCGGAGGTCAGGACGATCTGCGCCCCGGTCTCGTGCAGCGCGTTGAAGGTGTGGAAGAACTCCTCCTCGGTCTTGACCTTGGACTCGAGGAACTGCACGTCGTCGATGAGCAGGACGTCGTTGCGCCGGTAGCGGTGCTTGAAGGCGTCGACGTCGCGGGCCTTCAGCGCTTCCAGGAACTCGTTCGTGAAGCGCTCGACGGTCGTGTAGCGGACGGTCAGGCCCCCGCCGTAGGCGTCGATGTAGTTGCCGATCGAGTGCAGCAGGTGGGTCTTGCCGACGCCGGGCGGGCCGACGATGAAGAGCGGGTTGTAGGCCTGGCCGGGCAGCTCGGCGACCGCGAGCGCCGCGGCGTGGGCGAAGCGGTTGGCGTCGCCGATGACGAACTGCTCGAACGTGTACTTGGCGTTCAGCGGCGCGCCGTCGTCGGCGAAGAGCGCGCTGGTGGGGTCGTCGGCGGGCGCGGGTCGCGCAGAGGCGCGCGTCGCGGACGTGGGCGCGGTGCGCGCGCCGCCGGAAGCGCCGGATCCCTTGCCGGCGCCGGCCGCGTCCCGGACGTCGACCGTCGCCGCGTCGCCGAGGACGGTCCTCGCCGCGTCCTGGAGGATCCCCGCGTAGCGCTGGGCGACCCAGTCGCGCACGTCGGCGCCCGCGAGCAGCACGACCCGGTCGCCGTCCTCGACGCCGCCCCACGCCAGCGGCGCGAGCCAGGTGTCGAACGTGGCGTCGGGAACCCTGCGCCGAAGCTCCGCCTGCAGGCGGGTCCAGATGGGGGCAGGGTCCGGCGTCACGGCAGCGTCGTACGGCTCCTTGGGAGCGAGTTGAAGTACTTGGCGAGGAGGCCGGTCCGCGGAGGTTCCGTGGTGGTGCGCCGCGCCGGCGGGGGAGAAACGTAGCAGGTGCTCTCGGGGCGGTCCGGGCTGTTGGCAAGTGCGTTCGCACGACGCCGCAAATGCCGTCAAAATCCCTTGCGGAAGGGTCAGTTCCACGCCTGTGCACGCGTGTTAGCAGTCGCTGTGGACAGTGTGGAAAGGCGGTCGCGCGACCGGGTCGGTACACTGGCCCGCCGGTCGATCCACGGCCGGTCCCCGACGGAGCACGATCTTCATGAAGCGCACCTACCAGCCCAAGCGTCGCAAGCGCGCCCGCTCGCACGGCTTCCGCAACCGCATGGCCAGCCGCGCCGGCCGCCTCACGCTGAAGCGCCGCCGCGACAAGGGTCGCAAGCGGCTGACCGTCTGACCCCGAGGGTGAGCGAAGCGCTCCCGTCGCGCGCGAACAACACGAAGCGGCCCAAGAAGGGCCGCTTGTCGCGCAGCGCCGAGTTCGAGCGCGTCTACCGTCAGGGCCGTTCCATCGGGAACCGCTACCTGACGCTGTACGTCTTCCCGCGCGGCGGCGCTCCCGTCGCCGCTGCGTCGCCGAACCTCGAGCTGGGCTCGGGCGACGACGCCGGCACCCCGCGCCTGGGGCTGTCGGTGTCGCGCAGGGTCGGCGGCGCCGTCGACCGCAACAGGGTCAAGCGCCTGCTGCGCGAGGCCTTCGCGGTCGAGGGCGCGCGGCTGCCCGCCGACTACGACGCGGTCGTCGTCGCGCGCCCGGATGCGCGTGAGCTGGCGGAGCGCGAGGGCCTGGCCGGCATCCAGACCGCGCTCGGCGAGCTGATCGGCCGGTCGCTCGGCGAGAAGCCCGCGGCCGCCGCGGGCTCGTGAGCGCCGGACCGGACCCGGGGCGCCCCTCGCTGGCGCGGCGGGTGGCGGTCGCGCCGATCACCGTCTACCAGCGGCTGATCTCGCCGCTGTTCCCGCGGCGCTGCAAGTACGAGCCGACGTGCTCGGCCTACGCCGCGCAGGCGATCTCCCGCTACGGCATACTCCGGGGCCTGATCCTTGGGGGCTGGCGGCTCCTGCGCTGCAACCCGTGGAGCCACGGCGGCTTCGACCCCGTCGAGGCGCAGACCCTCTTCCGCCAGCCCGAGCCGCCCTCTTCCCCCGCCGCCCGGCCCCCGTCCGCCTGAGCCATGGTCCCCATCACCGCGAACATCCTCCAGCCGCTCGTCGATGTCTTCGAGTCGGTCCTCAAGTTCTTCCACGACACCTTCGGCGCAAGCTGGGGTCTGTCGATCATCCTGCTGACGATCGTCGTCCGCGCTGCGTTGCTGCCGTTGGCGGTCAAGCAGTTCAGGTCGATGCAGGCGATGCAGCGCATCGCGCCGCACCTGAGGGTGCTGCAGCAGAAGTACAGGGACGACAAGCAGCGTCTCCAGCAGGAGACGATGAGGTTCTACCAAGAGCACAAGGTGAACCCGTTCGCCTCGTGCCTGCCGCTCGTCGCCCAGCTGCCGGTCTTCCTGTCGCTGTTCTACATGCTGCGCAAGGACCTGCGGCACGACATCTGCCCGGACATCAACCCCGAGCACGTCGCGAACCCGAAGCCGTGTGGTCAGACGCCGGCGTCGGAGTTCTGGTTCATCCACGACATCACCGACAAGGCGACGGGCACGGTCCTGATCGTGCTGCTGGTGCTCTACGTCGGGACGCAGCTGGTCTCGTCGCTGCTGATGATGACCGCGACGGCGGACCAGAACCAGAAGTACATCATGCTGGCGCTGCCGTTCCTGTTCGTCGGCTTCGTCTTCCGCTTCCCGGCGGGTCTGATCATGTACTGGATCACGACGAACGTCTGGACCATCGGGCAGCAGCAGTTCCTCAGGAGAGTCGTCGGGACGCGGATGGCGGCCACGGCGCCACCGCTGCCGGATCTGCCACCGGGCAGGCCGGGTTCCTCGAGCGCCGACGCAGGCGGGGGCGGGTTCCTCGCGAGGCTGCAGCAATCCGCGACGCAGGCGCAGGACAGGAAGGCCGCCGGCGCCAGCAACGGCAGCACGGCGAGGAACGGCGCCAAGGCCGAGGCCGGCAAGGGCGGCGGCGACACGGACACCCGCGTGACGAAGGCCCCGCCGCCTCCGCCGCGCGGCAAGAAGAAGAAGCGCTCGGGACGGAGACGATAAGGCGATGGCGACCGACGAACGCACGCAGGAGGACATCCTGCGCGACCTGCTGGAGCACGTCGTGGAGGGCCTCGGCCTCGAGGCGACCGTGACCGTGGACGCCAACGACGAAGCCGTCACCGGCACGCTGCACGGCGAGGACCTCGGGATCTTCATCGGCCGCCACGGCCAGACGATCGACGCGGTCCAGCACCTGGCCCAGCGGATCCTGCTCGCCGACCCGGAGGCCGAGCGCCGCCGGATCGTGGTCGACGCCGAGGGCTACCGCGCGCGCCGTCGCGAGGCGCTGGAGAAGCAGGCCGACCAGGCGGCGATCGACGCCGAGAGGTACGGCCGCTCGGTCGCCCTCGACGCGATGACCGCGAGCGAGCGCAAGCACGTCCACGAGTACCTCCGCGAGCGCGGTGGCGTGGACACGCACTCCGAGGGCGACGAGCCGGAGCGCCACCTCGTCGTGACGCCGCTTTCGCGCTAGCCGCGGCGCAGCGCGACATCGACCGTTTCACATGAAACGCCCGCCGACCCGGCGGGCGTTTTGCGTTGGTGGGTCAGTGGGAGGCGCGGGCCAGGTCGATGACCCGGGCCATCGTGATGCCGAGGCGTTGCTCGCGGGCGAGTGGGTGGCCGGCGTCGGTGAGGGTGAAGACGGGACGGAGGCCGACCTCGCGGTCCTGGAGCAGGCCGGGGATGCCGAGGGTCGAGCCGCCGTAGCCGGGCAGCGTGACGGCGAGGCGGCCGGGGACGGGAGCGTCGCGCTCGCGGCCGCGAGCGGACCAGCGGGCGCAGCGCAGGAGGAAGTCCTTCTCGTCGACCTCGACCCAGATGCCCCATTCGAAGTCGCGCTCTGCGTCGGTGACCGGGATCAGGACGAAGCCGTGGAGGAAGAAGCGCTCGCCGCCGATGACGCAGTGCGCGTCGAGCAGCTCGCTCTCCGGATGGACCGCGGCGCCGTCGGTCCAGGACGACGGGCAGCGGATCTTCAGCGTGAACGGCACGCCGTCGTGGGTCTCCCCACACGCCTCGCAGAACCAGGTCTCTTCCACTGGCGCGGCAGCGTTTCACATGAAACGCGGCCAGGTCTACGCTTCCTGGCGCATCGCTACTCGCCGTCGCTCGTGGCGATCGGGAGATCGGTGTTGCTCCACTGCGACCAGGAGCCGGGGTAGAGGCGATGCTCGCCGAGCCCGGCGTGCTCCAGGACGAGGAGGTTGTGGCAGGCGGTGACGCCGGAGCCGCAGTAGGAGATCACGGTGGTGCCGTCCTCGATGCCCGCCGCGGCGAAAGCCGCGCGCAGCTCCTCGACCGGCCGCAGCCGGTCGTCGTCGCCGAGGTGCTCGCGGGTCGGCATCGCCTGGGCGCCCGGGATGTGGCCGGCGCGCGGGTCGACGCCGTCGGGTGCGCCGTGGAAGCGTTCCCGCTGGCGGGCGTCGATCAGTACCGGGCCTTCTGCGGCGCCCTCCACGCGGTCGAGCGTGAGCGCCGCGACGTCCTCCAGGCTCACGAGCCGATCGGCAGGCCACGGGCGCGGGGTGAACGTCGCGGGCGCGACCGTCGGCTCCTGCGTCGAGAGCTCTCCGGCCCAGGCCGCGATCCCACCGTCGAGCAGCGCCGCGTCGTGCCCCAGCGCGCGCAGCATCCAGACCAGGCGTGCCGCGATCACGCCACCGGCGTCGTCGTAGGCCACGACGGCCGTGCCGTCGCCGATGCCCGCACGGCCCAGCCCCTCGGCGAAGTGCTCCGGCGTGGGGAGGGGGTGGCGGCCGGCCTCGGCGGAGGGCTCGGCGGCAAGCCAGCGGTGCAGGTCCACGTAGACCGCGCCCGGGAGATGGCCCGCGTCGTAGGCGGCGCGTGGATCGCGGCCATCGAGGTAGAAGCGGACGTCGGCGCGAACGACGTCATCGCGGTGGGCGGTCAGCCAGGCGGCATCGACGATCGGAGGGAGGGAGGTCACTGCCCGAGTGTTCCACGTGAAACGTCGCCTACGCTCCAGGGCGATGGCAGAACGGGTCGACAAGCGGATCGCAGAGCTGACAACGCAGTGGGCCCTCCCGCCGGAAGCGCCGCAGCAGCTGCGCGAGATCCTCGACGCGGTGGCCGCGGAGCCGACGTCGATCACCACCGTGCGCGATCCGGCCCAGGGCGTGGACGTCCACGTCGCCGACTCGCTCGCGGGCCTGGCGGTCCCGGAGCTGCGCGGCGCCCGCGCGATCGCCGACCTCGGCGCCGGCGGCGGCTTCCCGGGCCTCGTGCTCGCCGTCGCGCTTCCGGACGCCCGGGTCACGCTCGTCGAGTCCGTCGGCAAGAAGACCGACTTCCTCCGTCGGACGGCCGACGCGGTCGGCCTCGCGAACGTTCACGTCGTCACCGGCCGGGCAGAACGGTGGCCGGAGGGGATCGGTGCCCACGACGTCGTCACGGCCCGGGCGCTCGCTCCGCTGAACATCCTCGCCGAGTACGCCGCGCCGCTCCTCCGGGAAGGAGGTCGCCTGATCGCGTGGAAAGCCAGGAGGGATCCGTCCGAGGTGCGTGATGGACTGTTCGCAGCAGACGTCCTCGGGCTCGAACCGCAGCCGACGATCGCCGCCGAGACCTTCCCGGGGGCGGATGAGCGTCACCTCTACGTCTACTTGAAGGTCAGGCCTACGCCTGCCCGCTTCCCCCGCCGCGAGGGAATGGCCCGCAAACGGCCACTGCAACCCTCGGCCTGAGCCCGAGACTTCCCGCGCGGAGCGCAATTCGGCGTGCCGTCTGACCGCGTTCGCCGCTACCTTGGACGCCGAATGGGGACCATCTACGCGATCGCGAACCAGAAGGGCGGGGTCGGCAAGACGACCACCGCGGTCAACGTCGCGGCCTGCATCGCCGAGGCCGGCTACGACACGCTCCTGGTCGACATCGACCCGCAGGCCAACGCGACCGTCGGCCTGGGCGTGGCGAAGGACATCGTCCCCAACGTCTACGACGTCCTCTCCGGCGACGCGCCCGCCACCGAGGCGCTGCAGCCGACCGCGATCGACAAGCTGTTCGTGCTCCCGTCGTCCGCCGACCTCGCGGGCGCGAACGTGGAGCTGCCGCGCCGGCCCGGCTCCGAGAACCTGCTGCGCGAGGCGCTGGAGCCGCTGCGGGAGAGGTTCGCGTTCATCATCCTCGACTGCCCGCCGTCGCTGGGCCCGCTGACCGTCAACGCGCTCGTCGCCGCCGACAGGGTCATCGTCCCGGTCCAGACCGAGTACTTCGCGCTCGAGGGCCTCGCCGGCCTGCTCGACACGCTGGCGCTGATCCAGCGCGAGTTGAATCCGCGCCTGTCGGTCGCCGGGATGCTGCTGACGATGCACGACGGCCGCACGCGCCTGGCGCGCGACGTCGAGCGCGAGGTCCGTGAGCACTTCCCGGAGCTCGTCTTCGACACGGTGATCCCGCGCAACGTCCGGATCGGCGAGGCGCCGTCCTACGGGCGCCCGGTGATCCACCACGACCCGCACTCCTCCGGCGCCGACGCCTACTTCGAGCTGGCCAAGGAGGTCGCGGCCCGTGGCTGAGCGCGGCATGGGCCGGGGCCTGTCGGCGATCCTGTCCGCCTCGTCCGCACCCGCGGCCGGGACCGATCAGCCCGGCGCCGCGCAGCTGCGCGAGCTGGCCCTCGACCAGATCAGGCCCAACAAGGACCAGCCGCGGCGGCGCTTCGACGAGGAGAAGCTGCAGGCGCTGGCCGAGTCCGTCCAGGACCGCGGCGTGATCCAGCCGGTGATCGTCCGCCCGAAGCCCGGCGGCACGTTCGAGCTGGTCGCCGGCGAGCGCCGCTGGCGCGCGGCCAAGCTCGCGGGCCTGACCCAGATGCCCGCGCTGGTCCAGGACCACGACGATGCGACGACCCTCGAGGTCGCGCTCGTCGAGAACATGGCCCGCCAGGACCTCAACCCGGTCGAGGAGGCCCGCGCGGTCGCCGGCCTGGTCGAGGAGCTCGGGCTCACGCGCGAGGCGGTCGGCAAGAAGGTCGGGCGCAGCCGCGTCGCGATCTCCAACCTGCTGCGCCTGCTCGACCTGCCCGACGAGGCGCTCGACCTGCTCGAGGACGGCACGCTGTCCGAGGGCCACGGCCGCGCGATCCTGCTCGCCGAGGACCAGGTCGACCGCAAGCGCCTCGCGCGCGCCGCGGCCGGCGGCGGCTGGTCGGTGCGCGTCACCGAGGACCAGGCGCGCAAGGCCAACGAGGCGGCGAGCGACGCGGGCCACAGCGGCGGCGCGCGGGCGATCCACCCCGACCAGGCCGCGGCCGCGACCGAGATCGCCGACGCCCTCGGCGGCGCGCTCGGCATCGAGCTGAAGGTCAAGCCGCGCGGCACCGGCTACCGCGTGGAGCTGGCGTTCGACTCGCTCGACGACGCGCTGGCCGTCGCCCAGCGAGTCAGCGACCGCCGCTGATTCCTCGCTACACTTCCGCCTCCCCCCGGGCGATTAGCTCAGTCGGTTAGAGCGCCTCTCTGATAAGGAGGAGGTCCCAGGTTCGAATCCTGGATCGCCCATCGCAAGGCCCCGCACCGCGGGGCCTTCGTCGTTCCAGGGGTGCACGCAAAGCGCGAGCGGGGCTGGTTTGACACGGCCGAGCGGGGCTGGTGGAGTCGGGCGATGACGAGCCCGGAGCGGCGCCTGAGGGAGCTGAACATCGAGCTGCCGGGGCTGCTGCCCGCGGCCGGCGCCTATGTGGCGGCCAAGCGCCACAACGATGTGGTCCATCTCTCCGGCCATGGACCGCTCGCGCTCGACCGGCTTCCCCGCAACACCGGTGAGCCGTACACGGTCGATGCGGTGCTCGGCGCGTTGATCCAAGGCAAGGTCGGCAGCGACCTGTCGCTGGAAGAGGGTAAGGACGCGGCCCGTTCGGTCGGCCTGCTGCTGCTGGCGACGCTGCGCGACGAGCTGGGCTCGCTGGATGAGGTGCGCTCCGTGCTGAAGGTCTTCGGGATGGTCAACTGCACACCGGACTTCATGGGCGCCGCGGCGGTGATCGATGGATGCTCCGAGCTCCTGTTGGACGTCTTCGGTGAAGAGGTCGGGCGCCACGCCCGCTCGGCACCGGGCGTGGCCGTCCTTCCGTTCAACGTGCCGGTCGTGATCGAGATGATCGTCGCCACCGATCCACCACCGCCCTCGCACCGCTGACCGGCTGCGCCCATCGCCGAATAGCGGCGATTACCAGCTGTTTCGTACCTCTGGTGTCCGATCACGTCCGCGCCCCGCACCGCGAGGCCTTCGTCGTTCGGGGGCGGGAGGGGCGCGGCCTTCACGCGCCTATACTGGCCGGACACCACCGAGGAGCTCTTCTCGTGCAGGAAATGGTCATCTACGGCGTCTCCTTCGACATGGTCGGCAAGCAGCCGATCGTGTTGTTGAAGACCGTCGACAGCAACAAGTTCCTGCCG
Organism: Conexibacter woesei Iso977N; assembly: GCF_000424625.1. GTDB lineage: Bacteria > Actinomycetota > Thermoleophilia > Solirubrobacterales > Solirubrobacteraceae > Baekduia > Baekduia woesei_A. Next base: position 566,267 of record NZ_AUKG01000001.1, read on the forward strand.
ATCTGGATCGGACATCCGGAGGCGGCGGCGATCCTCATGAAGCTGCAGGGCGCGACCACGCCGCGCCCGATGACGCACGACCTGCTCTGCGACATGTTGGGCGAGCTCGACGTCAAGTGCACCCAGGTCGCGGTGACCGAGCTGCGCGACAACACCTTCTTCGCCGCGATCACGCTGAACGTCGCCGGCCGCGACGTCGAGATCGACTCGCGCCCGTCCGACGCGCTGGCGATCGCCGTGCGCTCCGGCGCCCCGATCTTCGCCGCCGAGGAGGTCATCGCGGAGTCCGCGATCGAGTTCGAGCACGAGGTCGAGGACACCGAGGAGGTCGTCGACCGCTTCAAGGAGTTCCTCGACCAGGTCTCCCCGGAGGACTTCGCCAGCGACAGCTAGGCGACGCCGCCGCGGGCGCGGGCCGCGTCGATCAGGCGCGCGACGAGGTCGTCGAAGCGGATGCCCGCCGCGTCGGCGGCCTGCGGCAGCAGCGACGTCCCGGTCAAGCCCGGGATGACGTCGGCTTCCAACACGTGCAGCCCGCCCTCGGCGTCGAGCAGCATGTCGACGCGCGAGACGTCGCGGCAGCCGAGCAGCTCGTGGACGCGCACGGCCAGCGCCTGCGCCGACGCGGTCACGTCGTCCGGCAGGTCCGCCGGGCAGACGAAGCGCGAGCGCCCGATCTCGTAGCGCGCGTCGAAGTCGTACATGCCGGTCTCCGGCATCGCCTCGACGATCGGCAGCGCAACACCATCAAGAACGGACACCGCCAGGTCGCGGCCGGCGACGTACTGCTCCAGCAGGACCTTCGAGGAGTACGACAGCGCCGCGACCAGCGCGCCCGGCACGTCAGCGGCGCTCTCGGCGACCCGCAGCCCCAGCGCCGAGCCCTGATCGGCCGGCTTGACGACCATCGGGAACCCGATCCGCTCGGCGATCTCGCCCAGCGCCTCGGCCGCGCCGAGCTGCTTGAACGCGGTCTCGGTGAACGCGACGAACTCGGGCGTCGGCAGCCCCGCGTCCTCCAGGTGGTGCTTGGCCAGCACCTTGTCGGTGCAGCGGATGCACGCGCTCACGCCGGACCCCGTGTACGGCAGCCCGAGGATCTCCAGCAGCTCCTGGATCGTCCCGTCCTCGCCGTCGCGCCCGTGCAGCGCCAGGAAGCAGACGTCCGGCGCCAGCTCGCGCAGCCGCCGCACGAGGTCGTGGTCGACGTCGATCCCGACCGGCTCGTGGCCCAGCCGCTTCAGCGCGTCCTCGACGCGCGCGCCGGACCTCAGCGACACCTCGCGCTCCAGCGACCGCCCGCCCTTGAGGACCGCGACCCGCAAGCTCATCGCCTGCGGCCGTCGCCCGACGACCGCCGCGCCTCGCCCGCGTCCTTGCGCGGGAGATGCAGGATGTTGTCGACCGCCTCGGCGCTCGCCTCGCGCTCCGGCACGGCCGGCGCCGGGCGGGCACCGCCGGTCAGCGCGCCGAACAGCTCCAGCTGCTCGGAGATGACCTCGCCGATCCGCCGCACGCCCTCGCGGATGTCGGCGTCGCTGACGCCGGAGAAGTTCAGCCGCATCGACGACCCGCCGCGCCCGTCCAGGTACGCGCCGCGCCCCGGCACGAACGCCACGTTGCGCTGCAGCGCGCGTGCGAGCAGGTCGGTGGTGTCGATCTCGGCCGGCAGCGTCGCCCAGACGAACAGCCCGCCCTCGGGCTGCGTCCACGTCGCCTCCGCCGGGAAGTGCTCGGCCAAGGACCCCAACAACGTGTCGCGCCGCCCGCGGTAGAGCCCGCGCAGCGACTGCAGGTACGGCTCCCAGTGCCCCTCGCGGAAGTACTGCGCGACGAAGTGCTGGGTCAGCGACGACGAGCACAGGTCGGCGCCCTGCTTGCCCATGTTCATCTTCTGCAGCACCGGCGCGGGCGCGACCGCCCAGCCGAGCCGCAGCCCGGCCGACAGGATCTTCGAGAACGTCCCGAGGTAGATGATGAAGTCGCCGCCGCTCAGCTCCAGCAGCGTCGGCAGCGGCTCGCCCTCGTAGCGGAGCAACCCATAGGGGTTGTCCTCCAACACCAAGAGCTCGCGCTCGGCGGCGACCTCGACCAGGCGCTTGCGGCGCGGCAGCGACATCGTCACGCCGCCCGGGTTCTGGAAGTTCGGGATCGTGTAGATGAACTTCGGCTTGCGCCCCTCGCGCTCCAGCCTGTCCAACGTGTCTTCCAGCACGTCGATCGGCATCCCGTCGCGGTCCATCTCGATCTGCACGACGTCGGCCTGGTAGGAGCAGAACGACGGGATCGCGCCCGGGTAGGTCGGCGCCTCGGCGACGATCACGTCGCCCGGGTCGATCAGCGTCTTGCAGACCAGGTCGATGACCTGCTGGCCGCCGGTCGTGATCAGGATGTCCTCCGGATCGACCTCCGCGCCCTCGGCGGCCATCACGTGCTGGACCGCCTCCTTGGCGATCGCCAGCCCCTCGGTCGGCCCGTACTGCAGGGCAGCTGCCGTGTTGGCAGCGGCCACCCGCGACATGATCGCCGCGAACGACTCGGCCGGGAACGTCGAGGTGTCCGGCAGGCCGCCGGCCAGCGAGATCACCTCCGGGCGCTCGGTGATCGCCATCAGGTCGCGCATCGCCGAGGACTTCATCGCCCTCGTGCGCGCGGCGAAGAGCCCCGCGTACCGCTCGAGCTCGTGCGCGGCGGCGCGCTGCGGTCGGCGTCGGTCTGCCATGGTTCCGGGCAACGGTACCGATGAAGCTCCTCCTCGACATCCTCCAAGGGCTCGGCGTCGCCTCGGCGACCGGACTGCGCCCGTTCCTGCCGGCCATCCTGACCGGCGCGCTCGCGACCGCCGACCTCGGCGTCGACTTCGACGGCACGTCGTTCGCGTTCCTCGAGTCGCCGATCTGGCTGCTGATCCTCGTGGTCGCGCTGGTCGCCTCGATCTTCGTCCGCAAGTTCCTCGAGTCGCCGCCCGGCGAGGCCGCGATGAGCGGCATCGGGATCGGCCTCGGCGCGCTGCTGTGCGCGGGCTCGATCGACGACCGCCACAGCACCTGGTGGTACGGGCTGATCGCGGGCGCCGCGGTCGCGCTGCTCGCCTCGACCGTCAGCCGCTCCCTGTTCGGGCGCGTGCGCGCGCGGTTCGCGGCCAGCGGCGACGCCAGCGCCGCCGCGGCGCTGCCGTTCTACGGCGAGATCACCGGCGCGGTCGTCGCCGGCCTCAGCGTCCTGTTCCCGCCGCTGGCGCTCCTGGCGATCGGCTTCCTGATCGCACTCTGGTGGACGGGCCGCCGCCGCGGCGACCAGAAGTACGCGGGCCTGCGCATCCTGCGCTGACTGCCTGATGCCGCGCGCGCTGCTGGCCGTCATCGACGGCATGAAGCCCTCGATGGTCCACCGGGCGATCGAGCGCGGCGAGGCGCCCGCGCTCGAGGCGATCATCGAGCGCGGCGCGTTCGTCGACGAGCTCTGCGCCGCGTTCCCGAGCGTCACGCCGGTCTGCGCGACCGCGATCGCGACGGGAACGCTGCAGGACCGCCACCACATCGCGGGGATGAACTGGTGGAAGCGCGACGAGCGCCGCTACGTCGAGTACGGCTCGTCGTTCCGGGCGGCGAGGAAGCTCGGCATCGCCAAGCAGCTGACCGACACGGTGTACAACCTCAACGGGTCGCACCTGAACCCGGAGGCCCTGACGGTCTACGAGCAGCTCGACGACGCCGGGGTCCGGACCGCCGGGACCACGTACCTCGTCTACCGCGGCCGCCACGAGCACGGCGTGTCGAGGGAGACCGCGCTGACGCGCCTCGCCGGCCAGCTGTTCCGCAAGCCGGTGCTCGGCCCGCGCGAGCTGTTCTACGCCGACATCTTCGCCAGCCGCCAGACCGGCTGCCGCTCGCAGATGGGCCTGCCGGGGATCCGCGACCAGCACTCCGGCTGCGTCGGCGCGTGGCTGGCCGCGCGCGACCTCTACGACTTCATGTTGTTGTCCTTGCCCGACAACGACACGCACAGCCACAAGAACGGCCCGCACGCGCAGGCGACGTCGATCGCCGCCGCCGACGCGCAGATCATGCGCGTGGCCGAGGCGGCGGGCGGCCTGCAGCGCTTCCTCGACACGCACGCGGTCGTCGTCTGCGCCGACCACTCGCACGCCGCGGTCGAGCGCACGATCGACCTGCGCGGCGCGTTTGCCGAGGGCTGGGCGATCGCCGGGCCGGGCGGCGCGACGGTCGAGGAGGCCGAGCTGGCGCTGTGCCCCAACCAGCGCGCGGCGATGGTGTACGCCTTGGTCGAGGAGGCCCGCGACGCCACGGTGCCGAAGGTCGTGGCGACCGCCGCCGCGCTCCCGGGCGTGGACGTGATCGCCTACCGCGACGGCGAGGACGGCGTGCTCCAGGCGCCGGACCGCGGCACGCTGCGCTTCCGCGCCGCGACGGACGTCGCCGGCGCCGTGCGCGACGCGCGCGGCAACGCCTGGACGGTCAGCGGCGACCTCTCCGCCCTCAACGCCTCGGTCTCCGACGGGACCTTCGACGCGCCCGACTACCCGGACGCGCTGCGCCGCGTCTGGGCCGCGCTGTCCTGCGCCACCTCCGGCGACGTCCTGCTCTCCGCCGCGCCCGGCTACGAGTTCCCGGACTGGGGCGGCGGGCACCACGTCGGCGGCGGCAGCCACGGCTCGCTGCACCGCTCCGACTCGCTCGGCGCGCTGGCCTACTGCGGCGTCGAGCCGCCCGCGCACGCGGGTCCGGGCGCGTGGTCGATCAGCGACGTCGCGCCGATGGTCCTGGCCCACTTCGGCGTCCGTTGAACTAGCCTCAGAGCCCTTGTCCGACGCGCTCGACAAGCTGCGCCATCGCGACCGCGTCCGCCACGGGGTCCGCGACGCCGACAACTGGTGGCAGCTCGCCCGCTTCACCGCGGTCGGCGCGAGCGGCTACGTGGTCAACCTGATCACGTTCGCGATCTGCGTCCACGCGCTCGACCTCGACTTCCGGATCGCGGCCGTGATCGCGTTCCTGGTCGCGGTCTCCAACAACTTCTGGTGGAACCGCCACTGGACGTTCGCGACCAGCCGCGCCGCGCATCCCGGCCAGCAGGCCGTGCGCTTCCTGGTGGTGTCGGTCGCGTCGTTCGGCGTGAACTTCGCGGTGCTGGAGCTGCTCGTGACCGTCGCGGGGCTGAGGGAGGTCGTCGGCCAGGCGATCGCCGTGGCCGCCGCGACGCCGGTCAACTTCATCGGCAACAAGCTCTGGACGTTCGACGAGTGACGCGGCGCCTGCTCGCGGTCCTGGTCGCCGTCATGGCGGTGAGCGGCATGCTGCTCGGCATCGCGACGGCGCCGGCCGTCGCGCCCGCCCAGGGCACCACGATCTCGACCGCGCCGAGCGACCCCAACGGGCTCAGCCGCCCGGACTCGCTGACCGGCCTGCCGCTCGGCCACCGGCTCACGGGCGCGCAGGCGCAGAGGATCGCCGAGACGTCGCCCAAGGTCAGGCAGGCGCTGAGGACGTACCCGAAGGCCAGGCCCGAGGTCTTCCTCAAGGGCCCGACGAACTGGCAGGTCAGCTGGTTCACGCCCGGGACCGGGAAGGACCGCAGGGAGGTTGCGCAGGTCAAGATCGCCGACGCGACCGGCGCGGTCGTCGAGGCGTGGAACGGGCCGCAGGTCGCGTGGACGATGGCGCGCGGCTACTCGGGCGCGTTCGGGCGCAAGGTCAACTCGCCGTGGGTGTGGATCCCGTTCAGCGTGCTGTTCATCGCGCCGTTCGTGTCGCTGCGCCGGCGGCCGCAGTGGCTGCACGTCGACCTGCTGGTGCTGCTGGCGTTCGGCGTCAGCGTCGCGTTCTTCAACGACGCCAACATCTCGACGTCGGTCCCGATCGCCTCCGCGCTGCTGTTGTACGTGTTGATCCGCGCGCTGACGCTCGGCTACCGGCGCCGCACGCGCCTGGACGCCGACGGTGAGGAACCGACGCGCGCGCTGCCGCTCTGGGTCTCCCCCGTCTGGCTGGCGGTCGCGGTGGTGTTCCTCGTCGGCTTCCGGATCGGCCTCGACGTCAACGCCTCCAACGTGATCGACGTCGGCTACTCGGGCGTGATCGGCGCCGACAAGCTCGTCGACGGCCAGAAGCTCTACGGCACGTTCCCCTCCGACAACTCGCACGGCGACACCTACGGCCCCGTCGCCTACGAGGCCTACGTGCCGTTCGAGCAGGCGTTCCCGTGGTCGGGCAAGTGGGACGACCTGCCGGCCGCGCACGCCGCCGCGATCGTCTTCGACCTCATCACGATGCTGTTCCTGTTCCTGGCGGGACGGCGGATCCGCGGGCCCGGCCTCGGGATCGTGCTGACGTACCTGTGGGCGGCGTGGCCGTTCACGTTGTACGTGTTGAACTGCAACAGCAACGACACGATGGTCGCGATGTTCGCGGCGATCACGTTGTACGTCGCGTCCTCCCCCGCCGCTCGCGGCGCGGTGACCGCGCTCGGCGGGCTGACCAAGTTCGGGTCCTTGGCGCTGGCGCCGCTGATGGCCACGCACGCCGCGCCGCGCGGGCGCTGGCTGAAGACCGTCCTGGAGTTCAGCGCCGCGTTCGTGTTCGTGGCGTTGTTGGTGTCCTTGCCGGTGCTGCTGCGCGGCGAGGACCTCCACGTGATCTACGACCACACGATCAAGTTCCAGGCCGAGCGCGACGCGCCGTTCTCGTTCTGGGGCCTGCACGGCTGGCGCGGCGCCGAGCACGTGTGGCAGGCGATCGCCGTGCTGTTCGCCGTCGCGGCCGCGTTCATCCCACGCCGCCGCGACATCGTCGGGCTGGCCGGCGTGGCGACGGCGGTCGTCGTCGCGCTGCAGCTCGGCCTCGACTACTGGTTCTACCTCTACCTGGTGTGGTTCTTCCCGTTCATGCTCGTCGCGCTCTTCGCGCGCTACAGGATCCCCGATCCGGTCTGATCCTCAGCGTCGCCGCGCTGGTCGCGGCGTGGCTGGTGGTCACCCATCACGGGCCGTTCAGCGGCGCGAAGATCAACGACCTCTACGTCTACTCGCAGTATCGCGACATCTTGGTGCACACGCACCTGGCGCCGTACCGCGACTTCCCGTTCGAGTACCCGCCGGGCGCGCTGCTCCCGATCCGGCTCGCGGGCGGCGACGCGACCAAGATGTCGTGGTTGATGCTCGGCTGCGCCGTCGTCTGCCAGCTGTGCGCGTGGCGGATCGGCGGCGCGCGCGCCGGGTGGCTGATGGTCCTCTTGCCCGCGCTCGCCGGCGCGCTGGTCCGGACGCACTTCGACCTGCTGCCCGCGGCGCTCGCGATGTTGGGGCTGTTGCTCCTGGTCGCGCCGCCGCGCCGTCTCCCCTACGCCGCGGAGCTCGGGCTCGCGGTGCTCGCGCTCGGGACCGTGGCGAAGCTGTGGCCCGCGGCGCTTGCGCTGGTCGCCTTCGCCTGGCTGCTGGGGCGCGGCCGGCGCGTGGCGGCGTGGCGTGGCGCGGCGGTCTTCGTCGTCGTCACCGTGGCCGTCTGCGCGCCGTTCGCCGCGCACGGCGGCTTCCCCAAGGCGATGGTCAGGTTCCACCTCGACCGCCCCGTGCAGATCGAGTCGACCGCCGCGACCGCGATCGAGGTGGTCGGCGGCTCCTACGTCACCGGCGACCCGATCCGCCACGACGAGTTCAAGTCCAACGGGTTGGACGGCGGCGCGGCCGACGCGCTCGGACTGGTGTCGACGGTCCTGCTGCTCGGCGCCGCCGCCGGTCTCGCCGTCCTGACCGCCCGCCGTCCAGGGCGCGATGCGCTGGTGCTCTCATCATTCGCGATCGTGCTGGCGTTCGTCGCGTTCGGGAAGGTCCTGTCGCCGCAGTACCTGTGCTGGCTGCTGCCGCTGGCCGCGGTCGCCGCCGCCCGCGGCGCGCCGATCGGCGCCGCGCTGACCGCCGCGGCCGCGCTGCTGACCCAGCTCTGGTTCCCCGACCACTACTTCGACGTCGTCACGCAGCACGCCTGGGCGGTCGTCGCCGTCGGCGCGCGCAACGTCACCGTCCTCCTGGCCCTGGCCGCCACGGCTCGAGCACTTGCTCGATCGCCGTCGCGCGCAGCGGCTGCTCGGCGCAGCGGATGACGACCGCGTTGATCCACGGGTCGTCCTCGGACGTCTCGTAGCGCACGTTCATGTGCGTGCGCAGCGACGAGATCGACTGCTCCTTCTTGACGCCGAGCACGCCGCCGCGCGGGCCGGTCATCCCGACGTCGGTGATGTAGGCGGTCCCGCCCGGCAGGACGCGCAGGTCGGCGGTCGGGACGTGCGTGTGGGTGCCGACGACCGCGGTCACGCGGCCGTCGAGGTACCAGCCCATCGCGACCTTCTCGCTCGTCAGCTCGGCGTGCATGTCGACCAGGACGTGGTCGACCTTGCCCTCCAAGGACGCCAGGACGGTGTCGATCTCGACGAACGCGACGCGGCCGGCGCGCAGGTGCAGGTTCCCGCTGAGGTTGACGACGCCGAGCCGGACGCCGCCCTTCTCGACGATCGTCACGCCCCTGCCGGGCTGGGAGGCGAGGTAGTTGGCGGGCCGCACGATCGGCTTGCCGGAATCCAGGTAGGCGTTGATCTCGGCGCGCCGGTAGGTGTGGTTGCCGAGCGTGATCGCGTCGACGCCCCGGGCGAACAGCTCGTCGGCGATCTTCGGCGTGATCCCGAGCCCGCCCGCGACGTTCTCGCCGTTGACGACGACGAAGTCGACGCCGAAGCGCTCACGCAGGCTCGGCAGGAGGCCGAGCAGCGTGCGTCGCCCGAGGCCTCCGACGAGGTCGCCGGCGAACAGGATGGTGGGGGCGGCGGGCACGTCGCATACTCTGACGGCCGGAGAGGCGATGAGCAGCGACGACCCCACAGAGGCGGAGGAGTGGGCGGGCCACGACCCGCTCGACGGCGAGCCGCCGCCCGGCGACGCCGTGAAGGTCGTCGTGCCGCGGTGGATCCAGCTCGTCGCGCTGCCGCTGTGCGTGATCGCGCTCTACCTCGTGGCCAGGGCTGCGGGCGTGGTGCTCGTCGCGTTCACGGTCGCGGCCGTGGTCGCGCTGATCCTCAACCCGATGGTCGCGTTCCTGCAGCGGCGCCGGTTCCCGCGGCCGCTGGCGATCCTCGTCGTCTACCTCGGGCTGATCTCGACGCTCGGCGGGATCGGGATCCTGCTCGCCAACCCGGTCGCCGACCAGGCGCAGAAGTTCGGCAAGGACGTGCCGTCGATCGTCGACGACGCGAACTCGCGCCTGGCCGACCTGCAGGACTACTTCGACCGCAAGGGCATCAACGTCGAGGTCAAGCGCCAGGGCGAGACCGCGCTGCAGACGCTGCAGGAGAGGGTCGTCGGCGGGACCAGCGACATCGTCAACTTCGGCGGCGAGATCCTCAAGACGGTCGTGACCGCCGGGCTGGGCCTGCTGCTCGTGATCGTGTTGTCGGTGTACATGCTCATCTACGGGGAGCAGATCGGCGACCTGGTCCGATCGATCATGCCGCCGGGCGACGGCACCGAGGCCGACGACTTCCCGACGCGGATCCAGCGCGCGGTCGGCGGCTACCTGCGCGGGCAGATCCTGTTCAGCGTCGCGATGGGCGCGGGCGCGGGGATCGGGATGTACATCTTCGGCGCGACCGGCGTGTTCCCGGACGGCAAGACGTACGCCTTCGCGTTCGGCATCTGGTTCGGCCTGATGGAGCTGGTGCCGTTCGTCGGCCCGTTCCTCGGCGCGCTGCCGCCGTTGTTGGTGGCCTTGTTCCAGGACCCGCTGACGGCGGTCTGGCTCGGGATCTTCTTCGTGGGCCTGCAGCAGCTGGAGGGCCACATCGTCGCGCCCTACATCTTCGGCCACACGCTGCGGATCAACCCGCTGCTGGTGATCTTCGCGCTGCTGCTCGGCGGCGAGGCGGCGGGGTTCCTGGGCGCGCTGCTGGCGCTGCCGATCGCGGCGATGGTGCGCGAGACGGTGGTCTACCTGCGGCGCCACCTGACGCTGGAGCCGTGGGCGGCGGGCGGGCCGTTGTTGGGGTTGTCGCAACCACCGCCGAGGAGACCGCCGCCGGATCGGAAGCCCGATCCCGATGGTGACGCGGACGACGAGCCGTCGGAAGTAGCCTCCCGCCGGTGACGAGCACCGCCGCGCTGGAAGCCCGGGCCGTGACCCGGCGCTTCGGGACGCGAGAGGCGCTGCGCGGGATCACGTTCGCCGTGCAGCCGGGCGAGACGCTGGCGATCATCGGGCCCAACGGCGCGGGCAAGACGACGCTGCTGTCGATCCTCGGCGGCGTGCTGGTGCCGACGTCCGGCGACGTTTCGCGCGACCCGCGCGACGTCGGCTGGGTCCCGCAGCAGCCGGCGGTCTACGCGAAGCTGACGGTGGCGGAGAACCTGGCGCTGTTCGCGCGGCTGGAGCGCGTCGGCGACCCCGGCGCGGTCGTGGCGCGGATGCTCGACGTGACCGGCTTGGCCGACCGCGCGGGCGACGAGGTCGGCACGCTGAGCGGCGGCAACCAGCAGCGCGTGAACATCGCGGCGGGCCTGCTCGCCGACCCGGCCGTGCTGCTGCTCGACGAGCCGTCGTCGTCGCTGGACCCGCGCCAGCGCGAGCGGCTGTGGTCGTTCGTCGGCGGCCTGGCGCGCGGCGGGACCGCGGTCGTGTTCACCACGCACAACGTCGCCGAGGCCGAGCGCTACGCCGACCGCGTGCTGGTGCTCGCCGACGGCGAGCTGCTGTTCGAGGGCACGCCGCGCGCGCTGCACGAGGCGGTCGGGACCGACGCCTATGACTTCGAGGCGGCGTTCGTCGCGTTCCTTCGGGAGCGCGGGCACTAGGCGATGCGCGGCGTCCCGTTCCTGTTGTTGAAGGACCTGCGGATCCTGAAGCGCTCGCCGTTGTTGGTGGGGTTGCTGGTCGTCTACCCGATCTTGATCGCGGTGCTGATCGGGCTGGCGCTGAGCAAGGGGCCGGACAAGCCGCGCGTGGCGATCCTCAACGAGCTGCCCGACAGCGGTCAGCAGGTCCAGGTCGCGGGGACGAGCGTCGACCCGAGGGCGTACGCGAGCAGGCTGTTCGAGTCGATCGACCCGGTCACCGTGCACTCGCGGGCCGAGGCGGTCAGGAAGGTCAGGGACGGCGACGTGCTCGCCGCGATCGTGGTCCCGAGGGACCTGATCGAGCGGCTGCAGCGCACGGTCGCGCTGAGCGGGACCGGGCCCAAGCCGACGGTCGAGGTGCTCTACAACGCCGAGGACCCGGTCAAGCAGCAGTTCGTCGAGTCCACCATCAACTCGCGCGTGGCGGACCTCAACAGGGCGGTCTCGGGCAAGCTGACCGCCATCACCGCGGGGTACCTGAGGATCCTGCTGGAGGGCGGGAGGTTCTCGGTCTTCGGCAAGGACTTCGAGATCGCGGGGCTGAAGAAGTCCAAGGCCCTGGTCGACTCGGTGCTGACGCGCACGCCGGACGGCTCGCCGGATCGCGACGCGCTGGAGCAGGTCTCGCGCTTCGCGGGGCTGGCGATCGACAACCTCGACCTGAGCGACGTCGTGTTGTCGTCCTTGGCGTCGCCGGTGAAGATCGACCAGACGGTCGTCTCGGGGCGCCGCACGCCGCTGAACTCCTATGCGGTGACGGTCGCGGTGACCATGTCGTTGATGTTGGTCTGCGTGCTGCTCGCAGCCGGGATGCTCGCGCTGGAGCGCGAGGAGCACGCGTTCGCGCGGCTCGTGCGCGGGCTCGTGTCGCGGACCGGGTTGTTGGTGGAGAAGGTCGTGCTGTCCGCCGGCTGCGCGGCGGCGGTGACGTTCCTGATGACCGCGGGCGTGTCGTTGTTCGTGTCGTTGTCGTGGAGCCGCGCGCCGCTGTGGGTCGTGGCGCTGGTCGCGGGCGGGCTCGGGTTCGGCGCCTTCGGCGTCGCGCTCGGCGCGCTGGCGCGCGAGGTCCGGGCCGCGTCGCTGCTGGCGATCCTGCTGTCGCTGCCGATCGCGTTCCTGGCGCTGGTCCCGTCCGGCGCCGTCGCGTCCGGCCTCTACGACGCGATCCGGGTGATCAGCGCGCTGTTCCCGTTCAAGGCCTCGCTCGACGCGGCCGACGCCGCGCTCAACGACGCCGGCGGCCTCGGCACCGCGCTGGCCCACCTCGCGGCGCTGATCCTCGGCTGGGGCCTGCTGGCCCGGGTCGCGATCGCCCGCTTCGACTGATCTCCGGCTGCTACGTTCGCGACCGTGCTCGGCCACGTCCCTCCGCGCATCCGCCTCGACGCCGAGCTCACGGCCATCCGGCCGCTGGTCGTCGATGACGCGACGGAGTTCGCGCAGGCGGTGATCGCCAACCGCTCGCACACCGAGCCGTGGGAGCCGATCCACGCCGAGGCGCACTACACGCGCGCCGGGCAGGTCGAGACGCTGCGGCGCGACGCCGAGGCGTGGGACCTCGGGACCGGCTACGCGTTCGCGGTCCTGGACCGCGCCGACGGCGACGCGATCATCGGGCGGATCGCGCTCGGCAACGTCGTGCGCGGCGCGTGGCGCAACGCGACGCTCGGCTACTGGGTCAGCGCGGCGTCCGGCGGGCGCGGGCACGCGACGACCGCCGCGGGGCTGATCTGCGAGTTCGCGTTCCGCCACGCGGGGCTGCACCGCGTCCAGCCCGCGGTGATCCCGCGCAACGCTCGGTCGATCCGCGTGGTCGAGAAGTCGGGCTTCCGGCGCGAGGGCCGGGCGATCAAGTACCTCAACATCGCCGGGACGTGGGAGGACCACGACATCTTCGCGATGACCCTGGAGGACTGGGAGGCGCGGGACCGCTGAGGGCCCCGCCCTCGTAGGAGAGGGCATGGACGACGCACGGCCGCAGGCGCTCCGCTGGGCCGCACCCGCCAGGACGGCGGCGGGCGGCAGGTGGGCGGCCGCGCGGGCCGAGCGGGCGGCGGTCCGGGGTGCGCTGCGGGGCGACGCGGCGGCGCTGGACGTCCTGTTCCACGCGCACTGGCCCGCGGCCTACCGCGCCGCGTTGCTGATCGTGCGCGATCCGCACGCGGCGGAGGACATCGCGCAGGAGGGCTTCGTGGCGGCGAGCGGCGCGCTGGAGCGCTTCGACCGCTCGCGCCCGTTCGGCCCGTGGCTGCGGACGATCGTCGCGCGCCGGGCGATCGACGCCACCCGCGCCCGGGCGGTCCGGCGCGAGGTGGGCGACGAGGCGCTGCCGTTCCTGGCGGCGCCCGTGTCCGGCGAGCCGCGCGACGACCTCTTCACCGCGCTCGCCGCGCTGCCCGACGAGCAGCGGATCGTCGTCGTCCTGCGGCACCTGCTCGAGCTGACGCCGACCGAGATCGCCGACGTCGTCGGCATCCCCCGCGGCACCGTCAACTCCCGCCTGCGCCGCGGCCTCGACACGCTCGCCCAGGAGCTCGAGCGATGACCCCCGACTTCTCGACCCTCCGCGCGCCGAACGAAGAGCCCGCCCGCCGCCGCGCCCACGCCGTGGCGCGCCGCGCGCTGGAGGATCGGACGCCCGCTCCGCCGCCGCGCCCGGCCGAAGTGACGCGGCTCGGCGGCGGCTCGGCGCGGCTGCTGCTCGCGACGGCGGTCGCGGTCGCGGTCGGCGTGTTGCTCGCGAGCGCGCCCGGGCGGGCGACGGCGGATTGGGTGCGGGAGCGGATCGCGGCGGTGGCGGGTGAGGCGCCGAAGCGCGCGGTGGCTCCGAGGCGGGTCGCCTCGACGGTCGTCCCGGGCGGCGGGCGGATGCTGTCGGTCGCGCAGGACGGCCTGTTCGTCCTCGGCCTGCCGACCGGACCACGGCAGCTGCTCGGCCGGATCGACGCCGCGGCGTGGTCGCCGCACGGGCGCTTCGCGGTCGCGGTGCGGGGGATCGAGCTGATCGCGGTCGACCTCCAGGGCCGGCGGCGGTGGTCGTTCGCGGCTCGCCACCGGATCCGCTTCCCGGCCTGGTCGCCGTCCGGGTTCCGCGTGGCGTACCTGAGCGGTCGCGAGCTGCACGTCGTCGCGGGCGACGGGACCGGCGACCGCGTCCTCGCCGCCGCGCCCCCGACGCCGCCCGCCTGGCAGCCCGGCGTCGCGCCCGCCGAGCGGCTCGCCGCGGTCGACAGCGCCAACCGCGTCGTCCTGCGCGACGCCGACTCCGGCCACGTGATCTGGCGCACGCGCCTCCCCGATCGCCCGCTGCGCCTGGCCTGGTCGCCGGACGGCAGGAGCCTCTACGCGATGGAGTACCGCAAGACCTACATCTTGGTCGGGGCGACCGGCGCGCACGTCCACGCCTCGCCCCAGCAGGCCAAGCCCACCAACTTGACCATCGCCGCCAGCCCGATCAAGGCCTACAGGTACGCCACCGTCCGCCGCGCGCTCACCGGCGACCGCTCGCAGCTCACCCTCACGCTCGCCGACGGCACCACCTCGACGGTCCTCTACGCCGCCGGGGCGATCCGTTCGCTTGCCTGGTCGCCCCACGGCGACTGGATCGCCGCCGACGTCGCCGGCATCGACGGCTGGGACGTCTTGCACCTCAAGGGCCGCGGCATCGACCGCAACCGCATCGTCGCCGCCGGCCGCGACGCCCACCTCGCCGGCTGGTGCTGCGCGCGCTAGCTGCCCATGAGCCAGTTCATCTCCGTGATCCCGGTGTCGTGCGGCCGCGACGGCGCGACGATCCCCCGGACGGCGATGACGAGCATCGCGACGCCGAAGCACGCGGCGACGACGCCGAACGCCGGGATCTGCGCCATCGCGCCGACGGCGAGGAACGCGAAGCCGACGTAGACGAGCCCCGCGAGCAGCCAGGTCGGCACGCGCATCGCCTCGGCGGCCCTGCGGTTGGTGTCGAAGATCGAGACGGGCACGGCGTGTCGCGTACCCGCCCAGAACGACAGGCAGCCGTCATGACCTTCTACGCTTCTGGAGGCCATGCCTGCCGCCTTCCCCGCCACCCGCCTGCGCCGCCTGCGCCGCACGGGCGCGCTGCGCGACCTCGTGCGGGAGACGACGCTCGCCGCGTCGGACCTCGTGCTGCCGATCTTCGTCGAGGAGGGCCTGGAGGGCTCGACCCCGATCGAGTCGATGCCGGGCGTCTCGCGCCACGGGATCGGCGCGGCGGTCCAGGAAGCCGGCAGCACCTTCGCGCTCGGCGTCCCGGCCGTGATCCTGTTCGGCATCCCGGCCGAGAAGGACGCCGACGGCTCGTCGGCGTGGGACGACGAGGGCGCGGTGCAGCTCGCGATCCGCGCGATCAAGGCCGCGCACCCGGACCTCGTGGTCATCACCGACGTCTGCCTCTGCGAGTACACCGACCACGGCCACTGCGGCCGCCTGCTGCCGGACGGCACCGTCGACAACGACGCCTCGCTCGACCTCCTGGCGCGCACCGCGGTCTCCCACGCGCGCGCCGGGGCCGACGCCGTCGCGCCCAGCGACATGATGGACGGCCGCGTCGGCGCGCTGCGCGCGGGCCTCGACGCCGAGGGCTTCGCCGAGACGCCGATCATCGCCTACTCCGCGAAGTACGCCTCGGCGTTCTACGGCCCGTTCCGCGAGGCGGCCGGCTCGACCCCGAGCGTCGGCGACCGCAAGAGCTACCAGATGGATCCGGCCAACGGCCAGGAGGCGCTGCGCGAGGTCGCGCTCGACGTCGCCGAGGGCGCCGACATGGTCATGGTCAAGCCCGCGGTCCCCTACCTCGACGTCCTCTGGCGCGTGAAGGAGGCGACGCAGATGCCGGTCGTCGCGTATCACGTGGGTGGGGAGTACGTCATGATCAAGGCGGCCGCGGCCGCCGGCCACATGGACGAGCGGGCGACCGTGCTCGAGACGTTGACGGCGATCCGCCGCGCCGGTGCCGACATCGTCATCACCTATTACGCGAAGGACGCCGCCGCATGGCTGCAGTGACCCCGAAGATCCGCTCGCGCAAGGACGGCGCCGCCGTCCCGCTCGACGAGTTCGACAAGAGCCTGCTCAACCAGATGCAGGGCAGCTTCCCGATCGTCCCCAAGCCGTACGCCGAGGTCGCGACGGCGCTGGGCGTCGAGGAGGACGTGGTCCTCAAGCGCGTCGCCGAGCTGGTGCAGCAGCGGATCATCCGGCAGGTCACGCCGATCTACGACACCCGCGCGCTCGGCTACCAGTCGATGCTCGTCGCGGCGAAGGTCGACCCGGAGCACCCGTGGCGCCCGGCCAAGATCATCAACGAGCACCCCGGCGTCTCGCACAACTACCTGCGCAACCACGAGTTCAACATGTGGTTCACGGTCGCCACCGAGCCGGACTCGCCGCTCGGCCTGGAGGGCACGCTGGAGGTCCTCAAGCAGGAGACCGGCGCCGAGTCCGTGCGCCAGCTGCCGACGCTGAAGCTCTTCAAGATCCGCATGGACCTCGAGATGTCCGGCGACACCGAGGCGCTGGCGAAGTCCGCCGAGGCCGTCGCGCCGGTCGAGACCGAGCCGCAGCCCTACGACGAGTTCGACAAGGCCGTCATCCGCGCCACGCAGGGCGACCTGCCGATCGTCACCGAGCCCTACGCCGAGGCCGCGAAGGAGCTGGGCGTCCCGGTCGACCAGCTGATCGCCCACCTCGAGGGCATGACCGAGCGCGGCCTCCTGCGCCGCGTCGCCGCGATCCTCTTCCACCGCCGCGCGGGCTTCTCGGCCAACGGCATGGGCGTCTGGAAGGTGCCCGAGGACCGCGTGCTGGAGATCGGGAGCCGCATGGCGGCGTTCCGCGGGATCTCCCACTGCTACGAGCGCCCGACCTACGGCGACTGGCCCTACCAGCTGTTCACGATGGCCCACGGGCGCTCCAAGGAGGAGTGCGACGCGATCCTCGACGCGGTCGAGGCCGACGCCGGCTGCATCGAGCAGCGCGCGACGCTGTACTCCTCGACCGAGTTCAAGAAGGTCCGCCTCCTGTACTTCACCGAGGCCTTCAAGAACTGGGAACGCGACCACGCCGGGGTCGGCGCGTAGTCCCCACATGTCCGTCTCGATCACCGACGCCAAGTCCGCGGAGCTGTACGCGAGGGCGCTGCAGCGGCTGCCGGGCGGCGTCAACTCGCCGGTCCGGGCGATGCAGGCGATCGGGCGCGACCCGATCTTCATCGAGCGCGCCGACGGCGCCGAGATCGTCGACGTCGACGGCAACAAGTACGTCGACTACGTCTGCTCCTGGGGCCCGCTGATCCACGGCCACGCGCACCCGGAGATCGTGGAGGCCGTCGTGGCCGCCGCGCACAAGGGCACGTCGTTCGGCGCCCCGACCGCCGCCGAAGTCGAGATCGCCGAGGAGATCGCGCGGCGGATGCCGTCGGTCGAGATGGTGCGGATGACGTCGTCCGGGACCGAGGCGTCGATGAGCGCGATCCGCCTCGCCCGCGCGGCGACCGGGCGCAGCAAGATCCTGAAGTTCGCGGGCGCCTACCACGGCCATGTCGATGGTCTTCTGGCGCAGGCCGGCTCGGGCCTGGCGACCGCCGGGATCCCCGCCTCGCCCGGCGTCCCCGAGGCCGCGACGCACGAGACCGTGATCGTCGACTGGAACGACGGCGCCGCGGTGGCGACCGCGTTCGCCGAGCACGACTTCGCCGCGGTGATCGCCGAGCCCTACCCGGCCAACATGGGCCTCGTGCCGCCGGTCGAGGGCTTCCTGGAGCTGCTGCGCAACCAGGCCGACGAGCACGGCGCGCTGCTGATCTTCGACGAGGTGATCTCCGGCTTCCGCGTCGCCGCGGGCGGAGCGCAGGAGCGCGAGGGCGTCAGCCCGGACCTGACGGTCATGGGCAAGGTCATCGGCGGCGGCCTGCCCGCCGCGGCCTACGGCGGCGGCAGGACGCTGATGGAGCACATCGCCCCCGCCGGCGACGTCTACCAGGCCGGCACGCTGTCCGGGAACCCGCTGGCGGTCGCCGCGGGCCTGGCGACGCTGCGGCTGCTCGACGACCCGGCCTACCTCAAGCTCGGCGCGATCACCGAGACGCTCGCGTCCGGCCTGCGCGACGCGGCCGCCCAGCACGGCGTCGCGCTGACCGTCGTCTCCGTCCCCGGCCTCGTCACGCCGTTCTTCGCCGAGACGGCGCCGCGCGACTACGCGGGCGCCCAGGCCGCCGACCACGGCGCCTACGCCGCGTTCTGCCGCGCGCTGCTGGCCCGCGGCGTCTACCCGCCGGCCTCGCAGTACGAGGCGTGGTTCCCGTCGCTGGCGCACGGCCCCGCCCACCTCGACCGCACGCTGGACGCCGTCAACGCGGCGTTCGCGGAGATCTCTTGACGCTCGCCAAGCTGCGCGCGCTTGTCGCGCAGGACGGCGGGCTGCTCGCCGCCGCGCTGCGCCCCGGGGCCGGCGGCGCGACGCCCTACGCGGACGCGATCGCGCCCGCTCCGCGTGCGATCGGTCACACGGCCGACCTGCCGCTGGTCATCGAAGCGGTACGTGAGGGCTATCTCCTGCACTACGGCGCGCCGCGCCTCCTGTCCCGCGAGGACGACGACCTCGCGCTGCTGGCCGGCGATCGCCTCTACGCGTTGGGCCTCGAGCGCCTCGCCGCGGCCGGCGACCTCGCCGCCGTGTCGGCCCTCTCGGACCTCATCGCGCTCTCCGCCCAGGCGCAGGCCGCCGGCGACGAGGCGCTCGCCGACGCGGTCTGGGCGGCAGGTTGCGCGGAGCTCGGGTGGGGTTCGAGCGCGGACCTCGAAGCCGCCAAAGATGCCGCGCGTGCAGGCGAAATCGATGCCCCGGAGCGCCTACGAGCAGCAGCGCGCCACGTCGCCGGAGACCTGGCGCTCACCCGCTGAGCTGACAGTCGCGTGGGGGCACGCGGCCCGTACGATCTTCGAGCGATAGATTTCCGGGGCCGGACGTCGTCCAAAAGGATCGCGCGTCTCTCGGACAGGAACCAACCGTGCCCAAGAAGCAAGCCAAAAGCAAGTACACCGCCGACCGGGGCATCCCGGGAGCGTTCGAAGGCGAGACGGTCACCCGCCGCCGCTTCATGGTCGGGACGGCCCATGCGACCGGCGCGATCGCCACCTCGGCGATCCTGCTGCCGGCCCTGGGCTTCGCCCTCGGCCCGCTCTTCGAGAACCACAAGGTGCGCTGGCAGCCCGTCGGGACGCCCGACGAGTTCCCGGACGACACCTACGTGCCGAAGGTCATCACCTACGCCGACGGCATCGGCGAGGCCGGCAAGACCACCGTCTACGTCCGCAAGCGCAACCCGCAGCTGGACACCGACAGGCTGCCCAAGGGCTTCGAGAGCGAGCAGTACGTCGCGATCTCGACGCGCTGCATGCACCTCGGCTGCCCGGTCCGCTACACGGAGGCCGCGCAGCGCTTCATCTGCCCGTGCCACGGTGGCGTCTACGACTTCCAGGGCAAGGTCGACGGCGGCCCGCCGGTCCGCCCGCTCGATCGCTTCTACAACCGGGTCAGGAACGGGCAGGTCGAGATCGGCCCGCGCTACTCGGTCAACCGCGAGCTCAAGCGGTTCTCGCCCCGTAACCCGGGTGAGCCGCTCGACGGCATCGGCGGGATCTTGTACCCGTCGCGCCCGACGATCCGCAGGCTCGACTCGCTCCCCCAGGACTAAGCACTGATGCCGAAGCTCAAGTTCCCCGCACCGCCTGTGCCGCCCGGCCTCAAGCCGGCGCCGCCGCGTCCCGGCAAGCCCAAGCAGGGCCCGCTGGACAAGGCGGCCGAGGCGGGCATCTACACCGTCGACTGGATCGACGAGCGCACCTCGATGTCCGGTGGCCTGCGGTGGCTGATGTTCCGCAAGGTCCCCAAGGGCACCAACTGGTTCTACACGCTGGGCTCGGCGACGATGTTCGCCTTCCTGAGCCAGGCGATCACCGGCGTCTTCTTGGCGATGTACTACCGGCCCGACGCGGCCGGCGGAGCGTACGAGTCCGTGCGCCACATCAACGACGACGTCTTCCTCGGCGAGTTCGTGCACGGGATGCACAAGTGGGGCTCGTCGGTGATGGTCATCCTGATCTTCCTGCACATGGCCCGGGTGTTCTTCTTCGGCGCCTACAAGTACCCGCGTGAGCTGACGTGGGTGATCGGCGTGGCGCTGCTGATCCTGACGTTCGTCATGGCGCTCACCGGCTACCTGCTGCCGTTCGACCAGCGCTCGTTCTGGGCGACGATCGTGGCCAACAACATCACGGCGTCCGGTCCGCTGGTGGGTCCGTACCTCGGCGACTTCCTCAACGGCGGCGCCGACTTCAACGCCACCACGCTGTCCCGGTTCTACGCCATCCACATGATGTTGGTGCCGGGCATCATCGGCGCCCTGATCGGCGCCCACATCTACCTCGTCACGAAGCTGGGCACGACCGCGCCGCCGTGGCAGAAGGTCAAGGTCCCCGAAGAACTGATCGAGGAGCAGGCGTGAACCGCCGCGAGAAGGAGCAGTACCTCCGCGAATACGCGATCCTGAAGTCGCAGGGGAAGCCGTTCTTCCCCTACGCGGTCGCCAAGGACGGGGGCATGGCGTGCATCGTCCTGCTCGTCATCATCCTGATGTCGATCTTCCTCGGCGCCGAGCTCGGCCCGAAGGCGGACCCGACGACGACGACGTACACCCCGCGCCCGGAGTGGTACTTCTTCTTCCTCTTCGAGCTGCTGCGCGTGGTCAAGCCGCCGGAGTTCGTCGCGCTGGCGACGATCGGCATCCCGACCATCTGCATGATCCTGCTGTTCCTGCTGCCGTTCTACGACCGCAGCGCGGAGCGCCGCCCGGAGCGCCGCCCCGTCGCGACGCTGACCGCGATCCTGATCATCGGCGCGATGGCCTACCTGACGATGGAGGGCGCGAAGACCGGCCCGCCGTCGGAGATCGACATGCCGACGCCGGCGTCCGTGAAGGCCGAGGGCCCAGCGGTCGTCAAGCAGTACGAGGCGGGCCGGCAGGTGATGGCGCAGTCCGGCTGCCTGGCGTGCCACAAGGTCGGCGAGAACGGCAACTCCGGACCTGGCCCCGAGCTGACGAACATCGCGTCGCGGCTGCCCGCAGCGGGCATCCAGCGCACGCTGATCAACCCGACGGCGCCGATGCCGTCCTTCAAGAGCCTCCAGGAGAAGAAGCCACAGCAGTTCCAGGAGCTCGTGGCGTTCCTGGGGCGCCTGAAGTAGCGATGAGCGTTCACGGCAGCGGGAGCACCGCTCCGGCCGCCGATCGCGGCACGCTGCCCGAGCCGGAGGTCCGCGCGATGTTCGATCGCATCGCGCGGGTCTACGACCTCATCAACTCGGTCATGACGGCCGGGCTGCACCACCAGTGGCGCCGGCGCGCCGCCGACCTCGCCAACGTCGGCGCGGGCGACCGCGTCCTCGACGTGGCGACCGGTACCGGCGACCTGGCGATCGAGCTGGCCTCGCGCGTCGGCCCCAGCGGCGAGGTGGTCGGCTCCGACTTCTCCGAGGAGATGCTGGCGCATGCCCGCAGGAAGGTTGCGCCCTCCGACGGCGCCTCTGGGCGGGCAAACGCGGCGCTCGCCCACAAGAAGGCGTCGACCATCCGCTTCGAGTGGGGCAACGCGCTCCAGCTGCCCTACGGGGACGGCGAGTTCGCCGCGTCGACCGTCGGCTTCGGGGCGCGCAACTTCTCCGACCTCGACCGCGGGATCGCCGAGATGGCGCGCGTGGTCAAGCCCGGCGGGCGCGTCGTGATCCTGGAGATCACCACGCCGCAGAAGCCGCCGCTGTCGACGTTCTTCTCGCTCTGGTTCGACCGGATCGTGCCGCTGATCGGCAGGGTCGCGGGCGACTCGCAGGCCTACGACTACCTGCCCAACTCGGTCAAGCGTTTCCCGGAGCCGCCGGGCCTGGCGGCGTCGCTGGCGCGCGCGGGCCTGGAGGACATCAGGTGGGTCCTGACCGCGGGCGGGATCATCGCGCTGCACGTCGGGACCAAGCCGGTGGCGCCGATCGTGACGTCGTCCAACGGCTCCGGGCCGCACGCCTGAAGATGACCGAGGACGCGGCGGGGTCGGTCACGGCGATCGTCCACGCCGGCGGGACGCATGTCCTCCCGCTGCTGGGCCGGGTCGAGGACCTGCTGCGCGAGGTCGCGGCCAGCCACGGCCCGGTGCTCGCCGAGCACGCGGGCTCGACGATCAGCGCGGGCGGCAAGCGGCTGCGGCCGCTGCTGGTGATCCTGGCCAGCGCCGGGGGCGACGGCGACGGGCTGGTGCGCGCGGCCGCGGCGGTCGAGCTGGTGCACTCCGCGACGCTCGTCCACGACGACGTCCTGGACCTCGCGCCGCTGCGGCGCGGGCGCCCGACGGTCTTCGCCGTGGCGGGGCGCGCGGCGGCGACCCAGACCGGCGACCTCCTGTTCGCGCGCGCGTTCTCGCTGCTGGCGCGCAACGACGACCCCGAGCAGGTCCGGGCGCTGAGCGATGCGGGCAGCGCGCTGGCGCGCGGCGAGCTGCTGCAGCGCGCCGACGCGTGGGACGCGACGATCCCGCTGGCGCGCTACCTGCGCCGCTGCGAGCTGAAGACCGCGCGGCTGTTCGAGGCCGCGTGCATCATGGGCGCGCTCGAGGGCGGCGCTGGGGTCGACGGCGCCGAGGCGCTGCGCGAGTTCGGGCGCCGGATCGGCCTGGCGTTCCAGATCCTGGACGACGTCCTCGACGTCGAGGGTCCCGCCGAGCGGACCGGCAAGCACCGCGGGACCGACCTGCTCGACGGCACCGTGACGCTGCCGTTCATCCTCGCGCGCGAGCGCGATCCCGAGCTGGGCGCGGTCGACCCGCGCGCGATCGTCACGCCCGCGCAGGCCGAGGAGGTCTGCGACCGGATCGCGGCCACGGGTGCGCTGGTGGAGGCACGCGCGATCGCGCTGGAGCACGTCGCGGCGGCCAAGGCCGTGATCCCGGCGGCGCTGCCGGAGCGCGAGCGGGCGGCGCTGCTGCTCGTCGCCGACAACGTGGTCGCGCGCTACTCCTGAGTCGTTAAGCGCGACGGGCCGCCTTTCCAGGCGGCCCGTCGACTGATGGTCACGGAGAGGTGTGACGCAGGGGGTGGAGAGCCCTAGAAGTCCTCGGGGACGATGTGGTCCTCGTCGAGCGCGGTGGTGAAGCGCTCGATCTCGTCCTCCATGTTGGCGTGGGCCAGGCGCTTGAGGTCGCGGACCAGGGCCTCGGTGCCGCGGTCCAGCTCCTCGTCGAAGCGCTCGACGAGCTCCTGCTCGAAGATGCCGGTGCCGGTCCACTCGCAGTTCGGGCAGCGCAGCGTGACCTCCCAGTGGATCGCGCCGGCCTCCTCCCACTCCGTCGGGTAGACGAGGTTGGAGGCGCAGGAGCCGCACATGTGCAGGTCCTGGATCTGGTCGTCGTGCGCCGGGATGGCGGCCGCGGCGGCCGGGGCCGGTGCGGCGAGGGGGGCCGCACCGGCGGCCTGGTCCTCGAAGTAGACGACCTCGATGGTCTTGCCCGAGGGCAGGACGACGCGGCGGACGTAGTGGCGGGGGTCGTGGAGGCTCATCGGCGTGTTCTCGAAGCTCGTGGGCTGCGCTGCTGACAGTCACCGTGATCGGTCCTGGCCGCGGGGAACTTGAACCTCCGCTCGCACATTCGTCCGCACACGGATATCGGCGGAAGATGAACCGATTCGGGGCCTGTCGCGTTACCCTTCTGAGACCCCCCACGGAGGCTGTGAACTCATGCCGCTCGGCGTGCCAGAACTGATCATCATCCTTGTCATCGTGCTGCTTGTCCTCGGGCCGAAGCGCCTGCCCTCGCTGGGCCGTCAGCTCGGCGGCGGGATGCGCGAGTTCAAGGACGGGATCCAGGGGAGGAAGGGCGACGACGACGAGGTCGACGAGGCCCCGGAGCGCGCTGCGCTGACCAAGGCCGCCGCGCGCGACGACGAGCTGACCAGGGCCGCCGCTCGCGACGACGAACGCACCACGACCGGCGGGTAGCCGTTGCCCGCCATCCGGCCCGTCGCACACGAGGAGCGGCTGAGCCTCGTCGAGCATCTCGACGAGCTGCGCACCCGGATCATCCTGTGCATCGTCGCCTTCATCGTGACGTTCTCGGTCTGCTACTGGCAGAACGACCGCGTTCTCGACCTCATCAACAAGCCGCTGGACCACGCCCACCGCGTGGACTGCAAGAAGCCGCACAAGGCCGACGACTCGCTCGAGCGGTCGGGCTGCTTCGACGCCGCGGTCGGCGCGTATCTGAAGACGGCGGTGCCGTCGCTGACCGGCGCGGCCCAGACCTTGAACGGGATCGCGTCCGGCAGGGGCGTGTCGCCCGCCGCGCGGACCCAGGCCGTGACGGCCGCCAAGCAGCTGCAGGCCAGCGCCGTGGCGGCGCAGAAGGCCGCGATCCTGACGCCGAAGGCGTCGTCGGGGCGCCAGCCGGTGACGCTCGGCGTGACCGAGCCGTTCCTGACGACGATCACGGTCAGCGCCTACGCGGCGCTGCTGCTGGCACTGCCGTTCATCCTGTTCCAGCTCTACGCGTTCGTCCTGCCCGCGTTCAGCCGCGAGGAGAAACGTGTTGCGCTGCCGTTGATGACGCTGGTGCCGTTCCTGTTCATCGCGGGCGTGCTGTTCGGCTACTTCCTCGCGCTCCCGCGGGCCGTCTCGTTCCTGCAGAACTACAACGACGGCGCGTTCGACATCCTCGTCCAGGCCAAGGACTACTACCGCTTCTGCACCATCTTGCTGGCGGCGATGGGCGTGCTGTTCCAGATCCCGGTCGGGATCATCGCGATCGTGCGGCTGCGGATCCTCACGGTCAAGCAGCTGCGGGCCTACCGCGGCTACACGCTGATCCTGTTCGCGGTCATCGCAGCGGTCGTGACGCCGACGCCGGACCCGATCACGATGTTGATCGCGATGGCGCCGCTCGTGGTGCTGTACGAGCTGTCGCTGATCCTCGGCAGGTTCTTCGAGCCGAGGGGCGAGCCGCGCTGGGGCGACTTCCTCGCGGGCTTCCGCGAAGACGACGATGACGACGCCGAACATGAAGACGATGTTGACGAACCGGCATACGCCGGGGACGTTGAGTCGCGCGAACGCCCGAACGATCTAGACTGACGCGCATGCTGTTCGACCTCCGCGGACGCGGACGCCGGCGTGCCGTCCAAGTGATCTACGTGGGACTGGCCCTTCTCATCGGGGGCGGTCTCGTGCTGTTCGGCGTGGGCGCCGGAACCGGTGGCGGTGGGTTGCTCGACGCGTTCAAGAACGACAGCGGCTCCACGAGCACCGACAAGGTGTTCAAGCAGCGTGTCGAGAAGGCCGAGAAGGCGGTCCAGCTGAGGCCGACCGACGCCGCCGCGTGGTCGAACCTGACGCGCGTCCGGTTCCAGCAGGCCGGGTCGGGGTCGGGGTACGACCAGAACGCCCAGGCGTTCACCGACAAGGGCAAGGACGACCTGCTCAAGACCGAGCAGACGTACAACAAGTACCTGACGCTCACGAGGAAGCCGGACCCGAACCTCGCGGTCCTGATGGTCCAGGCCTACGGGCAGACCGGGCTCAACGAGCCCGACAAGGCGATCTCCGCGTTCGAGGTCTACCTCGCCGCGCAGAAGCCGACAGCGGCGCTCTACACGCAGTACGCGTCCTTCGCCTACCAGGCGGGCGACACCCGCAAAGCGGAGCTGGCGAGCAAGAAGGCCCTGTCCCTCGCCGGCAAGGACGACAAGGAGCAGATCAAGGCCGAGCTCCAAGCCGCCCGCGCCCAAGCCGCCCTCCAAGCCTCCTCCACAACGCCTTCATCGACGTCGCCCACCGGCTGAGCGAGCCGCTCCGCGAGGCATCGCCGGGAGCTCCCCTCCCGCTATCCTGTCTCGCCCGGCCCCTATAGCTCAACTGGCAGAGCAGCGGACTCTTAATCCGAAGGTTCTAGGTTCGATTCCTAGTGGGGGCACTCGAAGAAGCCCGGCATCTGCCGGGCTTTTCTCGTTCTCGCGCCATCCCCGAAGCAGCGGATATGTCCCGGATATGTCCCGAAGGGGTGGTTGTTGGTGTCGAACGTCTGGTTGTCCCAAGCTCGCTCAATTAGCGGGCACGTCTTCAGAGTCGATCGGGCCTCCGGTCCCGTCTGGTACGCGAAGTACCGGCTGCCCGATGGGCGGCAGGTGCAGAAGCGGATCGCGCCGGCGTGGACAAGGCCGGGGCGTCCTGCCGATGGCTTCGTGAATCGCCGAGGTGCGGAGGCGTGGCTGGCCGATGTGCTCGCCCAGGCGCACGCCGGAACGCTGGCTGGCATGGTCCGCACCGGCGTCACGTTCGGGCGCGCCTCCTCCGAGTGGCTCCGCTACTGCGTCGAGGACCGCGCGTGCAAGCCGTCGACGATGGTCGACTACCGGCACACCGTCTCGCGCGTGTTCGTCCCGATCTTCGGGCCACTGTTGTTGGAGGACATCTCGGCGCCGACCATCGAGGCATGGCGCGCGTCGATGACGACCTCGGCCCGCACGCGCAACAAGCAGCTGACGATCCTCAATGGGATCTTCCGTCGCGCGCAGAAGCGCTTCGGACTCCAGCGCAACCCGGTCCTGGAGATCGAGCGCATGCGCGAACCTCGACAGGTCAACCTCGACGTGTTCTCGCCGGAGGAGGTGATGGCCCTCGTCCGCGCCGCCGAGTCCGAGCAGGACGCGGCCATCTACCTCACCGCCGCCTTCACGGGACTCCGCCGCGGCGAGCTGATTGCGCTCCGTTGGCGCGACGTCGACTTCGCCGGCTCCGTCATCCGCGTCCGCGCCTCCTACGCCGCCGGGGCGCTGACGACACCCAAGAGCGGCAAGCTCCGCTCCGTCCCGATGGCGCCGCAGGTCGCCGAGACCCTCGCCCGTCTCGGCGGCGCCGCAACCGACGACTCGCTCGTCTTCCTCGGCGACCACGGTGGCTACCTCGACGGCTCCGCGCTTCGCCGCCGCTACAAGCTCGCGCTCGACCGCGCGGGCCTCCGCTCGCTCCGCTTCCACGACCTCCGCCACACCTTCGGCACCCGCGCGATCGCCAAGGCCGACATCCTCCGCGTGAAGGAGTGGATGGGCCACGCCGACGTCGCCACCACCATGCGCTATCTCCACTACGTCCCCCGCCCCGAAGACGCCCGCCTCATCGCGGCCGCCTTCGAGATCGCACCGCCGACCGTCCTGGTACCCACCTCGTAGCGTCGCGTCCGTCGAAGCGCGGTTCGGGGCATCGACCGGGAGCGGGTCGCCGAGGCACATCGACCGCCCGCGGCCCACCGTCGCGCGCGGCCCTACCCGTCCAGCACCCCGTCCTGCTGCGGGACGGGCTCGGCCGCCGCTCACCCCGCAGCCAATGGGTTCCCAGCCCCTCCGCGAGCCCGACCACCCACTCACACCATGTACTTCGTAGCGATGGTGAGAGCGGGTGGTCGGCCTCACTCCGGGACAGGATTTCCAAGCTGCGGGGCGAGCGGCAGCCGAGAGCCGGAAGATCCACCAAGCCTCGCCATCCATACCGAGAGCCGGAAGATCCACCAAGCCTCGCCATCCATACATGAGCGACCCCAACTCATTGTCCTTGGACCAACGACTTCTTACAGCACAAGACGTGGCCGATCTCCTGGCAGTCCCCCGATCAAGCATCTACGAATACGCGCGACGCCAGGAAAACCCACTGCCATCGATCCCCGTCGGACGACATCGCCGGTTCCACCGCCCGGACGTCGAGACCTGGCTCGCCGGTGTCAGGGCTCGGCGGATCGAAGAGTGATCCGGCGCGGCTGCTGTCAACGCCCGGACCGGTCGCCAGTGGACCCTGCCGGTAGTCGTGCGGCCGTTGGTCCAAGGGAGGAGACCCATCGAGACCCAGCAGTAGGGTGACCACTGTGATCACGAGCCTCCATCTTGAGTCGTTCAAGAACTTCGCCGAGGCTGATCTCGACGTGGGGCCCCTAACGCTTCTCGTCGGGACCAACGCTTCAGGCAAGAGCAATCTGCGAGACGCCTTCCGGTTTCTTCACGGAGTGGCTCGGCGCTACAGCCTCGCGGAGATCATTGGGGCGAAGTACGTGGAGGGGGGCGTGCTTCAGTGGCGAGGTATCCGCGGGGGCACCCGCGAAGTCACGCCGCCCGGCGTCGACGCCTTCGCCATTGGCGTCGTCCTCGGAATCGACGACGGCGGACGTCAGCGCGAGGCTAAGTACCGGATCAAGGTCGACATCACCGACGAGCGGCGTGGACCGAAGGTCATCGAGGAACGGCTCGAAGTGGTTGGTCGTGGCCAATACGTCTTCGACTCTCATCCCGACTCTAATCCGCCTAATGAGTCGGATGCGCTTCATATTGCCGTCCGCCTGCGCAAGCGACAGCAGGCGGGCTTTGTCGGTCCACAGATGAACTTTGCAAATACGACACCAGTGCTTTCGCAGCTTCTCGATCACCCAGAAGTCACCCAGACAGTCCGAGAACACGTGAGACTCGTCATCCAAGCCCTGAGCTCGATGCGCTTCCTGGACCTAGATCCAGACGCTATGAGAGAGGCGTCGTATCCCGGGCAGATCGTTCTCGGAGATCGGGGCGAGAATCTCTCGTCGGTCCTTCAAGCGATCACTGCGGACCCGGCGCAGGAGTCGGTGCTCGCCGAGTGGGTTCGGGAGTTGACGCCGATGGACGCTCAGCGCTTTGAGTTCGTTCCCGATGCGCAGGGGCGCGTTCTGCTTCATCTAACCGAAGCCAATGGTCGACGAATCTCAGCCGTAAGTGCTTCGGACGGCACACTGCGATTCCTCGCAATGATCGCCGCACTCCTCGGGCCCGAGCCAGCTGACCTCTATTTCTTCGAGGAGCTTGAGAATGGCATTCACCCAAATCGGCTGTTCCTGCTGTTGGACCTGATCGAGCGGAGCGTCCGGCGAGGGGGGCGGCAGCTCGTGGCGACATCTCATTCTCCGCAGCTGTTGGGACAGCTCAGCGGAGATGCTCTCGAGCACGCGTCCCTGGTGTACCGGTTGGAGGACAGCGCGACTGCGCAGATAATTCGAGTTTTGGATCTTCCAGACGCGCGGCGGGTGCTCGAGGAGCAGGATCTCGCTCGGCTTCACGCAGCAGGATGGTTGGAGGACGCCGCGAGCTTCGCGGCAGACGAGGAAGATGTTGCGGAAGACTCAACGCGCGGAGCTGCTTCGTGAGAGTGCTAGTCATTCCGGAGGACTTCCGCAAGGACCAGTACATGCTGAAGCCGATTGTCCAGGCGATGATGGGCGCCATCGGGAAGCCGAACGCCAAGGTGCGCGTGTGCACGGATCCTTTGCTCGGTGGCGTTAGTCAGGCGATGAAATGGGAGCGCCTCGACGAGATCATTGATAGCTACCGCGGCATGGTGGATGTCTTCTTGCTGTGCGTGGACCGGGACGGCGAACAAGGCCGGCGGCAAAGACTGGATAACCTCGAAGAACGAGCCGCCTCGGAGTATCCGAACCGGGTGTTTCTGGCGGAACAGGCGTGGCAGGAGATCGAGGTGTGGGTGCTTGGTGGCCATACCCTGCCGGTTGATTGGACGTGGCAAGCGGTTCGGGATCATCGGGATCCAAAGGACAGCTATTACCTGCCCTTTGCGCGTTCGAAGGGCGTGGACGGGGAGCCAGCGGAAGGTCGGAAGACGCTCGCAGCGCAGGCATGCACGCGCTACAACGCGATGAAGAGCCGCTGCCCCGAACTGCGTTCCTTGGAGGATCGCGTGCGTGCCTCTGTGTGACGGGTCGGCCGCGGCGTGCCGACGGGTGTCCCGGGACATGTCCCCAACCCACCCAAACAACCCCCACGCAACCGCTCCAGCCGCTACGCTCTCCCCGCTTCTTGACCGTACTTCCGCTGCTTCGGGGCCACTCTTAATCCGAAGGTTCTAGGTTCGATTCCTAGTGGGGGCACTGCTTCGAGGCCCGGTCTGACGACCGGGCCTCTGTCGTTTGTACGCAACAATCCGCGGAACCTGTGTCGTTCTCGAACGTCTCGGCGCTGTGGTCAGAGGTGATCATTCTCAACCAGACGGCGGAGGAGTGTCGATCGGCGTTGTAGGGCCCTGGCCTCCGTCGCGTAGCGTTCTCGGTAGCGACGGCGAGGACCGGATCCGGAATCACGACGGACGGTGACCTCGAAGTCTCCAGCCCGCGGCCGCTCTGCGACCTCGAGGGAGTAATCGCCATCGTTGCCTCGTGCAGTCCATCGCTCGAGTCGGTCGGGGGCTTCTTCGCGGGTCCACTGGGCACGGACGGGGGCTCGTCTCAACGCCTCTGCCATTACGCGCGCAGAAACGAAGCGATCGGCTGGATCGCGAGCAAGAGCAGTGTCGACCACTCGCGAGAGGGCCAGCGGTATCTGAGGATTGTGTTGATGTACCGGAACGTGCCTGCCCGACACGATCGCGGCTGGGTTGGCGAACGGCCATTCGTCGTTGCTCAGCAAGCGGTATAGGGAACATCCCATCGCCCAGACGTCGGTTTGTTCGCTGCTCGGCGACCGCCGCAGCATCTCTGGCGCTGCGTGCGGCGTGTAGGTCGAGACAGCGAGGTTCGCTCGCACCGTTTGCTCGGCGATACCGAAGTCCGAAAGGGACGCTTCGCCCATCTCGTTGAGGAGCAGGTTCCCAGGCTTCACGTCGCGGTGAAGAACACCCATATCGTGGGCGTGAGCAAGCCCGTCGAGAGCGGATCGTACCCAGCGCACCGCGTCGAGAGGGCCAACCAAGCCACTGTCGAGTCGGGCCTGCGTCGAGCCTCCTGGCATAAGTCGCATGACGACGAACGGTCGCGGCGGTGCGATACGCACTTCGCGAATCGACACCACATGCGCATGCGCGCTCAGTTGACTGTGCAAACGAGCCTCACGGAGAACATCGGTGAGCACTACGCCGCGATCGAAGAGCTTTACAGCGACATCGGTTGCTAGGTGATGGTCGTATGCGGCCAATACAAAGCCGAACGTGCCAAACCCAAGCTCGCTATGGCATTTGAACCGATCGTCTAGGACTAACGGCAACGTAACGCCGGCCATGGGGGAATGATGCGCCATATGGCCGACGTCATCGGCGTTTATGCACGAGTGTTGAAAAGCGCACATCGGGTCACGCTGGTGCGCGTCGACGGCAACCAACTGTGCGGGACCCAAGTCATCACGGCTCCGTCCGAAGATCCAGCGCGCGCCCTGGCTGAACTAGCCGACTCTGTGGACACCCTGCTGCGCGCTCATCCGGCGTTGGTAGCACTGCGATCGCAGAACATGCAGATGGCTGGGCGAGACGTCGTTGCGACGACGGCGCGTGCGGAGGGGGTCGTATTGGCGTGCGCGGGACGGGCCGGGTCAGTCGTGGACGAAGTCCACCCGAATAGCTTCGCGAGCTTTGCCGACGGAGAACGCAAAGCCCCGCTGGCCGCAGCGAAGATTGCGGAGACGTTCCTGGCTGAGCCCCCGTCCGACGCGGACGAGCTTCAGGCGGTGGCAGCTGCCATTGTCGCGCGGGAGCGGCGCTGAGTCGCTATGCGGCTAGTTCAGCGATCGACCCGTATGCGAAGTACAGCACTGCGTCCGGGTAGAGGCCCACGACCGACTCGCACCAACCGGCCCCAGGGTTGATGGGTTCTACAACAACGACTTGAGCCGTCGCCGCTTGTCGAATTCCGACGATGTTGAGCGTGGTCCACGAAATGTCACGTCGACCGGCCACTGCGCACGCTGCACCGCAGAGCGCGATTCCCTCGAGTGACGAGCTCATGAGGTGGAGGGGCCCCTGAGGTAGATGGCGGGCCAGCTCCCGTGCGGCGTTGGCGAGACGCTCACCGTTGCGGAACGTCGCCATCGCATGGAGGTCGTCTGCGAGGTCGTCGACTCCATGAGACATAGAACAAATATAAGTTATGGTTCGGACGTAGATATCCTTCGCGTATGCCTCGGCGTCAGCAGATCCCGCCGAACACTCCTCTGCGAGAGTGCGAACGTCGCCAGACCGGGTTCCAGCTGCCGACGCCAATATCGAAACGCCTCGATCGTCTGGTGGAGATCGTTGATGAAGAGGGCGTGACCGCGTATCGACACGACATCGTGGGCGCGTTGATCTTGAACTCGACCGAAGACTCGAAGGAGCTAGCCGAGTTGGTGCTCCGGTATCGCAAAGCCCAGGCGGGAGACGCGGCCGTCGCAGATGCCGAGACTGCTGACGTGTTGGACCTTGCGCGCGCGCGTCCCGGGCGGCGCCCTCGCTCGTGACGTCTGGGATGGTCGCGCTGGTTATGGTCTAACACCATGTACGTGCTGACGCTGACCTACATCATGCCGCTCGAGGAAGTCGATCGGGTTCGGGATGCGCATATGGCGTGGGTCGCAGAGCAGTACGAGGTGGGGCGGTTCTTGGTGTCGGGGCCGAGGGTGCCGCGGGATGGCGGTGTGATCTTGGCTCGGCAGATGGATCGGGATGAGCTGGATGAGGTCATCGCGAGCGATCCGTTCACGCGCGAGGGGGTCGCTGCCTATGACGTCGTCGAGTTCCGGGCGACGACGGTGGTCGAGGAGCTAGGTGCGTTGAAGGAACGGGTGTAGGTCCGCCACGGGGAAGGCGTACATCTTGGTCAGGGGTGAGCCTTCGGCCAGGACCAGCAGGACGTGGGGGGTGCCGTCGGGGCGGAAGAACGCGACGGCCGGCGCGCCGTTGGACCAGGCGGGGAGAGCCTTCAAGGCGGTGGGCTGACCCAAGCTGCAGGTGTAGGAGAGCCAGAACTCCCGGATCGCCGCGGCGCCGTGCAGCGCGCGCTGGGGCGGCATCGACAACACGGCGTCGTCGCGCAGCAGCGCCACGAGCGCGTCGATGTCGTTGCGCTCCCAGGCGGAGATGTACTTGTTCAACAACTCGCGATCGGCCGCGCGGCGGATGTCGCGAGAGGAGCGGGCGGGCACGACGGACTCCACGGTCGCCCGCGCGCGCTGGAGCGCGCCGTTGACCGCCGCCACGGTCGTCTCCAGCAGCTCGGCGACCTCGGGCCCGGTCCAACCCAGGACGTCGCGCAGGATCAGCACCGCCCGCTGGCGCCCGGGCAGCCGCTGGATCGCCGTCAGCAGCGCCAGCTCCATGCCCTCGCGCGCCGCGTAGCGCGCCGCCGGATCGACGATCGGCGCGACGCCCACCGCCCGCTCCAGCAGCGCGTCCGGGAACGGGTCGACCGCCAGCGGCTCGCCGCGGCGGGGCCGCCGCTCGATCTCGTCCAGGCACGCGTTCGTGCAGATCCGGTAGAGCCACGTGGAGACGCTCGCCCGGCGCTCGAACCGGTCCAGCGCCCGCCACGCGCGCAGCAGCGTCTCCTGCACCACGTCCTCCGCGTCGTGGCGCGACCCCAGCATCCGGTACGCGTGCACCTCCAGCACGCCCCGGTAGGGGTCGACCAGCGCCCGGAACGCCCGCTCGTCACCCGCCTGCGCGCCCGCAACCAGCGCGCGCTCGTCTGCCACGCCAACAACGCTCATGCACCTACAGACGCCACGACCGCCCGAAACCCATCGGTGAGTTCACGCGACCCCACGCGTCCAACCCCGCATGACCACCCGAACCCTCCGCTGGGTCCTCGGCCTCGCGTCGCTCGCCTCGTTCATGGTGGCGCTCGACACGCTGGTCGTCTCCACGGCCCTCACCAGCATCCGCCAGGACCTCGGCGCCTCCGTCGAGGACCTCGAGTGGACCGTCAACGCCTACAACCTGACGTTCGCGGTCTGCCTGCTGCCCGCTTCGGCGATCGGCGACCGCTTCGGCCGCCGCCGCATGTTCGCCGTCGGCCTCGTCGTGTTCAGCCTCGCCAGCGCCGCCTGCGCGCTGGCCCCCAGCGTCGGGGCGCTGATCGTCTTCCGCGCGCTCCAGGGCGTCGGCGCCGCGTTCGTCATGCCGCTCTCCTTCGCGCTCGTCGGCGCGGCCTTCCCGCCCGAGCGCCGCGGCTCGGCGATCGGCGTCCTGCAGGGCCTCACCGGCCTGAGCGTCGCGTCCGGCCCCGTGATCGGCGGCGCGGTCGCCCAAGGCATCGATTGGCCGTGGATCTTCTGGCTCAACGTCCCGATCGGCCTGATCGCCGCGCCGTTTGTGCTCGCCAAGATTCCGGAGCGCCTCGACGAGCGCTCCGCCGCCAGGATCGACGTTCCCGGCGCCGCGCTCGTCACGCTCTCCGCGCTCGGGATCGTCTGGGGCCTCGTGCGCGGCAACGACGCCGGCTGGGGCAGCGCCGAGGTGCTGGCCAGCTTCGCCGCCGGCACCGCGTTCCTCGCCGCGTTCGTCGTCGTCCAGCTGCGCAAGCGCGACGCCGCGCTGCTGCCGCCGCGCCTGTTCCGCGTGCGCGCGTTCAACGCGGCCAACGCGGCGAACTTCCTGCTCGTCGCCGCGCTGTTCAGCTCGGTCTTCTTCTTCGCCCAGTTCCAGCAGGTCGGGCTCGGCCAGGACCCGCTGATGTCCGGCGTGCGCCTGCTGCCCTGGACCGCGACCCTGTTCTTCATCGCGCCCGTCGCGGGCAAGTTGGTGGACAAGTTCGGCGAGCGCCCGTTCCTCGTCGGCGGCCTCACGCTGCAGGGCGCCGGGTTCCTCTGGATCGCGCTGCTCGCCCAGCCCGACCTCGAGTACATCAAGTTGATCCCGCCGATGATGATCTCCGGCGCCGGCGTCTCGATGGCCTTCCCGGCGGTGATGAACGCGGTGACCGGCGCGGTCGGCCCGCAGGACATCGGCAAGGCGTCGGGCGTGAACTCGATGCTGCGCGAGCTGGGCGGCGTCTTCGGGATCGCGATCTGCGTCGCGGTCTTCGCCGGCGCCGGGTCCTACGCGTCGCCTCAGGCGTTCACGGACGGCTTCGCGCCCGCGCTCGGCACGTCGGCCGGGATGGCGCTGCTCGGCGCGGCGATCGCGCTGTTGGTCCCAGCGCGCGCGCCGGCGGTGATCCCCCAGGTCGCGGCGAGCACCTCGTAGGACCGGACGCGCGCGGCGAAGTCATAGGCGTCGGTCGCGACGATCACCTCGTCGGCCCCGGTGCGCGCCACCAAGGACTCCAACTTGGTCGCGACGCGCTCGGGGCCGCCGACGATCGCCTCGCTCAGCATCTGCGCGTCCAGCGCCTCGCGCTCGCCCGGCCGGAAGTAGGCGTCGACGTTGTCCAGTGGCGGCAGCGTCCCGCGCCGCTCGCCGCGGAGCATCCCGGTGAACTTCTGCAGCGTCGAGGTGAAGAGGTGCTCGGCCTCCGCGTCGGTGTCGGCCGCCATCAGCGTCACGCCGACCATCATGTAGGGCTTGCTCAGCGACGAGGACGGCACGAACTGCTCGCGGTACAGCCGCGCGGCCTCCAACAGGAACCGCGGCGCGAAGTGCGAGGCGAACGCGAACGGCAGCCCGAGCTGCGCCGCCAGCGCCGCGCCGTACGTCGAGGAGCCCAGGATCCACACCGGCACCTCGGACCCCTCGCCCGGGATCGCCCGCACCCGCGCGCCGTCGACCGCCGGCGCCAGGAACCCGCGCAGCTCGGCGACCTCGGCGTCGAACTCGACGCCGCCCTGCGGGTTGCGCCGCAGCGCCCAGCCGGTCACGTGGTCGGTGCCCGGCGCGCGCCCGAGCCCGAGGTCGATCCGCCCGGGATGCAGAGCGGCGAGCGTCCCGAACTGCTCGGCGATCACCAGCGGCGCGTGGTTGGGCAGCATGATCCCGCCGGAGCCGACGCGAATACGCGACGTCGCATCGGCCAGCGCGCCGATCAGCACGGCTGTGGCCGACGACGCCACGCCCGCGATGTTGTGGTGCTCGGCCACCCAGATCCGCTCGTAGCCGAGCGCCTCCACGACCGGCGCGAGCTCCAGCGACTGCCGCAGCGCGACGTCCGGCGTGGAGCCCTCGCGGATCGGCGCGAGGTCGAGGACCGACAGCGGAACACGGGACGACGACATCCCTCCACTGTACGACGTCCATCGAACTACCCCGGAGGGCGTCAGCACAGCGAACGCTCTTCGGCTTCTCAGAGACTTCCCAGCTACCGTCGGCACCCTCGTGTCCATGCGCGTTCTTGTCGTTGACGATGAGCTGGCCGTCCGCAACTCCCTGTCGCGGGCGCTGAACCTCGAGCGGTACGACGTCGATCTCGCCCAGGACGGGCAGGAGGCGCTGGACCGCGTGGCCGCCGCGCGCTACGACGCGATCGTCCTCGACGTCTCGATGCCGCTGCTCGACGGCCTGGAGGCCTGCCGCCGGATGCGCGCCGCCGGCGACCGCACGCCGGTCCTGATGCTGACCGCACGCGACTCCGTCGACGACCGCGTCGCGGGCCTCGACGCCGGCGCCGACGACTACCTCGTCAAGCCGTTCGCGCTCCGCGAGCTCCAGGCGCGACTGCGAGCGCTCCTCAGACGCGTGGACGGCCCCGCCGACGAGCTGCGCTTCGGCGACCTGCGCCTCGAGCCCTCCACCCGCGACGTCTGGCGCGGCGACCGCCGCCTCGAGCTCTCCCGCACCGAGTACGCCCTGCTCGAGCTGTTCCTCAGACACCCCCGCCAGGTCCTCGAGCGCAGCACGGTCTTCGAGCAGGTCTGGGGCTACGACTTCGGCGCGACCTCCAACGTCCTTGGCGTCTACATGGGCTACCTGCGCCGCAAGACCGAGGCCAACGGCGAGCCGCGCCTGCTGCACACGGTCCGCGGCGTCGGCTACATCCTGCGCGAGGAGCCCGCATGACCCTGCGCCGGCGCGTGACGCTCATGTCCGCGCTGGTCGTCGGGACCACGCTGGTCCTGGCCTCGGTCGTCTGCTTCATCGTCATGCGCAACGAGCTGCGCGGGCAGATCGACGACTCGCTGCGCGAGCAGGCCTCGCAGGCCGCGCGCGCGCCGGGCCTCAACGCCGCCGACCCGCGCCCGCCGCGCCGGATCCCGCAGCCCCAGCGCCGCACCGGCGCCGCGCAGGCGTACTTCCAGTTCGTCGGGCCCACCGGCGTCTCCCGCCGCCCGATCGGCTCGACCGAGCCGAAGCTGCCGATCACGCCGACCGTCAAGGCGATCGCGAAGTCCGGGACCAAGCGCCGCGCGCTGGAGGACACGCACGCCGACGGCGTCCACGTCCGGATGATCACGGTCGGCGTGCCCGCCGGTGGCGCCGTCCAGATCGCCCGCTCGCTGGCCTCGGTCGACCGCGCGCTCAGTCGCCTGCGGATCGTCCTGGTGCTGCTGACCGTCCTCGGGACCGCGTTCGCCGCGCTGCTCGCGCGGATCCTCAGCCGCCCCGTCGCGGCGCCGACCGAGCACGAGCTGGCCCAGTCGCAGGGCGCGCTGGCCGAGTCGCTGGCCGCGCAGCGCCAGCTCGTCGCCGACGCGTCGCACGAGCTGCGCACGCCCGTGACGTCCCTGCGCACGAACGCCGAGATGCTGCGCGACGCCGACGTCGTCCCCGACGACGACCGCCGCGAGATCGCCGGCGAGGTCGTCGAGCAGGCCGAGGAGCTGACCGCGCTGATCGGTGACCTGATCGACCTCGCGCGCGGTGACGTCCCGGACCCGGCGGTCGAGGACGTCCGGCTGGACCGGCTGCTCTACGAGTCCGTGCAGCGCGCGCGGCGCCACGCGCCGGGCCTGGAGTTCACGCTCGACGCCGAGCCGGCGGTCGTCGAGGGGGCGCCCGAGCGGCTCGCGCGCGCGATCAACAACCTGCTCGACAACGCGGCCAAGCACTCGCCGGACGGCGCGCGCGTTGAGGTCGCGCTGCACGACGGCGCGCTCACCGTGCGCGACCACGGGCCGGGGATCGACCCGCAGGATCTGCCCCACGTCTTCGACCGCTTCCACCGCGGCGCCAACGCGCGCGGGCGGCCGGGATCCGGCCTCGGGCTGGCGATCGTGCGCCAGGTCGCCGAGGCCCACGGCGGGACCGTGGCGCTGGAGGCGGCGCCCGGCGGCGGCACGCTGGCGCGGCTGACGCTGCCGGCCGAGCGCGTCGAGACCGTCACCACCGCCTGATCCGCTTGAATGGGGCGCATGGCCGGCCCCACTGACGACGCCCTGGCGATCCTCGACGGCACGATCCTCCCGGCGGCGGAGGCGTCGATCGGCGTGACCGACCTCGGGCTGATCCGCGGCGACGGCGTCTTCGAGGTGATCGCGGTCAAGGACGGGCAGCCGTTCGCGTTCGAGGACCACCTGCGCCGGATGGCGACGTCGGCCGAGAACCTGCGCCTGGAGCTCGACCTCGGCGCGGTCGAGCGCGAGCTGCGCGCGCTGATCGAGGCGGCCGGGCCGACCGCGACCGCGTCGGTGCGCTTCATGGTCACGCGCGGCGGGCGGCGGATCGGGATCGTCGAGCCGGTCGTCGCGCCCGACGCGAAGCCGCCGCTGAAGCTCGTGACGGTCGAGTACGTCCCGACGCGGATCCTCGACGGGATCAAGTCCTTGTCCTACGGCTCGAACATGCTGGCGACGCGGATCGCGGTCGAGCGCGGCGGGACCGAGGCGCTGCTCGTCACGCCGCACGGCCGCGTGCTGGAGGCGCCGACGTCGGCGTTCTTCGTGTCCTTCGACGGGGAGACCGTGGTGACGCCGCCGCTGAGCGACCACATCCTGGACTCGATCACGCGCCGGCGGTTGTTGTCCGTGTTGGGCGACCGCGCGCGCGAGGAGGTCGTGACGGTGGAGTCGCTGGGGCGTGCGCGCGAGGCGTTCCTGGCCTCGACGACGCGCGACGTCCAGGCGGTGGTGGCGATCGACGACATCGACCTGGGTGCGCTGCCCGGGCCGGTGACGCTCGCCGCCGGCGAGGCGTTCGCCGCGCACGTCGCCGACGAGCTCGGCGCTTGATGAAGATCGTCACGGTCATCGGCAACCGGCCGCAGTTCGTCAAGGCCGCGGCGGTGTCGCGGCTGCTGCGCGAGGCGCACGACGAGGTCATCGTGCACACCGGCCAACATCATGATGATGAGCTGAGCGCGATCTTCTTCGAGGAGCTGCAGGTGCCGCGGCCCGAGCACCAGCTGCACATCGCGGGCGGGACGAACACCGAGCAGACCGCGCGGATGCTGGCGGCGATCGGGCCGCTGCTGGCCGACGAGGAACCCGATGTCGTGCTCGTCTACGGCGACACGAACTCGACGGTCGCGGGCGGCCTCGCCGCGGCGCAGGCGCAGATCCCCGTCGTGCATGTGGAAGCCGGGATGCGCTCGTTCGACCGGCGGATGCCGGAGGAGCTGAACCGCGTCCTGACCGACCACCTGAGCGACCTGCTGCTGGTGCCGTCGGAGACCGCGCTGCGCAACCTGGAGCGCGAGGCGGTCGCGGGCGAGGTCGTCCTGGTCGGCGACGTGATGGTCGACGTGTCGATGATGTTCCAGCCGCGGGCGAAGGCCGAGACGCGGCCGCTGCGCGACGCGGGCGTCGAGCCGGGCGCGTTCGTGCTCTGCACCGCGCACCGCGCCGGCAACGTCGACGACCCGGACCGGCTGCGCAGGTTGGTGGACATCATCCTGGCCGTGGACGAGCCGCTCGTCCTGCCGCTGCACCCCCGAACCGGCGCCCGCCTCGACGCCGCCGGCTGGCTCGACGAGCTGGCCGAGGCCGAACATGTACGCCTTGCCCCGCCGCTCGGCTACATGGCCTTCACCGCGCTGCTGACCAACGCCCGCCGCGTGCTGACCGACTCCGGCGGCGTGCAGAAGGAGGCCTACTTCGCGGGCGTCCCCTGCGTGACGCTGCGCGACACGACCGAGTGGGTCGAGACGATCGAGACCGGCTGGAACGTCCTGGTTGACCTGGACCGCGAAGCGGCCCTCACGGCGCTGCAGACCGCGCCGCCGGCCGAGCGCCCGCAGCTCTACGGCGACGGCCACGCTGGGGAGCGGGTTGTGGCAGCGATCGACGCGTTGCGCCGCGCCTAGCTGCGCGGCGCGATGTCGGAGCCGGGGTCGGCGCCGCTGTCGTTCGGGCGGCCGATGCGGCGGACCGGCACGCCGGTGAAGCGCGCCGCGTCGATGACGCCGCGGCCATCGACGACAACTTGGACGCCGGGGAGATCGGAAGCGGTCAGCGTCTCGTAGGCGTGGTGATCGGCCTGGACGATCGCGACGTCCACCTCCGACGTCCCGTCCCACGGCCGGAAGCCGTGGCCGCGCAGCTCGTCGGCGGTGAACATCGGGTCATGTGCGACAACAACGGCGCCGCGACCGGTCAGCGCGTCGCGCAGCGCGAAGGCGCCGGAGAACGCGGTCTCCTTGACGCCGCCGCGGTAGGCGATCCCGAGGATCAGGACGGTCCTGCCGCTCACGTCGCCGGCGAGGTCGGCGGCGTAGGAGGGCATCCGCTCGTTGATCTCGCGCGCGAGCAGCGGCAGGCGCGCGTCGGCGTCGCCGGCCAGCAGGAAGCGCGGGTAGACCGGGATGCAGTGGCCGCCGACCGCGATCCCCGGGCGGTGCACGTGCGAGTAGGGCTGCGAGTTGGCGGCGTCGATGACGCTCAGCACGTCGATGCCGAGCTCGTCGGAGTAGCGCGCCAGCTCGTTGGCGAAGGCGATGTTGATGTCGCGGTAGGTCGTCTCGGCGAGCTTGCTCAGCTCGGCCGCCTCGGCGCTCCCGAGCCCGCGGACCTCCGCGTCCAGGAACGAGGCGTACAACTCGATCCCGCGCGCCTCGCCCGCGGCGCTCAGCCCACCGACCAACTTGGGGTACTTGTCGAGGTCGGCGATCGCACGGCCGCTGAAGATCCGCTCGGGCGAGAAGACGACGTGGAAGTCGACGCCCTCCTTCAGCCCCGACGCCGCCTCCAGCGCCGGCGCGACCCGCGCGCGCGTCGTGGTCACCGGGACCGTCGTCTCGATCGACACCGTGGTGCCGGCCTGCAGCCCACGCCCGATGTCGGCGACGACCGCGTCGAGCACACCCCAGTCCGGGCGCGCGCTGGAGTCCACGACCAGCGGCGGCACGGCGACCACCAGGTCCGGGCCCTCGGCGACCGCGGCCGCGGTGTCGCTCACCGCGCGCAGCCGCCCGTCCGCCACGGTCTCGGCCAGCGCCTCCGGCAGCCCGGCCTCGTTCGGGAACGGCGCCTCGCCGTTGTTGACCAACTCGACCACGCGGGGGTCGACATCAGCGCCGACAACGTGATGACCGGCCAGCGCGATCCGCGCCGCCAGCGGCAACCCGACCTTGCCGAGCGCAACGACGACCGCGCGCATCAGCGGCGCCACCGGCGTCGAGCCGTCGTCGCGCCCGCATCGACAACGGCCTTCACGCCGCGCTCCCGGTGAGGTCCACCGACGCGCCGCTCGCCGCGCTCTCCAGGACCGCCTCGGCGACCACGACGGTCTCGAGCCCCTCGGCGAGCGTCACGACCGGGGCGCTGTCGTTGCCGCCGACCAGCGCGCAGAACGCCTCCAGCTCGGCGGCCAGCGGCTCCTCGCGGCGCAGCGCGAACTTCGTCACGTCGCCCTCGGCGACGCCGCGGCGCGCGGCGTCCGCCGCCCAGCCGCCGGTCGACACGTGCGCGTTGGCGTAGAACCAGAGGTCGGCGTTCAGCGTGTCGGCGACGAACATCCCGCCCTCGCCGAGCACGCGCGTCTCGCGGATCTTGCGCGGCGTCAGCCAGTCGACCACGCAGTTGAACGCGCGGTCGTTGGCGAGCCGGCCGGTGACCAGGACCAGGTCCTCGTGGTCGCGGCCCATCCGGTGCGACGTCTGCGCGGCGACGCGCGCGATCGGCGCGCCGCCGAGCCAGCGCACCAGGTCGAGGTCGTGCGTCGCGAGGTCCTTGACCACGCCGACGTCGCGGATCCGGTCCGGGAACGGCCCGA
The DNA here is from genome assembly GCF_000424625.1 of Conexibacter woesei Iso977N. Classification (GTDB taxonomy): domain Bacteria; phylum Actinomycetota; class Thermoleophilia; order Solirubrobacterales; family Solirubrobacteraceae; genus Baekduia; species Baekduia woesei_A. Next base: position 608,059 of record NZ_AUKG01000001.1, read on the forward strand.
CGCGCTCGGTCGCCACCGAGTAGACCTCGCCGAGGTCCGGCAGCCGCCGGCGCAGCTCGCGCAGCGCGGGGTTGCAGCGCTCGACGTGCCCGACCGCCCCGACCAGCCCGGCGTCGGCGACCAACCCGATGATCTCGCGCGCTTCGGCCGCGGTGGCGGCGACGGGCTTCTCGACCAGCACGTTGACGCCCGCGGCGGTCAGCTCGCGCACGGCCGGCAGGTGCTCCTCGGTCGGCACCGCGACGACCGCGAACTCCGGGCGCTCGACGGCCAGCATCTCCTCGATCGTCCCGAACACCCGCGCACGATCGGCGACGGCGCCGAAGCGGTCGCCGCCCGGGTCGACCGCGCCGGCGAAGCGCATCGCGGCGTTGGACTGCAGGATGCGCGCGTGGTGGCGGCCCATCATCCCCAGGCCGATCACCGCGCCGCGCGGCGGCACCGAGCTCTCCACGCGGGACAGCCTACGCGGCGGCGGCCATCGCCTGGGCGGCGAGCGCGGAGTCCTTGGCCGCGTCGGCCCAGATGATCTGCTCGCGGCCCGGGCCCACGCCGACCAGGACGACCGGCACGCCGACCGCCTCCTCGAGGTACGCCAGGTACCTCTTGGCGTTCTCGGGCAGGTCGTCCCAGACGCGGACGTCGGTGATGTCCTCGCTCCAGCCCGGCAGCTCGGTGTACTCGCCGACGGCCGTGTGCAGGACCGACTGGTGGTACGGGAAGACGTCGGTGTGGAAGTCCTCGTCCTTGCTGCTGCGGTACGACGTGCAGACGCTGAGCGTTTCGAACCCGCTCAGCACGTCCAGCTTCGTGACCGCCAGCGCGCTCAGCGAGTTCAGCCGCGCGGCGTAGCGCAGGGCGACGACGTCGAGCCAGCCGGTCCGGCGCGCGCGGCCGGTGGTCGTGCCGAACTCGTGGCCCTTCTGGCGGAGCTCCTCGCCGGTGTCGTCGTGCAGCTCGCTCGGGAACGGGCCCGCGCCGACGCGCGTCGCGTAGGCCTTGGTGACGCCCCAGACCTCGGCGATGTCGCGCGGGCCGACGCCGGCGCCGGTCGCGGCTGCGCCGGCGACCGGGTTCGACGAGGTGACGAACGGATAGGTGCCGTGGTCGATGTCCAGCAGCGCGCCCTGGGCGCCCTCGAACAGCACGTGCTTGTCGTCGTCGAGCGCGCGCCAGGCGAGGGCGCTGGTGTCGGCGATGTGCTGCTCCAGGCGGTGGCCGTAGGTGAGGTACTCCTCGGTCATCGTCTGCAGGTCGATCTCGCGCGCGAACGGGCGCAGCTGCTGGCGCTTGGGCTCCAGCGCGGCGGCGATCTTCTTCTTCAGGATCCGCGCGTCGAGCAGGTCCTGGACGCGGATGCCGAGGCGCGCGGCCTTGTCGGAGTACGCCGGGCCGATGCCGCGCTTGGTCGTGCCGATCAGGTTCTTGCCCAGCTTCTGCTCGCCCTCCATGTCGAGGAGCAGGTGGTAGGGCATGATCAGGTGCGCGTTGGCGCTGAGCTTGAGGCCGGAGACGTCGACGCCGCGGGCGCGCAGGTCGTCGATCTCGGCGGTCAGGACGGCGGGGTCCACGACGACGCCGTTGCCGATCACGCAGGTCCGGCCGGGGTAGAGGATGCCGGACGGGATGAGGTGGAACTTCCACGTCTCACCCGCGTGCATGATCGTGTGGCCGGCGTTGTTGCCGCCTTGGAAGCGGACCACCACGTCTGCGTGCTCGGCAAGGAGGTCGATGACCTTGCCCTTGCCCTCATCGCCCCACTGGGCGCCGACGATCACGGTTCCTGGCATTTCTTTGGAAAGGATAGGGAACGAGGCCGCGCCGACCCCGCCCGGCCGCGTCGCGCCTAGCCCGATCAGGCCGCGCGCTGCAGGCCCAGGAAGCGCGGGTACTCGCCCTGGAAGGTCAGCGGCACGTCGCCGAGGCCGCCGTTTCGGTGCTTGGCGACGATCAGGTCGGCCTCGCCCGGGCGGTCGGTGTTCTCGTTGTAGTACTCGTCGCGGTAGATGAACATGACGAGGTCGGCGTCCTGCTCGATCTGGCCGGACTCACGAAGGTCGGAGAGCATCGGGCGCTTGTCGGTGCGCGACTCGACGCCACGGGAGAGCTGCGACAGCGCGATCACCGGGACCTCGAGCTCGCGCGCGAGGATCTTCAGGCCACGCGAGATCTCGCCGATCGCCTGGACGCGGTTGTCGGTCCGGGCGTCGGTGCGCAGCAGCTGGAGGTAGTCGACGATGATCAGCCCGAGGCCGCCGTACTCGCTCATCGTCTGCTGGTGCAGGCGGCGGGCCTTGGCGCGGACCTCGAGGATGCCGATGTCGGAGGAGTCGTCGACGTAGAGCGGCGAGCGCTCGTAGCGCGACGCGGTCTCCAGGACGCGCTGCCACTTGCGCGGGTCCTTGAGGCGGCCCTTGCGGAGGTCGTCGCCCTTGATCGACGCCTGCGACGCGATGAAGCGCTGGGCCAGCTCGGACTCGCTCATCTCCAGGGAGAACAGCGCGACGGGGCGCGGGCGCTCGGGGTGCAGCGCGACGTTCTCGGCCATGTTCGTGACCAGCGCGGACTTGCCCATCGACGGGCGCGCGGCGACGATGATCATGTTGCCGGGCTGGAAGCCGCCGGTCATCTCGTCGAGCTCCTGGAAGCCCGACGGCGTGCCGGTCATCGACTGGCCCTCGGTCGACAGCTTGTGCCAGCGGTCGACCTCCTCGTGCATGATCTCGCCGGCGGGGCGGAAGTCCCTCTGGCGGTCGTCGCGACCGACCTCGAGCATCGCCTTCTCGGCCTGCTCCACGATGTCGCGCGGCGTGCCCTCGTGGTTGTGGACCGACGCCTGGATCTCGTAGGTCGCCGAGAGCAGCCTCCGCAGCAGCGACATCTCGCGGACGATCGAGCCGTAGCGGCGCAGGTTGCCGACGGCCGGGACGGCGGCGGTCAGCTCGTCGATCGCGGCGGGCCCGCCGGCCTGCTCCAGCGCGCCGCGCGCGCGGAGGTGCTCGGTGACCGTGACGACGTCGATCGGCTCGGACTCGCTGTAGAGCGCGAGCATCGAGTCGTAGATGACCTGGTGGCGCTCGCGGTAGAAGTCGTCGGGCTTCAGGCCCTCTTCGATGACGTACGCGTAGTGGACCTTGTCCGACAGCAGCACGGCACCGAGCACGCTCTGCTCGGCCTCGAGGCTGTGCGGCGGCGCCAGCGCAGCCTGCGCCAGCGGCCCGGACGCACCCTGGAACGGGGTACCGCCGCCGTCCTCGTCGCCGGGCGCGTATTCCTCGTCGTAGTTGTAGTCCTCGAACGTCGTCACTTAGGCCACTGACGGTAACGCTCGGTCCGGCGTAATTTCTGCGCAAAGTTGTCGCAAAACGCGGGGAGTACGACTTTTAAGTCGTGTCCGCCCGATCGCGCCAGAACGACGAAGGGCGCCCCGTGCGGGACGCCCTCCGGCGAAGCTGCGGTGTCGCGGAGGCCTAGGCCTCGGAGACCATCACCTTGACGGTGGCGGTCACGCCCTCGGCGACCTCGAGGACCACCTGGTAGGTCCCGACGTTCTTGATCGCGTCGTCCAGGTGGATCTTGCGGCGGTCGACGTCGAAGCCGCGGGCCGACTTGATCTCGTCGGCGATGTCCTGGGTGGTGACCGAGCCGAACAGGCGGCCGTCCTCGCCGGCCTGCTGGCTGATCGTCAGGACGGTCTTGTTGAGCTGCTCCGCGTGCTCCTGGGCCTCGGCGATGCGCTGCGCGGTCGCCTTGTTGTAGGCGTCGGCGTTGCGCTCGGCCTCGCGGAGCAGGCCCTTGGAGGCCGGCGCGGCGAGCTTGCGCGGGATCAGGAAGTTGCGGAGGTAGCCCTTCGACACGTCCACGACGGTGCCGCGCTGGCCGACGCCGTCGACGTCCTTGAGGAGGATGGCTTCAGGCATGGCGGCTAGTCCCGGTCCCGATCGCGGTCACGGCCGCGGCGGCCGCCGACGCTCTCGGACGCCGGCTCGGCGGCGTACGGCAGGAGCGCCAGCTCACGCGCGCGCTTGACGGCGGTCGCGATCTGGTTCTGGTGACGACGGCAGGCGCCCGTGATGCGGCGCGAGCGGATCTTGCCGCGCTCGGAGACGAAGCGGCGCAGACCGACGACGTCCTTGTAGTCGACCTGCTCGATCTTGTCCTTGCAGTACGGGCAGGGCTTGCGGCGCCCGGAACCCGGGCCGCCCTTCTTGTCTCGACGGCGCGACGGCTTGGTCGCACCCTTGCGCTGCTTGGCCATGGAGGCGTGAGTCCTTGCTTGGGTGTTGCGGGAAGTCCGGACGTGCGGTGCGCGCGCCTAGCATTGACGCGCGAGTCCGACTGCGGCGCGCCGGCGGCGCGGGCAGGCCCGACAGTGTGACACGGACCGGTTCGCGTTCGCGTTGCGGTCCGAGGTAGCGCACGCTGCGGACGGAGCGAGTCTAGCGGGCTAGTCCTCGGCGTCCGGGTCGGTCGCGACGCGGATCCCGAGGGCGCCGGCGAGGTTGACCACCTGGTCGACGAGGTCCGGGTAGGGCATCGCGACGCCGCGCAGGTCCTGCAGCGAGCGGATCTCCGCCAGCCGGCAGCCGTGCAGCTCGACGCGCGTGTGCTGGCTCTGGCCGAGCGAGGCGCGCGTGAGGTCGCAGGACTCGAACCGGACGTCGCGCAGCTGGGCCTGCTCCAGCGTCGACTCGGTCAGGACGCAGTCGCGGAAGATCACGCGGTCGATCCGGGCGGCGGCGAGGATCGCGAAGTCCAGCCGGCAGCCGGTCAGGACGACGTCCTGGAGCGTCGCCTTGGTCAGGTTGGCGCCGGTCAGGCGGGCGTCGGTGATCGTGAGGCGGTTGAGGTGGGCGTCGGTGAGGTCGACGTTGGCGAGGTCGGCGCCGTCGATGGTGGCGTCGTGGAGGTGGAGGTCCTTGAGGGCGCCGCCGCCGAGCGACCCGGTGATCCGGGCATCCTCGATCGTGACGTTGCGGGCGCTGATCTCGCCGGCCTCGGCGCTGCCGTTCAGCTCGACCCCCTCGAACCGGTCCTCATCCTCGAACCACACCGCCGCCAGATCCCGCGGCGTGAGCTCCTCCGACATGCGCGGCAGAACCGGCATTCTGGGCGTACTGGCATCGAACCGCGGCACGCCCTGCATCCTGCCAGCCGGGCGAGCCGTGCGGTCGTCGCGTCAGAGACGCTTGAGGCGTCGCGCCGCGACCTCGTACACGAGCCCGTCGTCGCGCGGCCCGGCCCAGATCACCTGCACGCGTTGCGGCGCCGCGTCGCTGGGGAGCAGGCGGTAGACGATCCGGTAGGGCGGCGGCCAGTCGACCTGCTTCTGGTCGAAGTCGATGACGTACAGCGTTCGAGCGTCGGACAGGTCGCCGAGGATCGGATGGTTCTCGAGCGGCTTGCCGAACCGTGGCGTGCTCTGGAGGTGATCGAGGAGATCCCAGGCGATGTCCCGGTGGGGCTGGGGAAGTCGCTCGACCGAGTAGAAGGCCTCCCGGTCCAGGAAGTCGACGACGTACTTCGGGGCCTTGCTCACCCGCGCTTGCGGAGCCGCTGCGCGTCGTCCCAGCTGATCGGCTCGCTGGTCGGATGCTCGATCCGATCGGACGCGAACACCGCCCAGGCGACGTCCCGCAGCGCATCTTCGCGACGCACCATCTCGTCATAGCGGTTGGCGTTCACGATGACGACCTCGCGCCGTCGCTGTCGGCCCACTTCCACGGTGATCTCCGGATGTGCGGTGATCTCCTTGATGAGCGAGGGCAGCTTGTCGCGTGCCTCGGCGCTGGCGAGAACGTCGGCCATGCCCTCGACGGTAGCACTCGTACGAGTGGTCGTCCAAGAAGACGTACGGGTTCCCGCGCGAGAAGTGAGGCCTCAGAACGCAGCGAGCCCCGGCGCGCGGGCGGCGCGCCGGGGCTCGGCAGGGCAGAGCGTGGTGCTCGTGCGGCCTAGAACGGGATGTCGTCGTCGGCCGGCGTCGCGACCGGGGCCGAGACGGGCGTCGGCTGCGCGGAGGGCGGGCCGAAGTCCGACGTGTCGGTCGGGACGTCCGCGCGCGGGGTGAACCCGCCGCCCTGGCCGCCGCCGGCATCGTCACGGCCGCCGAGGAACTGGACGGTCTCGGCGATGATGTCGACGCCGTTGCGGTTCTTGCCGGTGTCCCTGTCCAGCCACTCGCGCCACTCGAGGCGGCCGTCGATCGCGACCGGGCGGCCCTTGCTGAGGTACCGCGCGCAGTTCTCGCCCTGCTGACCCCAGACGGTGACGTCGAAGTAGTTGGGCTTGTCCTCCCACTCGCCGGTGGAGTTGTTCTTGCGGCGGGTGTTGACCGCGACGCGCAGCTTGCAGACCGAGGTGCCGCTCGGCAGCGAGCGCAGCTCGGGATCGAAGGTGAGGTTGCCGGTCAGGACGACGCGGTTGATGTTGGAGGCGGCCACGACGGGCTCCTTTCGGGGGCGAACTTGAAGTCTGCGGCGAGTCTAGGGACCGGCTCGGAGGGCAAGAGCCGAAAGCCTGCAACGAGCGGCGATTCCTGCGCGAAGTCGCAACAGAGCGCGCGTCTTGCGCCGCGAAGACGTGTCCCCGGAACGACAACAGCGCCACCCGAGGGCGGCGCTGCGCAGGTCCTGCAGGCTGTTCCAGCGGCGCTTAGAGGCGCTCGACCGGAGCCGACTCGGCGGGAGCGGCCTCAGCGGCGGCCTCCGACGTGGCGGCGCGCAGGTCCGGCACGGGCGGCAGGCCCGAGCGGAGCTTGATCACGCGGAAGCGGACGACGCCGTCGGCGATGCGCAGGTAGCGGTCCAGCGCGGCCGGGACCTCCGGGCCACCCTGGAACTGCAGCAGGTGGTACTCCGCGTCGTTCCTGTGACGGATCTCGAACGCGGTGCGACGGACGCCCCAATCGTGCTTGCTGACGATGGTCGCGCTGTTGCTCTCCAGGATCCGCTCGGCTTCGGCGAGGACCTTGGTGCGCAGCTCCTCGTCCGCAGCGGTGTCGAGGAGGAGCATCAAGTCGTAGGTGGGGTTCTGTGCAGGCATGATGAAAGGCGCCCCGAGGGCGGCGAACGACTATAGCGGCATTGGTTCGGCCAAGGACTCTCGGGGGGCGAGTTCCCGCGCCTCCGGACCTAGAAGGGCCATGACCGCGCTCTTCACCCGCCTCCGCTGGACCAACATCGCCCGCGCTGCAGCCGTTCTTGCAGCCCTCGCCCTGCTCTTCGCCTGGCCGCATCTCCATAGCTCCGCGCCCACGCTGCCGCCGGCGGCAGCCGCATCACCACCGTCGCTCGACACGGCCCCGATCGAACCCGACACGACCACGCTGCCGGAGGCCGGCCCATCACCACCCGCTCAGAGGCACGCGAGGTCGAGGAAGAAGACGACCCCACCGGCGCGCCACCGGACCCACCATCCGTCGCCCACCCACGCGCGCCACCGCTCACACCCGAAGCCGGCGCCTGACACCGAAGCGACCACGACGCCGACATCGACATCGACATCGAGCGCGGAGCCTCCACGTTCTCGCGCCCCCGCCGCCCCCGCCGCTGCACCCCAGCCGGAGTTCCGGCCGTAGTCCGACGCGCCCGCTCTGCTTCCGGCCGTGACCGCCGCCGCTCTGACGCACGCGGCGCCCATGGGTTCGCACCTCGGATCAAAGTTCGACTGAGCCGAGAGGCGGCGCGGAGCGTCATGTCTCCGCGTTCTTGTCCTCGAGGATGCGCGGTTGGCCGATCTCGGCGCCGGTCGCGGTGAAGTAAGCGAGCAACAGTGCCTCGGCCCACTTCGTGAACGCGACGGCACCGTCGCTCGTCGTCTCGTATTGCGTGCGAGCGGCCTCCGTGTCGGCGGAGTGCCCGGCGATGGCGAGGGCAAGCGCGACCTCCTGAGCGAAGGTCAGCGTGACCACCGGGTGCTCGCCGCGGTGATCCAGGTGCATGTAGGCCTTGCTCGGGCCGATGTCGATCAGCACGTCGCGCAGTTGCGCGTCAGAGGTCGGGTTGTAGTTCGTCTTGGGCGACGGGTAGTGGAACGTGTTGTTGCGCACCGTGTCGAGCGCCTTGTCACCGACCTTCTGGGCGACGCTGCGTGCCCTTGCCAAATGCTTCCTGTGCTCCTTCGGGACCCGGCTGATCAGCTTCTTGACGTCGCCGTCCTGGGAGTACGCGTTCAGGCTGTCGAGCGCCTCGACCAGGTGCGACGTCACCAGCCGCACCCGATACGTGAAGTCCTGATCGTCCAAAGCGGCAGCCTTGATGCCATCTCGTAGCGCCCGGTCGAGGTCGTCGCGCGCCATCGACATCGCGAGGACGAAACGGGCTTCGATCCTGTCGGCGGGAAACAGGTCGGCGATCGAGGCGTCTACCGGGTTCGCGTCGGAAACGTCGGTCATGGCCGGTGACCGTCTCATCTGGAGAGCCGAGACGCGAGCGAAGAGCCGGTCGGCCGTGAGTCGAGCGAGACGCGCCGGCGTGCTGACCGAGGTCCGTAGCTTGATCCAGCTGAGCTACGGATTCTGGCCGCGGCGCGAAGTTGGCGGACGCCCCGGCGGGGCGGGGCGCTAGGCCTCGACGCCGGCCTTCTTGCGGATGTCGGCGATCTGGTCGTCGATCCAGTCGCCGGGGTTGCGGGAGGTGATGATGTTCTGGAGGCCGTGGGCGCGGCGTTCGCGCTCGTCGGGGGCCATCGTCAGGGCGGCGTGGATGGAGTCGGCCAGCTCTTGGATGTCGAAGGGGTTGACGCTGAGCGCGAACTCGCCGAGCTCTTCGTGGGCGCCGGTGTTCTCGCTCAGGATCGAGACGCCGTGCACCTCGTTGACCATCGGCCCTTCCTTGGCGACCAGGTTCATGCCGTCGAACATCGCGTTGACCAGCAGCACGTCGTAGTTCTTGTAGGCAGCGACCGCGTCCTCGAGGTCGTCCTTGAGCTTGAGCTGGATCGGCATCCAGTCCGGCGTCCCGTGGCGGTGGTTGACGACCGCGACGATCGCCTCGATCCGCTCCAGGTACTCGGCGTACTCGGGCACGTCGGTCCGGGACGGCATCAGCTGCGCGACGAACGTCACCTTCTCGCGGAACTCCGGGTGCTGTTCCAGGAACAGGTCGAAGGCCGTGAACCCGCGCAGGACGTTCTTGGACAGGTCGGCGCGGTCGACGCGCAGGATCAGGTGCTCGCGTCGGCGCCGCAGGATCTCGGCCTCGAACTCCGCGACGCGCTCGTTGTTGGTGGCCACCCGCCGGATCGCGTCGGCGTCGATCGGCAGCGGGTAGGCGCGCACCCAGATCTCGCGATCCTCGAAGCGCACGATGCCGTTCTCGAAGTCGACGTCGAGCTCCATCAGGTCGCGGCAGCACTGGAGGAAGTTCCAGCGGTAGGACCGCGTGTGGAACCCGATGATGTCGTTGGCCAGCAGGCCCTCGTAGATCTCGCGCCGCACCCCGCGCGGCAGCACGCGCCACGCATCTGGCTGCGTCCACGGGATGTGCACGAAGTGATGGAGGAACGCGTCCGGCCGCGCCTTCCGGATCAGCCCGGGCAGCGTGTAGAGGTGGTAGTCGTGGACCATCACGACGGGCTCCTCGACGCCCTCGATCTCCTCCACGACGGCCTTCGCGAGGTCCTCGTTGACCACGTTGTAGCCGAACTCGAACGCCTCGATCTCGTGGCGGCGGATGTCCGGCGCGTTGCTGAGGTCCCAGAGGTAGTGCTGGATGAACCACAGCATCGGGTTGGCGAAGATGTTGTAGAAGCGATCGTAGGCGTCGTCGTCGCTGACGACCATCCGGACCTGGAACGTGCCCTCGCCCGCGGTGTCGACCTCGAACGACTGCCCGTCGGCCTCCGCGACCCGCTGCTTGTCGCCCTCGGTCAGCGCGCTCGCGATCCAGACGACGTCGCGATGGACCGCCAGCCCGGTGAGCGCCGTGACCAGGCCGCCCGTGCCGCGCTTGAAGCCGCCCTCGTCGTCGAACGTCACCGGCCCGCGGTTGGAGACCAGGATCAGCGGGCGGTCCTGCTCGCCGCTCATGCCGCATCCCCCTGCGCCGAAGCCGCGCCCGGAGGCGGTGCCACGGCCGCGCCGCGCGCAGTCGCGCCGTCGGGCGATGCCGCAGCCGCGCCCGTCCCGCCACCGCTGTTGATCCCGAGCACCTCGTGGAAGATCTTCAGGTAGTCGCGCAGGTAGCGCGGCGTCAGGAAGTGCTTGCGCACATGCGCCTTGCCGCGGCGGCCCAGCGCCTTGCCCAGAGCCGGGTCGGCGATGATGTCGGCGCAGCGCGCCGCGCACTGCTCGGGGGAGCGGACCAAGTACCCGGTCACGCCCTGCTCGACCTGCAGCGGGATGCCGCCGACGTCGCCGCCGACGAACGGCTTGCTCTTCCAGAGCGCCTCGCTGACCGTCAGCCCGAAGCCCTCGCGGATCGACTTCTGGATCACCACGTCGGCGTGAGACTGGAAGGCGTTGACCTCGATCGAGCCGACGTTGTTGAAGTTGTTGAGGATGAAGATGTCCGGGTCTCCGTCGGCGTGGGCCACGGTCGCGTTGTAGTAGTCCCAGCCCTCGGGGTCGTCGCTCGCCATCGATCCCACCAGCGCCAGCTGCACGTCGGGTCGCTCCTCCTTGACCAACTTGTAGGCGTCGATCACGCCCAGCGGATCCTTCCACGGATCGAAGCGCGAGACCTGCACGAGCAGCGGCCGGTCGACGTCGATCCCGAACTGCCCGCACACGTAGGCGGCATCGTCGGGCGACAAGGCCATGTTCTTGGGGGCAAGGGGGTCGATCGCCGGGGGCACGACGTTGACATGCCCGTTCAGCCCGTCCGGCACGTACTGCGCCATGTGGAACAGCGTCTCGGGGTAATCGCGGATGTACGGCAACAGCTGCCCGATCGTGTCGGCGTTCGGCGTCGACAGGTCGATGTGGCAGCGCCACAGCCACGAGCGCGCCTTCTCCGGGACCAACCCGTACATCGCGGCCGGCTGCGGGTCGTGGATGATCGCCACGTCCCACCCGTCCGGCAGCTCGCGCGCGTTCATCTCGTTGTACTCGCGCCACGTCGCCCACTGCTCCGCCGTCAGATCCTCCGGCGCGCCCTGCAACGCATTGTGCATCAACTTGGTCGCGAAGAAGAACTCCTCGCGCCCGTAGATGATCTGCCACTCGACGTCGATCCCGACGTCCCTCATCAGCGGGACCAACGTGTACAGGATCTCCGCGACGCCACCGCCGAACGCGGTCGCCGAGACGTGCACGACGCGCGCCCCCTTCAGGGGCTCGGCCAGCGCGCGGATCTCGGCGATCTCGTCCCGGCCGAAGATGTGCGTGTAGTCCGCGAGGGTCTTGGACCCCAGGGTCACAGGCTGGAGCACGGTGCGAGCCTACCCCCGCGGCGTCTGGAGCGGGCGGGTTCCGAGCGTGACGGACACCTGCCTGCTGGCACCGTCGCGCACGATCGTCAGCGTGACCCTGTCACCGGGCCGCCTGTCCAGCAGCGACCGCGCCAGGTCGGCGTCCTCGCGGACGGGCGCGCCGTCGATCTTCGTGACGACGTCGCCGCCCACCCGGAACGGCTGCTCCTGGAAGGTCTCGCGCCTGTCGCCGGCCTTCACGCCGGCCCTGTCGCCCGGCCCGTCGGGCACGACCGTCTGGATCCACGCGCCGACGTCCGTCCCGAGCCTGAACTCCCTCGCCAGCTGCGGGTAGACGCCCGACGTCGAGACGCCCAAGTACGGGTACTCGACCCTGCCGTTCTCGCGCAGCTGGCTGATCGAGTGCCGGACGACGTCGACCGGGACCGCGAACCCGACGCCGCTGCCCGACCCCGACGAGGACCGGATCTGCGAGTTGATCCCCAGCACCTTGCCGCTGCCGTCCAGCAGCGGCCCGCCCGAGTTGCCG